>NZ_JBYOKN010000002.1:0-515833 GCF_057799285.1 Comamonas sp. 14P8.1.4
GGCCACCGCCAAACCCTTGGCTTGGGCGTTCATGCGCTCCGAAATGGCCAGACCTGCTGCATCGTCCTTGGCGCTGTTCACGCGCAGGCCCGAAGACAGGCGTTGCATCGAGGTGGACAGTGTGCTGCCCGACAGGCTCAGATTGCGCTGTGCATTGATCGAAGCGACATTGGTGTTGATGGTCATGGCCATGGTTTGCTCCTGAATATCTATAAGTGTTTGCTTCAGCAGCGTGGCCACTACCGCCCAATGCCACTTCGCTGAATCGCCGTCTTCTGCTTCTTCGGAGCAAGGCCATGGCTCTTGAGCCAATTGCCGACAGTCGGCATGCCATACGCCACAACACCGACAGACGGCACGCACCACTGCCTATGGAAGCACCGAGATAAGCCCCTTTTCCACCTTTATTTCCTTTAGTGCGCAATGGGCAGCCATAGAAGAATTACCCCCATCGCTAGCGTTGCCTGACGCGCATCTATGCCTATGGCCTATGTGAGCGATCCAAGCAACTCGCTTTTTCTGAAGGAAACGAAGCAATGGCCGCAACTATCAATACGAATATCGCCTCCATCAACGCACAGCGAAACCTGTCGTTGTCGGGACAGTCTTTGAACACCACCATGCAACGCCTGTCTTCAGGTCTGCGCGTGAACAGCGCCAAGGACGACGCTGCGGGCTTGGCCATTGCCGAGCGCATGAACACCCAAGTGAAGGGCCTGACCGTTGCATCGCGCAACGCCAACGACGGCATCTCGCTCGCGCAGACCGCTGAAGGCGCACTGGGCAAAGTGGGCGACATGCTGCAACGCATGCGTGAACTGGCGGTGCAAGCCTCCAATGCCACCAACAGCGCCAGCGACCGCAAGGCGCTGCAGGCCGAAGTCAAGCAGATGTCTGCTGAAATTGACCGTGTGGCCAAGCAAACCAACTTCAACGGCCAGAAGATTCTGGACGGCTCGTTTGCCGGCGCTGTATTTCAAGTGGGCGCCAACTCCGGCGACAACGTGACGCTGGGCGCATTGGCAGACACCCGCGCCAGCCAGATTTCGAACATCAACTATTCGACCACTAGCATTGGCTTCAATGTCAGCGATGACGCAGGCCCAGCCATTGCCGATTTCGATCAAAAAATCCCTGCAGGCGCCCTGCAGATCACGGTCGATGGCCTGCCCGCTGTCAAGCTGGAAGAACTTGACCCCGCCAACAGCAGCCTGGAGCGCATTGGCCAAGTCATCACGGCCATCAATAACAAGACCGCTGACACTGGCGTGACTGCCTATATGACCCTCAAAGAGGGCACACAGGAATACACCATCTCCCTGGTTTCCGAGCGTGTGGATGAGAACAATGTCCCCAAGAACATCACATTCTCCGGCTTCACCGCAGCGACCACAGGCCTGGAAGGCACAGTAAGCCCACTCGCCACCCCAACAGCGCCTACATCATGGACTGCAGATGAAGCACAAAAATTTGCTGACGATTTAGCCGCGATTGCCTCTAAGCCCAGCGGCAAGGCCGCTCTCTCCACTGGCGCGCTGGGCACCGCCTATAACGCATATCTGGCAGGCCCTACACAGACAACAGCTGATGCCGTAATTGCAGCACTTGGCACCGCAGTTACTGGCTTCAACGGCGCCCTGACAGCACAGAATGGCTGGGATGGCACTGCAGCCTCTGCAAGAGCTGCCGGCGGCTATCTGGAAACCTTGGAAACTCTTGCAGGCGTCACACCTTCTGCAATTACAGCAACCTCAACAGATGCACAAGTTCTTGCCGAAGTGTCGCGCTTGGAAGCCCTGACGGGTGTTGCAGGTCTTGACATCAAAGAACGTCACCAGCAACTGAACGAGCGCGGCGTGGATGACATCGATGTGACCACGCAAGCTGGCGCCTGGGTGGCTCTGAAGAAAATTGACAGCGCCATTGACCAAGTGAACGCCGCACGCGCCACCTTGGGTGCCATGCAGACCCGCTTTGAGACGGCTGTGAACAATATCGACATCCAGGTCGAGAACCTGTCGGCTGCCCGCGGCCGCATCATGGACACCGACTTTGCCGTGGAAACTGCCAACCTGAGCCGCACCCAGATCCTGCAGCAAGCAGGTACGGCCATGGTGGCACAGGCCAACTCCCAACCTGAGCAAGTTCTGCAATTGCTGCAGGGCTAAGCAAGGCTGCGTTTTTCCCCTTCAGAATTACCACTGGATGCCGATAAAGCCTCCAGTGGTTTTTTTGCTCGTGCGTGACGCAATGGAGAGGCTGTACTACAGCTTTACCTATATCCATCCATGGGCGCTAAAGCTGCAAAGCCATAAACAAGATGGCTTTTCATGCACCATTCCTGCGCTTGGCTTTGTTTAGGTTCTGACACAATTTCCACATGCTTGTCCTTTTTGGTTACATCATCGCCTTCGGTTGCGTCTTCGGTGTTTACGCCCTTCACGGCGGAAACATGGGCGTGCTGGGCAAAGCCCTCCCCTTTGAAATGGCCACCATTGGTGGTGCCGCGATTGGCGCGTTCATTGTGAGCAACCAGCCTAAAGTGCTGAAGGCCACCATGGCTGCGATCCCCTCTGCGCTCAAAGGCTCTAAATTCACCAAAGCTCGTTTTATGAGCTTGCTCGCCCTGCTGTACGACTTGCTGCAAAAAGCACGCAAAGAAGGTCTGATGGCGATTGAAATGGATGTGGAAGAACCTGAAAACTCGGAAATTTTCCAGAAATATCCAGATTTGCAGGCAGATCACCATTTGGTCGAATTCATTACCGACTATCTGCGCATGATGGTGTCGGGCAACCTGAATTCCCACGAAATTGAAACCCTGATGGACAACGAGATCGATGCCCATCACCAGGAAGGCCACCGCGTGGTGGTGGCCCTGCAACGCCTGGCCGGTGCATTGCCTGCATTCGGTATCGTGGCTGCGGTGCTGGGTGTGGTGAACACCATGGGCTCCGTGGGCCAGCCTCCCTCGGTACTGGGTGGCATGATTGCCTCGGCCCTGGTGGGTACGTTCCTGGGTATTTTGCTGGCGTATGCGCTGGTCGAGCCTTTGGCTGGCCTGATTGAGCAACGCCACCAAGATGGCAGCAAAGAGTTTGAATGCATCAAGTGCACGCTGATTGCCAGCATGCAGGGCTACAACCCACCCACGGCCATTGAGTTTGGTCGCAAGGTGCTGTATTCGACGGAGCGCCCTGGCTTCCTGGAGCTGGAAGAGCACGTCAAGAGGAAGTAAGCGATGCCGCCCCCAAACGCTCCCGGCGGCGCACAAGCCGGGGCAGCCAACGACAAGAAGCTGCAGCCCATCATCATCAAACGCATCAAGAAGGGTGAGCATGGCCACCACGGTGGTGCGTGGAAGATTGCCTATGCCGACTTTATGACGGCAATGATGGCGTTCTTCTTGCTGATGTGGCTGCTGGGCTCGACCTCCAAGGGTGACCTGCAGGGCATTGCCGCTTATTTCAACTCCCCTTTAAAGGTGGCGATGAACGGCGGTGACGGCTCGGGCAACAGCTCCAGCATCATCCCTGGCGGCGGCACCGATCTGGCCAAAATTCACGGCCAGGTCAAACGCTCCGAATCAGAAGAAAACGACCAGCACCGCAAGAACATGCGTCAGCAACGTGCCGCGCAAGATGCCCAACGCATCAAAGCGCTGCGCGCCAAGATTGACGCCATGATCTCGAGCAACGCCACGCTGAACGAGTACAAGTCGCAAATCCGCATCGATGTGACGCCGGATGGCTTGCAGATCCAGATTGTGGATGAGCAAAACCGCCCGATGTTTGACATTGGCAGTGCCATCGTCAAGCCGTATATGCGCGACATCCTGCGGGAAGTAGGCGCTGCACTGGGTGGCGTGGAAAACCGTATCAGTCTGGCTGGCCACACCGACGCGGCGCCCTACGGCACCGGCGAGAAGGGCTACAGCAACTGGGAATTGTCTACCGACCGCGCCAACGCTTCGCGCCGCGAATTGGTGGCCTCTGGCATGCCCAACGACAAATTGGCGCGTGTGGTGGGTCTGGCGGCCAGCGATTTGCTGCACCCCGATGACCCCCGTGCGGCACAGAACCGGCGCATCACGATTACCGTGCTGACGCACGAAGCGGAAGAACGCTTGCTGGGTAAGCCAGCGCCTTCTGCGCAAGAAGACAACAAATTGCAAGCGGAAAAGCAGGAGAATCCCACTCCAACACGCGAAACTCCGTGACAATTTGTGACTAAGGACGAAGCCTGCGCTTTGGCACAGGCTTTATTCAGAATGAATATTTGACCGAAAGGGGCCTCTGTGGCTACCAATGCCCTGCGTTTTTTGATCGTTGACGACTTCTCCACCATGCGCCGTATTGTGCGCAATTTGCTGAAGGAAAGTGGCTTTACGGAGGCTGATGAAGCCGAAGACGGTGTGGCTGCACTGCACAAGCTGCGCAACAGCAAGTTCGACTTTGTGGTCACCGATATCAACATGCCGAACATGAACGGCTTTCAGCTGCTCACCGAAATCAAGGCCGATGACAAGCTCAAGCATCTACCCGTGCTGATGGTGACTGCCGAAGCCCGCAAGGAAGACATCGTGGCGGCTGCCCAAGGCGGTGCTGCGGGCTATATCGTCAAGCCCTTCACCAAGGCCACCTTGGAAGAAAAGGTCAACCTGATCTTGAAGAAGGTTGGCCTGAGCTAAGCCCATGGACCAAGCAACGCCTCACAGCGACACATTGCCCGCCGGTTTCGACCAGAGCAATGTCCACAACAAAATCGGCTTGCTCACACGCCAGCTGCACAATTCGCTGCGCGAGTTGGGCTATGCCGACCGGTTGCGTGGCGCTACCGAAGAGTTGCCGGACGCGCAGAACCGTCTTTCCTATATTGCGCGACTGACGGGTGAAGCGGCGGAGAAGGTGCTGTCTTTGGTGGATGACGCCAAAGACCGGCAAACCGACATCGTGGCGCAGACCAAGCACATGCGCCAGTCCATGATTGCGGACCCTGTCGCAGCGGTGGCCAAGGGCCACATCATGAATTACCTGGAAGACATGGAAAAATCCACGGAAATCGTGGACAACCAGTTGACCGACATCATGATGGCCCAGGACTTCCACGACCTGACCGGGCAAGTGATTGCCAAGGTGGTGCGTCTGGCCGGCGACCTGGAAAGCCAGTTGGTGGAGCTGCTGCTGCAGACTGCACCGCAGGTGACCAGCGGTGCCACCTTGCTGGATGAGGGCGAAGTCAGTGCTGCGGCCGCCATGGCAACAGGCGCCAGCGTCTGTGCCGATCAGGCCGATGACCTGTGGGCCGCTGCCCTGGCAGAAACCACGGGCGCAGAAGCACCGCCCGCTGCAGCCGCGCCTGCAGCCCACCCGCAGCTGCAAGGCCCTGTGGTGGACCCCAACGCCCAGGACGTGGTGACCTCCCAGTCCCAGGTGGACGACTTGCTCGCCAGTTTGGGATTTTAAAAAGCATAGCTTCTTGCGCTTGATTGCTCTTGATTTCCAGCAGTTTTCTATTGGAAGTCTAGATTTATCAAGCGCTGGCAGCTATGTTTTTTCAAGCATCTGCACAACCGCTAGCAGATTGCCCGGCGCTCCCCACCGCAGTGGGCGCCCAATAAGCGACCGGTGTCGCTCGCTTTTCCAGCTTTAGCAATTTGGCCGCTTGCGGACAATGGCGTGAGACCTTTCCCTCACGCCGTCATGGAATCGAGCCAAGATAAATCCCTACCAGCAACCGAACGGAAGCTGCAGAAAACCCGCAAGGACGGGCAGACATCGCGTTCACGCGATCTCGGCCACCTGGCGGTATTGGGTGTGGGCTCGTTGATGGTGATGATGGGTGGCCCCACCCTGATGCACCACCTGCGCATTGCCATGAGCAAGCAGATGTCCTTCACCGCTGAGACGGTGCTGGCCCCGCAGCTGATGATGGAGCGCCTGATCGAGATGGCGCTGGTGGGCATCATGGGCTGCGTGATTTTTGCGCTGGCGCTCAATACCGTCTCCATCATCCTGACGCTGATGTCCGGCGGCTGGGTCTACAGCACCAAGCCCATCATGCCGCAGTTCAGCCGCATCAACCCCATCTCTGGGCTGGGCAACGTTTTCTCCAAACAGCAGATCATCACCGCCGTCAAGAACGTGGTGCTGACCATTATTTTGGGCACTGTGGGTTGGTTCCACATCAAGAGCGGCATTGTGGATTTGTCCCACATTCCCGCGCTGGGCGGCTCTGCCGCCTTGGCCGAAGCCGGCAACTGGATTGTCAGCGGCATGGTCATGCTGCTGGTGGTGGTCTTTGTCGTCGCCATGATCGATGTGCCGCTGCAAAAAGTGCTGTTCCTGCAGCGCCTGAAGATGAGCCACCAGGAAGTCAAGCAAGAACACAAAGAGTCCGAAGGCAGCCCCGAGCTCAAAGGCAAGATTCGCCAAAAGCAGCGCGAAATTGCCCAGCGCGCCAGCGTTTCCGCCGTGCCCAAGGCCGACTTTGTGGTCACCAACCCCACCCACTATTCCGTCGCACTGCGCTACGACGAAAAAACCATGGCTGCTCCCCAAGTGGTGGCCATGGGCGCCGATCTGGTGGCGTTGAAGATTCGTGAAGTGGCCAAGGCTTATGAGATTCCCGTGCTGGAGTCCCCCATGCTGGCCCGTGCGCTGTATGCACACGCCGAGATTGATCAGTCCATTCCTTCCACGCTGTACACCGCCGTGGCCCAGGTTTTGGCCTATGTATACCGCCTCAAGGCCGCGATGCGCGGCGAGGCTCTTGCACCTGGTGAGCTGGTTCAGCCCCATGTGCCCCCTGAACTTGACCCGCACACCAAGCGTGCTGCGGCAGCGAAGCCTTAAGCGTTAGAAAGCACTGCACCCATGAGCACTGCACTCCTGAAAAACCTGCAAACCTGGAACACCAAGCACGGCATGGCGCTCCAGAGCTTGGCCGCCCCCATCTTGGTGATTGCCATCCTGGCGCTGATGGTGCTGCCCATCCCGCCATGGTTGCTGGACACCTTCTTTACACTGAACATCGCCACCGCCTTGATGGTGATGATGATTGCGGCCTACATGGTCAAGCCGCTGGACTTTGCGGCTTTTCCTTCGGTGCTGCTGCTGACCACCTTGATGCGCCTGTCGCTGAACGTGGCCTCCACCCGCGTGGTGCTGCTGGAAGGCCACACCGGCCCCGGCGCTGCGGGTGCGGTGATCGAGGCCTTTGGCCACTTTCTGATTGGCGGCAACTTTGCCGTCGGTCTGATCGTGTTTGCGATTTTGGTGGTGATCAACTTTGTGGTGGTGACCAAGGGTGCCGAGCGTATCGCCGAAGTGTCGGCCCGCTTTACCCTGGACGCCATGCCCGGCAAACAGATGGCCGTAGATGCCGACTTGAACGCCGGCCTGATCGACGAAGCCGAAGCCAAGCGCCGCCGCGCTGAAGTGGGCGAAGAAGCCAACTTCTTCGGTTCGATGGACGGTGCCTCCAAGTTCGTGCGCGGCGACGCCATGGCCGGTATTTTGATTCTGATCATCACCATCGTTGGTGGCTTCATCATCGGTATGGCACAGCACGGCCTGAGCGCTGGCGACGCCGCCAACAGCTACGTGCTGCTAGCTGTGGGCGATGCGCTAGTGGCACAGATTCCTGGTCTGCTGATTTCCGTGGCCTCCGCCATGGTGATCTCGCGCGTGGGTAAGGACAACGACACCGGCAAGCAAATTGCCAACCAGATGCTGGCTTCGCCCCGCGCGCTGGCTATCACCGCAGGCATTCTGATCATGCTGGGTCTGATCCCCAATATGCCCCACACGGTTTTCCTGGTGATGGGTTCGCTGTTTGGCTATGGCGCCTGGCTGATTCACCGCCGCAACACCCAGCGTACACAGCAAGCCAAAGCCGGCACTGGCGAAGCACCCATGCCCGGCGCACTGGCGGCACCGCAACAAGATACCGAAGCCACCTGGGACGATCTGCAACCCGTGGACTTGCTGGGCCTGGAACTGGGCTACCGCCTGATTGCACTAGTGGACAAAAAGCGCCAGGGCGACCTGCTGACCCGCATCAAGGGCGTGCGCCGCAAATTTGCACAGGAAGTGGGCTTCCTGCCCCCTGCCGTGCACGTGCGTGACAACCTGGAACTCAAGCCCAGCGCCTACCGCCTGACGCTGCGCGGCGTGATGGTCGGCGAAGGCGAAGCCTTCCCCGGCATGTACCTGGCCATCAATCCCGGTGGCATCACGACGCCGTTGATCGGCACGCCCACCACCGACCCCGCCTTTGGTCTGCCCGCGCACTGGATCGACGAGCGCCAAAAGGAAGCGGCACAAATGGCTGGTTTTACCGTCGTTGATTCGGAAACTGTCATGGCGACACATTTGTCACACTTGATGCAAATGCATGCTGCCAAGCTGTTGAGCCGTAATGAGGTGCAACAACTGGTGGAGCACGTGGCCAAAACCGCGCCCAAGTTGATCGAAGAAGTTATTCCCAAAATGGTGTCCATCACTGCGTTCCAGAAAGTTCTCCAGCTGCTGCTGGAGGATGCTGTGCACATCCGTGATATCCGCACCATCATCGAGACACTGGCCGAAAACGCCTCGCTGACCCAAGACCCCGTAGAACTGGCCCGCCGTGTACGTATTGCACTGGCCCCTGCCATCGTGCAGCAGATCTACGGCCCCACCCGTGAACTCAACGTCATTGCGATCGAGCCCGGACTGGAACGCCTGCTGGTACAAGCCCTGGGCAATCCTCAAGCTCCTTCGCTGGACCCCGGCGTGGCAGACCTGCTCACACAACGTGCGGCCGAAGTCGCCAACAAGCAAGAAGAACTGGGCATGCCCGCTTGCTTGCTGGTACCGGACGCCATTCGAAACGCTATCGCACGCCTGGTGCGCCGTGTAGCCCCGCGTCTCCAAGTGCTTGCGCACAGCGAGATCCCCGAGACCCACACGATCCGCATCGGCCCCATTCTTAAAGGTGCAAACGCATGAACATCCAACGCTTCATAGCCCCTACCTCCCGTGAGGCCCTGGACAAGGCGCGTGCCGTTTTCGGTGAAAACACATTGATTTTGTCCAACCGCCCCACCGCTTCTGGTGTGGAAGTCATGGCCACGGCCGAGGACGCACTGGGCAATCTGGACCAGGGCAGCCAAACCAGCCCCGGTCTGATGGCAGCCATCCAGGCGCGTGAGGCCGATGAGACCCGCGCCCCCAAGCAAACGCCCAAGGCCCCTATCCGCATGGATGCCCTGCTGCAGCAAATGCCCAAGCCCACGGTGAAAGCCAATCCACGCCAAAGCGTGGCAGAAGACACCGAACAGCTGGCCATGAGCACCCTGTCCTTCCAGGACTATGTGCGCGAACGCATGCTGCGCCGCCGCAACGAGGAAATGACCGGTGAAGTCGCCCCCGAAGCGATGCCCACATTTGCTCGCAAGAACCGCCTGGATGCGGTGCGTGACAGCGCCCCGCTGCCCACCGCACCATCGGTGGTCAAACACAACCCCCTGCGTGGCCTGGCTGTTGAGCTGCCTGCAGAGCAACCCCGCAAAGCGACGGCTGCAGCCCCTGTGGCCGCACCTGCGCTGATGAACGAGCTGCAATCCGTCAAGGATCTGATTGAAGAGCGCTTCAACACCCTGACCTGGATGAACCAGACCCGTGCCAATCCGCTGCACAGCAACATGATGCTCAAGCTGATTCGCTCCGGTTACTCGCCGGCCTTGTCGCGCACCATCATGGAACGCCTGCCCCAGGATGCGGGCACGGCCGATGCCATGAAGTGGCTGGTGCAGGTGCTGGAGCGCAATCTGCGCACCGACAGCGCCGAAGCCCCCATCTGGGACCAAGGTGGTGTCTTCGCACTGGTGGGCTCCACCGGCGTGGGCAAAACCACGACTGCTGCCAAGCTGGCCGCCCTGTGCGCCGCCAAGCACGGCCCCAACAGCGTCGGCCTGATCACGCTGGACACCTACCGCGTGGGTGGCCACGAACAACTGCGTGCCTACGGCCGCATGCTGGGTGTGGTGGCACACCTGGCCCATGACAAAGCCGCGCTGCAAGACCTGCTGGGTCTGCTGGCTGGCAAGAAGATGGTACTCATCGACACCACCGGTGTGGCACCGCGCGACCCCCGCAAGGAAGACATTCTGGAAGTGCTGAACCTGCCTGGCATCCAACGCCTGCTGGTGGCCAACGCTGGCGCCCATGGCGACACGCTGGACGAAGCCCTGGCGGCCTTCAAGCGTGAAGGCTGCAAGCAAGCGATCTTGTCCAAGGTGGATGAGGCCGTGAAGCTGGCCCCTGCGCTGGATGCACTGATCCGCCACCAACTGGTGCTGCGCGGCATCACCAACGGCCAGCGCGTGCCGGAAGACTTTTCCCGCGCCAACGCCAACGAACTGGTGGCCACATCGATGCGTGCCCACACCAAGTCGGCGTATGACCCATCGACGCTGGACATGGACTTCTACTTCACCGAATCTTCTTCGGGCCTGGCCCACGGAGCTTTGCATGCTTGAGAGCGTATGGCACCAAGGAACAGGCCTGCACTGGCAAGGCGCGCAGTCGTCGCTGCGTGTATTGCCTGTGGTGCCATCCGGCGATCCCGCAGATGCCGCCGCGGTCTGGATGGCCTGTGCGCAATTGCAGCAGCAAGGCTACCCGGTGGTCGTGCTCGATGGCTCTGAACAAGAGTCGGAAGCCACGCCCGGACTGCAGGACATGCTGCAGCCCCGCCAGGGCTACGCCTTCAACGCGCTGGCGGCCGAAATCAGCAACCCGCTGAGCGTGGCCACCTTGCCTGCCGCACGCGGTTTGGTGCAGCTGCAGCACAAAGCCTCCATCACCGGAGAGCGCCCGCTGGATCTGCTCTACCGCTATGTGCGCAACCATGCTCTGGTTGTGCTGTGGGCACCTGCCCCCTTGCTGGCCGGCATGATGCAAGGCTGCTCGCAGCCCTCCATCCAGCTGGTACCGGCCCAGTCGCGTAACGTGGTGAGCAGCTACCGCGCACTCAAGCAGATGTTCATGGCCAGCGGCCAAATGCCCCGCCTGGTGGCCATGCGCCCCGCAGGTTATGGGCTGGATTCGCTGCTCAAGTCGCTGTCGCAGTGCGCCATGCACCATTTGCATGACGAGCCGCTGTGCGAGCAGTTTGATCCGCTCCAACCGCGTCAGCTGCAGCGCTGGGCCCTACAATGCCTTGTACACTCGGAAACCGTGTTCGCCCCGCAAGAGGCTGTCGCTGCCGGTGCAGCCCACCCTCATTCTTCATCGCCTGCTGTGTGGAGCCATTGAGTCAATGTACACCGCCCATGGCCAGTTGGACCGCGATGCGCTGATTCGCCAGCATGCCCCGCTGGTGCGCCGCATTGCGCAACACATGATTGCCAAACTCCCGCCCAACGTGGAGTTGGATGACCTCATCCAGGTCGGCATGATTGGCTTGGCCGATGCCCTGTCCCGTTACGAATCCAGCCAAGGTGTGCAGTTTGAGACCTTTGCCGGCCAGCGTATTCGCGGCGCCATGCTCGATGAACTGCGTGAAAACGACTGGATGAGCCGTAGCTCGCGCAAAGGCCAGAAAGACATTGAACGCGCCATCCACAAGCTCGAGCAAGAGCTGGGGCGTGCGCCCAAAGAGTCGGAAATTGCGGGCTCCATGGAGCTGGAGCTGGGTGAATACCAGTCGCTGCTGTCCAAAGTGCGTGGCACACAGCTGGTTTACCTCGAAGACATCACCCCCGGCGACGACGACGGCGGCAACTTTCTGGACCGCTTTGTGGCCGACTCAGACGCCGACCCCTTCGCCCTGCTGCGCGATGAGCGCATGCGCACCGCCCTGGTCAGCGCCATTGAAAATCTGCCCGAGCGCGAAAAATACGTGATGGGCATGTACTACGAGCACGAGATGAATCTCAAAGAGATTGCCGCCGTGCTGGAAGTGACCGAATCGCGCGTGTGCCAGCTGCACAGCCAGGCCATCGCCCGCCTGCGCACCAAGATGCGCGCCCACTGAATCCAACCCCACCATGCAAAAAGCGCCAAATATGGCGCTTTTTTTTATTTTGATAGCTGCTCGCGCTGGTTGCTTCTACATTTCAGATACTTAACCACCTGAAATACAGACAACACGAGCGCTATACGCTATGAAATTTAAATTATCTTAACCACTGATGTGGTACATGCGCGCCACCGAAGCCGCTGCACCCGGCTGCTTGCTGCCGCCGTAGGTGTGGCTGATGGACTGCTCAGGCATCAAGGTGGCCAGCTGCTGGGCCGTAATGGCCGAGACTTTGGCAATGTGGCCACGCATTTGCGTCAGGCGTTCCGACATGACCTGCATGCGCTGCACATTCTGCGCATTGAACTGATCCGCACCGAAGCGCTGCGCCAGGCCGGCAAAAGCCTGCATGCCATCGCGCAGCTGGCGAATGGCCTGTTCGGTGGATTCGGGTTGGTTTTCCAGCACCAGGGCATTGACCAGATCGATCATGCCGTCAATTTGTTCCAGAGCTTCGCTGAGTTGCATGGCTGTGACAGAGATTTTGAGCGGTTGAGACGGAGTTCGGGCGCTTGGGTCCGGTGCCGCCGAAGGTCGAGAAGGCGGCAACCGGCGACAAGCGCCCGCTTCAGGGTTTAGACGCGGCCTGCGCCCAGCAACGCCGCGGCGTCCACCAACATCTTGTCGGCGATTACGCTGGCGTTCACTTTGAACGTGCCGTTGGCAATCGCTTCACGGATGGCATTGACCTTGACCATGTCCACATCCGAAGACGATTTGGTGTTCTGATCCAGCGAGCGCACCGAGTTCGACACGGTCACAGGCACCCCTGCGGCATTCGCACGGGTTTGCTGCACCACTTCACTGGCAGTGCCGCTTTTGCTTTGCTGGGCTTGTTGTGCAACGTTTTGCTGCACCTTGGCTGCCAGCATTTCGATATTGGTATTTTGTCCGACCTTCATTTCTGCTCCAATCGCCCCGCTCAAGGGCTCCGTAGTCTAACCATCGACCTATGGAAAGAAAACTTGAGTATTTTCTTTCAACCGTCTGTATCACTGTGCAACAACGACTTCGCCTTGCTGATTGACGGTACCTATCACCGTGCGGCCATTGTCCATGCGTACGCGTACATTTTGCCCAGGTGCTCCACCTTCCAGCGCCTTACCAGAGGAAGTAAGCACAAACCCACCCCCTTCTACCAGCACTTTCACGCCCGCACCGGGTTTGAAAATCTCGGTGGCTTTGACCATGCTTTGGCGCAGGGCCATGCCAGCTGTCAGATTGCGTGCCGCCGTTTGTCCGATCCAGTCGTCAGGTAAAGCAATGATGGCATGGGGCGACTCGGCCCAGTCCACCTCGCTTTGCATGGCGTGCTCCGAAGTGAGCGCCTCGCCCATGCTGACGTTGTTGACCAGCACCCACGCAGGCCCGAAAGCCTTGATGGTGACGGGCATGAACACATTCCAGGGCTTTTGCCCTTCCACGCAGCGCATGCCAATGCGGGTGCGGCCCCATAACTTGCTGCCGCTGGGCAGATAGGGCTCCACACGCAGGCAGGGCGCCAGGTTCAAGCGCGGGTCCAGCTTACCCACCACCACTTCCATGCGCAGCGGCACGCTTTGTTTGTCGCTCTGAGCCAAAGCGTCCTGCAGCCATTGGCTGCTGAGTGCGGACAAATCCTCCGCCAGGACTGCAGAAGCACTGCTTGCCACCAGCGCGCCCGCAGACAGACGCACGACAGCGCGCGCGACGCGTGAAGAGAGAGCAGACAGCGAAAAAACAGAATGGTGCATGGCATGCACTGTAGGGCGAGAGCGGCTGGCGCTAAACGCCGAAGTACGCCTGCAACCCCGCTTTCTTCGCGCTTTAGCAAAAACCCGGCGTTTCCATAATCGCTGCACGCACCAAAGTCTGAGGGCTGGGGTGTCACCGTTTTCGTTTTCCATATTCAGCGAGGAATCACATGCTCAACAAAATGACCGGCGGTTTGGACTTCCACAGCGACGCTCTGCTGTTGCGCGCAGAGCGCCAGCGTGTGATCTCCAGCAACATCGCCAATGCCGACACACCGGGCTACGTGGCGCGCGACTTCAACTTTGCCAAGACGCTCAAGGCCGCCCAAGGCGACCACAGCTCGGTGCGCAAGGCCTTGCAAGAAGCCAGCACCACGCATGCCCAGCACATGCCGCTGCCCACTGAAAAATTTGGCAGCGATGGCAAAGGCCCGCTGGGCTACGCACTGGCTTCGCAGCCCAGCCTGGACAACAACACCGTGGATCTGGACCGCGAACGCGCCAACTTTGTGGACAACGCTGTGCGCTATGAAGCCACGCTGCGCTTTCTCAACGGCCAGTCCAAAACCATGCTCAGCGCCATCACCGGCCAGTAAGCCGCACTGACACAAGGAAACCATCGCCATGTCCATGTTCTCCATCTTCAGCGTCTCTGGCAGTGCCATCAGCGCGCAATCCCAGCGTTTGAACGTTGTGGCCTCCAATCTGGCCAACGTCGATGCTGTCGCCGGTCCCGATGGCGAGTCTTACAAGGCTCGCCAGGTGGTGTTCCAGACCGCTCCCATGGGCCCTGAAGGCTCTGCAGGCGTCAAGGTCAAGGACATCACAGAAGACAACACCCCAGGCCGCCGCGTGCACAACCCCGAGCACCCACTGGCCGATGCACAGGGCTACGTCACCCACTCCAATGTGAATGCCGTCGATGAGATGGTCAACATGATTTCGGCTTCCCGCTCGTACCAGAACAACGTGGAAGTCATGAACACCGCCAAGTCGCTGCTGCTGAAAACGCTGCAACTGGGCCAATAAGCCATCATTCAAAGGTTGACGCACATGATCTCCGGCGTATCAAACACCAGCACCACCACATCCAGCAGCACCAGCTCCGCCACTTCGGCCGCTGACATGCAGGACCAGTTCTTGACACTGCTCGTCGCGCAGTTGCAGAACCAGGACCCCACCCAGCCAATGGACAACGCACAGCTGACGTCCCAAATGGCGCAAATCAGTACCGTCAGCGGTATTGAGAAGCTCAACACCACCGTCGAGAGCGTGACCGGTCAGTTTGCCTCCATGCAGATGCTGCAAGGCGCTTCCATGATTGGCCACACCGTGCTGTCCGAAGGTAACCAATTGGGCCTGTCTGCATCGCAAAACGATGACGGCACCACCAAGCTCAGCGGCACTGCAGGCTTTGACCTGGAAGGCTCGGCCGCCAACGTCACCGTCACCGTCACCACGGCTTCGGGTCAGTTGGTGGACACCATGGAGCTGGGCAGCGCCGCCGCGGGCCGCAACTACTTCACTTGGGATGGCAGCAACTACACCGGCGACAGCATGGATCTGCGCTTCAAGGTCACTGCGACCAATGGCAGCGCCGCTGTCAAAGCCACCACGCTGTCTCCCAGCGCTGTGGTCGCCACCAGCATCAGCAATGGTTCGCTCATGCTGGAACTGGGCAACGGCAGCAGCGTTAACTACAACAGCGTCAAGGCTGTGTTTTAAATTCGTAGGAGCTAATCATGGGTTTTCACCACGGACTTTCCGGCCTGAACGCTTCCAGCAAAAACCTGGATGTCATCGGCCACAACATTGCCAACAGCAACACCGTTGGCTTCAAAAACAGCCGCGCTGAATTCAACGAAATGGTGGCCAGCGCCATGGGCGCAGCCAGCACCAACAACACCGGTATCGGTGTGAGCGTGGCAGCCGTTTCGCAGCAATTCACCCAAGGCGTGATCACGCCCAGCGCCAATGGCCTGGACATGGCCATCAACGGTGACGGCTTCTTTGTGGTGCAAACCGGCACCGGCACTGCCTACACCCGCAACGGCGCGTTCCAGCTGAACAAGGCCGGCGAGCTGGTCACCGTGAACGGTGACAAGGTACAAGGCTATTCCATCGACCCCGATACTGGCGTGCGCACCAGCGTGGCGCTGACCAACTTGGTCTTCCCCACTGGCGCACCCATTGCCGCCAAGCAAACCGATAACGTCAAGGCTACGATCAACCTGGACGCACGCGTCGACCAGAATGCCGTGCCGGCCCCCGCACGCGCCACCTACGGCACCTCGCTGGAAGTGTTTGACGAGCAAGGCATGGCAACGCCTCTGGCCATGTATTTCGAAAAGACCGATGCCAATACCTGGACGGTGTATGACAGCCTCGATGCAGGCGCCGAGCCGATTGGCCAGCTGACATTCGACTCCACAGGGAAACTGAAGGACGTTGCAACTTACAGCGGCGCCACTGACCCTGCGGGTCTGAACCCTGGCGATGCAGGTTATGTGCCGCAGTTCAACGCACCCGCTGGCACCACCTTGAACACCACGGTGACCACGACCAACCCCAACAACCCCAACCCAGGCCCCTGGGATGTCGACATCGACCTGAGCGGCGTCTCCCAGCTGGGCAGCGCTTTCTCGGTGGCACGCCTGACGCAAGACGGCTACGCCTCGGGCGAGCTGACCTCGGTCAACGTGGGTTCGGACGGCACTTTGATGGCGACCTACTCCAACGGCATCACCCGCGCTGAAGCACAGGTGGCCCTGGCCAAGTTCACCAACACCCAAGGCCTGCAGCCGGATGGCAACAACAACTGGGTGGCTTCCGCAGACTCAGGCCCTGCCATCTACGGCGCAGCGGGCTCCGGCAGCTTCGGCACGATCCAAGGCAGTGCGCTGGAAGAGTCCAACGTGGACCTGACCGCACAGCTGGTCAACATGATGACTGCGCAGCGCGCCTACCAGGCCAATGCCCAGACCATCAAGACCCAAGACCAGATCTTCTCGACCCTGGTGAACCTGCGCTAAGCGCACGCCCCCGAACACGCGCAATTAGGAGCTCGTAATGGACCGCATCATCTACACCACCATGACCGGCGCCAACGCCGCTGCACAACGGCAGGCGGTGCTGTCGAACAACTTGGCCAATGTCTCGACCACGGGTTTCCGTGCCGAGCTGAGCACTTTCCGCTCTGTCCCCCTGGAAGGCCAAGGCTCCAGCACGCGCGTTTTCGGTTTGGATGCCACATCGGGCCACCTGGACCTGGCAGGCCCCGCGATGACCACCGGCAAAAGCACGGACCTGATGGCCCGTGGCAATGCCTGGTTTGCCGTGCAGGGCATGGATGGCCTGGAGGCCTACACCCGCAACGGCGCACTGGAAGTGACCGCCGACGGCCAACTGGTGACTGCCACCGGCCTGCCCGTGTTGACCGACGGCGGCGCCCCGGTCGACATTCCCCAGAATGCACGCGTGAGTTTCGGCGGCGATGGCACGGTGGTGGCTACGCTGGATGGGCAAGACCCCATCAACATCGGCCGTCTGAAGATGGTCACCCCGAATCTGGAACAACCCCTCAAACGTGGTGATGACGGTCTGTTCCGCAACGCCCAGGGCGATTTGCCTGCAGACGCCAACGCCACCATGGTGGCCGGTGCACTCGAAGGCTCCAACGTGAACGCCGTGGAAGCCATGGTGGGCATGATCGCCGCCTCGCGCCAGTTCGAGCAGCAAATGAAGCTGCTGACCACGGCCGAAACCAATGACAAAACCGCCAGCCAGCTGCTGAGCATGAACGGCTAAGCCGAACGCAACGAAATACGGAAGGAAACTTCACCATGATGAATTCCCTGTGGATTGCCAAGACTGGTATGTCTGCCCAGCAGACCCAGATGGATGTGGTCTCGCACAACTTGTCCAACGTCTCCACCACTGGCTACAAGCGCCAAAGCGCGGTGTTTGAAGACTTGATCTATCAAAACCTGCGCCAAGTGGGCTCGCAAGCTGATGAACAAAACGTGCTGCCCACAGGTATGCACCTGGGCCTGGGTGTGCGCACTGTGGCCACTACGCGCAACTTCACCCAGGGCACGCCCATGGAAAGCGGCAAGGACCTGGACGTGGCCATCAGCGGTGACGGTTTCTTCCAGATCCAGATGCCCGATGGCACCACGGCCTATACCCGTGACGGCACCTTCAGCAAGGATGCCAACGGCCAGCTGGTAACTGCCGGCGGCTACCCCCTGCTGGACGGTATTACCGTGCCCCAGGATGCAACCAAGCTGAGCATCAGCCGCTCGGGTGCGGTCTCCGCCACACTGCCTGGCCAAGCACTGCCCCAGCAGATCGGCCAGCTGAACACGGCTTCGTTCATCAACCCTCCAGGTCTGGAGCCCATCGGTGAGAACCTGTACCGCGAAAGCGCGGCCTCGGGCGCCCCCCAGACAGGCACACCGGGCACCAACAACCTGGGCACGGTGATGCAGGGCTTTTTGGAAGGCTCCAACGTGAACGTGGTGGAAGAGCTGGTCAACATGATCCAGACCCAGCGCGCTTACGAGATGAACTCCAAAGCCATCTCCACCAGCGACCAGATGCTGGCCAAGCTGTCGCAGCTGTAATTCAACTTCAATAATCAGAGCAGCAAGCGGTCTATTTCAAAGGGATTCACACAGAAATATCTGTAAAACCTTTGATTCACCACCGCTAGCCGCTCCTGTTTTGCATTTCTTCGGAGCGTTTATGTCCGCCTCTCGCCCTCTGTTCCAAGTTTTTGCGTTGTCTCAGCGCGCTCCACGCGTCGCGCTGTGGGGGGCAGCCAGCTTGGTCGTCAGCGGCTGCGCGTTCAACGAACCGCCACCGGTGGATTTGCAAAGCCAGACCCACCCGCTGCCCGCCACCGCCATTGCGGTGCCCCAGCAGCAGGCGCAAAACTCGGGCGGCCTGTTCCAGGCCAATCGCTATCGCCCGCCCTTCGAAAGCCGCCGCGCGCGCCTGGTGGGCGATATGGTGACGATTCAAATCGCTGAAAAAGTCACCGCCAGCCAACAATCCTCTTCCACCGTCAACCGCGACAGCAAAATGTCGGCCGGCATCACCGACCTGCCTTTGCTGACCGGCGGTGCACTGGGCACCGCACAGAAGCTGGGCAAGCTGGGCGTGGGCAGCAATGCCGACTTTGAAGGCGGCGGCGGCACCACCAGTGCCAACACCTTCACCGGTGCCATCACGGCCACCGTGGTGGAAGTGTTGCCCAACGGCCACTTGGTGGTCACCGGCGAAAAACAAATTGGCGTGAACCAGAACGTGGATGTGCTGCGTTTTACCGGCACGGTGGACCCCTACCAGCTGCAGCCCAACAGCGTGATCAGCTCGACCCAAGTGGCCAATGTACGCGTGGAATCGCGCGGCCGCGGCCAGCAAAATTCAGCGCAGGCAATTGGCTGGTTGTCCCGCTTCTTTTTGAGCTTTATCCCTTTCTAAAGCTCTCCAGAATTGGGCAGTATGAAAGTACTGTCCACGCTCTCCACATTCCGCACCGCACGCCTTGCCCTGGCGTTGCTGGCCCTTAGCGGCGGCATGCTGGTGTCACCAGCACACGCCTTACGTATCAAGGAAGTGGCCTCGGTTCAGGGCGTACGGTCCAACCAGTTAACAGGCTATGGTTTGGTCGTCGGTCTGGATGGCACGGGTGATCAAACCACCCAGATGCCCTACACCACCCAGACGCTGTCGAACTATCTGCAGCAAATGGGCATCACCCTGCCCGCCACGGCCAACACCAACAATCTGCAGCTCAAAAACGTTGCGGCCGTGATCGTGACTGCCGAGTTGCCCGCCTTTGCCCAGCCCGGCCAGCACATTGACATCAATGTCTCGTCGATGGGCAATGCCAAATCGCTCAAAGGCGGCACGCTGATCACCGCCCCCCTGCGCGGTGCGGATGGCGAGATTTACGCGCTGGCCCAGGGCAACCTGGTGATCGGTGGTGCAGGTGCCTCGCAGGGCGGCTCCAAAGTACAAATCAACCACCTCAGCGCTGGCCGTATCCCTCAGGGTGCCCAGGTTGAACGAGCAGTGCCCACGCCCATCAACGATGGCGACACCATCAAGCTGGGCCTGAACGACACCGATTTCCAGACAGCCAACCAGGTCGTCAAGGCCATCAATGGCCGCTACGGCGCTGGCACGGCCATGGCGCTCGACGGTCGCACGGTCGAAGTGCGCGCCCCCCAGCACCCCGGTGCACGCGTGGGTTTCATCGCCGATATTGAAGAGCTGAACCTGCCGGTGAACAAGCCTGCAGCCAAGGTCGTGATCAATGCCCGCACTGGCTCGATTGTGATGAACCAGGCCGTCACCCTCGGCCCCTGCGCGATTGCCCACGGCAACCTGGCCATCACCATCGACTCCACCCCCGTCATCAGCCAGCCTGGCGCCTTCTCACAAGGGCAGACCGTGGTGGCAGAGAAAACCAATATCAACGTCAAGCAAGAGCCCGGCAAGATCATTCGCGTGCCTGCTTCTCCGCAACTGGCGGATGTGGTGCGCTCTCTCAATGCGCTGGGTGCCACACCCCAGGATTTGTTGGCCATTTTGCAGGCCATCAAGGCGGCAGGCGCACTGAACGCCGAGCTGGAGGTGATATGAGCACGATCCATTCAAGCAATGCGCTGGCCACCGATGTCAACGCACTCAACAGCCTGAAAAACCAGGCCAACGCCAACAATCCGCAGGCAGCCCGTGAAGCCGCCAAGCAGTTGGAATCGTTGTTCATGCACGAGATGATCAAGAGCATGCGCCAAGCCACCATGAAAAGTGGCTTGCTGGACAACGAAAGCTCCAAGCTGGCCGACTCCATGATGGACCAGCAGCTGTCGGTTTCCATGTCCGGCATGCCTGGCGGCCTGGCCGATGCGATCACGGCGCAGATTGCCCGCTCCATGGGGATTGATCCTGCCGATGCAGGAGGCAATACCGCTTCCGCGCTGGGCGGGATGGAGCGCAATTTCAGCATTCCTTCCACCGTCAGCTTTGCAGGCCGCAGCGCCCGCTACCCCGGGCTGTCCGGCACCTCGCCACTGGGTGGCAGCACGGCGTTTCTGGATGCGTATGCCCCGTCCCCCAAGGGCCGCGACAACTTTGTGCAATCCCACAACAACGCGGCCCAACGCGTGGCCCGCGAAAGCGGGATTCCCGCCAGCTACATGCTGGGCCAAGCCGGCCATGAAACCGGCTGGGGGAAAAGCGAAATCCGCGGTGACAACGGCAGCAACTCGTTCAACCTGTTCGGCATCAAGGCCGGCGGCAGCTGGACGGGCAAGGTGGCCGAGATCACCACCACCGAATACGTCGACGGCGTGGCACAGAAGGTCAAAGCCAAATTCCGCGCTTATGAATCCTATGAAGATTCATTCCGCGACTACGCGCGCCTGATCACCGAGAGCCCGCGCTACGCCAAGGCCGTGCAAAGCACTGGCAGCGCCAACGCCTACGCCACCGCCCTGCAAAACGCAGGCTATGCCACCGATCCTCAATACGCCAGCAAGCTGTCTCGTGCCATTGAAAGCGCACGTGCTGCCCAACAAGGCACCCAAGGTTAAAGCTTTAGAAAGATACGCACATGAGCTTAATGAACGTCGGCGTTTCCGCACTGATCGCCAACCAGCAAGCGCTGACCACCACTGGTCACAACATTGCCAACGTCAACTCCGCTGGCTATTCGCGCCAAACCGTGGCCACCAAGGCACTGGTGGGCCAGAACCTGGGCACCGGGTATGTGGGCAAAGGTGTGCAAGTTGCCACCATCATGCGCAACTACAACGAGCTGCTGGGCAAGCAATCCAACGCAGCCAATGCCACCAGCGCTGCCGATGCCATCCGCTACCAGTCGCTGATGCAGATGCAGGACGTTTACTCGGGCGGCGACAGCAGCCTGGGCGCAGCGATCAACAGCATGATGAATGCCTTCGCCGACGTCGAAGCTGCCCCCGCCGACGGCACCGCCCGCAGCGTGGTGCTGACCCGCATGAGCGAGCTGACCGCACGTTTTCGCGCGGCTTCGGCCACGCTGCAAGAGCTGGACTACTCCACCAACCAGCAAATCACCAATAACGTGACGCTGGTGAACAATCTGGCCGGTCAGGTAGCGTCACTCAACACGCAAATTGCGCGCTCTTTGGCCTCTGGCCACCAGCCCAATGACCTGCTGGATGCACGCGATCAACTGATCCGCGAAATCAACCAATACATCCAGACCACCCAGGTCGATGCCGACAACGGCGCTATCAACTTGTTTGTGGGTGGCAGCCAGGCGTTGGTGTTGGGCAGCAGCACAGGCCAACTGAGCGTGGCTGAAACGGTGGAATACCCAGGCAGCCAAAAACTGTCGCTGTATTTCAGCCAGTCCAATGGTGAGAAAGTCGAGCTGACTGCGGCCATGGTGGGTGGTGGCGAAATCGCCGGTCTGCTCAAGTTCAACAACGATGACCTGGTGGCTGGACGCAACTTGCTGGGCCGTTTGGCACTGTCGATTGGTACGGAGCTGAACAACCAAAACAAGCTGGGCCTGACCCTGTCCGGTGACTACGGCACGGATTTGTTCAAGCTGACAGGCACGACCACCGGCTGGAGCAACATTACCGGTTACAACGCAGACAATGCGGCACAGCGCGCAGAAGCGGCCGTATCTGACACCCATGCGCTGGTGGCTTCGGACTACCGCATCCAGTTTGATGGGGCAGGTGGTGCCCAGCTGGTACGCCTCTCGGATGGTCAGCTCACCGCGTTGACGATGGATCCTGTGACCGGCGACATCAACCAAACTGTGGATGGCCTGCAGTTCACCGTGCCTGGTGCCATCACCAACGCTGCACAGAAAGGCCAGAGCATCCTGTTCCAGCCGTTCAACAAAGCGGCGGATGAAATTCAACCTTTGGTGCACAACGCCGCAGGTTTGGCGGTCTCCAATGCCGTCACGGCCAGCATGGCCACAGGCAATCTCGGCTCTTTGCAACTCACCAGCTTGCGCACGAACAGCCTGGGCACCGTGGACAACGCGGGCATCCCTGTTCAGAGCCAGATTCCCGCAGAAGGTACACCGGCCACCATCCAATTCATCGATGATGCGGGCCATTACGAGGTGACCTACCAAACCTGGAATGCCGCAACCAATACTTGGGATACAGCGACTGCTGCAGGCACCTACACCTCCGGCAACCCCATCACCGTGCTGGGCTGGAGCATCACCATGACAGGTACACCCAAACAAGGTGACGCCGTCTCGGTGGGCAATTCCAAGGATCTGGGTGATGGCCTCAAGCTCAACGCAGGCAACGCCTCGGCCTTTCTTTCGCTACGCGATGCCACTATTTTTGATGGTGGCACCACGCTGAGTGACGGTTTCTCCGCCGCCATGGCCGTGATTGGCACACGTACACAAAGCGCGCAGTACGCCGCCGAGCTGTCTGAAACCGTGGCCAACAACCTGAACGCAGACCGCACCTCGGTCTCTGGCGTGAATCTGGACGAAGAAGCCGCGCGCTTGCTGCAGTACCAGCAGGCCTACCAGGCTTCCGCCAAGATCATCCAAACCGCCCAATCCCTGTTTGACAGCGTTCTGAATGCTGTTGGCGGCCGTTAATTGACGCACACACCAGGAGTCACCCCATGAGCATTACCCGCCTTGGTACGGCGCACATGTACGACCGCACCATCAGCAACATCAGCAAGCAACAGGCTGATTTGGCCAACCAGATGGAACATGCATCAGCTGGCAAAAGTGTGATTCGCGCCAGCGATGACCCTGTGGCTGCGGCCCAGGCAGAGCGTGCGCGCACGCGCCTGACACGCATTGAAACCGATCAGCGCATGCTGGATGCGCAGACCGCGACCATCAAGTACGGCGAATCCACGCTCGGTGAAATCAATAGTGCCGTGCAAGAGTTCCGCTCGCTGATCGTCAATGCGGGTAACGGTGCCTATAACCAGACGCAGCGCGACACCTTGGTCGAGCAGCTGCAAAGTCTGCGCGACCAGATCCTGAAGTACACCAATCGTACGGACAGCAATGGCTTGCCCCTGTTCCGCGGCTTGGACACAGAGGCCGCAACGCCTTTCCCCAATGGATCACAAGGCATTAGCGGCGGTCAGCCCAATAGCAGCGAATACACCATCACCAACTCCTTGGATGGTGCGCTAGCGTTCTTCAGCGGCAAGACGGGCAACGGCGTGCTGGCGGTGGATATTGGCGCAACCAATACCGGCACCGCTTGGGCCGATGTGGGCACGATCAAAGACCCCGCACTTGCTACAGCAGTGACCACCCCCATCGACATCACGTTCCAAGATGGTGCAGATGGCGTGGAATACAGCATCGATGGCGGCACCACTTGGACGGCATACAAATCTGGCGATGCCATCTCGGTAGCCGGCATGGATTTGGTCATCACCGGAGAACCCAAGGCCGGTGACACCTTCACGGTCAAGCCCAGCGAGACCTTGTCCATTTTCGAAGCGCTGGACAACGCCATCGCGGCAGTGAAAAGCAACGGCAACTCCGATGGCACCACCGACCACGGCGCTTTGGCCCATGGCCTGGCCAAGTCTTTGGCTGAAATCGACACCCAGCTCAACCGCGTCTCCACCGTGCGTGGTGTCGCGGGTGACTTGCTGAATCAGGCCGAACGCATGGGCTCCACGCTGCTGGCACGCAATGAGCAGATGGAAGCCCAGCGCTCCGCTGCCGAAGACATCGATATGGTGGCCGCACTGTCGCAGCTCAAGACGCAGGAAACCGCGGTTTCTGCCGCGCTGCAGTCCTACGCGTCGATCCAGAAACTGTCCCTGTTTGATTACATCAGCTAAGCTGATGATTCATCCCCTCTGACACCCTAGGTTGGCACCGTGGAATTTGTTCTGAATGCTTTGGTGATGGGCTATCGCCCGCTGTGGAATGCCGAACGCAATCTGGGCGGCGTGCAGCTGTTTCTGCACGACGACCCCAGCAAGCCTGTCGACACCGCACACTTGCTGCGCATCTTGGCCGAGATGTGGGCACCGTCCTCACCACGGCTGCTGCTGTCACCGCAATCGGTGGCCCTGCTGCAGGCCATGCTCTCGCACATCACTCCTAACCCAGCCTGGGCCCTGGAAGTGCGTGCGGAGTGGATGGCAGACCACCCCGAGCTGCAAACCCGCGTCGCGCAGGCCGCGCAGCGCGGTGTGCGCCTGGTGTGGCGCGGCGGCATGAACCAGCTGCCCACCACGGCAGAGGCCAATGACTACGCTTGCAGCTTGCTGCACCTGGAGCCCCAGGATGCGCTGATTCTGATGCGCACCACCGTGGATCAACCAGTGCCGCAGCGCCTGGCCTTGCTGGAAGGCCAGATGTATGAAGAGATCCACAGCCAGGCCCTGGTGCGCCGCTGCCTGGAACACTACAGCGCCAGCGCGATTGCGGGTTGGCCCACGGACGATGTGCTGCACCGCCTGCGTGGTGCGCGTTTGCTGCACCCTTCGCACGAACATGTGCAGCGCCTGATGAAGGCCGTGGACGCCGATCAGTCGCTGGACATCTTCGAAGAAATTCTCAGCGAAGACCCTTTGCTGGCCTACCGCTTCATGCTGTATGCCAATTCGGCCGCCCTGGGCGCCCGCAACCCGATCAACTCCCTGCGCCGCTCGCTGGTCATGCTGGGCTACGGCACGCTCAAAGAGTGGCTGGCCAACCAGCTGGTGCATGCCAGCCATGATAAGGACTTGCAACCCATCCGCCTGAGCGCCGTGATGCGTGCGCAACTGACTTCGCACCTGCTGGATGCCGGCGTCAGCCAGGAGCTGCGCAGCGAGGTCTACCTGTGCGGCCTGTTTGCACGCCTGAACGATGTGCTGGACGAGTCGCTGGAAGCCACGCTCACCCGCCTGCCACTGTCGGAGCGCATTCCCGACGCCGCTGTGCGCGGCGAAGGCCCCTACGCACCCAGCCTGCAACTGGCTTTTGCGATGGAGCGCGAAAACGGTGCAGCCACCGTGCGCGAAGTGTGCGAGGAGCACGATATCTCTCTGGAGCACGTCAACCGCACACTGCTGCGCCTGGTCTGCGAATGGAGCAACCAGCACCCCAACTGGTAAAAACCATAGCCTCAAGCGCTCATCCAATAAGCGTTTGACAGTAAAAACCACTGAAAACTGAAGCTGCGCCAGCGCTGCCAGCTTCAGTTTTTTTATGTCTGCGACGGCTTGGTACAAACGTGCTGGCATGCGCTGTGCTTGCCCCCTACAGTGGTGACCGCTTCTGACACCTCTGCCATGCCTTTTCAAGAATTCACTGCCCTGCTCATTTTGGCGACAGCCATGAGCTTTTCGCCCGGCCCCAACACCACCCTGTCCACCGCCATCGCTGCCAACCACGGCCTGCGCCGCAGCCTGCGCTTCATCACGGCCGTGCCTGTGGGCTGGGTGCTGCTGCTGGTGCTCTGCGCCCTGGGCGTTGGCGCCCTGATTACTGGCATTCCCGCCTTGCGCTGGGGCATCAAAGCCGTGGGCATTGGCTACCTGCTCTGGCTGGCCTTCAAACTGTCGGGCAGCGCCCAGCTGGCGCAAGCACGTGCCTCCCAGCTGCAAGTCGGCTTTGTCCAGGGCGTGCTGCTGCAGTTTGTCAACATCAAGGCATGGCTTTTGGCGTTGACCATCGTCGCAGGCTGGGTGGCAGGCCAGAGCGACTTCACCAGCCGCATGCTGATCGTGGTGCCCGTCATGGCGTTCTACGCATTCACCAGCAATCTGCTTTATGCCTGTATTGGCGCGGCTTTACGCCAGTGGCTGGCCTGCGGCAAGCGCTTACTCTGCTTCAATCGCGGTATGGCAGCCCTCCTGGTGCTGACGGCCATTTGGATGCTTCGCGCCTGAATCGCGCTTTTTTTTTCGGAGCGACGCCTGCACGCTTTGATACTTCGCTTCACAATAGGTGCATCGGCATCACCACCTACCCGTGGCTTGACGCCAATTGCCTGCGCGCCCCACCATCCGTATTTTCCGGGGCTGCGGGGCCATGCTGCACAACGGTATGCTCTTTGCAACAAGCTTTCGCCGGCACGCGCACTCTGCGCGCGCGGCTTATTGAGATTGAGTAGTTATGACGAATTGGACCCTGGCTGCGCGTGCAGCCAAGATGAACTCCTCCGCGATCCGCGAAATCCTGAAGCTGACTGACCGCCCAGGCATCATCAGCATGGCTGGCGGCCTGCCCGCACCTGCCAGCTTCCCCATCTCCGCCTTCACCAAGGCCTGCAACACCGTGATGGAGCGCGATGGCGCTGCAGCGCTGCAGTACTCCACCACCGAAGGCTTCCCCGCGCTGCGTCAGGCCATTGCCGACTTCCTGCCCTGGGATGTCAGCCCTGAACAGATTCTGATCACCACCGGCAGCCAGCAAGCGCTGGACTTGATCGGCAAGATCTTCCTGGACAAGGGCAGCCGCATTCTGGTGGAAAAGCCCACCTACCTGGGCGCGCTGCAGGCTTTCACACCGATGGAACCCGTCGCGGTTGGCGTGAACAGCGACGACGAAGGCATGCTGATCGATGACTTCGCCGCCAAGGTGGGTTCGGGCGCAGACAAGGCCCGCGTAGCCTACGTGCTGCCCAACTTCCAGAACCCCACAGGCCGCACCATGAGCGAGGCACGCCGCCAAGCGCTGGTGGAAAAGGCCAAGGAACTGGATATCCCCCTGATCGAAGACAACCCTTACGGTGACCTGTGGTACGAAGGCGAGCCACCGCTGCCGTTGGCCGCGCGCAACCCCGAAGGCGTGATCTACATGGGTTCGTTCTCCAAGGTGCTGGCCCCCGGCCTGCGTGTGGGCTTCATCGTGGCGCCCCAGTCGGTCTACGGCAAGCTGACTCAAGCCAAGCAAGCCGCTGACCTGCACAGCCCCAGCTTCAACCAGCGCGTGGTGGCAGAGGTCATGAAGGACAAGTTCCTGGAAAGCCACATCCCCACCATCCGTGCCATGTACAAAGTGCAGCGCGATGTGATGCTGGTGGCCCTGCAGCGCGAAATGGAAGGCCTGGACGTCACCTGGACACGCCCCGTCGGCGGCATGTTCCTGTGGGTGCGTTTGCCCCAGTCCATGGATGCGCAGGCACTGCTGGCGGAAGCCGTCGAGCGCGGCATGGCCTTCGTGCCTGGCGCACCGTTCTACGCGGGTGAAGCAGAAAACAACACGCTGCGCCTGTCGTACGTGACGGTTTCGCCCGAGCAGATCAACCAAGGGATTGCAGCCCTGGCCGCCGCGATCCGCGCGCACCAAGCCAAGTAATCCAACCGCACACCAGCGGCGCTGTCACAAGCAGCGTATCGTGCTGAGCGCATAGCTTCCTGCAAGCTATGCGCTTTTTCTTTTTCTGATTGTTTCTGCCGCCATGACTGCACCTGTCGCCCCTCACCGCCCCATGATGACTGTGGACGTCTTTACCGCCGTTGCCTACAAAGGCAATCCGGTCGCCGTGGTGCTGGATGCCCGCGGTTTGGATACGGCACAGATGCAGGCCTTTGCCCGCTGGACCAACCTGTCGGAAACCACTTTTGTGCTCCCACCCAGCGATGCGGCGCGCGCCCAGGGGGCCGACTACCGCGTCCGCATTTTCACGCCCGCCGCAGAAATGCCTTTTGCAGGCCATCCCACTCTGGGCACCTGCCACGCCTGGCTGGCCCACGGCGGCCAGCCCCAGACTCAGGACCGCATCGTGCAGGAGTGCGACAAAGGCCTGATCACCATCCAGCGCAGCGCAGCAGGCCTAGCTTTCGCCAACCCCGCGACACGCGCACTCCCGCTGCCCGGGAATTTGCACCACATTTACGAAGCATTGGGAGTGAGCGCCGAGCAGGTGCTGGATGCCGCTTACCTCGACAACGGCCCGCACTGGCTGTGCCTGCTGCTCGACAGCCCCGACACCGTACTGTCTCTGGAGCCTCAATTGGCCCGTATTCAAGCGTTGGGCCACAAAGTGGGCGTCGCTGCACGCTACCAGGGCAGCGATGCCACCCCATTGATTGGCCGCGCCTGCCGCGAAGCCGAGGCATTTGCCACAGGCCTGCGCGCTGCGGCAACCCAACCCCAAGCACAACTCGAGGTGCGCGCGTTTTCCACCACGGGTGTTGAAGACCCGGTCACCGGCAGCCTCAATGGCAGCATGGCCCACTGGCTGCTGGAGCAAGGCCACCTGTCGACCCCTTACCTGGCCAACCAAGGGGCTTGTGTGGGGCGTGATGGCTGGGTAGCTATCAGCCAAGATGCGCAGCAGCAAGTTTGGGTTGGCGGCCACACCATCACCTGCGTACAAGGTGAGGTCACGCTGTGAACCCCAGCGCTGCGCGCCAGCGCCCCATGATGACGGTCGATGTTTTCAGCGCAGAGGCCTATTTGGGCAACCCGGTCACGGTCGTACTGGATGGCTGCGGCCTCGACACTGCACAAATGCTGGCGTTCACACGCTGGACCCAGCTGTCCGAAGCCACGTTTGTCTTGCCACCCAGCCCCGCTGCCCGCGCCCAAGGCGCGGACTATCAGGTCCGCATTTTTTCGCCCGCAGGAGAAATGGACTTTGCAGGCCACCCCACCTTGGGCACCTGCTACGCATGGCTGGCCCATGGTGGCCAGGCCCAGCATGCACAGCGCATTGTTCAGGAGTGCGCGGCGGGCTTGGTGCCCATCCAGCCGTTCAGCCAAGGCCTGGCTTTTGCCGCACCTCCCGTGCAAACGCTCGCCGTGCCCGATGCACTCGATGTGGTCTGTGCCGCTTTGCAGATCGATACATCCCGCATGCATGCGGTTGCCATGCTGGACGTCGGCACCCCTTGGCTGTGCCTGCAGCTGGATACCGTGGACCACTTGCTGTCACTGCGCACCAACGTCGGCGCGCTGCAAGCTTTGTCCAGCTTGTTTGATCGGGATGTCGGCATCGGCCTGTGTGCCCTGCACCACCACGGCCATGCCGAGCTGGAAGTGCGCGCCTTCACCCTGTCTGGCGATGAAGACCCCGTCACCGGCAGCCTGAACGCCAGGTGCTGCAAACACCTTATCTCGCACTGCAGGGCCGCTGCTTGGGCAGAGCAGGCCATGTCCACCTTGCACATGATGCACAGCAACAGCTTTGGGTGGGCGGCCAGTCCGCGCTCTGTGTCCAAGGCTCCGTGCTTTTATGACAGGGTTGAGTGTGTTGCTCAAAAGCAAATAAAAACAATTATCAATCCCATAAAATATTCCCCTTCATTCCTTCACTCACACATTGCATATGTACCGCTACCTGATTGCCAGCACGCTCGCCCTGGGTGCGCTTACTGTTACGCCAGCTTTTGCCGCCCAGCCCGTGGCCGCAGCCAGCGCCACTGCCAGCCAGCTGAAGGCACAGGATGTGGTGCAGCACTACAGCACCTTGGTGTATGCCAACTACAGCGACACCATCACGGCCGCCAAGCGTATGCAAAAGGCCGTTCAGGCTTTCCTGGCACAGCCCAACCAAGCCACGCAGGATGCCGCACGCAAGGCCTGGCTGGATGCCCGCGAGTTCTACGGCCAAACCGAAGCTTTCCGCTTCTATGACGGCCCGATTGACAGCGAAGACGGTCCTGAAGGTCAGATGAATGCCTGGCCCATGGATGAGTCCTATGTGGACTACGTGGAAGGCGACGACAAAGCCGGCCTGATCAACAACCGCAAGGTCGCCATCACGAAAAAACGTCTGGCTGAGTTGAACGAACATGACGGCGAAGAAAACATTTCCACCGGCTGGCACGCCATTGAGTTCATGCTATGGGGTCAGGATCTGAGCGAAACCGGCCCTGGTGCACGTCCTTTCACCGACTTTATCGACGGCAAAAAGGCCAATGCCGACCGCCGCCGCCAGTACCTGAAGGTCGTGACGGAGTTGCTGGTGGAAGACCTGGAATCTGTTGCCAAAGAATGGAAGCCTGGCGTGAAGAACAACTTCCGCGCCAAGTTTGACAAGGGCGGTGAAGCATCGCTGCGCAAAATTTTTGTGGGCCTGGGCTCGCTGTCGCGCGGCGAACTGGCCGGTGAGCGTCTGGAAGTCGCCATGGCCAGCCGTGACCAGGAAGATGAACACTCCTGCTTCTCGGACAACACCCACCGTGATGCGGTCACCAATGCCCAAGGCATCCAGAACGTCTGGTTGGGTAGCTACCATCGCATGGACGGCAGCACCCTCAAGGGCCCCGGACTGCGCGACTGGGTCGCGGCCCACGACCAGGCAGCGGCTGAAAAAACTTCGCTGCAAATTGTGAAGTCCGTTGCATCGGCGCAGAGCATTCCTGCACCGTTTGACCAAGCCATCCAAGGTGCCCGTGACAGCGCAGCGCGTGCCAGCATTCAGGCCACCATCGACTCTTTGACCCAGCAAAGCAAAGACTTGGTCGATGCAGCCAAAGCCGTCGGCTTTGAGCAACTGAATCTGGTCGAACCCTGATCGCACGCAACTTCGGTTGCTTGCGCAGTACACCGCTGCCGCCCATTTGGGCACATTAGGCAGCGGTGTATTTGTTAGGACTTTGAAAGTTTATGACCTCCTCGCACTCTTTCGGCTGGACCTTGGCCCTGGCCCTGGCCACTGCGGGCTGTACCGCCCAATCCCCCTCCAGCCCCCCCGCCGCGGCGCCTGCCCAGCCCCCCAGCGCCTTGTTTGAACGCCCTGCGGCCAATGCCCTGCCAGGTGGTGCGACCACGGTCTACTCCAACGGCCGCAATGCGTTTTCCCTGCCTGCTGCCAATTTGAGCGATGCCGAACGCACACGCTTTGTGGTGGGCAACTCCTTCTTCAAACGCAACTGGGTGCAAGCCCCAGCCTCCACCACGGCCCGTGATGGCCTGGGCCCCCACTTCCTCGCCCGCTCTTGCGGTGGCTGTCACGTGCAGGATGGCCGCGCACAGCCCCCAGACTTCCACAATCCGCTGGCACCCGAGCCTTTTGCCGGCTTGCTGATCCGCCTGTCGGTGCCAGGTGCCGACGCCCACGGCGGCCCCAAGCACGAACCCGTCTATGGCGACCAGTTCAACACCATGGGTGTCACCCGCGTCCAAGGCGAAGGAACGCTGACGCTGACGTATGAGAACCTGCCCGGCACCTATGCCGATGGCACGGCCTTCACGCTCGAAAAGCCCATCTACCATTTCTCAGACTTGGGCTACGGCCCCATGTCTGCCGACGTGATGTTCAGCCCCCGCGTGGCGCCCCAGGTCATTGGGTTGGGCCTGCTGGAAGCCATTCCCGAAGCCGACATCCTGGCCAATGCCAAGGCGCAAGCCGCCACCACAGGCCCCATCAAAGGGCAGCCCAACTATGTCTGGGATGCCTACGGCGAGCGCATGATGCTGGGCCGCTTTGGCTGGAAAGCCAATGTCGCCAGTCTGGCCCACCAGTCAGCCGGCGCTTTCCACGGAGACATTGGCATTACCTCCAAGCGCTTTCCGCAGCAGACTTGCACGGCCACACAGAAAGACTGCTTGGCGGCGCCCAACGGCAATGCCAAGGGCAAAAACGGTGTGGAAATTGAAGACTACGTGCTCAATGACGTCATCTTCTACCAATCCACCCTGGCACCTGCTGCACGCCGCAACGCCGAAGATGCGCAAGTGCTGCGCGGGGAATCCCTGTTCCACGCGGCGCAATGCGCGCAATGCCACCGCCCCAGCTACACCACCGGTGCGGTCCTGTTCCCCAGCCTGAGCAGCAAGGCGCTGTCTGGGCAACAGATCACGCCCTACACGGATTTGCTGTTGCACGATATGGGCCAAGCACTGGCCGATGGCCGCCCGGACTTCGCCGCCAATGGCCAGCAATGGCGCACACCACCGCTGTGGGGTATTGGCCTGATTCCGGCGGTCAATAACCACCAACGCCTGCTGCACGACGGACGTGCCCGCGGTGTCGCCGAGGCTATCTTGTGGCATGGTGGCGAAGCGGAACAAGCGCGGGAACAATTCCGTCACATGCCTGCGCAAGACCGTGCAGCCCTGGTTCAATTTGTGGAATCTTTGTAATGCGTTATCGCACCTCTTCTCTGGGCTTGGCCCTGCTTCTGACCGCTTGGAGTGCACAGGCAGCACCCACTGCGCCGCCGTTGACGTCGGGCGCTGCCGCCCAGGCGTTGTACGCCCAGTGGTTTGTGCCTCAGTCGGCTCAGGCCAGTGCAACCGCTGAGCAACTCCAGCGCCAGCTGCAGCAGTACTGCGCAGGCAGTGCCAGCCTGGAGCAGGTGCGCACGCAATTCAGCCAGACCAGCCAGGCGTGGGAGCGCCTGTCCGCACTGGCCATGGGCCCCCAGATTGAACGCCGCACGGCCCGCATGATTGACTTTCAGCCCATGCGCCCTGCGCTGCTGAAATCTGCCTTGCGCAAGGCCCCCAAGGATGTGGCCGCCATGGAAACCATTGGTGCACCTGCCAAAGGCTTCCCTACGGCCGAGTATCTGCTGTGGACCCAGGTGGCCGCCGCACACACCCCCGCCTGCCACTACACCACGCTGGTCGCGGGCGACTTGGCCCAGGAGCTGCAGGCACTGCACCAGGCCAACCAAGCCGCCAGCCAATCCACGCAACTGGATTTCGACAGCACAGGGGAATTCCTCAACCAGTGGATCGGCGGCCTGGAACGCCTGCGCTGGCAATCCATGGAAAAACCCTTGCGCAGCGCCACCGCAGACAAGCCCGCCCAAGTCACCCGCTCGGCCAGCCAGGGCACGCTGCAAAGCTGGAAAGCCCAGTGGAGCGCCTTGCACACCCTGGCTGTGGGTGATGCCCAGCATCCCGAGCAGGTGAGCGTTGCCCGCCTGGTCGAAGTGCTGGGCTGGGAGCGTTTGGCCAACGAAGTGCGCGATGCCGCGCACAAAGCCGATGCCGCAATGCAAGCCATCAACCAGGTTGACTTGAACAGCGTGGCACCCGCCAGCAAGGCGCTAAGCCAGCTCAAGCACTTGGTTGAGAACGATGTGGCGCTGGCGCTGGACGTCACCATCGGTTTCTCGGACGCCGATGGCGACTAGCCCCATGGTTGCAACCCGCCGCCAATGGCTGCAGGGCGCGGCCCTGCTGGCTTGCCTGCCGCTGCGAAGCAGGGCACAGGCTGCGTCCACCCAACTGGCTGCCGCCTGGGCCGTAGGGCCCGAGTTGTTTGTCGGCGTGGTCCAGATGCCGCCTGACGCGCGCGCACCGCTGCACATCGTCCATGCCCATGCCGTGCCCACCCGGGCCCACGGCATGACCCAGCTGTCCGACGGCACGCTGCTGTTCGCCAGCCGCCGCCCCGGTGACTGGCTGCTGCGCGTGCGCCCGGATGGCAGCGAACACTGGCACTGGATTGAACCTGATCGCGCCTTCAACGGCCACGTCATTGCCAGCCAGGATGGCCAGCACCTGTACACCACCGAGACCGACCTGGCCGACAGCCAGGGCCTGATCGGCGTACGGCATGCGCAGACGCTGGAGAAAATTGCCGAGTGGCGTACCGGCGGCATGGACCCGCACCAGCTGCTGCTGGACCGCGACGGCAGCCTGATGGTGGCCAACGGTGGCATCCCCACGCAGCCTGAAACCGGCCGCCGCAAACTCAAGCTCACGCACATGGACTCGTCCATCGCACGGTTGAATCCGCATGCCGACGGTGCCATCGCGGGCCAATGGCGCCTGACGGATACACGCCTGAGCTTGCGCCACCTGGCCTGGGGCCCTGCCGTGGCGTGGGCGCCGGAGCGCCGCTGGCTCGGTATTGCCCTGCAGGCCGAGCACGACCGTGCCGAAGACAAGCAACGCGCCCCGGTGCTGGCCCTGTTTGATGGCCAGCAGTTGCATGCTGCACCGCTGCCTGCGAACTCCGAGTGGCAGGGCTATGGCGGCGACATCAGCTGCAACGGCACCCACTTTGCGGTGAGCTGCCCACGGGCCGATCTGCTGACCTGGTGGCAGCCCCCCCCCACAGCTCAAGCACAGGGCCACTGCCTGCGCCAGGACAGCCAGCCCGGCGTGTACTGCATCAGCAACGACAGCGTGATCCACCCCCTGCAACCCCGCCCTGCGCCGCTGTGGTCCGGCGGTACGCAGCAAGTGCAGCAATGGCCTGGATCACAGGCAGTGGCCAGCACCGCCGCGCTGGCGCTGGACAACCACTGGGTGCAGATTTAAGCGCACGCCGCGCTTCTTTAACTCCCTAAAAACAAAGAGCCAGTTTTCATTGAAAACTGGCTCTTTCGCTTATCTGGCAAGGGCTAGCAGCTACAAAAGTCGCAGCCACTCCACCAAGGCATCGATCTCTTCGGCATTCAGGTTGATAGCCTTCATGTGCGGCGACTTGGGCGGGATGTAAGGGTCTTTTTCCGGATCACCGGCAACCACCCCCATACCGATGTTGTACAGGCGCATCAGCCCATGCATGTCCGGGAACAAGCCGTTGTGCATCCACGGCCCGGCGTAGAACACGCCGCGCAAGCTGGGCGTCTTGAACTTGCCCAGATCGTCCTTGTCGCGTGTGGCTTCAAAACGGCCCAAGTCCTGGTTGCGGCGGCTGTAGAACGACAGGCCAATATCGTGGAACTCGTTGTCCGTCAGCATGGGACCACTGTGGCAGTTCATGCAGCGTGCCTTGGTGCGGAACAGGTGCAGGCCCAGCAGCTGCTGATCGGTCAGTGCCTGGGTGTCTCCCGCAATCACTTGGTCTGCCACCGTCTTGGGCGGGCGCACCGTACGTACAAAGCTGGCCAACGCACCCACCATGCCATCCACGCTGATGCTCTGCGTGCCATAGGCGGTTTGCATCAACGCCTTGTACTGCGGCTGTGCATTCACGTGGGCCAGCGCAGCCTCCAGGGTGTTGTTCATCTCAAACGTGTTCTGGATCGAGCCCTTGGACTGCTCTTCCAGCGAAGCGGCACGGCCATCCCAGAACAACTTGTCGGCAAACGGTGCACCAAACAAAGGCTGCGCCCTGCGGCGGCCCATCATCTTGTCTTCACCCACGCTGAGCGCCAAACCATCACCAAACGATTTGTCGGACTGGTGGCAAGAGGCACAGGCCACCTCCCCCTTGCGTGACAAGCCTGGATCAAAGAACAGCAAGGCCCCCAGTGCACGTTGCGCTTCTTCTTTGGCATTGGCGGGCGGCTGCACTGCTGGCACGGGAGCCATTTCACGCCAAGCCTTGCCAGCATCGATGCTCGGCTGAGGCCACTGGCTGGGCAACCCTTGGTATTGGCTGCGCAGGCAGTCCTTGTCCCAACCCTCTTTCGCACCACATGTGAAAGCCTGGTTATTGACAGGCTGAAGCAGACGGCCGACCGCCGTGTTGGGCGCGGACTCCTTGGCCAGCTGGGTGGTGGCATTGGCCTGCACCTTGACTGCTTGCGCCATGGCTGTAGACATGCACACCAGCGCACTGGCTGCACTGGCTGCACAGGCCATACGCAATGCAAGCGAAATCTTTCTAGCTAGACTTAGTCTCATTTTCAATCTTTAAAATTAAAAAGCGCAGCCATTTTATGGGCTGCGCATCTTGCATTGTCTGCATTAGATCATGCGAGGGAATTTTTCACTTTTTAAAACTCGTAGCCAACTCGCAACGTCGCTTGACGTCCTTTTTCCAAAAGGTACCCCTGATCATCATGATCATATTGATTAGATTTATTAAAAACGTTTTCCAAAGTTAATTCAGCATAAATTTTAGATAACTTTGAGAGTTTCCAATCTTTAGAAAATTTCAAATCAAAATTAATTGTATTTTCCATTTTCACATCATCCCAAACATCCAAACCATTTAATTTAGATATTTTAGCGACTTTCTCATAGCCTTTTTTAATTCTAATAATACTATCCAATTTAAAACCGTAATCTTTAAAATCAGTTGATGTCATAAACCTCAACGTCCATGGGATATTATAGTTTTGCACAGGAAGTTCATAGTCATTAATCAAGTCACCTTTATAATAAACTTTATCAGCGGTACCATCTTCACTAAATACTCGGTCATTCCAGCTACTATGGGTAGATTTCTTTTTTGAATAATCAAAAACCATAGACATGAAATTTTCAGTCTTATGAATAATAAATGGTTTTTTGTTTTCCATGGAAATGGAGAAAACATTAAACTTACTTGATCCAGAATTATCCCAGAAAAAAATTCCACCTTTTGCATATGAACCGACCTCATCCTTTGAATCTCTTTTCACATACTTAAACTTCCAATCGAAGTTTTTAAACGAAAAGTTATAACCAATAGATGCTTCATCTGTAAATGGTGTTTTCAGATCGTCAGGCCTAGCTGGCATCACATTATCAGCCGCAACAACCCAAGGCTGAATCACCCCCCCGGTAATTTTTCGAGTTTCAAAAGGCGATTGCAGAGACCTTTTCTTATAATAAATACCAAATGCCTTCATGTTTTGGCTGTAATATCTATTTAACCCAAAATGAAAAGATGAATCCAAAGAATTTTCAAATTTATAAATAGAATAAAAGCGTGGTGCAAAAGAAATATCTTTCGATGTAGAGAATTTATCCCATCGACCGCCAAATATTACAGAAAGAGCACCAAAATCCATTCGATCAGACAGATAAAAAGAATTATATATTGATTTGTAATTTATTTCACCCGCACGGTACTTTGCTCTTCTATTCAGGTATTGCCCATATGCCTGCAAAGAACCATCTGCTTTATAAACAGGGACGAGAGAACAATATTCAGAGTCAACGCCACCCGTACTTAAATTACACGTAGTTGCATTGGGACTCAGACCACCCGTCGTTGCTGTTTGATACTGATAATAATCACTATTTCTTTTATAATTAAAATCATCATATTCAAATTCCCAACCCAAATCAATGCTATTTTTTATACCAACAATATTAAATTCATCTAGTGCTGCGCTAATTTTGTAATTGAATACACTCTCTTTTTGCTCGATGTCACCAACGCCACCTTCAATACTACTGGAGTTGGCCCACAAAGTTACGCCGGTTTTACTGTTAACACTTAGTTTCCCCCAGTTTTTTTCAGGTGAAAACCTCCAGGTTTTACGCTCATCCAGATCTGAAAATTTTGAAGACTCTGTCTCTTTATAAGAAACCCTATGTGAGACACGTGCATTTAAAACATTATGTGAAAGTCCAAGACTCAAATAACCGCCACCCGCTTTATTTTGGTAACCACTATTTTTTATATTCTCAGCGAACCCTTCATAGGTACTGGGCAAAAAGTTAATAGAAAAATCGCCACGCACATCAGCAGAATTATTTAAAAATCCTTTTAAATAAAGGTTTTCAGATTTACTAATCAGATCCTTGTAGTTATCGCCAACATTACTCATATACCCTTGAGAATAAGTTCTCAGTGGAATTTCTGATGTTTTTCTAGAATAGCTACCAACCAACCCCAGGTTTTCACTAAAACGAGATTCAAAGTTTCCTCGATAAATCCACTTATCAAACTTCTCATGGTTATCAGTGCTTGTCGATTCCGAACTATCACGCCCTTTCTTCTCCAACCACTTGTCTTTTGTATGCTCTATAGAAAAACCACCACCGAATTTTTTGGTAGGTGCACAAACATCCATTTCGACGACTCCACCCATGAATCGCCCATAACTAGCAGGCACATTACTGTCTAAGACCTTTAAGTTGCAAAGCAGTTTTGTGTCAATCGCCAAGCCTTGAGAACTATCTACTTCAGGAGTATCGTTCGCATTACTGAGCCCAATAACTCCGCCTGAAATATTACTTTTGGTTGAAACTCCATCTATTAGGAAATTATTATCATAAAATTTTGCACCATTGATAGATATATTTTCAGGAGATATAGATCCTGGCGAATTACTACTTAATTGAGAATTATCAAAATTAACGCCAGAATTCCTTATTAATAGCCCACCTATATTTCCATTAACATTCGGCGTCGAATCAATTATTTTTTTACTGTAGCTCGTTGTACCTATCGACTCCTCATACGCCTCTTCCACAACTTGAGTCTCTGGCAGCATCACCTGTTCGATGGCTTCGCTCTCTTGACCATATGCCACCGACAGTGAGCAAGCCCCAAGTACTGCCACGACTGAGCCCCCCACGTATTTTTTATTTCTCATGATTTGAGTTTGATTTTCTTAATTTCAAAAGAAGCGCAATGCTAACTATTCTCATTCCATATTTTACAAAGTAAACACGTGCTTTTGCTTTAGGTCACAAGCAAGACAGACGTGCTTGACAGGTCTCTTCACAATTCCCGCCCATGGGAACCATCTACCTCGTACGCCACGGCCAGGCTTCGTTTGGCGCCGATGACTATGACCAGCTCAGCCCGCTGGGCGAGCAGCAAGCTCAACAGCTGGGGCGTTACTGGCAGGAACGCGGCATGCGCTTTGATGCGGTGTACACCGGCACACTCAGGCGCCATGTGCAGACGCTGGACGGTATCCGCCAGACGCTGACGCCCTTGCCGCCGTCCGAAGCCTTACCGCGACTGAATGAATACGACAGCCACGCCCTGATTCGCTGCGTGCATCCGGAGCCACTGGGCCCGGTCGAAACCCCTGAGACCTACCGCACACACTTTCGTCTGTTGTGCGATGCTCTGGCGCAGTGGATGGCAGGCGTCATCAGCCCCGAAGGCATGCCCAGTTGGGAAGATTTTTCCGGCGAAATACGCCATACGCTGGAGCAAATACGCCGCCAGCACCATGGCGGCAATGTTCTGGTGGTCAGCAGCGGTGGCCCCATCTCTACCGCCGCCAGCCTGGTGCTGGGTGCGCCAGCGGAAGTCTCGATTGCGCTGAATATGCGCATCCGCAACACCGCCGTGACCGAGCTGAGCATGAGCGCCAAGCGCCTGATGCTGCAAACTTTCAACACGCTCAACCATTTAGACAGCGCCCAGACGCAGGACTGGGTGACGTTTGCCTGACCCAGCCTTGCTGGATCAACCACTGACGGGGCAATGCGCAGCCCCACAATGCCCCGTCTGACAGCCAAACCGCTCCGTTTGCGGCAAGGTAGACCCTGGCCCAGTACCCTTGCTGGAATGCCTTGGGAGTTTGTATGTGGATGCCTTTTACCGACGATGCCCTGGAACCGCTGCCCTCTGTGCAAGACATGACAGCACTGCGCGCCCTGCTGAGCGATGCTATTCAGCCCCACCAGGCCATTGCCATGCTCGATGTGGGAAACCACCGCAGCCGCTTGCTGATTGGTGAAGGCGACACCGGCCACCCCCAACCCGTCTTTCATCACCTGCAACTGGGCGTGGACTTGCTTGCCACCCGCACCTTCCAGCGCGGCATGCCCAGCGAGGCACAGCTGGAGCAGGGCATCATGCTGGTGGAAGATGCTGTCATGCCCGTGGCGCGCCTGATCCCGGCCAGCAATGTGTTCGCCACCCGCGACCCCTACTTGCTGGAAGTGGGGCAGCAGGCCCTAGGCATACGCGATGTGCAGGCGGCCTGGCAACAATCCGGGCGCATCCCCGTGCTCAGTCGTGAAGCGGTCGAAGCGCAGTTTGATCTGCTGGCACGCCAGGCCACGCACCCTCACCTGCCCCAGGGTGACTTGCCCCAGTCACCCCGCTGGGCTGCTGCCTTGCTGATCTTGCGGGAAGTGCTGCACCACTGGCAGCTCGGCGCAGTGCGCCTGCTGCCCCAGGCAATGCTGGCTCAGTCCCCCAAGGGCTGAGGCTGCGCGCCCACCGTATTCGCGGGCAAAGCATGAATTTCTTGTAGCAGCTGGGTCAGGCTGGCTGCGGCGCCATCAACCAAAGCTTGGCCGCGCTGCGCATCGGCTGCGGCGGCATTGCCCGCAGCACCCAGCGGGTTGTAATCCTGCATGGCCCAGCCCAGCTTGGCACTTTTGCCGTTGCCCAGAATCGGAAACTGCTGGGCCCGCACCTCGGAAGAGCTGGCAAAGTTTTGGGCGTGCTGCATGCGCACCCAGTCCGGGGCCAGGTGCAGCATCATGGAAGTTTCGGTTTCTCCACCATGCACACCAAAACGGTGCTCATGGGCGCTGAACGCCTCGTTCACGCCCACTGGCTGCGGCAAATTGAACCAGCTGCAGTGGTAGACCAGCAGGCCACACTGCATGCGCAGCTGGCGTGCCACGATGTCCATGCTGCTCACATTGCCGCCGTGGGCATTGAAGATCAGCAGCTTCTTCACCCCAGCGCGTGCCACGCAGGCGCCCAGCTCGGTCCACACCGCCAGCAAGGTGGCGGGCGACAGGCCCAGGGTGCCGGCATAGTCCTGGTGCTCCAGGCTCAGGCCAATCGACTGTGTAGGCAAGGCCAGCACGGGCACCTCGGCAGCCAGTTGGTGCAGCGCGGCATCCAGAATGCCATCGGCCAGCGTGGTGTCCACACTCAGCGGCAGGTGGGGGCCATGCTGCTCCACCGCCCCCACGGGCAAAACGGCCACGGTCTGCGCCGCCAGCCCGCTGCGCTGCGCCAGGGCGAAGTCGCGCGCGGTCACCTGCGCCCAGCGGCGCGAGGGCCAGGCCTGCAGCGGGGGCTGCGCGACAAGATCTGCAGAAGAAGAGGCATGGGGGGTTTGGCACATGCTGCAATCTTAGGCGCTGTCCGGCAGACTTGGGCAAGAGTCCATCCACAATGCCCCCATGCCATCCAGCCCCACCCGCGATCTCACCCAAGGCCCCATTGCCAGCACCTTGCTGGTTTTTTCGCTGCCGATTCTGGCGGGCAATGTGCTGCAGTCGCTCAACGGCTCGGTCAACGCCGTCTGGGTGGGCAAATACCTGGGCGAGGCCGCGCTGACTGCCACGGCCAACGCCAACATCATCATGTTTTTGCTGATCGGTCTGGTGTTTGGCGTGGGGATGGCGGCCACCATCTTAGTGGCACAAAGCATGGGCGCCAAAAACCTGCGTCAAGCACGTGTGGTGATTGGCTCTAGCGCTACGTTTTTCGGGGCTGTTTCGCTGGTCATTGCCGTGATCGGCTACCCGCTGTCGCGCCACATCCTGCAATGGATGGACACGCCCGCCGCAGCCCTGCCACTGGCCGAAAGCTATTTGCGCGTGATCTTTCTGGCCATGCCGCTGCTGTATCTGTTTGCCTTTATCTCCGCCATCTTGCGCGGTGCGGGCGACACGCGCACCCCGTTCATCTTCTTGCTGATCGTGGTGGTGCTCGACGTCATCCTCAACCCGGTGCTGATCTTTGGTCTGGGGCCTTTTCCGCAGCTGGGCATCACCGGCGCCGCGCTGGCCACCCTGGTCTCCAATGCGCTGAGCTTTGTGGCCATGCTGCTGTGGCTGTATGGGCGCAAGCACCCGCTGTGGATTGGCCGCCATGAGCTGCATTTCTTCATCCCTCAGGTCCACATCCTGCGGGCGCTGGTGCTCAAAGGCCTGCCCATGGGCGCACAGATGGTCATGATTTCTCTGGCCATGCTGATGGTGATGACCATGGTTAACAGCTATGGGGTGGAGACCTCATCCGCCTACAGTGCGGCCCTGCAACTGTGGACCTATGTGCAAATGCCCGCCATGGCGATTGGGGCGGCCTGCTCCACCATGGCCGCGCAAAACGTCGGCGCCAAGCAATGGAGCCGGGTGGATGGCACCGCCACCGCCGGCGTGCTGTGCAATGTGCTGATGACCGGTGCCCTGACCGCCCTCATCGTGCTGCTGGATCGCCAGGTGCTGGGCCTGTTTCTGCCGCAGGGCAGCGCGGCACTGGATGCGGCACGCCACCTCAACCACATTGCCGTGGGCTCTTTCCTCTTCTTTGGCGTGACCTTTGTGCTGTCGGGCGTGGTGCGCTCCACCGGCGCCGTCATGGCACCGCTGGTCATTCTGGGTATTGCCCTGTGGGGCGTGCGGGTGCCCGTGGCCAAGTGGCTGCAGCCCTGGCTGGGCGTGGATGCCATCTGGTGGAGTTTTCCCGCCAGCTCCATCTGCGCCATGCTGCTGAGCCTGGCCTACTACCGCTGGGGGCACTGGCGGCAAGCCCACATGCTGGGCCAGCCCGGCGACGAAGAAACCGTGGCCACACCCGCCGAAGTGGCCGGCCAGCCCCCTGCCCCGGTGTGTGCGCTGCGTCAACGTTTGTCGCCGCAAACACCCCCTGCCACCGCTGACAACGCCTGAAAGATCCGCACGCCACAGCGCACAGGAACCACAATACGGTTTCTGCATCCAAGCTCTGTCATGCCGATTTCTGCCTTCTCCCTTCTTCGCCATCCACGTTCCACGCTGTGGGCCTTCGGGCTTTGCCTGCTGGTGCTGTGCAGCGCCTGGTTGCCCGCCACTGCACAGGCGCAAATTCAGCTCAAGCTGGGAGGGGCAGGCAGCGCCACGGTCTCCGAAACCGTGACCACCCCCCACGTGCAGGCCCAGCTGGTGGCCCACGCCCCCGAAGGCGTGGCCCCAGGGCAGCCGCTGGAGTTGGGCCTGCGCATTCAGCACCAGCCGGACTGGCACACCTATTGGAAGAACGCGGGCGACTCTGGCCTGCCCACGCAACTGGACTGGCAGCTGCCCGCCGGCATGCAGGCCGCCGAGATTGCCTGGCCCGCACCGCAGCAAATCCGCGTGGCCGACATGCTCAACTACGGCTATGAAGGCACGGTGCTGTTGCCGGTCACCGTGCAGGTGCTCCCAGACTTTCAAGCCAGCGCCGATGGCACCGCCCCTATTCAGCTGCACGCCGCTTGGCTGGTCTGCCGTGTGGAGTGCATCCCGGAGGAAGGCCAGTTCCAGCTGCGCCTGCCGGTGGATGTGCGCGAAACCCTGTGGGCCAGCGCTTTTGAAGCCGCCCATCAGCAGGCGCCCACCGCGCTGCCGTCCGCCCAAGCCAGCGTGACAGCGCTACCCAACGGCGACCGCGTAGCCCTGCGCGTGCAAGGCCTGCCTGCCGCCGCGCAGGGGCAGACCCTGGCTTTCTACCCGGAAGCCGCTGACACCTTCCACCACGCCGCCGTGTTGGGCAAAGACTGGACCCAGGCCTGGGAAGGCCAGGTATGGACGGCCGAGCTGCCCCTGTCCGCCATGCGCGGTGTGGCACCGGCTGAGCTGGCCTTTGTGCTGGGCCTGCCCACCGCTGGCGCGGATGTGGCCCACACTCCGCCTGCCCAGGCCTGGCGCCTGACCGCGCCGGTCTCGGGCCCCTGGAAGGCGGCCGAGCTGGCCCAGGTCTCCCCCGCGCTGGCTGCGGCACTGGCCGCCAACCAGCAGACCAACAGCGCGCCCCCAGCCCCTAATGCCCCCGCCAGCACCAGTGGGCTGCTCGCAGCGCTGCTGGGCGGCTTGATCGGCGGCCTGCTGCTCAACCTCATGCCCTGCGTCTTCCCGGTTCTGGCCATCAAGCTGATGGGCTTTGCGCGCCACGGCAGCGATGCCCGCGCCCAGCGCCACAACGGCCTGGCCTATGCCGCGGGCGTGGTGCTCAGCTTTGCCGCCCTCGGGGCGGTGCTGCTGGCCCTGCGCGCAGCGGGGGAACAGCTGGGTTGGGGCTTTCAGCTGCAGTCGCCCCTGGTGGTGGCCACGCTGGCCGCCCTGTTCACCCTGATTGGACTGAATCTGGCGGGGGTGTTTGAAATCACCCATGTGCTGCCCGACCGCATCGCCAATCTGCACGCCCGCCACCCGCTGGCCGACGCCTTCCTCTCCGGCGTGGTGGCCGTGGCCATTGCCTCGCCCTGCACCGCGCCGTTCATGGGCGCGTCGCTGGGCTTTGCCGTGGGCATGCCATCGGTGCAGGCGCTCTCTATTTTTGTAGCGCTTGGCGTAGGCATGGCGCTGCCTTATGTGCTGGTGAGCTGGGTGCCCGCGCTGATCCGCTGGCTGCCCCGCCCCGGCGCCTGGATGGACACCTTCCGCCGTGCCATGGCCTTCCCGATGTTTGCCACCGTGGTCTGGCTGGTCTGGGTGATTGGCCAGCAGTCGTGCATTGATGGCGCCGTCACCTTGCTGGCGCTGCTGCTGTGTCTGGCCGCACTGGCCTGGGCCCTGACGCTGCGCGGCACCACGCGCTGGGTGCTGACGGTGCTGGTGCTGGCACTGAGCGCCTGGCTGGTCCACGGCATGGGCCGCAATCTGGTGGAACCCGCCCCGGTGGCCAGCACCGACACCGCCCCAGGTTGGCAAGCCTGGTCGGCCCCGGCCCAGGCAGCGCTGCTGGCGCAAAACCGCCCCGTTTTTGTGGATTACACCGCCGCCTGGTGCGTGACCTGCCAGTACAACAAGCGCACCACCCTGGCCGATGCCGGGGTGCTGGCTGCCTTGGCCCAGCAGAACGTGGCCCTGCTGCGGGCCGACTGGACGCGCCGTGACCCGGCGATTACCCAGGCGCTGGCCGAGCTGGGGCGCAGCGGTGTCCCCGTGTATGTGCTGCTGGCCCCAGGCCAGGCCCCGGTGGTGATGACCGAGCTGCTCAGCAAGCAAGAAGTGCTGGATGCCTTGCAGGCCATCCAGTCAAAAACATAGCTGCTAGCGCAGATGCACAAAGGGTTTCAGGCATAAATCACCTGAACCCTGACCTTCAACCGTGCAGGCCACAGATGGCGTCCGCCGCCTGCACCGTCATCGCAATATGGCGTGGGCCAAGGTTGGGTGGCTATGAAGGGGTTACCCCGGCCTTCACCCCAATTTCTTCATCAGCCCACGGCCTGCATGGTAGGCCGCGCAGATGACAGCCATATGACGGCGCTGTGCTTGCGCTGCATCAGGACACGTGCAGCTAATACCGCGCATGCGTCCGTGGGCATGAGGCGAGTCAAGGCCTTCCGTTAAACTGCCCGCTTTCCAAGAACCATCCTTACGCCGCAGCGCTTTGCTGCGGCATCGGCCCTTTCTCAGTGTGAGCGCCCATGTCTTTTGCCCCCCTTTTGAACGACACCTTCCTGCGCGCCTGCCGTCGCCAGGCCACCGATTACACGCCCCTGTGGCTGATGCGCCAGGCTGGCCGTTACCTGCCTGAGTACAAAGCCACGCGCGCCCAGGCTGGCAGCTTCATGGGTCTGGCCACCAACGTCCAGTACGCCACCGAAGTCACGCTGCAGCCGCTGGAGCGCTTCCCGCTCGACGCCGCCATCTTGTTCAGCGACATCCTGACCGTGCCTGACGCAATGGGCCTGGGCCTGTCCTTCGCGGAAGGCGAAGGCCCGCGCTTTGCCAAGGTGGTGCGCGACGAGGCCGCCGTGGCCGAGCTGGCCGTGCCCGACATGGACAAGCTGCGCTATGTGTTTGACGCGGTCACCAGCATCCGCAAGGCGCTGAACGGCCGCGTGCCGCTCATCGGTTTTTCCGGCAGCCCCTGGACGCTGGCCTGCTACATGGTTGAAGGCAAGGGCAGCGACGACTACCGCCTGGTCAAAAGCCTGATGTACAGCCGCCCAGACCTGATGCACAAGATCTTGGCCGTCAACGCCGACAGCGTGGCCGCTTATCTGAATGCCCAGATCGACGCGGGCGCGCAGGCAGTCATGATTTTTGACAGCTGGGGCGGTGTGCTAGCCGACGGCATGTTCCAGCAATTCAGCCTGGCCTACACCAAGCGCGTGCTCAGCCAGCTCAAGCGCACCGGCGTGGATGGCACCGATGTGCCCCGCATCGTCTTCACCAAGGGCGGCGGCATCTGGCTGCCCGACATGAAGGACATCGACTGCGAAGTGCTGGGCCTGGACTGGACGGCCAACCTCGGCCACGCCCGCTCCATCGTGGGTGGTGTGGCAGGCGGCCCCGGCAAAGCGCTGCAGGGCAATATCGACCCCAACGTGCTGTTTGCCCCACCCGAGCAAGTGGCCGTCCACGCGCGCGCCGTGCTGGACAGCTTTGGCAAGCCCCACACCGACAAGACGACGAGCGGCCCCACCCACATCTTCAACCTGGGCCACGGCATCAGCCAGTTCACACCACCTGAGCACGTGGCGGCCCTGGTGGAGACCGTGCACAGCTACTCGCGCCAGCAGCGCCAGGGTGCTTAAAGCACGCCTGCAAGGCTAGCGCTCACACACCCCGCAGGCCGTGGTCCTTGGCCTACAGCTTGCGGGAGGGTGGATGTAGTTAAATTGCCACTATTGCTGTCCAAAAAACAACAAAACCCGGCAAGCCACCCCCATCACCCCCTTGCTTTCACGCTCTTGACAGCGCACCAAGTTTGAACTTATGCACAACTTTGGGCGTGCGGGCGCATGTTTTCAGTGCCACCAAGGCGATAGCAAAAAAACACGTAACCACGTTGCAAGTTGTTGATTTTATTTAGATAAATTTATGACAAGCCTGTCATATCAAAATAAAGTCAATGCGAGCTGTTTTCAACCGCTCGGCCTGTGGTAGACAATCCCCACAAAGTTATCCACAGAAACTTGAATCCATAGCACCTGTCCCTTATCTGACGCCCATGCCCGAGCTGGCACCTACACCCCATGTAGTTCATGTGGCCGTCCACACCCCTGTTCACAGCGGCGTTGGCACCCCTTTGAGCTACACCCACAGCACCGCGCTGCCCCCGGGTACGCTGGTGCGTGTGCCGCTGGGTACACGCCATCTGCTGGGGGTGGTGTGGGAGGCGCCACGCGATGAAGCGCCCCTGCCCGACCATGCCAAGCTGCGCGCCATTGACGCGGTGATGACGGATCTGCCACCGCTCAACGTGCCGTGGCAGCGCCTGGTGGGCTTTGCCGCCCGCTACTACCAGCGCAGCGTGGGCGAGATTGCCATGGCCGGCCTGCCACCCGCCTTGCGCGACATGACCGCCGAGCAGCTGGCCAAGCGGCTGGCACCGCCCAAGCCCAAGAAGCTGTCCAAAAAAGCCGCCGCCCTCGCTGCCGAAGAGGCTGTAGATAACTCAGTAGCAGCCCCGCTGACGCCAGAAAAACCTGTAGCACTGAGCGCAGAGCAGCAAAGCGTTTTCAGCCAAATTGAGCAACACCCCGGCCCGTTTCTGCTTTACGGCAGCACCGGCAGCGGCAAGACCGAGGTGTATCTGCGCGTGGTGCAGCAGGCGCTGGATGCCGACCCGCAGGCCCAGGCGTTGGTGATGGTGCCGGAGATCAACCTCACACCCCAGTTGCAGCAGCGCTTTGAAGCCCGCTTTGCCCCCCTGTACGGCGCACAGGCCGTCGTCAGCATGCACAGCGGCATGACGGATGTGCAGCGCCTCAAAAGCTGGCTGGCCGCGCACACGGGCCAGGCGCGCATCGTGCTGGGCACGCGCATGTCGGTGTTTGCCAGCCTGCCGGGGCTCAAAGTCATCGTCGTCGACGAAGAGCACGACCCCAGCTACAAGCAGCAGGAAGGCGCACGCTACTCCGCCCGTGATCTGGCGCTGTGGCGCGGCCATGCCTGCGGGGCACAAGTCATTCTGGGCAGCGCCACCCCCTCGCTGGAGAGCTGGCACGCCAGCGAGCCCGCCAGCAGTGGTGGCCCCGGGCGCTACCTGCGGCTGCACATGCCCAGCCGCATCGGCGCGGGCGCACTGCCGCGCGTGCGCATGGTCGACATGACGCAGCAGCCCAAGAAGACCGTGTTCTCCCAGCCGCTGCTGGCCGCCATCACCGAACGCGTGCAGCGCGGCGAGCAAAGCCTGATTCTGCTCAACCGCCGGGGTTTTGCCCCCGTCTTGTTTTGCGCCGACTGCAACTGGAAAAGCGACTGCCCGCACTGCAGCGCCCACCAGGTCTTCCACAAGGGCGACCGCACCCTGCGCTGCCACCACTGTGGCGACACGCGCCGCGTGCCCCACGCCTGCCCGGAATGCGGCAACCCCGACATCCTGCCGCTGGGCAAGGGCACCGAACAGCTGGAAGAAGAGCTGGAGCGCCTGCTGCGCAATGTGCAGCGCCCGGACGGCAACCCAGCGCGCGTGGCGCGCATCGACGCCGACACCACCAAACTCAAAGGCGCTCTGGAAGAACAGCTGGCGCTGGTGCACAGCGGCGAGGTGGATGTGCTGGTTGGCACCCAAATGGTGGCCAAGGGGCATGACTTTCGCCGCATCACCCTGGTGGCGGCCGTGCAGCCCGATGGGGCGCTGTTCTCCAGCGACTTCCGTGCGCCCGAGCGTCTGTTCTGCCTGCTGATGCAAGCCGCAGGCCGCGCCGGGCGCGATGCCCAGTACATCAGCGACCAGGGCAGCCGCCCCGAAATGTGGGTGCAAAGCATGGACCCGCAGCACAGCGTCTTCCAGGCGCTGCGCGCGCACGACTACCCCGCGTTTGCCCAGCAGCAGTTGCGCGAGCGCCAGGATGCGGCCATGCCGCCCTATGCCTTCCAGGCCCTGGTGCGCGCTGATGCCAAGACGCAGGAAGCCGCCCAGGCATTTTTGCGCGCCGCCACCGACGCGGCCCACCAGGGCCAGCTGCCGCACCTGTCGGACATTTTTCTCTACCCACCCATCCCCATGACCGTGCAGCGCGTGGCCAATGTGGAGCGCGCCCAGATGCTGATCGAAACCCACGACCGCCGCGCCCTGCAAAGGTTTTTGCACGCCTGGCAGCCGTGGTTGCACTGGGTCCGCAGCCAGCCCCAGCACAAGGGGCTGGTGCGCTGGCTGGTGGATGTGGATCCGCTGTCGCTGTGAAAAGCGCTTTTCAGCTTCTGCAGGAAATTGGCCTTCAGCCCATATAGAGCAAGCGCTTACAGCTCCTGTTTTCGTTATGTGCAGCGGCTTTCATGGTTCTACCTGATGCCAAGCGGGCGCGGTTGTTGCATGGTCGGCAGCAGCCACCCTCCCTATCCTGAGGGTGCACTTTGATGGAGCACTCATGCGTTTGATCCCTGCGTTTCGTTTGTCCCTGATAACGGTGTCTCTGGCCCTGGCCGGTTGCGCCAGCCAAGCCGCCGGCCCTGCTGCGACCAGCACTGTGGCCCCCACCAGCACCACCACCGCTGCGGCTGCCAAACCCCATGTCGTGGTTCTGGCCACCGGTGGCACCATTGCCGGTGCCGGTGCCAGCGCCATGAACAGCGCCACCTACAGCGCCGCCAAGGTTCCGGTCGACAAGCTGCTGGCCGGCCTGCCCGAGCTGAACCAGCTGGCCACCGTGACCGGTGAGCAGGTGTTCCAGATTGCCTCGGAAAGCTTCACCAACAAGGAACTGGTGACCCTGGCCAAGCGCGTGAGCGAGCTGGCCCAGCGCCCTGACGTGCAGGGCATCGTCATCACCCACGGCACCGACACGCTGGAAGAAACCGGCTTCTTCCTGAATCTGGTGGTGCCCACCGACAAGCCCATCGTGCTGGTAGGCTCCATGCGCCCCGGCACGGCCATTTCGGCCGATGGTGCACTGAACCTGCTGGGCGCGGTGGCCACCGCCGCCAGCAAAGACGCGGCAGGCAAAGGCGTACTGGTGAGCATGAATGACGACATCCACACCGCACGCGATGTGGCCAAGCTCACCAACATCAAGACCAATGCTTTCGCCAGCCAGTGGGGCCCGCTGGGCATGGTGGTGGAGGGCAAGACCTACTGGTTCCGTGCCCCGGTCAAGCGCCACACCAAGGGCAGCGAGTTCAATATCACCCAGATCAACGAGTTGCCCGCGGTGGACATCGTGTACGGCTACGGCAATGTGCCAGCCACCGCCATCGACGCGCTGGGCAAGGCCGGTGTCCAGGCCATCGTGCATGCGGGTACGGGCAACGGCTCGGTGGCCGACCGCATCGTCCCCAAGCTCAATGAACTGCGCAGCCAGGGCACGATCATCGTGCGCAGCTCACGCATTCCCGCAGGCTTTGTGCTGCGCAATGCCGAGCAGCCCGACGACAAGTACGACTGGGTGGTCGCCCACGACCTGAATCCGCAGAAAGCCCGCCTGCTGACCGCCGTGGCCCTGACCAAGACGCGCGACACCAAGGAGTTGCAGCGCATTTTCTGGGAATATTGATAAAAAAGCTTCCAGCGCTTATGCAGCAAGCGCTGGAAGCTATGTTTTTTGAATCCAATCAGGCCGCCTGCAACAGCGGCTTGAGCGGCCCTTGCTGAATCTGGCAATGCTGCGCCTGCAGCAATGCGCCAAAGGCCTCCGACATCAGGTAGCTGAACTCCACCGGGCGCTGGGCGCCAATCGCATCACCCACCACCTCTTGCGTGGCCGGGTGGCACATCAGCAGGCTGCCCGCCTGCACCTGCGGCAGCCACTGCGCCATTTGCGCGCCGTAGCCCTCAGGCGTGGGGGCATCAAAACCGTACACCCCGCCAAATCCCTGGTTGATGAGCACGCCCTCCTGGCGCAGGCGGCGCGTCGTCTGCCAGCCGCCCAGCAAGGCAATGATGGCCGCCTTGGGGCTGCGCCACAGCGTGCCCAGCGGCGCGGTGGAACGCACCCACGGCATCTGCGCGGGCGTGTAACGCTGGCGCAGCACATGCAGCATGGCATCCGCAAAGCCCGGCAGTTGGTGCACGTGCTGGTGGCCGTCAATAAAGTCCGGCGGCGTACCCAGCGCTGCTTCGAAGGCATCGAGTTGCTGGCTCCACATGGCACGCATGGCCTCGGTCGACCAGGTGCCGGTGTAGGCCTGCCGAATCACGGTGCCCAACGGCTGGGCTGGGGCAGCGCCGCCGTGGCTTTCCGTCAGGTTGAAGTGCAAGCCCACCGACAGCCGGGGGCGCAGCGCCTGGAGCACCGGTGCCGCCTGTGCCCAGCGGGGCGCGGTCGTCATGCAGCTGGTAGCCGACAAACGGCCCGCCAGCGTGAGTTGCACCACGGCCTCATCGACCGCAGGGTGCAGCGCAAAGTCATCGGCACACAGAATCAGCGCACGCGGCGCGGCAGCAGCAGTCATGCGGAACGCCTCTTAAAAGCCCAGAACTTGCTCAGCACAAACGTGCCCACGGCCACCACGACCAGCACGACAGCCAAGCTCACAAAATAGTGCCAAGGCAGCCATTGCAGCGCTGCGGCATACAGCAGCTCATTGACCACAAACGACAGGCAGGCCACGGCGAAAAACCGGGCCACCGTACCCCAGCCGCGCGTGGCAGTGGCCGAGAACGTCAGCCATGCATGGCCGTTGTAGCTGACCACAAACGCCACCAGAAAACCCAGCACATTGGCCTGCAGCGGGGCCATGCCGGCCAGCGCCACCAGCAAGCCCACCACGATCAGGTGGGTGGCCGCCGCGCTGCCGCCCACCAGCAAAAATTGCAGCGCCTGGGGCAATGCCTGCAAGCGCTGCAGCACTTTATGACCCACACTCATGCGTCATCGCGCCAGGGGCTGCGGTCTTCGTCGCGCGCCAGCAGATAGGCGGGGCGACGCTTGACTTCGTCATAGATACGGCCGATGTACTCCCCCAGAATGCCGATGGACATGAGCTGCACGCCCGAAAACAGCATGATGCCGGCCGCCAGCGTGGGCCAGCCCGCCAGATCCACGCCAAACAGGAAGGTGTCGATGGTGATCCACGCGCCGTAGGCAATCGCCAGCAAGGCGATCAAGCCACCAATCACGCTCCACACGCGCAGCGGCAAAGTGGTGAACGAGGTCAGCCCCAGCAAAGCCAGCGCGCCCAGGCGGCGCAGATTGAAGCTGGAGGCCCCGGCGGCACGGTCCTTCGGCACAAACGGCAGGGCCGCCGTCTTGAAGCCCACCCAGGCGTACAACCCCTTCATGAAGCGGTTGCGCTCAGGCAAAGCCTTGAGGGCATCGACCACCTTGCGGTCCATCCAGCGGAAGTCCCCGGCATTGGGCGGCACTTTGACACCGCTGCCGGAGTTCATCAGCGCGTAGAACAAGTCGGTGCCCAGGCGCTTGGCACCGCTTTCTGCACCGCGATCGGCAATCACGCCGTACACCATCTCATAGCCGTTTTGCCACAGCGCATGCATCTCGGGCAGCAGCTCCAGCGGGTGCTGGAAGTCGGCATCGATCAGCAGCACGGCGTTGCCACGGGCATGGTCAATCCCGGCGGACAGCGCGGCTTCCTTGCCGTAGTTGCGCGACAGTGCCAGGTAGCGCAGGGGCATCTCGGCCACCAAGCGCATGGCCACATCGTGCGTGGCATCGCGGCTGCCGTCGTTGACGACGATGATTTCAAAATCAGGCGTCAGGCTTTGCAGCACGGGCAGCAAGGCCCGCAGAAAACCTTCCAGGTTCTCCTGCTCGTTATAGGCAGGCACCACACAGCTCAGGCGCAAAGGCGCCCGTGGCAGCGCCCCCAAGGGGGCTGCGGGTGCAAATTCATCATGCATGTCACTCATCGCGCTCATTGCACATCCTTTGCCGTGGGGCTTGCTGGCGGCAGGTCAAAAACCACATAACGGAAGGCCATCGGCTTGGGAAAGCGCCAGCCACTGCGCGCCGTGGACAGCACATGGGGCTCCACTGCCAAGCCTTGCGCGGCCAGCCACGTCTGGGCCTGCTGCACGCAGTCGCTGTCTGCCAGCGCGGTGTTGTCGGTCACCGCACCCAGCGGGCACAGCAGCATGCCCTGCTGGCTGCGCCAGTCCTTCATGCCTGCCAGCTGTGCCGGGAAACTGTCGGGCATATCGGGCACAGTGCGCAAGCCGGGCTGTGCATAGAAGGAGACCATGGCGTTTTCCGCCCAGGCACCACCCACCCACTGCAGACGCTCGCCCGGATGGCGTTGCTGCCACTGCGCCAGAATTTGCTGCGCTGCGACTTCCGTCGGACGGTAGTACCCCCGATCACTTTTCTTGGCACTCACGACCGCCGCCACTGCACCCAGCAACGCCACCACCAGCACCACAGGCCACCAGGCCTTGCGCAAACGCGCCAGCACCTGTGTCGTGGCAGCGGGGCTCAGCCCATGCAGATTGCGCAGCCACAGCAGTGCAAACGCATAGCCGATGGGAATGGCCCAGGGTGTCGACAGCTCGGCCACCCCGAAAACGCCACACAGCAAGGTCAGCAGCCACGGCATCAACGCCAGGGTAAACAGCACATCGTCCTTGCCTTGGGGCAGCCAGCTGCGCCACAAGAAGCGCCCCAGCGTGCGCCAGCCAGACTGGCCCTGCATGCGTGCGTGCAGCACGGCATACACCGCACACGCAGCCAGCCATGCGGGCAGCCAGTAAAACAGCGGCGCCAGCGCAAAACGCAGCACATAGCGCCACACCACGCCACCATCGCCCTGGCTCATGGCGTAAGTGATGGGGGCCCAGTCATGCCCGGCCATCCAGGCCACATGGGGCGACAGCGCCAGCGCAAACACCAGTAGCGCCAGATATGGGCGCGGCGTGCACAGCCACTGGCGGCCTTGTGCGTGCAGCACCACGGGCACCAGGAAACCGGCCAGAAATACGCCGCTGTAGTATTTGCTGAGCATGCACGCTGCGGCCACCAGCCCCAGCCAAGCGCTGAACCACGCACCGCGCCAGCCCTTCTCCTGCCAGCTGGCCAGCAGCAGGGCCGCAGCCCAGGGCCACAGCGACAGCAACTGGCTGTTGGCGTTGAACTTGCCCGCCAGCGAGGTGTAGGGGAAGGTCCACAACAGCAGCAAAGCGCCCCAAGGAGCCAGGCCGCCCAGCCCCAGGCGTCGGCCCAGACTCAGCACACCCCACAGGCCCACGGCCACATTCACATACGACAACAGGCGGTAAGCCCCGTCCGTATTCGGGAAGACGGAGAACCACACGCCCACCACCCAGGCGAAAAAGGGCGGATGCTTGTGCGTGCCCCACAGAAACGGCTGGGACCAGGCATAGTTTTCCAGCATGTCGTTGTAGCTGTCGAGGTTGGCGCCCGAAAAATAGGACACCCAGGCCCAGACCGCACAAGCAACGGCGATCAGCAGCGCCGTCTGTCTGCCGCTCAGCGAAGACGGGACGGGCTGGGAAGAGGAGAAGGTCAACATGTCGATCCCAAAACTTGGATCGGACTATTGTAAAGATGGGGCTTTCGGTGTCGTGCGTAACAAAACGCTTAAGCCACGAGGCGTACTGCCGCTGAAAACGTCACAAACGCCAACGCGGTGCTCACCAAAATAATGCGTGCCACCCGCCCGCCATGGGCCCCAAAACGTTCGGTGAGCAGTGACACATTGCTGGCGCTGGGCAGCGCCGCCACCAGCACCAGGGTGGTGATGGTGCTGGGCGACAGAGTCCAGCCCGCCGCCAGCGCCCCCTGGCACGCCAGCCAGACCAGCACCGGGTGCAGCACCAACTTGGCCAGTGCAATCGGCACATAGTGGCGCGGTGCCACCTGCTCCTGCAGATTCATTTGCGAGCGCGCCAGCACAGCGCCAATCGTGAACAGCGCCACCGGCGAGGCCGCCCCTGCCAGCATGGCCACAGTTTGATCCAGCGGCCCCGGCAGGGTCACCGCCCAGGCGGATGCCAGCGCACCCAGCGCGATCGACCACGGCATCGGGTTGGTGAGCATGCCCTTGAGCGCATTGCGCAGCGCCTGCGCCGCGCCACCTTCGCCTTGCCCCAAGCGCGACAGCGCAATGCACAGCGAGGTGGTGATCACCATGTCCAGCGCCATGGTCAAAATCACAGGGCCAGCGCTGCTGGCACCCAGCAGGGCCACCAGCAGCGGCACGCCCATAAAGCCCGAATTGGGAAAGGCCGCCACCAGCGCGCCAAACGCCGCATCGTTCCAGCCCCAGCGTTGAAGCGTCAGCGCGATCGTGCCAGCCACCAGCAGGCCGCCGCACAGCAGGTACACCCCTGCCGCCACCGGGTCGAGCAACTGCGCAATCGGCGTTTGCGCGCCAAAGCGGTAGAGCATGCACGGCAGCGCAAAATACAGCACAAAAGTGTTGAGCCCCGGGATGGCCGCCAAAGGCAGCACGCCCCGTCGCGTGGCGACAAAGCCAAACAGGACCAGGGCAAAAAACGGGAAGGTGACGGCAAGAATGGACAGCACAGCACGCGATTGTGGCAGTGACGACGCCACTTTCCACTACACCGCTTACGCACAGGCGACAACTGTTGCGACAGGCAAACTCGCTGTCCGCACGGGCAAGGCCTGCGCCGCCATGACCGCCGCCCCGTGTTGCGTATGATGGGCCAGCGCCTGCCTGCCAGCGCCCCCGCTGCGCACCAGGCGTTCATTGTTTCCGTTCTTTTCTTTGCACTTCCATGTCTGCTGGCCTGAATCTCGCCCAACTCCAAGCTGTCCACTACACCGAAGGCCCTTGCCTGGTGCTGGCGGGCGCAGGCTCGGGCAAGACCCGCGTGATCACGCACAAGATCGGCAAGCTGATTGAAAACGGCATGGCCCCCAAGCGCATTGCCGCCATCACCTTCACCAACAAGGCCGCCGCCGAAATGCGCGAGCGCGCCTCCGGGCTGATTGGCCGCCAGGCCAAGGATGTGCTGATCTGCACCTTCCACTCGCTGGGGGTGCGCATGGTGCGCGAAGACGGGCATGTGCTGGGGCTCAAACCCAACTTCAGCATCTTGGACTCGGACGACGTGACCGGTATCCTCAAAGACTGCGCGGGCGGCACCACCGACGTGGCCACTGCACGCCAGTGGCAGTGGACGATCAGCAACTGGAAAAACGCCGGCTGGGACAGCCGCAAGGCGCTGGCCATGGCAGAAGACGACAGCGCACGCAGCATCGCACTGATCATGCAGCGCTATGAAGAGCGCCTGACCGCCTACCAGAGCGTGGACTTTGACGACCTGATCGGCATGCCCATGCGCCTGCTCAAGGGGCATGTGGAAGTGCGCGAGAAATGGCAGCGCCTGCTAGGCCATGTGCTGGTCGACGAATACCAGGACACCAACGCCACACAGTACGAACTGCTGAAACTGCTGGTGGGCGAGCGCGCGCACTTCACCGCCGTGGGCGACGATGACCAGTCGATTTACGGCTGGCGCGGCGCCACGCTGGACAATCTGAAGAAGCTGCCGATTGAGTACCCCAACCTCAAGCTCATCAAGCTGGAGCAGAACTACCGCTCGACATCCGCCATCCTGCGCGCGGCCAACAATGTGATTGGCCCCAACCCCAAGCTATTTCCCAAAACCCTGTTCTCGGAACTGGGCGAGGGCGAGCCGGTGCGCATTGTGGATTGCGACACGGAAGAGCACGAGGCCGAGCGCGCCGCCATGCGCATCCTGCACCTGCGCGCCAACACCAATCCGCAGCCCGCCTGGAAAGACTTTGCCATCCTCTACCGCGCCAACCACCAGGCCAAGCCGTTCGAGAAAGCGCTGCGCAAGATGAACATCCCGTACAAGGTATCGGGCGGCACCAGTTTTTTTGACCGTGCCGAAATCAAGGACCTGTGCGCCTGGTTCCGCCTGTGGATCAACAACGACGATGACCCCGCGTTTCTGCGCGCCATCGGCACGCCCAAGCGCGGCATCGGCCACACCACGCTGGGCAAGCTGGGAGAGTTTTCCACCCAGCACAAGCTGTCCATGTTCGGTGCCCTGTTCTCGCACATGCTGGAGGCGGTGCTGCCCAAAAAGTCCCACGAGGGGCTGCTCGAGTTTGGCCGCTACATCAACGATCTGGAATACCGCGCCCGCCATACGCTGGGGGCGGAGGCATCGCGCACCTTCATGCTCGACTGGCTCAAGGAAATTGGCTACGAGCAGTACCTGTACGACAGCGAAGACAGCGAAACCGTGGCCGCTGCGCGCTGGACGAATGTGCTGGAGTTCTGCGACTGGATGAGCCAGCGCGCCGGTGGCGAGATCGCCGACGCTGCGGCCACCACCACCCAGACCGAAACCAAGAGCCTGCTAGAGGTGGCGCGCAACATTGCCCTGCTGTCCACCATCAGCGAGCGCGAAAAAGAGCAGGACATGGTGGTGCTGTCCACGCTGCACGCGTCCAAGGGTCTGGAGTGGCCGCACGTGATGCTGGTGGGCGTCACCGAGGGCATGCTGCCCTTCAAGCTCGACGATGACGACGGCAAGCAGCAAAAGGTCAGCGACGACATTGCCCAGCGCCTGCAGGAAGAGCGCCGCCTGATGTACGTGGGCATCACCCGCGCCCAGCGCACGCTGGCCGTGAGCTGGACCAAGCGCCGCAAAAAAGGCCGCGACATGGTGCAGTGCCAGCCCAGCCGCTTCATCAAGGAGATGAACCTGGACGCCAGCACCGCCCGCGAAGACCCGCGCGAGAAGCTGCGCCAGCTGCGCGAGCAACTGGCGCGCAAGGCCGAGGCGGCACCCAAGTCCATCTAAGCCGTGGCCCATGAACTTCATAGCTACCAGCGCTTGCTGTTCCTGGGCTAGAGGCCAAAAACCATCACCTTTTGAAAAGCTTGCGTGTCTGGCTGACGCAGGGGCTGGGCACGGCCCGGTATGCTGCGCCAGACCTCAGGCCTCACCCCGTCCCTTGTGCGCCTGAGGAAGGAATATTGCATGCACACCTCGCCGCTTTCCCTGGCCTTGCTGCTCGGCAGCGCTGCCATCGCCCCCTGTGCGCTGGCCCAGTCGGCCACGCCGCCCGCCGCCGTCACGGGGGATACCTGGCGCCAATGCGCCGCCACCACCGACAACGCCGCACGCCTGGCCTGCTTTGACAGCTGGGCCCAGCACCAGCAACCGCTGGTCGCACCGCCTGCGACCGTTTGGCATTCGCCTGCCGCATCGGCACAGCAGTCGGATGCCGACACCCTGCAGCACGCCGCCAACGCCCCCATGGTGCAAGCCGACGTGGCCACCGGGCAGGGTCTGGTGGTCACCAACGGCGGTTGCCGTGATCCGCGTTACAGCGAAATCTCGCGCTTTTACGAGCTGGAAACCGGCACGGACTGCGGCACGTTCACTTTCCGGGGCTTCAAGCCGCTGTCGGTGTTTGTGACCGCCGCAGACAGCGTCAACCAGCAACCCAGCAGCCCGGGCAAAGCCTCGGCCGATTTCCGCGACTACCGCAAGGAAGAGCTGCGCGTTCAGCTGTCGGCGCGCACCAAGCTGGCTTCGGGCCTGCTGACTTCGCCCACCTCGGGCCTGCAAGACTCCGTCTGGGTGGGCTACACCCAGCAGTCGTACTGGCAGGTGTTCAGCCCCGCGCTGTCTCGCCCCTTCCGCACGACAGACCACGAGCCTGAAATTTTCTACGTCTACCCCACCACCGCCCAGCTGCCGTTTGGCTGGCAGTGGCGCTACAGCGGCGTGGGCATGGTGCACCACTCCAATGGGCAAAGCGATCCGCTCTCGCGCAGCTGGAACCGCTGGTACGTGATGACCGGCGCCGAGCTGAACAACCGCTGGCAAGTCCACGCCAAGCTGTGGAAGCGCATGGGCGAGAGCAACGGGGACGACGACAACCCCGGCATTCAAGACTATTGGGGCCGTGGCGAAGTCAAAGTCGCCTGGCAGCCCAACGAGAAAAACATGCTGGCCCTGACGGCACGCGGCAGTCTGGGCCAGGGCTATGGATCGGGCCGCATGGAATGGCTGCGCACCATCGGCCAGGGCTGGAATGGCGGCAAAAGCAATTTGCGCCTGCACGTCCAGCTGTTCAGCGGCTATGGAGAAAGCCTCATTGACTACAACCGCAAACGAACTTCACTCTCGGTCGGTTTGAGCTTGCTGGATTTTTAAGCCTGCATCGCCCCAAAAACCATAGCTTCTAGCGCTTTCCAGACAAGCGCCAGAAGCTATTTTTGTGTGTTTTTTCAATTGCTTGCACTATTCCACAATTGGCGCTTGTGGGCACTGACAGCATCCCTCAGAATCATTCTCACGCTGCGGCAGTGCCCTGCACTCCCAGGAACTGACCCGCTCTGCACCACCATTTCATTGGTTTGGATGCCCCTCATGTCGCAGACAATGCGACAGCAAGGATGACCATGAATCTGCAATACCAGCTCAAAGCCGGCAGCTATTACCTGTACGACATGCGCGACAAGCCCAGTGCCGTCACCGGTGAACGCCGCTTCAAGCTCAAAACAGATCTGCTGGCCATCGCTTTTGACAACCACACGGGCGAAGTGCACCAGCACGGCACGCCCTCCCGCATCCAGTCCTGGGCGGCCAACACCCGCCGCCGCCTGCGCGCGGCCGGCCTGTGGCAAGAGGCAGAAGACATCATCGTCATCAGCGGCCCCTTCCCCGTCGAAGAAATCAACAAGTGCCTGTGGATCAGGGGCTACTGCCGCCGCCTGCTGCAGCGCCTGTCCAGCCTGCCGCATGGCAAGCTGTCCACGCGCCCCAGTGCCAAGAACGCCCGCAGCAGCTACAGCAGCCAGCGCAGCCACCAAAAAAGCTGGCAGCGCCAAGCAGCCTGAGCCTTTTGGCTGCTTGCTTTAGGCGGCATCCCCCTCGTCGTCCAGCGCCTCAGGCTGCTCGGGTTCACGCACGATCAATACGGGCCGCGAGCAACGGCTGATCACCGCCTTCGAGACCGAGCCCACCAGCGCGCTCTCAATGGCGCCCATGCCCCGGGCCCCGAGCATCACCATATCGGCGTTGAGCTGCTCGGCCATATCGACCAGCACGGTGCCCGGCTCACCCAGCACCACTTCCATCGAGTAGCCCACGCCAGCGGCATCCAGCAGGGCCGCGCCTTGCGCCATCAGATGCTCTCCGGCCTCCACGGCTGCGGCGGCAATCGCATCGGAGTCCTGGGTTGCCAGCTGCAGCAGCGAGGCGGGCTCCTGCACATTCACCAGTGCAATCTCCGCACGCAAGCCGCGCGACACCAGCGCCAAAGCCTGGCGCACCGCCTCCAGCGACTCGTTGGAGCCATCAACCGCAATCATGATGTTGGTGTACATGGTGTTCTCCTTGTGGTTCTCTAACGCCTAGATTCCACTATAGACCACCCCGGCTCGCAGGCATCTGCGGCAGCGCATGCCGCCTTCTGGGACAATGCGCGCCATCATGCTGCAGTTCGAACTCCTCAAAACCGACCCCACCAGCCACGCGCGCCGTGGCACGCTGACCCTGAACCACGGTAAGGTGCAGACCCCCATCTTCATGCCCGTTGGCACCTATGGCACCGTCAAGGGTGTGATGCCGCGCAGCCTGGAAGAGATGGGTGCCCAGATCATTCTGGGCAACACCTTCCACCTGTGGATGCGCCCTGGCCTGGACATCATGAAGTCCTTTGGTGGCCTGCACGGCTTTGAGAAGTGGAACAAGCCCATCCTGACCGACTCGGGCGGCTTCCAGGTCTGGTCGCTGGGCTCCATGCGCAAAATCACCGAAGAAGGTGTGCACTTCCAAAGCCCCGTGAACGGCGACAAGCTGTTCATGTCGCCCGAAGTGAGCATGCAGATCCAGACCACGCTGAACTCCGACATCGTGATGCAGCTGGACGAATGCACGCCCTACGAGACCAACGGCAAAAAAACCACCGAAGCCGAAGCCCGTAAGTCGATGGAGATGAGTCGCCGCTGGGCCAAGCGCTCCAAGGACGAGTTTGAGCGTCTGGAGAACCCCAATGCCCTGTTCGGCATTGTGCAAGGCGGCATGTTCACCAACCTGCGCGAAGAGTCGCTGCAGGCGCTGGTGGAAATGGATTTCCCCGGCTACGCCGTGGGCGGCGTCTCCGTGGGCGAGCCCAAGGACGAGATGCTTGAAATCATGGCGCACACGCCGCACCTGCTGCCCACCAACAAGCCCCGCTACCTGATGGGCGTAGGCACCCCCGAAGATCTGGTCCAAGGCGTAGCCGATGGCGTGGACATGTTTGACTGCGTGATGCCCACCCGCAATGCACGCAACGGCACCGTGTTCACCCGTTATGGGGACCTGAAGCTGCGCAATGCGCGCCACAAGGTCGATCACCAGCCGCTGGACACCACCTGCACCTGCCACGCTTGCGCGGGCAAGAGCGGTGTGAGCTGGGACGATGGCGGGCGCGACGGCTTCAGCCGCGCTTACCTGCACCACCTGGACCGCTGCGGTGAAATGCTTGGCCCCATGCTGACCACCATCCACAACCTGCACTACTACCTGAATCTGATGCAGGAAGTACGTAACGCGCTGGATGTCGGCACGTTTGAGCAGTTCCGCGCCCAGTTCAAGGCCGACCGCGCCCGCGGCGTATAAAGCCCCCCGCGCCCACGACCCACCTCCTTCGGGAGGTTTTTTTTCGCCTAGCGGCTGGTGGCATGGCGGCCTGAGCGACGAGCGGTCGCGTTTTTGCAATTCTTTGTGATCTGGCGAATTTGTCTGCCACGACTTGCAACACGTAACGTTTAAAAATGTGTCATAGCACGGCTTACCTGCCCGAAATCCGCACCATGCCACCAGTCGCCGCTCTCTCTCCCAGCCATAGCCTTTCGCTGTGGCAACGCCAAGCCATCTTGATGGCCTGCATTTTTGCGGCGTGCATGGTGGGCATCTTCAGTCGCCCCATTGGCTACTTGGCCGCTTTCTGGCCCGCCAACGCCCTCATGCTGGGCATCCTGATTCGCAATCCAGCGCTCGGCCAGTCGGTCTGGACCTGGCTGGGCAGCCTGCTGACTTACATCGCGGCGGATTTGATCACCGGCTCCACCATCTTCATCGCGCTGACGCTGAATGCCGCCAACATCGTGGGCGTCGGTGCTGCCTGGTTCTATCTGCGCCGGCAAGAGCCCGAAGTGCTGCGTTTTCAGCGACAACGCTCGGTGTTGGTTCTGTTCAACGCCTGCTTGCTGGGCGCCGCAGGCTGCACCCTGGCCGGGGCATTGCCGGGCAGCATCGCCTTTCATGTGCCACTGTGGCGCTCAGCGGCGCTGTGGCTGACCACGGAGTTCTACAACTTCATCCTGATCGTGCCCGCTTTCATGGCTGCACCACCCGCCAAGCTCTCGGCATGGATACCGTCTGCCCGCAACTGGTCGCTGCAAGGCACATTGCCGCTGGTGGCCCTGCTGGTCAGCGAAGCACTCAGCCTGCTCATTGGCGGCCCCGGTGCCATCGCCTTCATCATGCCGGCCATGGTGTGGTGTGCCATGGTCTATGGCGTCTTCCCCACCACACTGCTGAACCTGCTGGTGTGCTTTGGCAAAACCGCCGCGATTGCATTGGGTGCCTTCAGCTTTACCCCCGACCATGTTGCTGAAGTCGTCTCCTACCGCACAGGCATGGCCCTGCTGTCGCTGGCACCCCTAGCCGTAGCCTGCGCCTATGCACTGCGCATGCAGGCGCTGCAACGGCTGCACCATGCCGTCAGTCACGATTTTCTGACGGGCGTGCTGGCCCGCCGCGCGTTGCTGGAGCGTGGGCAAAAGCTGCTGTCGCGCCTGGAAGAAGAAGGCCAGCCCGTGGCCATGCTGATGATGGATATTGACCACTTCAAAAGCGTGAATGACCGCTTTGGCCACGCGCAAGGCGATGTGGTGTTGCAGGAGTTTGCGGTGCTGGCGCGCGAGTCCTTGCGGCCTGACGATTTGATGGGACGCATGGGGGGCGAAGAGTTCGCCATTGTGCTGCCACGCACCAGCCGCGATCAGGCCCTGCAAGTGAGTCAGCGGCTGTGCGATCGGCTGCGCGAACACCCCTTCCCGCTGCCCAACCAGGGGCATATGCAGGTGACACTGAGCATTGGCCTGCACTCGGTCAGCGCCATCGGTTCCCAAGACAATATGGAGCAACTGCTCTCCAAAGCCGATATGGCCTTGTATGTCGCCAAGAACAGTGGCCGCAACCAGGTGCGGCAGTACGGCCCGAGCATGGCGCCCTCGGCCATCTGAGCTGCACCCTGCACGGCAGCGCTGCCGCATTGCAGGCCACCGCAGCACCCGCGCAACACCTGATGCTTTGCAACGAGATGTATGCAAAATCAGAGATTGACCTCTGATGACCACCGCTATGCATCCATCTTCTACCTACCACAGCCCCTCCCAGGCACCGCCTGTGCGCCGCATGCAGCTGGTGCTGACCCTCTGCGTTTTCACCGCCTGCATGGTGGGCATCTTCAGCCGCCCCATTGGATTTCTGGCCGTTTTTTGGCCGGCCAACGCCATTTTTCTTGGCTTGCTGCTGCGCCGACCGACTGTGGCACGGCGCTGGGAAACGTGGGTGATGGCTTTCGCGGCCTATATGGCAGCCGATCTGCTGACAGGCTCCAGCCTGCTCATGGCGCTGGCACTGAACCTGGCCAACATCACCGGCGTGGCCGCCGGCTGGCTGGTCTTTCGCCAATTCTCTGTCGAAACCTTGCGCTTTCAGCGCCAGCGCTCCGTCTTGCTGCTGCTGGTGGGCTGTCTGGTGGCTGCTTCCGCATGCACTGCGGTGGCCAGCTGGCCCAGCGCTGTCTTTTTCGACATTTCCTGGCTGCATGCCACCGCCCTGTGGCTTTCCAGCGAGTTTTTCAACTACATCCTGATCACCCCCGTCATTTTGAGCGCACCTTTGCGCAGGCCAGCCTTCCAGCCCCTGGGGGATGTTCAGGACTGGAAATACTGGGGGCCGCTGCTGGCGCTGATCTTGAGCGAGATGCTGAGCACGGTGCTGGGTGGCCCCGGGGCGATTGCCTTCAGCATGCCGGCCATGGTCTGGTGTGCCATGGCCTATGGCGTCTTCCCGATCACCGTTTTGAGCCTGATGCTGTGCTTGTGGAAAACGGCCACCATTGCCATGGGCGCGCTGGACTTCCTGCCGTCCGAGGTGCAAGACGTCATGTCCTACCGCACCGGTTTGGCCCTGCTGTCGCTGGCCCCACTGGCCGTGGCTAGCGCCTACAGCCTGCGTACAGCAGCCCTGCACAAGTTGCACCACGCCGCCAACCACGATTTCCTCACAGGGCTGCTCTCTCGCCAGGCGCTGATGGAAAACGGCAACAAGCTGCTGTCCCGCTTGCATGAATCACACCACGGCGTGGCCGTGTTGATGGCCGATATTGATCACTTCAAAACCATCAATGACCGCTTTGGGCACGCGCAGGGGGATGTGGTGCTGAAAGAATTTGCGCAGCTGGCCAGTGCCTCGCTGCGCCCCGCCGACTTGTTGGGCCGGCTCGGCGGTGAAGAATTTGCCATCATCTTGCCGCACACCGACCATGAACAAGCCTTGCGCATTGCCACACGGCTGTGCAAGCGGCTGCAGGCCCACCGCTTTGTGCTGTCTGGTGGCGATCCGCTGCAAGTGAGCCTGAGCGTGGGCCTGTATGCCACTGCCGACCTGTCGGCAGAAGACACGCTGGAGCGCCTGCTGGGCAACGCGGACATGGCCTTGTACATGGCCAAGAACAGCGGCCGCAATCAGGTGCGCCAGTATGGCCCGGCAATGCAGACCGCTATTCACTAAACGATAGCTGCCTGCACTCAATAAACAATGATTTGATGGATCAATCCATCTGAAGTCATTGTTTAACGGGAACTAGCTGCTCTTATTTTTCAACATCTGCGTTAGGGCTGCGCGACAAAGCTCCGCAGCTGTAGCAGAACTTGGAAAAACTGCTCATGCGCGCATCGCAGGCATGGCACTTCTCAAACAGGCCAATGCCGCAGTGCGGGCAGTAGTCGGTCACGCCGTCCTTCAGGTCTACCGCACGTTCACAGCCGGGGCAAACGCCCTTGCTCAAATGGGCCCAGGCCTTGTCGTACGACAGCTGGGTGCGGCGCTCTTGGGCCGGCAGTGCCTCGGCCTGACGCTGACGCTCCAAGTAGCGCTGCAGGGCCACAATCGCCCAGCGCCCCACCAGCACCGTGACCACAATACCGACCAAAGATCGCACATAACCGCCATAGCTTGGCAGGTAGGGCACCAGTTCGACAAAGAAGGCAAACAACGCGAAGAAGATGAAGCCCCAGACAAAAGGCCACCACGCACTTTTGCGCTTCTTCACAAACAACCAGCCCGCCAGCACCAGCAGCGGCAGCGTGATTGCCAAGCGGTACAAGAAGACGCGCAACTCCTGCGCGCGCTCGGCTTTGACCATGGCGATGCGGCCTTCGGCCTCCAGCGCATCCAAGGAAGCACTCACCCGTGCGGATTGCTGGCGTGCATTCAGCAGCACTTGCTCCTGGTCTTGCAGCGCCTGCTGGGCCTTGCGCTCGGTTTGGCGCAGCTGCTCCAGCGTCTGGTTGCGGCGCATGACTTCGGGGTCCTGCTCGCTGCGCTGGGTGGCCGAGCGTGTCGCAATCCAGCTGTTAAAGCCATCGCGTGCCTCTTGCGTGTCGCTGCGCGCCTGCTGCCACTGCAGCTGCGCCTGGTCCCGCGTCTCAATAGCCTGCTGCTGTGCGGCATGCAGGCTCTCTTGCTGCGTGCGCAAAGGTTGCACTTGGGCCATGTCCACAAAGTCATCGACATCCAGCCGCTGCTCCACGCGTGGCAGGTCATCCACCACCGAAGAACCCAGGCCAATCAAGAAGCTGGCGAACACCACGGCCACCAGCCACAGTCCTCGGCGAAACCACGTTTCAGACAACCGCGATGACTTACCCATGAAGAACCTCCCTTTGCTGCGTTGCGCGGATTATGCGGAGTACATGTGCATGCGTCTCGCCACACGTAGTAACCAATTTTTACTGCGACGCAGATACTGGGGGTCGCGCCAGCACATCAGCGCCACAAACAGGGCATTGGCCAGGCCCATGCTCAAAAACAGCTGCGGCACACTCCAGCCCACCGCCAGCAGCAAGCCCGCCAGCACGGCCGACACCACCATGAACAGCGCATTCAGAATGTTGTTGGCCGCAATGATGCGCGCCCGGTGCGTGACAGGGCTGCGCTGCTGAATCAGCGCATACAGCGGCACGCTGTACACGCCGGCCGCCAGCGACAAACCGAATAGATCCAGCAGCACACGCCAGCGATCCGGCGCCTGAATGAAGGTGACCAGGCCCAAGGTCTGTGTCGCAGGCGGCAAGCCCTGCAGCGTCCACCACAGATCCACGGCAAACACCGTCATACCCACCGCACCCAGTGGCACCAGGCCCGGTTCCACCCGCCCGCGCGAAAGGGATTCGCACAACAGCGCACCGGTGCCCACCCCCAAAGAAAACACCGTCAGCAGCAAGGCCGCCACCTGCTCATCCCCATGCAAGACGTCCTTGGCCAGCACTGGAAACTCTGCCAGAAACACGGCGCCAAAAAACCACATCCAGCTGATACCCAGCAGCGCCCGAAAAACCTTGCCATCCCGGCGTGCCAGCTGCAGATTGGTCATGGTCTCAGACCAGGGGTTCCAGTTCATGCGCTGCGGGTTGAGCGGGGTGGTTTGATGCGGAATGGTGCGCGCCGTCCACCGCCCCAGCAGCGCTAGGCACAGGCACACCACACCCACGTGCACACGCCCCAGCTCCGGTATCGCAATCAGCACACCGCCGATCATATTGCCCAGCAAAATGGCCACAAAGGTGCCCATCTGCACCATGCCGTTGCCACCGGTCAGCTCTGCCGGCTTGAGCACCTGCGGCAGATACGCAAATTTGGCGGGACCAAAAAAGGTGGAATGCACGCCCATGCCCACCAAACTCAGCAACAACAAGGCGGGCCACTGCATCACAAAGCCCAGCAATGCCGCGGCCATGATGGCAATTTCGCAATCTTTCACACGCCGCATCAGCACAGCCTTGTCCATCCGATCGGCCAACTGCCCCGCCGTGGCAGACAGCAGCATGAACGGCAAGATGAACAGCGCCCCAATCACCAGGCCTGCGACGGAAGCCGGCAGCCACGCCACTTGCAGCTGATAGGTCACCAGCACCGTCAACGCAAACTTGAACAGATTGTCATTGGCGGCCCCCAGAAACTGGGTCCAGAAAAACGGGCCAAAACGCTGTTGGCGCAGCAAGCCGAACTGCGGGGTGTGATCACTCATGTCAAAGCCTGAAGCGGCTGGGTAAAGACGAGCAACTGAGCACTCATGTGCTGCAGTGCGCCCGCATTGATTTCGTAGGTGGATGTAAAGCCCAGCAATGGCACAGGCCCCAGCGCATGGCGAATCAGCTGCAGCTCGGCATCCACCCGTGGGGTTCTGGTCATCGCATGGCGATGCTGGCTGCGAATATAAATGGCGCCGCAGACACTGCGCCCATTGGGGGCAGCTGCATCGGTCTCTGCGCCCATGGGCGCTACCGAGGTTGTCAACGCCTCCCACAACTCTGCACACGCCCGGCGCATATCGGTGCGCATGGCGGGCTCATCGGCCTGGCACAGCGTGAGCGTGTGCCCCACCACAGGTATTCCCGCCAGTACCAGGCCCTGGCGCAGGGGGTCCATCCCCACAACCCGCATCACCCGCGCGTCAGCGGGCAGGCCCGTAGCACTGACATACGCACCCGGCGCGGTCATGGCCAGCAGGCTTTGCTGCACCTTCTGCCACACGGCCTCCACATTGGGATGCTGCTGGGCCAGTACATCCCCCCAATTCACACCGTTGAAAAACACCTCCAAAGCAGGCCGTCCATCCAGGGCCAACACCACGTCACCATCGGTCTGCGTCACCGTATAAGCACTGCCCACGGGCTTGCAGCCTTGCATGCCCACCGACAAGCACTCCACATGCTCCGCAAATGCCACGCCGGAGAACCCGCCCACCTGCACGCCAGCGCCGCCAATGCTCAGCGGCATATGGCCCACTGCATTGCCCCCCCAGGACCACTGCGCATGCTGCGTCTGCAGGTCACACACACCGCCCACCATGCCTGGCGCCTCTCCCATCTGCTGGTGCAGCGCCTGCATGTGGAACGCCAGTTTGTGCGAAGCCGCATCACCGTGCACCAGCACAGACTGCGCATTCAAGCCACCGGAACGCCATGGTGCCAGCCCTGAGAACACCGCGTAATCCTCGGCAGCTATGCCGGGCAGCATGACCGCCAGCGCACCGGTCTGCCCATAGTCCATATCCCCCGCAAGTACAGAGTGTGCGGCGCACCCCACCCAATGCCGCACACCAGGCAGGGCCTGCGACAACATGGCCACGATGTCGCTCGCATGCTCGGCGTAGATGACGGACACATAGGCCACCCCCAGCCGGAAGCTGGTTTCGGCTTTTTGCATGCTGATTTGTGCCCGCAGCTGTGCAATGACTTGCGAGACAGCGTGCTGCCACACGGGATGCCCGGCATGGGCACAAGGGAAAAATGGCTTCAAGCGAAAGCTCCTTCAGCCATGCACGGCATGTGTGGCACCCAGCCAGAGGACTGGGCCTGGGTCAACGTTTGCGACTTGAACTTGCCGTTGATTTTTTCGCAGAAGCACTGGGGCGCTTTGCTGCCGCCGCGGTCACTTTCTTGTCAGCAGAAGCCGCTTTCTTTACCGCTGGCGCACGCTTGCTTGCCGCAGGCTTGGCTGTTTTCGGTGCCTGGGGTGCAGCCGCAGCAGGTTGGGGCTGCGCAGCACTGGAAGAGCGGTTGTGCACCACCGCCTGGCGCACCATATCACTGGCCGTCTTGACCGCCGTTTTGGCGAAATCGGTCGACATCTGGGTGGCCTTGAGCATGGCTTGCTGCTGTGCCGGGTCTTGCATGGCTTGCTGCGCGATTTGCTGAAACTGCTGTGTCAAAGCGCCCCACCATTGCATGGCGGTTGCCACGTTGGCTGCCTGCGCGGCATCGCTTTTGAGGGCTTCGGTCTGCTTGGCGCTTGCAGCGGGCTTTGCTGCGGCAGCCTCTGGCTCAACCCTGGCTGCCTTTGGCTGCTGGGCAGTGGCTGTGCCTCCGGACATCGGCCAGTCCGAAAAATTCCCAGCCTCTGCCGCCGCTGCGCCTGCGGCTGCAAAAGGAAATGCCTTGCCCATCTCCTGCAGGTTGACGTTCATGCCCTTGAGGGTGGACAAGGTCATCTTCTGCACCTCCAGCGCCTGCACCGTCGCGGTCAGTGCCTTGCTGTTTTGCTCCAGCCAAAATTGCACGGCCTTGAGTTCTTCAATGCGCTTTTCGATTTCTTCCACGCTCACCGTGGGCGCCACCCAGTGCGAAAAAGGCGGCACACCCGATGCAGGACTGCCCGCCTTACCCAGGTTTTGCAAAAAATCGAAGCCCGGAATGAATTTACCGAAGCCAAAAGCCGATGAATCACCCATATGCGCACCTCTGCGGTTCAACCCCATAAAAAAAGCCCGGCCACCGCGATGACCGGGCTGCTGACAGCAAGCTTAATGCACAAGCCTGCGCACGCCACCACGCGCGCCGGACTTGTGGCTTTGGTGCTTAATGCCCGTGGCCGTGCGCCATGCCTGGTGCCGCAGGCATGGCGTGGCCTGCTGCGGGCGCCATGCGCTTGACGGGCACTTGCAGGTGCAGGCGCGACACCGCCCCTTTGGCGTCTTTGAACACCAGTGACACAGGCACTTCACTGCCGTCTTGCAAAGGCGCTTTGAGCTGCTGGAACATGATGTGATAGCTGCCAGGCTTGAGCTCTACCATCTGCCCCTGGGGCAAATCGAGGCCATCGATCTGGCGCATGCGCATCACATCGCCTTCCATCTTCATTTCATGGATTTCACCGGCCGCCGCCGCTGGGGTTTCCACCCCCACCAAACGCAGTGGCTCTTTGGCCGTCAGCTGCATAAAAGCGCCGGTGGCCTGCTGGCCTTGCACGCTTGCACGTGCCCAGGCGTTATCGGCCTGCACGTGGGCCGCATCGGGATGTGCCCACGCAGGGGCAGCAAAACAAGCGCTGAGCAGCGCACACGACAGCCATGTTGTTGTCTTGGACATCACACTTTTCTTTCAATCAAAACCATCACAACGCAGCACGGCAATTTGCACAGTGCTGCGACTTTGCTAAGCAAGCGTGGTTGAAAGTGGTGGCCCGCGTGCTGGCGGCCAATGCTGGTGGTGTGACAGCGCCCGCACCGCCAACACCGCGGGCAGCACATGCTGCGCGAGTACAGGTAAAGCAGCGGCATACAGCCCAGGCGGCGGTGCCAGCACGGGCAAGCACATCGGGCAATCGATCAGATGGTGCAATGCAGCCGCATCGCCGTGCGCATCCTGCGCCACAGGGCTGGGCACCCACTGCACCGCGCCGTGGCCCGAGCACAAACGTTCCAGACCATGTGCAGCCATTTGCGCGCGGGCCACGGGTGCCCACACGCTGGTAGCGACCACGCACAGCCACAGCAGCAACACGCCAGTGATGGCGCGGCGCGAGAGCGTGGTCATGGGCAGTCGGTGCATGGCCTGCATTCTAGGCATGCACTCTCTGCAGGTGCAGCGCAGCTGGAAAGACTTTGAGGGAAATCAGCCTCTAGCGCTTGATACATCAGCGCCAGTAGCTCATTTTTCAGGACTTTAATGTCCCTGCTTCCCCTTCCAGAAAGCGCAGCAAGCCACTGGCACGCTTGGTCGGCGAGGCAATCGCGGCGGCCAGCAAGCCAGGCCGCTCGGCCATCAAAGTGAAATGGCTGCGTGCGCGGGTAATGCCGGTGTAGACCAGCTCCCGCCCCAGCACGCCGCCCGCTTGCGCCGACAGCACCAGCGCCGTGTGTTCAAACTCCGAGCCCTGGCTTTTGTGCACCGTCATGGCAAATGCGGTTTCCACATGCGCCAAACGCGCCACGCTGACGGCATGCAATGCATCGCCCTGCAAAAAATACACCCGCAGCCCATGACCGGGCGCAGCGCTGGGCAAGGCCATGCCAATGTCGCCATTGAACACGCCCAAGGCGGCGTCGTTGCGCATCACCATCACCGGGCGGCCGGCATACCACTCGCTGTCTGCCGCAATCACGCCCTGCGCGCGCAGCGTGGCCACCACGGCCTGGTTCACCCCTGCCACACCCCACTGGCCTTCGCGCACGGCGCACAGCAGGCGGAAACGGTCAAAGGCCTGCAGCACCGCGCGCACCCACACGGGGTGGGCAGCCGCCAAATCCGCACTGGCTTTGACGGTGCCCCACTGTTGCAGCGCCTGCGCGTAAGCCGCATAGCCCGGTGCAGTGCCCCGGCCTTGCCATGCCAGCGCATGCACCGCCGGCAAGCGGCCATCTTCTCGCCAGGCCACGCGGGCGTCGTCGGCATGCGCGGCCACCTCAGTGCGCAGCACGTGCACACTGGCGGCTGCATCACCGGCATTCACGGCGGTGGCCAAAGCCGCAATCGGCCCTTCAAAACGACGGCTGGCGCGCAGCATGACAGTGTGCTGCGCCAAAGCGGGTGCCGTGCCTTGCGCATGGAACGTGGCAGGTATCTGCTCGCCCGCCACACGCGCCACAAAATCCACCGTGTCTGCGCCATAGCGGCCTGCCGCCGCATCGCGGCACAGATCGCCCAGCACCGCCCCCGCTTCCACCGAGGCCAGCTGGTCTTTATCGCCCAGCAAAATCAGCCGTGCCGTGGACGACAGGGCTTCCAGCAGAGCCGACATCATCTCCAAATTGACCATGGAGGCCTCGTCCACGATCAGCACATCCACATCCAGCGGGCGGCCGGCATGGTGACCCCAGTGGCGCGTACCTGGCCGCGCCCCGAGCAAGGAATGCAACGTGCGCGCAGCACCCACACGGCTGACCAGCGCGGGCAAATCCAGCGCTGCACCCACACTGGCTTGCAAGCCTTGCAAGGCTGTTTCAATGGACTGTTTCAAACGCGCCGCCGCCTTGCCCGTGGGTGCGGCCAGTGCCACGCGCAACTGCTCCGTCTGGGGCGCCGTAGCAAACAGCAGCGCCAGCAAGCGTGCAGCGGTATAGGTTTTACCGGTACCGGGGCCGCCCGTGATCACCGAAAAATGCCCACGCAGCGCCAGCGCACAGGCCACTTTTTGCCAGTTGCAATCACTGCCTGCTGCCGGAGGGAACAGGCGATCCAGCCACTGCCGCGCGGCGGCTTCATCCAGTGCCACATGCTGTGCCTGGCTGCGCTGCAGAATGTGGCTGGCCACCGTGCGCTCATGGTCCCAATAACGGCGTAGATACAGCAAGGGCTGCGCACTGTCGCTAGCTGCCAGCACCAAGGGCTGGCCTTGATCGGTGTGCTGCCCCGCCACACGCACCAAAGGGCTGGCCTGCAAGGCAGCCAGCCAATCGTTCAGATGCACGGGCAACTGTGCCCACAACGCCTGCAAGGCTGGCTGCTCTTGCGCCTCCCAGCCCAACACGGCATTAGGTTCGCGCACCAATTGCGCCAGCGGCAAGCAGCTGTGGCCGCGCCCTTCCATTTGCGCCAGCATGGTCACGGCCACCAAGGTGCAAGCCGTGGCTTGTGCATCTTGCTCCAGCACCCAGGCGGCCAGCGCCACGTCCAAGCGGCGCAGCATGCCCACATCGGCCCAATGGCGCAGCAAATCCAGCACCGGCTGTGCGGCCTGCGGCTGCAGCGCCACGGCTTCGGCAAACAAATCCAACGTGGCGGTATCGAGCGTACGTTTGCGACTCATGCGCTCACCTCTTCCAACAAAGCTTCCAAGGCCTGCAACAAGTCAAGGACGGGCGGTACATGGTGCACGGCCTGCGCCGGGCCATCCAGCCCACGCAAAAAGTAGTAAATGGCACCGCCCAAATGCTCTTCTGGCACATAGCCATCACCCATGCGGCTTTGCAGCAAACGGTGCAGAGCCAGCATGTACAGCGCGGCCTGCACGTCGTAGCGGTGCTGCAGCATGGCTTGCGCCAGCGCGGCATCGGTATAGGCCGCAGACTCCATCCCCAAATGGTTGGTTTTGTAATCCAGCACCCAGTAGCGGCCATCGCGCTCAAACACCAAATCGGCAAAGCCCATCAACATGCCATGCAAGCTGCGCTGCGCGGGCAAAGCGGGGCGATCCAGTCCGGGCAAGATGTGGGCGCGGCACAAGGCATCCACGCGGTCAGCAGGCAATTGCGCCAGCGGCAGCCAGAACTCCATTTCGGGCAGGCGCTGCTCCAGCTGCGCTAGGCTGCAGTCCAGCACGGGCAGCGGGTGGTGCACCACGGCCGCCAGCCACGTCACCACGTCTTGCGCTTCTTCGCTGCGGCCCACGCGCTCACAGCGGCGCACCAAGCGCTGGGCCAGCGTGCCTTGCCCGCCGGCAGGCAAGGCGAAGTCTTCGCCGTCCAACCATTCGAGCTGGTCGTGGATGAAATTACCCACCAGTTCGCCGCGCTTAAAGCGGTGCCACACGGCGGCATCCGCGGCTGCTTTCACCAAGCTGGGCTTGCTGGGAAAACCATCGCCTGCCACGCGTTCATCATCGGCAGGGCGCATGGCCGCCACCGGCAATACCACCTGCGCTTTGCCGCTGGCGCCGCGCACCAAGGCCGAGAAGCTGGCAATGCCCCAGTTACGATCAAAATTAGCCGTATACGCATATGCAGCCTGCAGTGGCCGCTCTACTTCTTGCGAGCGCCACATGCTGTGAGCGATCTGTTCAGGTACGCGCTCCAGTTGCATTTCAGGGCACGATTGGGCCAATGCATGGAGTGCATCCCACCACTGCGTCGCCGTAGCGCTTTCACCGCCGTTGAGCAGATAGCCGCTGGCGCTTTCATGGTTCACGCACTGTTTGCTATGGCCCTTGCGCAGCGCCCCCAACCCCATCCACAGCAGATGGCGCGGGCGGGTCAACGCCACATACAGCAGGCGCAAGTCTTCGCGCAGGCGCTCCATATCGGCCTGCTGCAATTGCGCATCAGTGGGCGACAGCTCCAAATGGCGACTGCCATCGTCTTGCGGCACACGTACCCATTCATCGCTATAGCTGCGAAAGTCCGACGCAAACGGCACAAACACCACCGGGTATTCCAAGCCCTTGCTCTTGTGCACGGTAACGATTTTGACCAGATCAGCATCGCTTTCCAGCCGCACCACCTGCTCATCTACGCCCTTGCCCGGCTCATCAATCTGCGTGGCCAGCCAGCGAATCAGCGCCTGCTCGCCCTCCAGCGTGGCGGCCGCGTTTTGCAGCAGTTCGGTCAGGTGCAAGAAGTTTGTCAACCGCCGCTCGCCGCCCACATCAGCCAGCCAACGTGCAGGTAGTTGCATGGCATGCAAAGTCTGCCGCAGCATGGCCAGCACGCCCTGGCGCTGCCACACGCCGTGCAGCTTGCGCAGTTGCTCGCTGTAGCCATCAAAGGCTTCATCGTTGCTGGCCAACCAGGCCAGTTCATCCAAACTCAATCCCACCATGCGCGTGGCCAAGCCCGCACGCACACCGCGCACCTCCAACGGAGCAACGACCGCACGCAGCCACAGCAGCAGGTCTTGCGCCTCCGCGCTGGCAAACACCGATTCCTTGTCGGACAGATACACCGAGGCCACACCGCGGCGCTGCAACTGCTGGCGCACCGCCGTGGCCTCGCGCCCCGTGCGTACCAGCACGGCCATATCGCGTGGGCGCAAGCGCTGCAAAGACTGGCCGGCTTGTGCAAACCCCACCTGTGCATCGCACAGCCACTGCACGATTTGCTCCGCGCACGCGGCGGCCATGTGCTGGCGCACATCGTCCCCACTCACAGCAATACGGTTGCCGTCTTCATCTTGCGCGTCGTGCCACCACATCTGCAAAGCAGGTAGCGCCGTGCCATGGCTTTGCAGGGTTTCTTTGCGGCCATTGGCCTGCACCGGGTCAAACGGCAAGGGGTTGCGCATCTGCCCCTCTTGCCAATGGCGGAACATGAAAGCGCCATCTCCCGCGCGCTGCTCGGCCTGATCGAACCACTGGTTCACTGCCTGTACCACGCCGTGGGTAGAACGGTAGTTCACATCCAGCACATAGTGGCGCCCTTCGGTGGCGGCACGTGCGCGCAGGTAGCTGTAAATGTCTGCACCACGAAAGCCGTAGATGGATTGCTTGGGGTCGCCAATCAGCAGCAATGCGCTCTCCGCGTCGTTGCCTGCCGTGCGGTAAATGCGATCAAACAAGCGGTATTGCAGCGGCGAGGTGTCTTGAAACTCATCAATCAGCGCCACCGGGTATTGCGCCAGAATGCCGCTGCGCAAATTGGCGGCGTTCTCACCACCCAGCGCAGCGTCCAGCCGTTGCAGCATGTCCGCAAAACCAAAGGTGCCCGCCTGGCGTTTGAGCCATTGCAGGCGCTGCTGCACCTGCGCAGCAGCATGCAAACGCAAGGCAATCGCAGGCTGCGGCACTGCCTGTAAATCCACCAGTAACTGCTGCAACTGTGCCAGCTCGTCGGGGAACAGCACATCCATGGTTGAGCCTTTACAGGCTTCGGCCATACCCTCCAAACTCAAACGGTGGCGCGCTGCTTCGGTCAATTTAAGCGGCGTGTACAACGGGTTTTGCGCCCATGCGGCCAGGTCACGCAACCAGCCCGTATAACGCGCAGGCTGCAGCTTGCGTTTGTCCCACAGATAGGCCGCGCCATCGAGCTGTGCATCCAGCCAATGCTGCAGGCGCAGCGCTTTGTCAGCCCAACCCTGCGCCAATGTTTGCACAGTGTCTTCGTAGCCCTGCTGGGCCTGTTCTACACACTGTGCCAAGCTGCCTTCGCCATGCGCAGCGGGCACGGCATCTTGGCTCAGCGCCTGCATGTCTGCGTGCAAAGCATCCACGTTTTTCCACACGCCCAGCACCACCTCCAGCTGCGTGCCATTCAAGGGATAGCACTGCTGGCGCCAGTAGTCGTGCACAGCATCCAGCAGGCGCTGGCTTTCGTCGCTTTCCAGCGTTTCTTCAAACAGATTACCGCTGTCAAACGCATGCTCGCGCAGCATGCGCTGGCACCATGCATCGATGGTGAAGATGGCCGCATCGTCCATGCTTTCTGCGGCCATGGCCAAGCGCCACGCGGCGTGTTCGCGTGTCGTGCCTTCGGGGTAAGCGGCCATCAGCGTGCGCAGCAAGCTGTCGTGCGCAGCCACAGGCTGCTGGCCACGAAAACATGCCACCGCCTCCACCAGCCGTGCCCGAATGCGGTCTGACAACTCGCGCGTGGCCGCGCGGGTGAAGGTCATCACCAGAATTTCATCGGGCATCAAGGGTCGGGCAAAACCGTTGTCATCGCCATGGCCCAGCACCAAGCGCAGGTACAGCGCGGCAATCGTCCAGGTCTTGCCCGTGCCGGCGCTGGCCTCAATCAAACGGCTGCCATGCAGGGGGAAGGTGGCCGCATCCAAACGGTGGCGTTCAGTCATGCTGGCTCTCCTTGCGCAATCACTTCCACACAGCTGTCGCACCACGCATGCATGGGCACGTACACCGTCTGTGCCAAGCCCGGCAACTGGCCGTCTTCGGCCAAGGCCGTAAAGTCTGCAAACAGGCGCTGCCAATTCATGTCTTCACACTCTCCGCGGTGTTTAAAACCACCTTCATAGGCAGTGGCTGCTGCCTGCATATCACCCATCGGTGCGGCCAAGGCTAGGCCTGTTTTGTAGGGCAGCGGCAGGGGCTGCTGCATGCCCTGCAACCACAAGACCAGCAGCTCTTGCAAGCACTCCTGGGCCACGCCCTCTGGCAGCGGCTGGATGTGCAAACTTGCATCACACCCGATCACCATGCCTTGCACCTCCACGCCGCATGCCGCAGCCATCACGCTGCGCAGGTACACCGGCAGCAATCGATCACGGCGCACCTGGAGCTTGCTGTCCAGCACATCACGGGGATCCAGCAACAACCACAGTGGCAGCACCCCAGGCACGGCGCTGGGCGGCAGCCACAACTGATCCAGCCAGTCTTCCAGTACCACGCCCGCGTGGGTAAAGTGCAAACGTTGGCGCTCTGCGGGTTGTGGATAGTCGGCCCGCGCAAGTTGCCACGCTTGCAAGCTGGGCAACACCGTGTTTTGCAACTGCACGGCTTCGCGCTGGCCCAGCCCAGCCAGTGGCAACTGGCCTGCACGCTGCAGGCTGTGAATGCGTTGTTGCAGCAGCTGTGCGGCCACATCCCCATCCGTAGACTGCCCAACTTGCCCTTCCCAATCGGCCACAAACTGCTGCTGCAGGTTCTGCACCAAGCCATAGGCTTGCAAGCCGTCGAGCTGGAAGATTTCATCATCGGGCACCGCGCTGTCGTCTTCTTCAAAGTACACGCTCAAGCGCTGGCGGAAGAAGGCTTTGGCCGGGTTGCGCACAAACTGCGTCAGTTCCACCACGGTCAGTGGCGCTTGCGCATCCAGCGCCCACGCGGCTACTTCTGGCACAACCGCAGGCAATGCATCGCCCTGCACGTGCGCTGCGCGCCATTCGCTGGCGTAGGTGCGCACATCGCTATCGGGTTCAAAGTAACGGCGGCTAAAGGGCTGCAACGGGTGACTCCATGTACGCTCTTGCAGCAGGTCTTGCTCACCCTTCCAGCCGGCTGCCAGATACTCGCGCAGCTGCGACACCAGCACCGACGGTGGCTGCTCGCTGTTGTCGCGCACATGATGGCCGGCCCAGCTGATGTAGAGCGTGCGGCGGGCTGACAGCACGGCCTCCAGCATCAGCTGGCGGTCATGGTCGCGCCGTGCGCGGTCGCCCGGGCGGTACTGGCTGCCTTGCTGCATCAAGTCAAAGTCATTGCGCGTGGCGCGGCGCGGGTAGTCGCCATCGTTCATGCCCAGCAAGCACACCACATCAAACGGAATGGCACGCATGGGCATGGGTGTGGCAAAGGTCACGCCACCGGCGCGAAAACGTTGCTCCAGCGAGGGCTGCTCCAGCGCTTGCAGCCACGCCTCTTGCGCCACCGCCAAGGGAATGGGCTGCGCGTAATTGGCTTGGTCACAGGCCTCTTGCCAGCGGGCCAGCGATTGCTCAAGCCCATCCAGCAAAGCCTGCTCCACGTCGTCTTGCGGATCAAACATGTCTTGCGCCAACTGGCGCAGGCGCTGCGCCCAGACATCGGGCTCAGCATCGACCAGTGCATCATTCCACCAGCGCATCAAGCGCTCCAGCACCGCAGCCAGCACGCCCGCTAGTTCAGCATCCAGCCCGCCGACTTCATCATAGGGTTCAATCTCGCCCCACGCAGCCGTTTGCTGCTGGCCGTTGGCACCGTCAATGCTGCGCCCACCCGTGGCGTAGCCCAGCAGCATGCGGCGCAGGCCAAACCATGCGCTGTTGTGGTCACCGCAAGCGCCTAGGCCCAGGCTGCCGCGCTGCGCATCGTTCAGCCCCCAGCGAATGCCGGAACCAGCCATCCACTGCGTCAGTTGCGGCACATCTGGGGCATCCAGCCCAAAGCGGGCGGCCACGGCAGGCACGTCCAGCAAATCACACAGCTCACTCAAGCGACAGCGTTGCTGCGGCAAGCGCAGCAGCCATTGCAGCGCCACCACCATGGGGCTGGCGGCACGCGCGCTCAGGTCAGCAATGTCAAACGGAATAAAGCGCGGATCGGTGCGCCCATACTGGCCAAACACCGCACGAATCGACGGTGCGGATTTTTGAATGTCCGGCAGCATCACGATCACATCGCGCGGCTGCAATTGGGTTTGGTCTGCTGACGCAGGCTGCGCCAGCAAGGTAAGCAGCTGGTCGTGCAGCACCTCCAGCTCACGCACCAGACTATGGGCGCTGTGAAAGACGATGGAGCCATCGCTGGCAGCAATGCGGTGGTCGGCTTGCGTGGCACGCGGGTGCTCAGACAGCGGCAGCAGATCACGCATGCTGCGCTGCACTTGCTGCAGCAGTGTGCCTTCGTCGGCAGGTGCATCGTCAAACACATCCACACGCGGCCAGATGGTGGGATTGACGGTCTCCAGCGTCTGGTCAAACTCATCGAGCAAACGCACGTAATCGCGGCTTTGTCGCCCCCATGCTGCCAGCAGCGGGTGGGCATGGGCGTGCATGGATTCCAGTGGCACCAGCGCCAGATCGCGCCCGTTTTTCAACGGCTGGCGGCGGCGCTGCATGCGCAGCAAATCACGCCCTTCCATCGCATCGGCCCAGTGGTAGCGGCAGGGGTTGGGCACGGCCAGCACCACCTGCGTGTGGCGTGCCAGCGCATCCAAAAAGCCCAACATGGCCAGCGGCACGTGACTGAGGCCAAACAGCACCACGCGCGGCGCCACGGTGATGCTGCCGGGGGGCGCATCACGCAAGGTGCGCAGCACCAGGTCTTGCAAGGCCGTGCGGGTGGCGGCTTTCTCGGTCTCCGTCAGGTCTTGCACAATGGCGCGCCACAGCAGGGGCTGCCATTCCTGCCCGGCCGGCAAAGCCTGCTCGGGCTTGCCCAGCTGGGGCAGCACATCACGCCCCTCTTCCCACGCGTGCAACCAATCTGCGCGGTAGATTTGGTACTGGTCCAGCAAGTCGGCCAGGCGCTCGGCCAGTTGCAGCAGGCGCTCCGGCTCATCGGCGCGCAGGTAGTTGGCAATGGGGGCAAAAGCGGGTTCGTGCAAGCAAGCGGGCAGCAGGCGCATCAGGCGCCAGGTCAGCGGCACCTTTTCCAATGGTGATGAGGGCGGTACGTTTTGCTTGCCCAAAATCTGCCGGTAGGTGCGCCAGATAAAGCGCGCGGGTAGTTCCACCTTGGCGGCGGCGCAAATACCCAATTGCTCGGCCATGCGCATCTTGAACCACTCGGCCGTGCCGTTGCTTTGCACGAGCACAATTTCTTGCTCCAGCGGCGCCAGCGGGTGCGCCTGCATCCACGCCATCAGCGTGTCGGCCAGGGTTTCGGTGCAGTTGCCGTGCAGGGCGATCAGGCCCGGTGCGATTGAGCTTGCCAAGAAGGCTCTCCCTCAGAATGTCATTGCTGGTGCGAAGTCGCCAAGGCTGCTGCTGCAGCGCGAGACCCGCTAGCGTAATGCACGCTGCAGCAAGCACAAAAAAATGAGCGGCTAGCGTTGGTCAAATCGACACTTCAGAACTTTTTTATTCTGAAATCAAGAACTGACAAGCACTAGCCGCTCATTTTTTAATAAATGCGCTGCTACAGCATCAGCAACCCCAACACACCCAGCAGCAGGCTAAGGCCTGCCACCCAGCGCAAGCGCCGCGCGGCGTAGGTGATCACCAGCACCACTGGCAAGGCGGCCAGGGTCAAAAGTCCCAACCATGCCGCAATGGCCACCGATGTACCCCATGTGTGCAAGCAAACGGCCAGCGACGCCAGCAACAGCGCCACGCCCACCGCGCGCCAGCCCCATTGACTGACACCTGACGCGGGGGCGCCACACACTTGTTCATGGTGCCGCTCCATCGCCAAACTCAAGGCGGCAAATGCGGGCAAGGCCAGCAACCAGGCAATCCACGCGGTCATACGGCCTCCTCCAGCACAGGGCGATGCACGGCGGCAGGCGCTGGTGGCTGGGCCGCCGCGCGCTTGCTACGTCGGTGCAACTGCACCACCACGGCGGCATGCAGCACACCCAGCACCAGCATCATCCAGTCAAAACCAGCAATGCTCCACTGGCCGCGCGCCATGCTCTGCCACAGGCCCGCGCCACCGGTCATGGCATTGAGCAAGGGCAGCAAGCCAAACGCCAGCGCTGCCACCGCCATTTGTGCACGCCACGCCTTGGCGTGGGGCCGCACCGCCGCATGCAGCAAGCACAGCAGCCAGACGCCAAAGAAGACATTAATTTCAACGCCGCTGCGGCCTGCCATATCGGCCGGCACCAGGCGGTTGGCCCAGAAATAGCTGGCCACGGCCACAGACAAGCCCGCAATCGCCGCCACGTTCAACACTTCCACCAGGCGGTGCCCCTTGGGCGTGTAGCCCAGCTTGCCGCGATCCGGCTGGCGTTTGACCACCCACATCACCAGCCCAGTGCCTGCCATGCAAGTGCCCACCACACCTGCCAAGAACAGCAACCAGCGCACGGCCGAATCCGCAAAACGACCCAGGTGCACGCTGACCATGCTGTTCATCACCGCCGTCACGGCCGATGGTTCGCGCGGCGGCGGCGTATCTTTCAACGCCCCCGTCACGCCATCAAACACCATCCGCTGGCTGGCACCGCGCCCTGCCAGCAAGGTCGATGCGCTGTCAGCGCGCAGCTCGATCGTGGCACGGGCGGTATAGGGTCGCTGCACCACAATGCTGCCCACTGCGGCATCCGGCCATTGCTGGTGCGCGGCGACCAGCATCGGCGCGATGTCTGCCATAGGCACGGGCGCTTCGGCTTTGTGCGCATGCGCTGCGCGCTCACCACGGCCTTCGGTGGGTTCTGCCCTGGCCTCACCGCGCTGCCCGGCCTGCTGCTGCGCAGCCGCAGGGGCCATCTGCATGCCTCGGCGCTCCGCGTTGAAGCGCTGCGGCTCCCCCTCATACACCGCATGCGCGCCCCAGGGCATCAGCATGGTCAGCAACAGCAGCAAGCCACTGAAGGTGATGACGATGTGAAACGGCAGCGCCAGCACCGCCAGCGCATTGTGCGCATCCAGCCAGGAACGCTGACCCTTGCGTGGGCGAAAGGTAAAGAAGTCCTTGAAGATCTTCTTGTGCGTAATCACACCGCTGATGATGGCGATGAACATCACCATCGTGGCAATGCCCACAATCCAGCGGCCCCATATGCGTGGCATGGCATACAGCTCAAAGTGAAAACGATAGAGAAAGCTGCCGCCGCGCGTTTCACGCACGGGCAGCGCCTCGCCCGTTGCCGCATCCAGATACGCCCGTTTCATGCCCTCACGCCCCGGTGGCGCGCCCTCTGGGCGCCATGTGGCTTCCACCGCCGTCTGGCGTGCAGTGGGCAGGTTGATCTGCCAGCTACTGGCATTCGGTGCCAGCTTGTGCATGCCCGCCAAGGCCTGGCTGGCCGTATCTGCCTGTGGCACAGACCCATGCAGCTCTGGCCGCATCCAGTCGTTCACTTCATCGACGAAGTAACTCAACGTGCCCGTAAAAAACACGGCATACAGCAGCCAGCCCAGCAGCAGGCCACTCCAGGTATGCAGCCACGCCATGGACTGACGCAGCCCTTCGGGTTTGCCATCAACTCTCATGCTTGGCCTCCGTACAAAAGCCAAACACCTACTGCCAGCGCCACCGCAGGCACTGCCACACCGCACCAGGCCCTGCCCGCACTGCGGCAGGCAAACACCCACAAGGCCGCCACCATAAACACCACAAAGGACAGCATGGTGGACAGGGTGACCGCATCGGCCTTGGCCATGCCCACCCAGCGCACCAGTACCAAGCCCAACATGGCCGCAAATGCTGCGCTTAAGCCGTAGCCCCCCAGTGCCGCCGCCACCACGCGTGACGCCACTGCCCAGCGGTAACGCGCCAAAGCCGAGATGCGTGACGTTTCAAGTGGCGCGTTCATTGCACACCTGCCCGTGCATGGGCACAAAAAAACCAGCCATCACCGCCTGCGGGTGTGCTGGATAGCCGTTTGGTTCGCATGGCTGCGAGCTCCCAAATGTTATAAATGATAATTGTTCTTATTCTAAGAAAAGCGCTGCAACTTGCCTAGTCACCGCGCCCAGCCAACCCCAGGCTTTACCTGTGCTTTACAGAAGCCGCATCCGACACTTCCAAATAAAAAACCCCTGTTTCTTTCGAAACAGGGGTTTTGAATTTGGTGGCCTGGGACGGGATCGAACCGCCGACACGCGGATTTTCAATCCGCTGCTCTACCAACTGAGCTACCGGGCCAGTCGCAGCGTCAGATTCTCTAAAAATCTGCCACTTCTACTGAAGCTGCGATTGTATGTGATTTTCCAAGCGCCAAAAGAAAAACCAAGTTTTTCTTTGCAGGCTCAACCGCGACGACTGCGCCCCAAGTCAACCCCCAACTGACGCAGCTTGCGGTAGAGGTGCGTGCGCTCCAGACCCGTTTTTTCGGCCACGCGTGTCATGGAACCACCTTCACGTGCCAGATGGAACTCGAAATACGCTTTCTCAAACCCATCTCGGGCTTCGCGCAGAGGACGGTCCAGATCGAAGTCTTGGTTAGAGCTGGGCATGTTGTCCGCAGGACTGCGCAGGCCCGAGACCGGACGAATACCCACCTCCAAACCACCTGCAGCCATGTCTGGCGCGTGTGACACACCAGACATGGGCGTGCCCACAGCAGCGCTCGGCTTGGCAGCGGGTGTGCTGGCATTCTTGGCCAAGCCCTGCTCCACCGCTTTGAGCAGCTTTTGCATGGTGATGGGCTTTTCCAGGAAAGACAGCGCACCGATGCGTGTCGCTTCCACCGCCGTGTCGATGGTGGCATGGCCGCTCATCATGATGACCGGCATGGTCAGCTGACCTGACGATGCCCATTCTTTGAGCAAAGAGACGCCATCGGTATCAGGCATCCAGATATCTAACAGCACCAAATCAAATGTGCCGCTATTGCGGGCCGCACGCGCCTGTGTGGCGTTGGCCGCCATCTCCACGCTGTGACCTTCGTCATTCAAAATCTCCGACAAGAGATCTCGAATGCCCAATTCATCATCCACCACCAGTATGTTTGCCATGAGTTTCGAAAAGCCTATGTACTACAGGTTTTAGGTTCACCGCCCCTCACGGTGCCTCGGTGCTTACAGGAACAAATGATAGCGACACTTGCGCGCCTTGCACCATGCCGTTATCCATACGATTCGCCAAATCAATCCGAGCGCCATGCTCGTCTGCGATTTTTTTGACCACCGCGAGGCCCAAGCCCGTCCCCCCTATCTTGGTCGTCACGTACGGTTCAAACGCACGTTGCAAGATATGCGGAGCAAAACCAATGCCACTATCGCAAATGCTAAGCCTCACACGTTTGGAACTTTCTATCCATTGAATAGAAATTTCCACGGCCGGAGGAGCAATCCCTAAAGACTCAGAATGCTGGAGTGTCGCATCTTGCGCGTTTTGCACCAAGTTGTGAATGACTTGGCGCAACTGCTGCGCATCTCCTGCGATCCAGGGTGCATGAGGGTCCAACTTGGCGCGCACCGGGACTTGCGCAGTCTCTTCACCATAAAGCTGCATCAAATCGCTGATCAGCGCATTTAAATCGAGCGGTTGCAGCTCTGCAGCGGGCAAACGTGCATAATCGCGAAACTCGTTCACCAGACGCAACATGGCAGCCACTTGATCCACGATGGTTTTGACTGACCGTGTCAGCAATGCTTGATCTGCAGGCTCCAGTTTGTCGGTGAGCTTGATCGCCATGCGCTCTGCAGAAAGCTGAATGGGCGTCAGCGGATTTTTAATCTCATGCGCCACGCGCCGTGCGACCTCCGCCCATGCTTTGGAGCGTTGGGCCGAAACGATTTCGGAAATATCGTCAAACACAATCAAGCGGCGCGCCTGCGGCAGCTCTGCACCGCGCACAACCAAGGTCGTTTTGCCTTGCAGGACCTCACCATCAGCTTCTTTCGCCGTATGGTCCTGCGACAGCTCCAGCACTTGCTGCCACCGGTCTCGACCAGCATCTGCGCCTTGCTCTCCCAAGAAAATGCTGAACTGCTCTTCCACCATGCTTGCCAGCCCTGACAGGCCGGGAATGTCGTCGAGCTTGCGGCCAATATAGACCGCCATGGGCGTGCGCAAAATACGCGTTGCACCGGGATTGATGGACAGCACATGCCAGCGGTCATCCAGCACCAGCACCCCAGCAGTGAGATTGTCCAAGATGGTCTGCAAATTGGTGCGCGCCGCCTTGACCTCACCCATGCTTTTATCGACCGCCGTGCGCGCATCCAGCAACTGCTGCGTCATCAGGGCAAAAGAGCGCGTCAAACCACCCAGCTCATCCTGGGTCTGCAGGGCCATTTTGGGTGTCAGGTCACCGCGAGCGACATCGCGCACCCCTTGCGCCAACACCAGCAGTGGCCGCGCTAATTGATTGCCGAGCAACACCGCCAGCAACACGGCACCAAACACCGCCAGGAACAGGCTCAGGGTCAGCGTGCCGATGTACATGCGCTGCAACCCTTCGCGCGCCAGCGCACGCTCTTGGTATTCGCGATTGGCATCCTGCACCGCCAGGGCATTCACCACCAGCACGCGCGACAGCGGTATAGAGGCTTGTAAAAAACGCTGCTCGGACACCAGCTCCAGCCGCGGGTTGCTGACCAACACCAGCGTCTTCACATACACACCATCGACATTGTCGCGCTGTGCCGATGCGGCCACCTCATCCAGCCCTTCAATGCTGGCTGCTGGCCTCAAACCCGAGCGCAAACTGCGTAGTTGCTGACTACTGGGGCGCGCAGGCACCAATTCCAAAAGTGAGCTGCCAGCGCTAGCGACCGCCACCCCGGCATCGTTCCACAGCACCACATCCGTTGCGCCCAGTTGCTCACGTATGCGCTCCAGTACCAAACCTGCAGCGGCATCGGGTACTTGGGCCAGCTGCTGGCTGGCGGTGCGCGTGTTGTTGGCCATGTCATTCGCCACCGTTTCCAGCGTGACACTCGCCAAATTCACCCCGGCGCCCAGCGCCCCTTCGACCTTGACGTCAAACCAGCTCTCGATCGAACGCGACACAAACTGGTACGACACCACATAAATCAGCAAGCCAGGGACCACCCCCACCAAGCCAAAAATGGCCGCCAGCTTGAACAGCAGGCGGCTACCAAATTTGCGCTGCCGCCAGCGCAGCGCCAGGCGGACCGCCATCCACAACAGCACCAGCGACAAGGCAGCCGCCACCAGCACATTCAAACCAAACAGCCAGGCATAGTGCCGCTCATACAACTGTCGGTTGTTCGTGGCCTGCATCAGCAAAAACAGCAGCACCAAGCCGATGGCGCACATGACAGCGCCCGCCACACCCAGTGCCCAGCGGGTAGATTTGCGCGGAGTCGCCGGTTTCAGACCGCGTGGAGCGCTCATTGCCACTGGCCCAAATCCACCATTTCGCGGCGCATCATCAGCAGATTCCAGTCAGAACGTCCCAGCGCACCGATTTGCAAAGGACGGGGAAAGTGCGAGAGGTCAATGCGAAAGCGCAGTTGCAAGACAGCACTGCCGCTGTCTGGCAGATCTGCCACCTGGCCCACACGCCAGCGCACAATGCGTTGCATGGCCTGGACGGCCTCTTCCAATGTTTCAAACGAGCTGGACAGCGCCACACCCAGGCCTTGCCCTTCAAATGGCTGGCTGCCGGTGTACAGGCGCCAGCGACGGGTCAAAGGCTGGTAACTCAAGCGCATGTAGCGGCTGACACTGAGCAGCTGCAGATCGCGCCAGTACCAGCGCTCCTGCAACATGTCGGCTTCCGCGATGAAGTGCACAGGAATGCCTTTGAGCAAGGCATCCTGCACCAGATCGGGCAGCACCCAATTCAGGTTGGCCGTCAGCAGCAGGCTATCGCCATCGCGCTGCAGTTGCAGGCTAGGCTTGTCTGCGGTCGACGCCGTGTCGGCGGCTGCACGGCCACTGTCTTGCGCCGCAGCCATGGCCGGGGCCATGGTGGCCGCACTCAGTGCGACCGCCATCGCCAATGTCCATGCGCGCCGCTGACGCCCTTGCGCAGTCAGGGAATCAGGCGTTTTTTTGCAGCAGTGCGTAGAAGAAGCCGTCGTGGTCACCGGCCCCATTGTCCGGGAGCGCACCAGCTTGCACAGCAATTCCAGGCATTAAATGCCCAGGAGACGGTAATAACTGCGCCTGGGTGTTGCGTGCAAGAAACGCTTGAACCTGCTCATCCCCCTCTGCCTTGAAGACCGAGCAGGTGCAATACAGCATGCGCCCCCCCTGTTTGAGCAGGGGCCACAAGGCATCCAGAATCTGCGACTGAATGGCTGCCAGCTGCGCCACATCGCTTTCCCGGCGCAGCCAGCGCACATCGGGGTGACGGCGCACAATCCCCGAAGCGGTGCAAGGCGCATCCAGCAAAATGGCATCAAACTGCTGCCCACCATTGGCCTGCTGCCACCACTGCTGGGGTTGGCCAGCATCTGCCACCAACACCTTGGCATGGTCTTGCAAGCCGGTGCGCTGCAAGGTGGCGTGAATGCGTTCGCTGCGTACCGCATCAACCTCCAGTGCCGTCACCTGCATGGGCGATGCAGCCCCCGCAAATTCCAGTAAATGCGCGGTTTTCCCCCCGGGCGCGGCGCAGGCATCGAGCACTTGCAGGGGCAGGCTCAGGTCCATGCCTTGCAACAACAGCGGCGCCGCCAGCATGGCCGCGCCGTCCTGCACCGAAACCATGCCCTCGGCAAACCCTGGCAGCACCTGCACGGGTTGTGCCTGTACCAGCTGCACCCCATCTTGGCCGAACAGCGTGGATTCAATATCCATAGCCTCCAGCGCTTTCTGGTATTGAGCTGGAGTGGTTTTTTGCTTGTTAACGCGCAAGCTCATCGGAGCCTGAGCATTGTTGGCCGCCAAGATGCGCTGCCAATCCTTGGGATGGTCTTTTTTCAGACGGTCGACCCACCACTGGGGGTGGTTAAAACGCGCCAGTGTGTCTTTGTCCGTCGCGGCAACCAAGGCATCGCGCTCGCGCAAAAAACGGCGCAAACACGCGTTCATGAAGCCGGACTGGCGCTCCAGCCCGCCGCGCTTGGCCGCTTCCACCGTTTGATTGACCAGCGTGAAAGGCTCATACGGCGCTTGTTCCACATCCCAGGCCAGAGCCAGTGCCGTGCACAGCAGGGCATCCACCTTGGCAGGTGGTGCCTTGGGCGCCAATTGTTTGCGCAACGCCTGCGCACGACCCAGTTGGCGCAGGACCTGGAACAGCAGCGCTTGCACGCCGGGGCGCAGCCGCCCGGGAACGGCAGCCAGCGCGGCAGTGCCGGACTGCCCCCCCACAATCATTTGCAGGCCCTGGGCGACCGCAGCCAGCTGCTGCCACAAAGGGATGGGAGCGGACGCGTCAGCCGCAGAGGCTTGCGCGTTGTCAAAAATCTTGCGTGTCATGCACTGGGCTGCATCTGCGATGCAGTATCTTTCTGAAAAAGGCGGCCCGCTTGCAAGCCGCTGAATCGTGCCACCACGCACGCAGGAAACTGCGCGATGGCATGGTTGTAATCTTGCACGGCAGCATTGAACTGCGCAGTGCTGTGGCTTTGCACCATGACCAGTTGGGCCCAACGCTGTGACCACTCCTGGATGTGCGTATCGTGTACCTGCGACTGTCCCGAAGACCGTTGCACATACGCCTGCCACGCCGTTTGAGCGCTGTGCCAAGCGCTATCCAACGCGGCAATCCTCTCGGGGCGCAGAGGCTGCTGCTTGGCTTGTGCCAGCGCAGTCTCCAGCAAATCTGCCTGGGGCAGCAAGGCATGGTGCGCATGCTGCACCGAGACACTGGCCACTTTTTCTTTGAGTTCTTGCACGCGAGCACAGTTGCGCAGCAACTCCACCACCTGGGCAAACTGGGTCTCTACGCCAGCAAATGCTTGTTTACCGGCTGCGCGCAGCCGTTTCAACCGCTTGAGCGCGCCGATCACCCAGCACACCAGCAGCACCAGCATCAACCATTCCAGCGACAGGATCCACATCATGTTGTTCAGCCTTTGTCCCAATAAAAACGCTCCCTACCCACCGTAAGGCAAGTAGGGAGCGCGGTGCTTTGCCTGATCAGGCAACGCGGCGATTAAGCAGCGCTGTCTTCGGAAGCATCCACTTCACCAGCCATTTCAGCCGCTTCGGCTTCAGCAATGGCGCGGCGCTCGGCGTCGTCCATGGCATCCTTGGCCTTGCGAGCTTGGTGGTATGCCAAGCCTGTACCGGCAGGGATCAGACGACCCACGATCACGTTTTCCTTCAGGCCGCGCAACTCGTCGCGCTTGCCCATGATCGCAGCTTCGGTCAGCACGCGGGTGGTTTCCTGGAAGGAAGCCGCAGAGATGAACGAATCGGTCGACAGCGAAGCCTTGGTAATACCCAGCAGCACGTTGGAGTACGTAGCAGGGATCTTGCCTTGGGCTTGCAGTGCTTCGTTGGTGTTCAGGATTTCCGAACGCTCCACTTGCTCGCCAGCGATGTAAGTGGACTCGCCCGTGTTCTCCACCACCACGCGACGCAGCATCTGACGAACAATCACTTCAATGTGCTTGTCGTTGATCTTCACGCCTTGCAAGCGGTACACATCCTGCACTTCGTCCACGATGTAGCGCGACAGCTCTTCGATACCCAGCAAACGCAGGATGTCTTGAGGATCGGCTGGACCGTCAACGATGGATTCGCCCTTGTTCACCACCTGGCCTTCGTGGACCAAAATGTTGCGCTCCTTGGGCACCAGTTCTTCCCAGACCTTGCCTTCCAGATCAGTGATCTGCAGGCGGATCTTGCCCTTGGTTTCCTTACCGAACGACACCGTACCGGTCATTTCGGCCAGCGTACCCTTGTCCTTTGGCGTACGTGCTTCGAACAACTCAGCAACACGTGGCAGACCACCGGTAATGTCTCGGGTCTTCTGACCTTCCACAGGAATACGTGCCAGCACTTCGCCTGGGCCCACTTCCTGGCCGTCACGCACTTGAATCAGCGCGCCGACTTGGAAGCCGATGGTTACCGAGTGATCGGTACCAGGGATCTTGACTTCTTGCTCGTTGGCATCAATCAGCTTGACCTGAGGACGCACCACCTTGGCAGAACCGCGGCGCTTGGGGTCGATCACAACCAGGGTCGACAGACCGGTCACATCGTCCACCTGCTTGGCAACCGTCAGACCTTCTTCCACGTTCTCGAACTTCACCTGACCGGCGTATTCGGTAATGATGGGGCGGGTCAATGGGTCCCAGTTCGCCAAGATCTTGCCGGCCTTGATGGCTTCATCAGGCTTGATGGTCAAGATCGCGCCGTAAGGCACCTTGTGACGCTCACGCTCACGGCCGTTTTCGCTGATCACGATTTCGCCGGAACGGGAAATCACCACCAGCTCGCCCTTGGTGTTGCTCACATAGCGCATGGTGGCGTTGAAGCTGATCGAACCGTTCGACTTGGCTTCCACGCTCGATGCAATGGCTGCACGCGACGCCGCACCACCAATGTGGAACGTACGCATGGTCAGCTGGGTACCTGGTTCACCGATAGACTGCGCAGCGATCACGCCGACTGCTTCGCCCAAGTTCACCATACCGCCGCGACCCAGGTCACGACCGTAGCAGGTTGCGCACAGGCCGTAGCGTGTTTCGCAAGTCAGTGCGGTGCGAACCTTGATTTCGTCCACGCCCTGAGCTTCCAGCTCTTCGATCAGGTCTTCATTCAGCAGTGTGCCAGCAGGCAGCAGCACGGAACGGTTCTCTGGGTGCAGCACGTCTTCAGCGGTCGAGCGGCCCAGCACGCGGTCGCGCAGGGATTCGATCACTTCACCACCTTCAACGATCGCGCGCATCAGGTAGCCGTTGGAAGTGCCGCAGTCTTTCTCGGTCACGACCAAGTCTTGCGTCACGTCCACCAGACGACGTGTCAGGTAACCCGAGTTCGCTGTCTTCAACGCCGTGTCGGCCAGACCCTTACGGGCACCGTGGGTCGAAATGAAGTACTGCAGAACGTTCAGGCCTTCGCGGAAGTTCGCGGTAATAGGCGTCTCGATAATCGAGCCGTCTGGCTTGGCCATCAGACCACGCATACCAGCCAACTGACGAATCTGAGCAGCGGAACCACGGGCGCCGGAGTCAGCCATCATGTAGATAGCGTTGAACGACTCTTGGTCCACTTCGTTGCCGTGACGGTCGATGGTCTTTTGAACCTTCAACTGGTCCATCATCACCTTGGACACGTCATCGCCAGCCTTACCCCAGATGTCCACCACCTTGTTGTAACGCTCGCCAGCGGTCACCAGACCGGAGACGTACTGCTGTTCGATTTCCTTCACTTCGGCTTCTGCACCCGCCAAGATGCCGGCCTTTTGTGGAGGCACCAGCATGTCGTCGATGGACACAGAGAAACCAGCGTGTGTAGACAGACGGAAGCCGTTTTGCAGCAACTTGTCAGCAAACACCACGGTCGCCTTCAGACCGCACTTGCGGAACGAAGAGTTGATCAGCTTGGAGATCTCTTTCTTCTTCAGCGCCTTGTTCATGTGGCTGAAAGGCAGGCCCTTAGGCAGAATTTCCGACAGCAAAGCGCGACCCACGGTGGTTTCCACCAGGCCCACGGTCTTCACGAATTCGCCGGATTCTTTGTCCTTGGTCCACTCAGGCAAACGCACGCTGATCTTGGAGTGGATTTCCACTTCGCCAGAATCCAAAGCACGTTGCACTTCGTTGGTGTCCATGAACACCATGCCTTCGCCCTTGCCGTTGATCTTGTCACGCGTGGCGTGATACAGACCCAGCACCACGTCCTGAGAAGGAACGATGGAAGGCTCGCCAGAAGCAGGGAACAACACGTTGTTCGAAGCCAGCATCAAAGTACGTGCTTCCATCTGTGCTTCCACAGACAGAGGAACGTGGACAGCCATCTGGTCACCGTCAAAGTCAGCGTTGAACGCCGCGCAGACGAGTGGGTGCAGTTGCAGTGCCTTGCCTTCGATCAGAATAGGTTCGAACGCCTGGATACCCAAACGGTGCAGCGTAGGCGCACGGTTGAGCATGATGGGGTGTTCTTTGATCACTTCTTCCAAGATGTCCCAAACCACGGGTGTACCGGATTCGACTTCCTTCTTGGCTGCCTTGATCGTTGTGGCGATGCCGCGCTGTTCCAGCTGGGCAAAGATGAAGGGCTTGAACAGCTCCAACGCCATCAGCTTGGGCAGACCGCACTGGTGCAGCTTGAGGTAAGGACCCACGGTAATCACGGAACGACCGGAGTAGTCCACGCGCTTACCCAGCAAGTTCTGACGGAAGCGACCGCTCTTACCCTTGATCATGTCGGCCAAGGACTTCAGAGCACGCTTGTTAGCGCCCGTCATCGCCTTACCGCGACGGCCGTTATCCAGCAGCGAGTCCACCGCTTCTTGCAGCATGCGCTTTTCATTGCGAGCAATGATCTCAGGAGCCTTCAGCTCCAGCAGGCGGCGCAGACGCGAGTTACGGTTGATAACGCGGCGATACAGGTCGTTCAGGTCGGAGGTCGCGAAACGGCCACCGTCCAGAGGCACCAGAGGACGCAGGTCTGGAGGCAGCACAGGCAGCACTTCCAGCACCATCCACTCGGGCTTGATACCCGACTTCTTGAACGCTTCCAGCAGCTTCAGGCGCTTGGCGTTCTTCTTGACCTTGACTTCAGAGCCGGTCAAGTCACCACGCAGGCGCTCGATTTCGCTGTCGATGTCGATGGATTCCAGCAGATCCTTGATACCTTCTGCGCCCATCTTGGCAGTGAACTCGTCGTAGCCGAATTCGATCTGTTTTGCATCGTAGTCGTCTTCGGACATGATGCTGAACTTCTTCAGCGGGGTCATGCCGGGGTCGGTCACCACATATGCTTCAAAGTACAGCACGCGTTCGATGTCGCGCAGTGTCATGTCCAGCACCAGGCCCAGACGCGAAGGCAGCGACTTCAGGAACCAGATGTGGGCGCAAGGTGCAGCCAGGTCGATGTGACCCATGCGTTCGCGACGCACCTTGGTCTGTGTGACTTCAACGCCGCACTTCTCGCAGATCACACCGCGGTGCTTCAGGCGCTTGTACTTGCCACACAAGCATTCGTAGTCCTTGATAGGACCAAAGATCTTGGCGCAGAACAGGCCGTCGCGCTCGGGCTTGAACGTACGGTAGTTGATGGTCTCAGGCTTCTTCACCTCACCGAAAGACCAGGAACGAATTTTCTCGGGCGAAGCCATGCCGATCTTGATGGCATCGAAATGCTCATCCGGCGTGAATTGCTTGAACAGGTCGAGTAGCGATTTCATGTAACTCTTTCCCTTTTCACAAAATTTATAGCTGCTAGCGCTTGTTTTGCAAGGGTTTCGATATCAAAACCCTTGCAAGCGATTGATCTACAAGCGCTAGACGCTCTCTTTCTTTAAGGCCTTAGGAACGCTCGAGTTCAATGTCCAAGCCCAAGGAACGAATTTCCTTGACCAGCACGTTGAACGATTCAGGCATACCGGCTTCGATGGCGTGCTCGCCCTTGACGATGGATTCGTACACCTTGGTACGGCCCACCACGTCATCGGACTTGACGGTCAGCATTTCTTGCAGAACGTAAGCGGCGCCGTAAGCTTCCAGCGCCCACACTTCCATTTCACCGAAACGCTGACCACCGAATTGCGCCTTACCGCCCAGAGGCTGCTGTGTGACCAGCGAGTAAGGACCGGTGGAACGCGCGTGCATCTTGTCGTCAACTAAGTGGTGCAGCTTCAGGTAGTGCATGTAGCCCACGGTGGTTGGACGCTCGAACTGCTCACCCGTACGGCCGTCGAACAGGTACGCTTGCGTACGTGTTTCGGTCAGGCCCTTGCGTGCCTTCAGGTCGTCAGGGTAGGCCAGCTTCAGCATGTCCTTGATTTCCTGCTCGGAAGCACCGTCGAACACAGGCGTTGCGAATGGCACGCCGGTCTTCAGGTTGTCTGCCATGCGCAGGATTTCGTCATCGCTCAGCAGCGACAAGTCTTCCTTGCGGCCACGGCTGTTGTAGACCTCTTCCAGGAAGGAGCGCACTTCCGCCACAGCGGCTTCGTCGCGCAGCATGTCGCCAATGCGCTGGCCCAGACCCTTACCGGCCCAGCCCAAGTGCACTTCCAGCACCTGACCAATGTTCATACGCGAAGGCACGCCCAGAGGGTTCAGCACGATGTCGGCGGTGGTGCCGTCGGCCATGAAAGGCATGTCTTCCACAGGAACGATGCGCGAGACCACACCCTTGTTACCGTGGCGGCCGGCCATCTTGTCACCAGGCTGCAGACGACGCTTGACAGCCAGGTACACCTTGACCATCTTCAACACGCCTGCTGGCAACTCGTCGCCTTGCGTCAACTTCTTGCGCTTTTCTTCGAAGGCCAGGTCGAACTCGTGGCGTGTTTGCTCCAGCGAATTCTTGATGGACTCCAGCTGAGCAGCCAGCTCGTCCTCTGCAGGACGGATGTCGAACCAGTGGAACTTCTCCACGCCGTCCAGGTAGGCCTTGTCCAGCTTGGCACCCTTGGTCAGCTTGTTGGGGCCACCGTTGGCAGTGCGGCCGATCAAGAGCTTCTCGATACGGTCGAACGCGTCGGCTTCCACGATACGCAGCTGGTCGTTCAGGTCCAGACGGAAGCGCTTCAACTCATCATCAATAATTTGTTGAGCACGCTTGTCACGCTGGATGCCTTCACGGGTGAAGACTTGCACGTCGATCACGGTACCGGACGAACCTTGGTCCACACGCAGCGAAGTGTCCTTCACATCGGAGGCCTTCTCACCGAAGATGGCGCGCAGCAGCTTCTCTTCAGGTGTCAGCGTGGTTTCACCCTTAGGAGTGACCTTACCCACCAATGTGTCGCCTGGTTGAACTTCAGCGCCCACATAGATGATGCCGGACTCGTCCAGACGGTTCAGTTGGTGCTCGGACAGGTTGGGGATGTCGCGGGTAATTTCTTCCGCACCCAACTTGGTGTCACGGGCCATCACCACGAGTTCTTCGATGTGGATCGAGGTGTAGCGGTCTTCAGCCACCACACGCTCAGAGATCAAGATCGAGTCTTCGAAGTTGTAACCGTTCCAGGGCATGAAAGCGATCAGCATGTTCTGACCAATGGCGATTTCGCCCAGGTCGGTCGATGCACCGTCCGCAATCACGTCACCCTTGGCCAGCTTGTCGCCGCGCTTGACGACGGGACGCTGGTGGATGTTGGTGTTCTGGTTGGAACGCTGGTACTTGATCAGGTTGTAGATGTCCACACCCACTTCACCTGCCACCGCCTCTTCATCGTTCACACGAATCACGATGCGGGTTGCGTCCACGTAGTCCACGATACCGCCGCGACGCGAAGTCACCACGGTGCCCGAGTCGACCGCAGCAACGCGCTCGATACCGGTACCCACCATTGGCTTTTCAGGACGCAGCACAGGCACAGCCTGACGCGACATGTTGGCGCCCATCAACGCGCGGTTCGCATCATCGTGCTCCAGGAACGGAATCAGCGAAGCCGCTACCGACACGATCTGTGCAGGCGACACGTCCATGTACTGCACGCGCTCAGGCGACAGCAGGGTCGATTCACCCTTTTCACGGGCCGACACCAGGTCACCCACCAGACGGCCTTCCGCGTTCAGCTCGGCGTTGGCCTGAGCGATCACGTACTTGCCTTCTTCAATGGCGGACAGGTAGTCGATTTCCATGGTCACCTTGCCATCGACCACGCGACGGTAAGGCGTTTCGATGAAGCCGTACTCGTTCAAACGAGCGTACAGCGCCAGCGAGTTGATCAGACCAATGTTTGGACCTTCAGGCGTTTCGATAGGGCAGACGCGACCGTAGTGGGTCACGTGCACGTCACGCACTTCAAAGCCTGCACGTTCGCGGGTCAAACCACCTGGGCCAAGGGCCGATACACGGCGCTTGTGGGTGATTTCGGCCAGAGGGTTGGTCTGGTCCATGAACTGCGACAGCTGCGATGCACCGAAGAATTCCTTCAGCGCTGCAGAGATGGGCTTGGAGTTGATCAGGTCGTGAGGCATCAGAGGGTCTTGCTCTGCTTGACCCAAACGTTCCTTCACGGCCTTTTCAATACGTGCCAGACCGGTGCGGTACTGGTTTTCGGCCAGTTCGCCCACGCAACGCACACGGCGGTTACCCAAGTGGTCGATATCGTCCACTTCGCCACGGCCATTGCGCAGATCCACCAACAGCTTGACCACGGCCAAGATGTCTTCATTGGACAGCACCATCGCGCCAGTTGCACCGTCGCGGCCCACACGGGCGTTGAACTTCATGCGGCCTACGCGCGACAGGTCATACGTGTCTGCGTTGTAGAACAGGCGGTGGAACAGAGCTTGCACGGCATCCTCGGTAGGAGGCTCACCAGGGCGCATCATGCGGTAGATGGCCACGCGTGCAGCGAACTCGTCCACGGTTTCGTCGGTGCGCAGGGTCTGCGAGATGTACGCACCCTGGTCCAGTTCGTTCGTGTAGATGCACTGGATGTCTTGCACGCCAGCGCTGCGCAGCTTCTTCAGCACAGCTTCTGTCAGCTCTTCATTGGCCTTGGCAATGATTTCGCCAGTGTCAGGGTCAATGATGTTCTTGGCCAGCACACGGCCCATCAGGAAGTCTTCTGGGACGCTGACAAACTTGGTGCCCGACTGCTCCAGCTCACGGGTGTGGCGTGCAGTGATGCGCTTGTCCTTGGCAACCACGACCTTGCCCGACTTGTCGGTAATGTCGAAACGTGCCACTTCGCCACGCAGACGGTCGGCCACAAATTCCATTTGTGCGCCGCTGTCCATCAGGCGGAAGTTGTCGTTCACAAAGAAGTGCGCCAGGATTTGTTCTGGCGACATGCCGATGGCCTTCAGCAGGATCGACACCGGCATCTTGCGGCGACGGTCCACACGGAAGTACAGCAGATCCTTGGGGTCGAACTCAAAGTCCAGCCACGAACCACGGTAAGGGATGATGCGCGCCGAGAACAGCAGCTTGCCCGAACTGTGGGTCTTGCCTTTGTCGTGTTCGAAGAACACGCCAGGCGAGCGGTGCAGCTGAGACACGATCACGCGCTCAGTACCGTTGATGATGAAGGAACCCTTTTCGGTCATCAGGGGCACTTCACCCATGTAGACCTCTTGTTCCTTCACCTCCTTGACCACCTTGGATTGGCTGGTCGAGGATTCACGGTCATAGATGATCAGTTGAACCTTGGCACGCACGGCCGACGCGAACGTCAGACCACGTGTCTGGCATTCGCGCACGTCGAATGCAGGCTTGGCCAAGTTGTATTCAACAAACTTCATCTCCACAAAACCATTGTGGGAGACGATGGGGAAAGCCGATTCAAAGGCCGCTTGCAGGCCTTCCATCGTACGTTTTTTGGGGGCTAGATCTGCTTGCAGGAATGCGGTATAGGCATCTTTTTGCATCTGCAGCAGGTAAGGCACTTCGAGCACGCTGTCGCGGCTGCCGAAACTCTTGCGAATTCGCTTGCGTTCGGTGTAAGAATAGGCCATGAGATCTCCGGGCAAAGACATGAGTCCTGGGTCTGCGACGACACTGTCCGGCAAATTCAGCGAGCGCTTTTTTGCCGGCTTGGCGGTTGGCCACTACCAACCATGGCTGACGGCAATGCATTGCACATTGCCCGAACCAAGGCGTCTTCTGCTGTCGGGTTGTCAGAAGACACTAGAAAATCTGTTGCAAACAGGCTTTCTGGTGTGCACTGTAAAAACCATATCCACAAGCACCAAAGGCTGGAGTGCCTTTTCAGACACTCCAGCCTCAGGATTGGACTGAATTACTTCAGTTCAGCCTTAGCACCAGCTTCGGTCAGCTTCTTCACAGCTGCTTCAGCGTCAGCCTTAGGAGCTGCTTCCTTCACAACCTTAGGAGCGCCGTCGACCATGTCCTTGGCTTCCTTCAGACCCAGGCCAGTGATTTCGCGCACAGCCTTAATCACAGCAACCTTGTTGGAACCAGCTTCAGCCAGAACCACGTTGAATTCGGTCTTTTCTTCAGCGGCAGCAGCGCCAGCAGCAGCGCCACCAGCTGCAGGAGCGGCCATAGCAGCAGCGCTCACGCCAAACTTCTCTTCAATTGCCTTCACCAGGTCGTTCAGTTCCAGAACAGTCATGCTGTCCAGGGCGGTCAAGAATGCGTCTTTATCGAATGCCATTTTGATTTCCTAACAAATTTGTTGGTTGTGCCGAGCGCTTAGGCTTCGGCTGTTTCGGCTGCCACTTCGGCAGAGCCTTCGCTCTTCTTTGCCGCCAAAGCACCCAGCACAACGGCTGTACGCGACATTGGGGACATAAGCAAGCCGCACAGTTGTGCCAGCAAAACTTCCTTGGAAGGAATGTTTGCCAGTTGCTTCACACCGTCCACGTCCAGGCTCTTACCTGCGAACGCGCCACCGCGAATCACCAACTTGTCGTTGGTCTTCGCGAAGTCGGCCACCACCTTAGCGGCAGCCACTGCGTCTTCAGAGAAGCCATAGATCAGAGGACCAGTCATCTGGTCAGCCACAACTTCAAACGCGCTGCCGGCGACAGCACGGCGGGCCAAGGTGTTCTTCAACACGCTCAGGCTCACACCCTTGCTGCGAGCATCAGCACGCAGTTTGGTCATGTCGGCGACCGTGATGCCACGGTATTCCGCGATCACAAGCGTTTGAGCTTTAGCGGCGAGGCTGGTCACTTCATTGATGACCGCTTCTTTCTCACTGCGATTCAGACTCAAGGTCTACTCCTTAAAATGCGTATCCAAGGCAAGCCCTGCATACGCGCTCTTATTGCAGCGACCAACTGTTAGAAGGACATTCATCCATCTGCAGCGGGATCGCCATCTGCGCTGGAAACATTAAGTGGCAAGCCACACCAGCGGTCTTGGATGACCTAAGCCCTTGCAAGCAAGGGCTTAGCCCACCACATCGGTGCCGCTATTTCTAGCGGAACCAAAGATTTTAGCAATTAAGCTGCGATGGATTGTGTCTCAACGCGAACACCCACACCCATGGTGGAGGATACCGCCACCTTGCGCAGGTACAGACCCTTGCTGGTAGCAGGCTTCGCCTTGTTCAGAGCATCAACCAAAGCTGCCAAATTGGCTTGCAGCTTGTCGTTATCAAACGAACGACGACCAATGGTCGAGTGAATGATACCGGCCTTGTCCACGCGGAACTGCACTTGACCTGCCTTAGCGTTCTTCACAGCTGTAGCAACGTCAGGAGTCACAGTACCCACCTTGGGGTTAGGCATCAGACCACGTGGGCCCAAGATTTGGCCCAGCTGACCCACGATACGCATGGCATCAGGTGCAGCAATCACGATGTCGAAAGGCATGTCACCGGCCTTGACCATTGCGGCCAAGTCGTCCATACCCACGATATCTGCGCCAGCTGCCTTGGCTTCTTCAGCCTTGGCACCTTGAGCAAACACAGCCACGCGAGTGGTCTTACCAGTACCGTGAGGCAGCACAACAGCGCCACGCACCACTTGGTCAGACTTCTTAGCGTCCACGCCCAGTTGCACAGCCACGTCGATGGATTCATCGAACTTGGCGGTTGCTGCGTCCTTCACCAAAGCCACGGCGTCAGCGAATGTGTACAGCTTGGTGGAGTCCACCTTGCCCTGCAGGGCTTTTTGCTTCTTGGTCAACTTGGCCATTTTACAAACCCTCCACGATCACACCCATCGAACGAGCAGAACCTGCCAGTGTACGCACAGCGGCATCCACGTCAGCAGCATTCATGTCCTTCAACTTGGTCTGAGCGATTTCTTCCAGCTGGGCACGAGTAATCTTGCCAACCTTAGCCTTCAGAGGATTCGAAGAGCCCTTGTCCAGCTTGATGGCCTTCTTGATCAGAACGGTCGCTGGAGGAGTCTTGATAACAAAAGTGAAGCTCTTGTCAGCAAATGCTGTGATCACCACAGGCAAAGGCAGACCTGGCTCAACACCTTGAGTCTGCGCATTGAATGCCTTGCAGAACTCCATGATGTTCAGGCCACGCTGACCCAGAGCAGGACCGATTGGAGGGGATGGATTGGCCTTACCAGCTGGCACTTGCAGCTTGATGAAGCCGACGATTTTTTTCGCCATTTTTAGCTCCTTACGGGTGATAGCGCTGCACACCCAAGCACAGCTCCCCGTGATTAAAGTCCCAATATTTCAATACGCGGGACTAGAAACGTACTTCAAGTTTTTTCGACTTGAGAAAACTCGAGTTCTACTGGCGTCGAGCGACCAAAGATGGCCACTGACACACGCAGGCGGCTCTTTTCATAGTTCACTTCTTCGACACTGCCGTTGAAGTCTGTGAAAGGACCTTCCTTCACGCGAACCAGCTCACCCACCATGAATTCAATTTTATGGCGTGGCTTGTCAGAGCCTTCTTGCATCTGGCTCACAATTTTCTGGACTTCCGCCTCAGAAATTGGAGCTGGACGATTCTTTGCACCACCCACAAAGCCAGTCACCTTGCTGGTGTGCTTGACCAAGTGCCAAGTATCGTCTTCCATGACCATTTCAACAAAGACATAGCCTGGGAACAGGCGACGCTCTGTGGTCTTGCGTTGACCGCTCTTCATTTCCACCACTTCTTCGGTGGGAACCAAGATACGACCAAACTTATCTTGCATACCAGCGCGATTAATGCGCTCAGTAATATTGCGCTCTACCGCCTTTTCCATACCCGAATAGGCATGCACGATGTACCAGCGCAAATCGGGATTCACAGGAGCAGACGCACCGGCCTCACCCGACACAGGTTCGATCGCATCAGTCATTAGCTTCTCCAGCCCAAAATGAGATCGTAAAGAGCCCACTCAAGCGTTTTATCCGTCAGCCACAGAAACAGAGCCATGACCACCACAAACGCAAAAACGTAGAGGGTCATCTGCAAGGTTTCCTTGCGAGTTGGCCACACTACCTTTTTAACTTCTTTCCAGGAATCCTTGCCATAGCCAAGCAGCTGCTTGCCTTGCTCAGATGCCAAGAAGGTCGCAGCAGCAGCTATTAAGCCCACTACCAAGACACCCCACTGAACCATAGGGCCTTGCTTCGATAGCAGATAAAAGCCTGCAATCGAGGCGATTACCAAAAGTAAGGCAGCAGCCAACTTTGCTTTGTCAGCACCGGTACTCACTGTTTCTACTTGCGTCGTGGCCATATCTCTCTTTTTCTCACTGCAACAATGCTGTTGCACAAGACACTTAAGCCCGCCAGTTACTGGCGGGCTTAGTGTTACCACTACATGGTGGCAGGGGCAGTAGGAATCGAACCTACAACCTTCGGTTTTGGAGACCGACGCTCTGCCAATTGAGCTATACCCCTAAACCCGAATTAATTAGGCAATGATCTTAGCAACCACGCCGGCGCCAACAGTACGGCCACCTTCGCGGATAGCGAAGCGCAGACCTTCTTCCATAGCGATAGGAGCGATCAGCTTCACAGTGATCGACACGTTATCGCCAGGCATCACCATTTCCTTGCCTTCTGGCAACTCGATCGAACCAGTCACGTCCGTTGTACGGAAGTAGAACTGAGGACGGTAGTTGTTGAAGAAAGGAGTGTGGCGGCCGCCTTCGTCCTTGGACAACACATACACTTCGGAAGTGAATTGTGTGTGTGGCTTGATGGAGCCGGGCTTGCACAGCACTTGGCCGCGTTCCACGTCTTCACGCTTGGTGCCGCGCAGCAGCAGACCCACGTTGTCACCAGCTTGACCTTGGTCCAGCAGCTTGCGGAACATTTCCACGCCTGTGCAGGTGGTCTTCTGTGTGTCGCGGATACCGACGATTTCGATTTCTTCGCCGACCTTGATGATGCCGCGCTCGATACGGCCTGTCACCACGGTACCACGACCGGAGATCGAGAACACGTCTTCCACAGGCATCACGAATGCGCCGTCCACAGCACGCTCAGGTGTGGGGATGTAGGAGTCCAGAGCTTCAGCCAGCTTCAGGATAGCGGGTTCGCCGATAGCGGATTGGTCGCCTTCCAGAGCCAACTTAGCAGAGCCACGCACGATAGGAGTGTCGTCACCTGGGAAGTCGTATTTGTCCAGCAACTCGCGGATTTCCATTTCCACCAGTTCCAGCAGCTCTTCGTCGTCCACCATGTCAGCCTTGTTCAGGAAGACGATGATGTAAGGCACGCCAACTTGACGCGACAGCAGGATGTGCTCGCGAGTCTGGGGCATTGGGCCGTCAGCAGCGGAGCAAACCAAGATAGCGCCGTCCATCTGAGCAGCACCGGTAATCATGTTCTTCACATAGTCAGCGTGACCAGGGCAGTCAACGTGAGCGTAGTGACGAGAAGCGGTTTCGTACTCAACGTGCGAGGTATTGATGGTAATACCACGGGCCTTTTCTTCAGGCGCGTTGTCGATCTGCGAGTAGTCCTTAGCTTCGCCGCCGAAGTGCTTGGACAGCACAGTAGCGATAGCAGCTGTCAGGGTAGTCTTACCGTGGTCAACGTGGCCAATGGTACCCACGTTCACGTGGGGCTTGGTGCGCTCGAACTTTTCTTTTGCCATTTTTTCGACTCCGAAAAAAACCAAATGCTAACGAGGTATCGGCGCAACCATCTGATACAGAAGCACCATTGAAATTGGTGCCCATGGGCAGGATCGAACTGCCGACCTCTCCCTTACCAAGGGAGTGCTCTACCACTGAGCCACATGGGCATAAGTTCGCGCAAGCAAACTTATGAATCTTTGGAGCGGGAGACGGGAATCGAACCCGCGTCATTAGCTTGGAAGGCTAGGGTTCTACCATTGAACTACTCCCGCAAACCTGGGTTTGCGCGCACTGCCGTGCAGTACTCAACTCTTCCCCCACCTAAAAGGTGGTGGAGGGGACTGGATTCGAACCAGTGTAGGCGTAAGCCAACAGATTTACAGTCTGCCCCCTTTAGCCACTCGGGCACCCCTCCGAAGAGATTTCAATTGTAGCAGACTTTTTTCCTCTCAGAAATATTCTTCAACATTTCTTCAAATCGTCTGGTGCGGCTGGCGGGGATCGAACCCACGACCCTTGGCTTCGGAGGCCAATACTCTATCCACTGAGCTACAGCCGCTACGATGCCCGCTGCACGCGAACTACCAAAAAATCTACAGCCGCAATTCTAACCCGCACATTTCTGCAGTTTAGGAAGATTTAAACAAATTCTTTTGGAACGCAAAGACCTAAGCCGCGCAGATACACCCAAACCGCAGCGCGCCCTTCTTCCTTCAGATCGAACGACTTGCCATCATCCAGCAGCCACGCTTGCAGCACACCGTCAAAGATGGCGTGAAGGCCTCTGGCAGCACTCGCCGCCGACATAGGCAACGCCACACCCGCTTCATCTGCCGCATCCTGCAGCGCTTCCTCTATTTGCAAAGTAAAGCGCTTCATGCCAATCAAGCGCCGCTCACGCACTGCCAGCATGTCCCCAACACACTCCACTTTGAAAAGCGCAATGTCGAACACGCGGCGCGTCGATGCATCTGCACTGACTGAATTCAACACCATCTGGTACACCTGAAGAATTCTTTGCAAAGCCAATGCCTCGGCTCCGCACCCCGAGCGAGGGTCCCACGCCGCCTCAAATGGCAATGTGGCGCGCTTCATCATGGCGTCAAACAAGTCCACTTTATCTTTGAAGTGCCAGTAGATCGCACCACGGGTTAGCGATGCGGCCTGTGCCACCTCTGCCAGCGAAGCACCATTAACGCCTTTGGCATGGAAAACTGCTTCTGCAGCATCCAGCAGCCTATTGCGCGTGGCCTCAGCATCTTCCTTTGTTCTTCGCACCATGGCCCAAATCCTCCTCAGCATTCGCCCAGCACCAGCACACCCAGAGTGCAAGGGCGACTACAATCAAAATCCACATATACATTCATCATTGTATGTATATCCATTTTCTGAATGAACGCTGGTACTTTGACTGACTCCCGCGTTCTTGCTGCGCGTGTAGCTTTAGGACCAAGCCTTTAAGGGACAACCATGAACCTCTTTCGCTCCGCTCATACCCATGCATGGGCCCAACTTTTAAGCCCCGCGCCTATTGCGCTGGCATGTGCGCTTGCCCTGACGGCATGCGGCAAAGACAAAGCGGCACCTGCACAAGGCGCTGCCGCTGGTGGCGCGCCTCAGGTTCCTGTCGGCGTTGTGACGGCCACGCCAGGCGAAGTGGGAGTCATCACAGAATTGCCCGGACGCATTGAGGCTTCTCGCGTCGCACAAGTGCGTGCTCGTAGCGCTGGCATTTTGCAGAAGCGACTATTTACAGAAGGCTCTGACGTCAAAGCAGGCCAAGCCTTGTTCCGCATCGATGCCGCACCGTACGAAGCATCCGCCCAAAGTGCCAGGGCCACATTGGCGCGTGCTGAAGCCACGCTGGTACAAACCACGACACAGTTAGAGCGCTTCCGTCCTTTGGTAGCGGCCAACGCCATTAGCAAGCAAGACTTTGTCAATGCGGAATCTGCACAAAAGCAAGCACAGGCGGAAGTCGCGGCAGCCAAAGCAGCCGTACGCACTGCCGACATCAATCTGGGATACGCCAGCGTGACTGCGCCTATTTCTGGGCGGATTGGACAAGCCTTGGTGACCGAAGGCGCACTCGTGGGTCAAGGCGAAGCAACCCCACTGGCTGTCATCCAGCAGATCAACCCCGTCTACGTCAACTTCACACAATCTGCCACCGAAGCCTTCAAACTGCGCAAAGCCATGGATGAAGGCAAGCTCAAAGCTGCCGGCAAGCAAGCCGCAGAAGTTCGGGTAGTTCTCGACGATGGCTCGGTGTACGACACCGCAGGTAAATTGTTGTTCAGCGACTTGGCCGTTGACGCCAATACAGGCCAAGTGACTCTGCGCGCAGAAATTCCTAACCCCAAAGGGTTGCTGCTGCCAGGCCTGTATGTGCGCATCCGCATGGAACAAGCACAAGCCACGAATGCCATCACCGTCCCTCAGCAGGCCGTGACTCGGACTGAACAAGGTGACACGGTCAGCGTTGTTTCGGCAGACGGCAAGGTCAGCGTGCGCCCAGTCAAGGTCAGCATGGCCAGCGGCAATCGTTGGGTCATTCAAGAAGGGCTGGAAGCTGGCGAGCAAGTCATGGTTGATGGCTTCCAGAAGTTACAGATGCTTCCACCTGGCACTCCCGTCAAAGCTGTCCCTTGGTCTCCTGCAGGCACGGCAACCGACAAACCAGCCACTGCCGCGGCCACACCTGCTGCTGCGCAAGGCTCCGAAGCCAAGTAACTAAGGACCTTGTCACATGGCTAAATTCTTTATTGAGCGCCCTATCTTCGCGTGGGTGCTGGCGCTTTTCATCATGGTGGTCGGTGCCGTTGGCATCACCCAACTCCCTATCGCGCAATACCCGCCGGTTGCACCACCCGCTATTGTGGTCAGCACGGTGTATCCGGGCGCTTCCGCACAAACACTGGAAGACAGTGTGCTGTCCGTTATCGAGCGCGAGATGAACGGCGCCACGGGCTTGCTCTATATGGAGTCGGTAGCCCAGTCCAACGGTACAGGCTCTGTCACGATCAGCTTTGAACAAGGTACCGACCCTGAGCTGGCACAAGTTGACGTACAAAACCGTCTGTCACGAGCCACACCTCGCTTGCCCGCAGCCGTGACGCAGCAAGGCGTCAAAGTGGATAAGTCGGCATCCAACTTTCTGCTGTTCTCCATGCTGTCCTCCTCCAATCCAGAGTGGGACGTGGTGCGCATCGGTGACTATGCCTCGCGCAACGTGGTGCCTGAAATTCAGCGTCTTGAAGGCATTGGCCAGGTCCAGCTTTTCGGATCTGAACAAGCCATGCGTGTTTGGATTGATCCCGCCAAGCTGGAAGGTTTCAAGCTGTCCAGCGCGGAAGTCATTGCCGCCATTCGCGCCCAAAACGCACAGGTGGCGTCAGGCGCTATTGGCGACTTACCCGGCGTAGCTGGCCAAGGCATTACCGCGACTGTCACCGTGCGTGGTCAACTGTCTACGGTGGAAGAGTTTGGCAACATCATTTTGCGAGCCAACACCACGGGTGCCGCGGTTCGTTTGAAAGATGTCGCGCGTATCGAAATCGGTGGTCAGAATTACTCCACGACCGCCCGTTTGAATGGGCAGCCTGCTGCAGGTATTGGTGTCCAGCTCTCTCCATCTGGCAATGCTTTGGCCGCAGCCCAAGCTGTGCGCGCCAAGATGGATGAGTTGTCCCAATACTTCCCCGAAGGGATGAGCTATTCCATCCCTTACGACAGCTCGAACTTCGTGAGCATCTCTATCACCAAAGTGGCCTACACCTTGCTGGAAGCTGTGGCCTTGGTGTTCTTGGTGATGTTCTTGTTCCTGCAAAACTGGCGCTACACCATCATCCCTACCATCGTGGTTCCCGTGGCTCTACTGGGTACTTTCGCCACCTTGCTGGCACTCGGCTTCTCGATCAACGTGCTAACCATGTTTGGCATGGTGCTCGTGATTGGTATCGTGGTGGACGATGCAATTGTGGTGGTGGAAAACGTCGAACGCATCATGAGCGAGGAAGGTCTTCCGCCGAAGGAAGCGACCCGCAAGGCGATGGGTCAGATTTCCGGCGCCATTATTGGTGTGACTGTGGTGCTGATCTCGGTGTTTGTGCCCCTGGCCTTCTTCTCGGGCTCGACCGGCAACATCTATCGCCAATTCGCGACTGTGATGGTCGCCTCCATCGGTTTCTCTGCCTTCATGGCACTGTCGCTCACCCCTGCTTTGTGCGGCACCCTGCTGAAGCCTGTGGAAGCCGGTCACCACCTGGAGGGCAAAGGCTTTTTTGCGTGGTTTAACCGCACCTTCTCCAAAGGCGCCAAGCGCTACGAAAGCCTGGTTGCACGCATGCTGAACAAGTCTGCGCGCTACCTCATCATTTATGCAGCCATCATTGCGGCCGTTGCCGTCATGTACACGCGCCTGCCAACCTCGTTCCTCCCAGGTGAAGACCAGGGTACGGTGCTCGCCAACGTGCAACTGCCAGCAGGTGCAACGGCCGAGCGCACGGTTGAAGTCATGAAGCAGTTGGAGGGCTTTGTTCTGAAACAGCCCGAAGTCAGCAGCATGGTCGGCGTGATCGGCTTTAGCTTCTCTGGCCAAGGCCAAAATGCGGGTATTGCTTTTATCACCCTCAAGCCCTGGGATGAGCGCAAGGCAGCCAGCCAGCATGCGGATGCCGTAGCAGGCCGCATCATGGGCGCGATGATGGGTGTGCGCGATGCGTTCATCTTTGCGCTGAGCCCTCCTCCCATCCCTGAGCTGGGCGTGTCCTCCGGCTTCAATATGCGTTTGCAAGACCGCGCGGGGCAAGGCCACGATGCCTTGGTCAACGCACGCAACATGTTCCTGGGGATGGCCATGCAAAGCCCCATCCTGACGCAGGTTCGCCCTGACGGCTTGGAGGATGCCCCCCAGTTGCGCATCGACATCGATCGCGACAAGGCCAATGCTTTGGGCGTGGGTTTTGACAACATCAACTCCGCACTGTCCACGGCCATGGGCTCTGCGTATGTCAACGACTTCCCCAACCAAGGTCGTCTGCAACGTGTCGTCGTTCAAGCTGATGCCCCATCGCGCATGCAACCCGATGACTTGCTGAAAATCAACGCCAGCAATACCCGCGGCGAGCCAGTGCCACTGTCGGCTTTTGCCTCCGTCAATTGGGTCAAGGGCGCGCAGCAAACGGTCCGCTACAACGGCTATCCCGCCATGAAGATTTCTGGCGCACCTGCTGCTGGTTACAGCACGGGTGATGCCATGGCCGAAGTCGAGCGCATCATGTCGCAACTGCCACAAGGCTTCGGCTTTGAATGGACCGGGCAGTCGTATGAAGAAAAGATGGCAGGTTCGCAATCCCTGATCTTGTACAGCTTTGCGATTTTGGCGGTGTTCTTGTGCTTAGCTGCTTTGTATGAGAGCTGGACGATTCCGCTGGCCGTGATTTTGGTTGTGCCTCTGGGCGTGATTGGTGTCTTGCTGGCCACTGTGCTGCGCGGCTACGCCAATGATGTGTACTTCCAAGTCGGTCTGATTACGGTGATTGGTTTGTCTGCGAAGAATGCAATTTTGATCATCGAATTTGCCAAAGACTTACAAGCGTCTGGCAAGGGCATCATCGAATCTGCACTAGAAGCAGCCCATCTGCGCTTCCGCCCCATCATCATGACCTCGCTGGCCTTCGGTTTGGGTGTGGTGCCACTGGCGATCGCCACTGGGGCCAGCTCCGCCAGCCAACGCGCGATTGGTACTGGCGTGCTGGGCGGCATGTTCACAGGCACCATGCTGGCTGTGTTCTTTGTGCCGATCTTCTTCGTCGTGGTGCGCTCTCTGTTCAAGGGCAAGCCCACTAACCCAACTACGACAACTGCCTCCGCTGGCACAGCTGGAGCGGATCACCATGCCTAAGCATTTTTCTTTGATTGCACTGGCCGCTGCTGCGGCCCTGTCTGGGTGCTCGCTGATCCCCAACTACGAGCGCCCTGCCCCCCCTGTTCCTGCGGCATATTCCCAAGCAGCAGCGCAGGGCGAAAACACGGCCATTGCGTGGCGCGATTACTTCACCGATCCACGCCTGCAACAGCTGATTGACCTGGCACTGGCCAACAACCGTGACATGCGGATTGCGGTGCTGAATCTGGAGCAGTCACGCGCCCAGTTTCAGATCCAGCGCTCTGCACTGTTCCCCAGTGTCGGTGGCGTTGCTTCTGCCAATCGCGGTAACAGCCAGGTCACCGGTGAATTGGGTAACACCTTCACCGTCGGCCTGGCCGTGTCAGCCTGGGAAATCGATTTCTTCGGCCGTATCAACAGCCTGAAAGAAGCTGCGCTGGCGCAATATCTGGCAAGTGACGAAGGCCGCAAGGCCTATGAACTCACGCTGGTGACCAGCGTTGCCCAAAGCTGGCTGGCGCTCATGGCCGATGAAGAGCTGCTGGACATTTCGCGCCGTACCGTGGAGACACGCAATGAATCCATCAAGCTGGCCAAACTGCGCTTTGATGCGGGCTTTGCCTCTGAGTTGGACTACCGCCAAGCAGAGTCGCTGACCGAAGCCGCATTGGCCACGTTTGCACAGCAACAGCGCCAGCGCGCCTTGGATGAAAACGCCTTGGCCTTGCTGGTCGGCCAGCAAATTCCGGCAGAGCTTCTGAGCAGCCTCACCGGCAGCAAACTGGCCAATGCTGCGCCCATGGCAGACATCCCTGCAGGCCTTCCCTCCGATCTACTGGTGCGTCGCCCTGACATCCGCGCCGCCGAGCAGCAGCTGATTGCGGCGAATGCCAATATTGGTGCGGCGCGCGCTGCGTTCTTCCCCAGCATTTCGCTGACGGCACAGTACGGCAGCGTCAGCAATGAACTGTCCAACCTGTTCAAGTCCGGCACCTGGGGCTTTAATGTCGGACCCACTCTCAACCTTCCCATCTTCACAGCGGGTCGTTTGAGTGCCAACCTGGCCTCTGCCAAGGCAGGCCGTGAAATCGCAGTGGCACAGTACGAAAAGTCCATCCAGACCGGCTTCAAGGAAGTCTCGGATGCGCTGGCAGGGCGCACCACCTTGGCAGAACAAGCCCGTGCCCAGTCGGCACAGGCCGAGGCGGAACGCAAACGCTTTCAGCTCTCCGATCTGCGCTATCGCAACGGTGTAGCCAGCTACCTGGATCTGCTGGATGCACAGCGCTCACTGTTTGCACTGGAGCAAGCTGATGTCCAAGTGCGCCTTGCACAGTTGATCAATCAGATCAATCTGTATAAAGCCCTAGGCGGTGGCTGGTCTGAAGCCAGTCTTGGCAAGCAGGAAGTTACCAATCGTTGAGGTGCGTCAACTCTGCGCCACAGTGACCGCTAAACGGCCACTGTGGCGGGGGTAAAAAAAAGACCGCTCTATATAATTTTTTGTTGGTTTTTCCCGCCCCCACGATTGCCAGAGGACGCCATGAGCGACAAGCACCACGAAGAAGGCCACACCGGCCCCATCAAGAACTCCAAGCAACTGCTGATTACCGTTGTACTTGCTTTCATTCTGCCCGTGATCTTGATCATCGGTCTGGTGAACTTTGTGGGCTCTGCCCCCAAGACCGGTACTGGCGTGGGCATGCAAGAGCTGGCGCAGGCACAGCGGCTCCAAAAAGTGGGCTCCATTGAAATTCGCGATGCCGACCGCCCACTGCGCGGCGGTGAGGAAGTCTTCAAAGGCCAATGTGCGGCCTGCCACGCGACCGGTGTTTCTGGCGCGCCCAAGTTTGGCGAAGCTGCAGACTGGGCTCCTCGCCTGGGTCAAGGCTTTGAAGCCTTGGTGCACTCGGCCCTGACGGGTAAGGGCGCCATGGCCCCCCAAGGTGGCGGCGACTTCAACGACCTAGAAATTGCCCGCGGTGTTGCCTATATGGCCAACGCTGGTGGCGCCAACTTCCCAGAACCTCAGCCAGAAGCCAAAGAAGGCGAAGCGGCCAAGTAAAGCACTTGCGCTCCATCCAAAAAGGATCCGATCGGATCCTTTTTTTACGCCCCAACTCTCAACCCAAGCACCTGCGGAGGCGCACCTTGGTCTTACTTCGCTGTCTGTGCCTGCTCGGGGCTGCGCACAAAACCAAACCGTATGGGCAGGTCCTGCTGCAAGACCTCCTCCACCTGCCAATGCCCGGCCTCAATAGCGTCTGCTGCAGCCAGCACATCCTGCGTATGCACCACACCGAGCACACCATCGCACTGCAGGTAAACGTGCCCGCCCTCATCCATCAAACAGGCTTGCACATGCTGCACCTGCACACCTGTATGCGCCAGCACCCGTGCATCAGGGTGCACACGCCACACCATGGGTGTGCTCTCCAGCTCAACATACACACGCTGCGGCCCATTTTGAAAAAACCAGCACCCTTGCGCATCCGCTTCGTAATTGCGTCCAATAAAAGCCAATAGTTTCTCGTGCTCCAGCAGCGAGCCTTTGCTATCTGGAAATGGTCCCAGCGCCTGTGCCTGTGGATCACGCAACCACCAGTTGCCGCGCATGTCCAGCCCCAGCCAGCCCCAGCAGTCCGGCACATTGGGCCATTTGGCCAACGCCTGTTTCACGATGTCATCCATACCTGCCCACCCTCCATCTTTGCCATAAAGCAGTTGTCAAAGATAACCGCAACGTGCCATGCTTGGCACGCAGTTGCCCTACAACTCACCGCTGCATGGGGCGTTCAGAATATGCCCCACTGCTATACCAACACACCAAGGGACTTGCTATGAAACGTCTGCTTGCCATTGTCCTGATGGCTGCTGCACTGACTGGCTGCGGCTACAACGATTTCCAGCGTTTGGATGAAGACACCAAGTCCAAATGGAGCGAGGTGCTCAACCAATACCAGCGCCGTGCCGATCTGGTGCCCAACATCGTTGCCTCCGTCAAAGGTGAAGCCAACTTTGAGCAAGACACCCTCACCAAAGTGATTGAAGCGCGTGCCAAAGCCACATCCATTCAGGCCACACCCGAGTTGATCAACGACCCCGCCGCTTTTGAAAAGTTTCAGCAAGCCCAGGGCGAACTTGGTGGTGCGCTCTCGCGCCTGATGGTCGTGGCCGAACAGTATCCCCAATTGCAAGCCAACCAGGCCTTCCGCGATTTGCGCGTGACATTAGAAGGCACGGAAAACCGCATCACCGTCGCGCGCAATGCCTATATCCAGTCGGTGCAAGCGTACAACGTGCTGGCACGCAGCTTTCCCAGCAACCTGACGGGTATGGTGTTTGGCTACAAGGCCAAGCCCAACTTCACGGTGCAAAACGAGGCAGAAATTGCACGCCCACCCACCGTGGACTTCGGTAGTAAATAAAGCACGCGCCCATTCTCTGGCGCCTTCCTAGTTTGGAAAGAAATATGGCTTTTGCCTATATCTGGCGAGCGTTAACAGCTCTGGTTGTTGCAGCAATTTTGCCGTGGATGAGTGCCACTGCGCAGCCGCTGCAGCCGGTGCCAGCACTCAGTGCACGCTTGATGGACCAGACGGGCACGCTGCGGGGCGATCAAGCTACGGCCATCGAGTCACGGCTGCGCGGTATTGAAGAAAAGTCAGGCTCTCAGGTCGTCGTACTGATGGTGCCCAGCACAGCGCCGGAAGACATCGCGCCCTTTGCCCACCGCGTCGCCAGCACCTGGAAGATTGGGCGCAAAGACGTGGGTGATGGCCTGCTCATCGTCATTGCCAAAGAAGACCGGCGCATGCGGCTGGAAGTTGCGCGCGCGCTGGAAGGCGCTATCCCCGATCTGGCTGCTTCTCGCATCATTGAGCAGCAAATGGTGCCTCACTTTCGCCAGAACGACTACGCGGGGGGCATTCTCGCCGCGCTAGACCAAGTGGCGGCACGTATCGCAGGAGAGCATTTGCCAGAACCTGCACCCCGCACCAACCCTGCAGCTGCCGATACCGACTTCGAAGGTCTGGCCATCTTTTTGTTCTTTGGCGTGATGGTGGTGGGCCCCATCATCCGCCGCATCTTTGGCAGCAAATGGGGCTCTGTGATCGTCGGCGGCGGTGCTGGCTTTTTGGCCTTTATCCTCACCGCCAGCGTGTTGCTGGCCTTGGCTGCAGCCGTGATCGCCTTGCTGATCACCCTGTTTGCCAATAGTGCGGGCGGCGGCGGGGGTGGCGGCCCCTCCATTGGGGGGGGCGGATTTGGTGGAGGACGCAGCAGTGGCGGAGGATTTGGCGGTGGCGGATTTAGTTCAGGCGGTGGCGGCAGTTTTGGGGGCGGTGGTGCCTCAGGGAGCTGGTAGACCATGGCCACATTGATGCAAAAACTGCTGCGCCTGTGGCGTCACCGCTGGACGGAAGGCCGTGTGCACAGCGCCTTTCCTGCCGACGTCTTGCTGCGCTTGGAGCGCGCTGTCACCGCCAGTGAAGCGCTGCATACCGGGCAAATTCGTCTGTGCGTGGAAGGTGGCCTGCCCTACAGCTATATCTGGCGCGGTGCCACCGCCCGTGAGCGCGCCGTGGGCCTGTTTGGCAAGTTGCGCACCTGGGACACCGAGCACAACAATGGCGTGCTGATTTACCTGCTGCTGGCCGAGCAGTCCATTGAAATCATTGCCGACCGTGCAGCGGCCCGCGCCATTGCACAGCCCAACTGGGATGCGCTGGTGCAAGACATGCAAAAGTCTTTTCAGCACGGCGCCTACGCCGAAGGCATGGAGCAAGCGCTGCAAGGTGTTTCAGCGCTGCTGGCGGCACATTTCCCGCAGACTACCGGTCACCCATCCACACAAAGCGACGGGTTGCCCGACGCACCGGTGGTGCAAGGTCGCTTTCTGAAAGACCGCTAAGTTCTTTTCACGCCTGCGGTGTGGCGAGCGGTTGCCGAACAAAAACGGACACGCCCAAGCCATTTTGTTGAAAAAGTCTTTTCAACACCATCCATCAGCGCTGCAGCAGTGGCAGCACATTCACCCCCCAAGGCGAATGCAGCCACACCAATGCTGCACCATTGAGCAGCACCGTCAGCCAGAACACCGCTTGAAATTCCGCTTTGCTGCTTTTATGCCGCAGCCACTGCTGCGCCATCAAAGCGCCGGGCCACCCACCCAACAGCGCCAAAGCGTGCAGTGTGGATTCCGGAGTGCGCCAGTGACCCGCCTGCGCCGCCGCTTTGTCTTTCCAATAAGCAAAAAAAGTCAGCAGGCTGAGCACGGCATACAGTGACAGCACCCAAGACTGCGTGCCCCAGAGCGCAGCCAACAGCAGCCAAAGCAATGCAAAACCGCCCAGCACCATATAAGGCGTGCGACTGCGGCGTCCAGCATTCGCGCTTTGCGACTGAGTGGGCGCTCGCGTAGTTTTGGAAACAACCGTGCGCTCTACATTGCGCCACAGCACCTGCTATGCACGTTTTTTGCCACCCGCCACCCCGATGGTGAACTGCAAACGCTGCCCCACACGGGGGCGGGACTGCAGCGACGGCTTGGGCTGAAACGCACTGATGTGAACAAACACGCGGTCACCACCTTCGTCCGCCTGAACGAAACCAAAGCCCCGCTGATCGTTCCATTCCACCAAAGTACCCAGATATGCCATGAAAGCCCCAAAAAACATGAGCAGCTTACGCTGGTGAAACAAGGTTTTCAGCTCTTAAACAATCTAAAAACCAGTCAATGCAGGCGCTATGCGCTTCTGTTTTGATAACAGGCATAAAAAAAGCCACCCGAAGGTGGCTTCTTTTATCGGTAACCGATCAGCGCTTGCCGGTGTACTTGCGCAGGGCTGCCATTTGGGCAGCCAGCACAGCCAGCTCAGACTGGGCCTTGGCCAGATCAACGTCATTGCTGGCGTTTTTCATGGCTTCTTCGGCTGCAGCCTTGGCGACTTGCGCTTTTTGCTCGTCCAAATCCTTGCCACGGATGGCGGTATCGGACAACACGGTCACGCAGTTGGGTTGCACTTCCAAAATGCCACCGGCCACGAAGATGAACTCTTCGCTGCCATCGGGCAATTCGATGCGCACGGAACCGGGCTTGATGCGAGAGATCAGCGGAGTGTGCTTGGGCAAAATACCCAGCTCTCCTGCTTCACCGGGCAGCGCAACAAAGCGTGCTGCACCCGAAAACAGGGATTCTTCGGCGCTGACCACATCAACGTGGATGGTGTTCATCTTTGCTCCTAGAAAAGGTGGGACTGGGCTTGTTTGCTTCAAAAACCGAGGCTTGCACCTCGGTTTTCACGGCAATTAAGCAGCCAGCTTCTTGGCCTTTTCGAAGGCTTCGTCGATGGTACCAACCATGTAGAAAGCCTGCTCGGGCAGATGGTCGCACTCACCGGCAACGATCATCTTGAAACCGCGGATGGTTTCGGCCAGAGCCACGTACTTACCAGGCGCGCCGGTAAACACTTCAGCAACGTGGAAAGGCTGCGACAGGAAACGCTGGATCTTACGAGCACGAGCCACGGTCAGCTTGTCTTCGGGAGCCAGTTCGTCCATACCCAAAATTGCGATGATGTCACGCAATTCCTTGTAGCGCTGAAGCGTACCTTGCACTTGGCGAGCCACCTTGTAGTGCTCTTCGCCAACCACTTGAGGGTCCAGCTGACGGCTGGTGGAGTCCAGAGGATCCACCGCAGGGTAGATACCCAGCGCAGCGATGTCACGCGACAACACAACGGTCGAATCCAAGTGGGCGAACGTTGTAGCAGGCGAAGGATCGGTCAAGTCATCGGCTGGCACGTAAACGGCCTGAATCGATGTGATCGAACCCACCTTGGTCGAAGTAATACGCTCTTGCAGGCGACCCATTTCTTCAGCCAGTGTAGGCTGGTAGCCCACGGCGGAAGGCATACGGCCCAGCAGCGCGGACACTTCGGTACCGGCCAATGTGTAGCGGTAGATGTTGTCCACGAAGAACAGCACGTCCTTGCCTTCGTCACGGAAAGACTCAGCCATGGTCAGGCCAGTCAACGCAACGCGCAGACGGTTTCCTGGGGGCTCATTCATCTGACCGTAAACCATGGCCACCTTGGAGTCGCCCAGCGACTCTTGGTTCACCACGCCGGCGTCCGACATTTCGTGATAGAAGTCGTTACCTTCACGGGTACGCTCACCCACACCAGCAAACACCGACAGACCGCCGTGGCCCTTCGCGATGTTGTTGATGAGTTCCATCATGTTCACGGTCTTGCCCACACCGGCGCCACCGAACAGACCCACCTTACCGCCCTTAGCGAAAGGAGAGATCAAGTCGATCACCTTGATACCGGTTTCCAGCAGTTCTTGCGAAGGTGCCAGTTCGTCGTAGGCAGGAGCCTTACGGTGAATTTGAGCGGTTTGTGTCTGGTCGACAGGACCACGTTCGTCGATGGGGTTACCCAGCACGTCCATGATACGACCCAGGGTCGCCTTGCCCACAGGCACGGTGATGGCGGAACCAGTGTTGGTCACCATCAGACCGCGCTTCAAGCCGTCCGAAGAACCCAGCGCAATGGTACGGACGATGCCGTCGCCCAGCTGCTGCTGAACTTCCAGAGTCAGGGCTGTGCCTTCCAGCTTCAGGGCGTCGTACACCTTGGGCATCTGGTCACGTGGAAATTCCACGTCAACCACGGCGCCGATACATTGAACAATCTTGCCTTGTACTTGAGCCATTCTTTGCTCCAATCTGTTTGTCTGTTAAAGCCGTTTACACAGCGGCAGCGCCGGCCACGATTTCCGACAACTCGGTCGTAATGGCTGCCTGACGCGTCTTGTTGTAGACCAGCTTCAACTCGCTGATGACGTTGCCCGCGTTGTCGGTCGCGGCCTTCATGGCCACCATGCGCGCCGATTGCTCGGACGCCATGTTTTCCGCAACTGCCTGGTAAACGAGGGACTCTACGTAGCGCACCAGCAGATCATCGATCACGCTCTGTGCGTCAGGTTCGTAGATGTATTCCCACGATGCACCCGTCTTCTCGGCTTGCATTTGCTCGTTCGACAGTGGCAGCAACTGCTCCACCACCGACTCTTGCTTCATGGTGTTGATGAACTTGGTGTAGCACAGGTACACCGCGCTCAACTTACCTTCAGCGTATTGGTCCAACAGCACCTTGACAGGCCCAATGAGCTTGTCCAGGTGGGGCTTATCGCCCAGTGCTGTGGCTTGAGAGACCACCTTGGCACCAATACGGTTCAGGAAGCTCAGTCCCTTGCTGCCAACGGCTACTGTCTCTGCAGAAATGCCTGCATCTTGCAGTTCACGCAACTTGTTGGTTACTACACGCAACACGTTGGTGTTCATGCCGCCGCACAACCCCTTGTCGGTCGTCACCACGATGACGCCGGCCTTCTGGGCATCCGTATGCTTTTGCATGAACGGATGCACATATTCAGGGTTGGCTTGGCCAAGATGGGCTGCAATGTTGCGGACTTTTTCGCTGTATGGACGGGCAGCCAGCATCCGCTCTTGCGCCTTGCGCATTTTGGATGCAGCCACCATTTCCATGGCTTTGGTGATCTTCTTGGTGTTTTCCACCGATTTGATCTTGCCGCGTATTTCCTTGCCTGCTGCCATGATGGCTCCTCGTCCGGATTAAGCGAACGACTTCTTGAACGCAGCAACAGCAGCGCTCAATTCAGCTTCGTCCTTGCCTTCCTTGTCGAAAGCACGTTTTTCATTCAGGCGATCCAGCAAAGCACCGTGGCTGGTCTTCAGGAACTGGTGCAGACCAGCTTCAAAAGGCAGCACTTGCTTGACTTCGATGTCGTCCATGAAACCCTTGTTCACGGCAAACAGCGAAACGCCCATCAACGCAGTCGACAGAGGGCTGTACTGAGCTTGCTTGAGCAATTCAGTCACGCGCGCACCACGGTCCAGCTGCTTGCGGGTTGCTTCGTCCAGATCGGAAGCGAACTGCGCGAACGCAGCCAGTTCACGGTACTGTGCCAAGTCGGTACGGATACCGCCGGACAGGCCCTTGACCAGCTTGGTCTGAGCAGCACCACCCACGCGAGACACCGAAATACCGGCGTTGATCGCAGGACGGATACCAGCATTGAACAGGTTGGTTTCCAGGAAGATCTGGCCGTCAGTAATCGAAATCACGTTCGTAGGAACGAAAGCGGACACGTCGCCAGCTTGTGTTTCGATAATAGGCAGAGCTGTCAGGGAACCGGTCTTGCCCTTGACTTCACCCTTGGTGAAGGCTTCCACGTAATCAGCGTTCACGCGAGCAGCACGCTCCAGCAGACGCGAGTGGAGATAGAACACGTCGCCAGGGAACGCTTCGCGTCCTGGTGGGCGACGCAGCAGCAGCGACACTTGACGGTAAGCCACAGCTTGCTTGGACAGATCGTCATAAACGATCAGGGCGTCTTCACCGCGATCGCGGAAGTATTCACCCATCGTGCAGCCTGAGTAGGCCGACACGTACTGCATTGCAGCAGATTCAGAAGCGGTAGCAGCCACAACGATGGTGTATTCCATCGCGCCTGCTTGTTCCAGCGCACGCACCACGTTCTTGACAGAAGAAGCCTTCTGACCAATTGCCACGTAGATACAGGTAACGCCTTGACCCTTTTGGTTGATGATGGCGTCGATCGCAACAGCGGTCTTACCAGTCTGGCGGTCACCAATGATCAACTCACGTTGACCACGGCCCACGGGAACCATGGAGTCGATGGACTTGATACCGGTTTGCAGAGGTTGATCCACGGATTGACGTGCGATCACACCAGGCGCAACCTTTTCGATCACGTCCGTCATCTTGGCATTGATAGGACCCTTGCCGTCGATAGGCTGGCCCAGTGCGTTCACCACGCGGCCGACCAGTTCGGGGCCCACGGGAACTTCCAAGATGCGGCCGGTGCACTTCACAGTGTCACCTTCAGCGATGTGGGTGTATTCACCCAAAATCACCGCACCAACGGAATCACGCTCCAGGTTCAGAGCCAAGCCGTAAGAAGGCTGGCCGTCCGCTGTAGCGGGGAATTCCAACATTTCGCCAGCCATCACATCCGACAGGCCGTGCACGCGCACGATACCGTCCGTCACCGACACCACAGTGCCTTGGTTACGGATATCGGCGTTCGCTTCCAGCCCTTCGATGCGGCTCTTAATCAGTTCAGAAATTTCTGCGGGATTGAGTTGCATGACTCTTTCCTTCTTTCTTTTGGTTAGCCGAGACCTCAACGCTTACGCGATGAGGGCCGCTTTCATTTGTTCCAGACGAGCCTTCACGGAGGTGTCCAGCACCTCGTCGCCCACCACTACGCGAACACCGCCGATCAAAGATGCATCGATCTCGACAGACAGGTTCAGCTTGCGACCGAAACGCTTTTGCAGCGCAGCGCTGATGTCATTCAGCACAGCTTCCTCGACGGGAAATGCGCTGTAGACGATAGCGTCGGACGAGCCATTGAGGCGGTTCACGATGCCGCGGAACTGCACAGCCACTTCAGGCAGTGCGTCCAGGCGACCGTTTTCGATGATGACGCGCAGGAAATTGCGAGCGGCATCGGGCAAAGCCGAACGGGCCACGCCAGTGATGACATTGAGCACTTGCTCAGCTGTCACCTTGGGGCTATCGGCCAGTTGACGCAATTGCGGATCAGCGGCAATCGCCGCCAGTTCCTCCACCCAAGCGACAGTGCTGTTCAGGTCAGCCCCATTGGAGCTGGCCTTGAACAATGCTTCAGCATAAGGGCGGGCAATGGTGGCGAGTTCTGCCATTTTGCTTTCCTTACAGCTCTGTCTTCAGGCGGTTCAGCAGATCAGCATGAACGCCAGCATTCACTTCCTTGCGGAGGATTTGCTCGGCGCCCTTCACGGCCAATGTAGCCACCTGCTCACGCAGGGCTTCACGGGCAGCAACAGCTTGCTGTTCAGCTTCGGCGCGGGCAGCAGCAACAATCTTGTTGCCTTCTTCTGTCGCGCGGGCCTTGGCTTCTTCAACGATGGCCTGGGCGCGGCGATCGGCGTCCGCAAGCCGCGATGCTGTCTCGTTGCGTGTCTGGCTCAACTCTTGCTCGACGCGCTTGTTAGCGGCGCTCAGCTCGGTTTTAGCCTTGTCAGCAGCAGCGAGGCCATCGGCGATTTTCTGGGCTCGCTCGTCCAACGCCTTCGCAATCGGGGGCCACACGAACTTCATCGTGAACAGCACCAAGATCAGGAAAACGATGCACTGAACGAACAGGGTCGCGTTGATACTCACGGCAACACCTTTCTTTCTAGGGCGTTGATCGGAGCTTAGGCCAGTACGAAGGGATTGGCGAAAGCGAACAGCAGAGCGATAGCAACACCGATCAGGAAAGCAGCGTCGATCAGACCAGCCAAGATGAACATCTTGGTTTGCAGTTCGTTGATCAGCTCAGGCTGGCGAGCCGAGGATTCCAGGAACTTACCGCCCATCAGTGCGATACCGATCGAAGCGCCGATAGCGCCCAAACCAACGATCAGACCACAAGCCAGAGCGACGAGACCGAGAATGTTTTCCATGATGACTCCTAGGGATTAAAGGAAAGTTGAAGTTGAAAGGGAAAGGTCAGTGGGCTTCATGCGCCTGGCCGAGATAAATCAGCGTCAGCATCATGAAAATGAAGGCTTGCAGGGTAATCACCAAAATGTGGAAGATTGCCCAAATCGTGCCTGCAATGATGTGCCCCACGGGGAGCAACACACCAGAGAGCGACATGGCAGCCGCACCACCCATCAGGGCAATCAGGCAGAACACCAACTCACCAGCGTACATATTGCCGAACAGTCGCATACCGTGCGAAACCGTCTTGGCAACATATTCAATGATCTGCATCAGCAGATTGATCACGCCCAGGATCAGGGCGAAAACAGGATTCTTAGAAGTGCCGAATGGTGCAGTCACCAGTTCGTGGGCCCAACCCGCAGCGCCCTTGATCTTCAGGCTGTAGTAGAAGCACAGGATCAGCACGGCAGTCGACAGGCCCAGCGTAGTGGACAGATCGGCAGTAGGCACGACACGCAGGTAAGCGTGCGAATCACCCTGTGCGGTTTGCCACAGCATAGGCAGCAAATCGACGGGCAGCATGTCCATCGCGTTCATGATGAAGATCCACACGAACACAGTCAACGCCAAAGGTGCAATGAACTTGCGCGATTGCGCGTTGTGGATGTTCGCCTTGGCCTGGTTGTCCACCATTTCGACCAGCATTTCCACCGCTGCCTGGAAACGACCAGGAACGCCAGAGGTTGCCTTGCGGGCACCCAGCCACAGCAGGAACAAGCCGATCACGCCGCAAATGATGCTGACAGCCACGGAGTCAAGATTCACCACCGAGAAATCGATGATGGAGTTCTGCTTGATATTTTGCAGGTGCTGCAAGTGGTGAACAATGTATTCACTTGCGGTTGGAGCGTGCGCGTCGGCTGCCATCGGTGAACTCTTCTCTCAATATCAATCGGTTTTTCGGACACTGGCTCGTCCTGTCGCCAGAACCAGCCAGTACGTTTTCATCGTTACCACCATCCCTGCCAGCAACGCCAGCCAGTGCAGGTTTGGCATCAAGAAGGGCGCTGCAGCCAGCATGGCAATGCAAAGCACCAACTTGACAAATTCCCAGGCAAAAAGCCTTGCGATCGCACCCGGCGCATTCGCCGCGCTACCGCTATTGCGTGCCACGCCTCGGGCAAACAATGCAGCAGGCACCACAATGGCCAGCGCACCATAAGCGGCTGACCATCCGGCCGTACGACCTGCCATCCACCACGCCAGCAGCGCAACGGCGGCACCCATCAGCACCTGCAGCGCCAGAATGCGCCACATGGACATTTTGGGCTGCTGCTTGCGCCACACCGCAGCCTCTTCAGGCGTCAGGGGCTTGATTTGCGGCTCTTCGTCCTCAAATTCCGATTCAGGGGCTTGATGTTTCATGTGTTCAGCGAGCCAAAACTCAAACCGGAATTTTTACAAAGCCTCTGATTATACGTAGAAACCCGTTTTGCACTGACGACCTCCGACATCCTTCGGGGGTTTTCACGGACAATCCCTGACTTGCGTGTCGTTCGACACCCACAAGATCCCGGGTTTGCACGCTTGCAATGCACAACCGTCCCGTTGCAGGCGCGCGCCTGCCCCGTCCTACGACCAGCGGCGCAACCATAGCGCACAATGGCCCGCGGACCAAGCAAAACCCTTCGCTTCCCAACTCATCATGACCATGTCCGATACATCTGCCAACAACGATCCCCGCAAGGATTCCCTGATCGAGTACCCCAGCCTGTTTCCCATCAAGGTGATGGGCCTGCACGCTGAGGATTTTGTACACAGCATCACCAAGGTGGCCAAGGAATTTGACCCCTTCTTTGATGCATCGACCGTGGAACTGCGCCCCAGCAGTGGCGGAAAGTACCTGGGCGTCACCATCACCGTGACCGCCACCAGCCGTGAGCAGCTCGACAACCTGTATCGTGCCTTGACCAGCCACCCCATGGTCAAGGTGGTTCTTTGAGCGCCATCAAACTTCCTGCACTGGATGCGCGTGTGCTGGGCCGCGTGGATTACGCCGCCTGCAACAGCGCCATGCAGGCTTTCACCGCCAACCGCGATGCGTCTACTGCCGACGCGCTGTGGCTGTGCGAACACAACCCCACCTTCACGCAGGGCCTTGCCGGCAAAGCCGAGCATGTGCTGCTGCCTGGCACCATCCCCGTGGTGTCCACCAACCGTGGCGGTCAGGTGACCTACCACGGCCACGGGCAAGTGGTGGCCTACCCGCTGCTGGATTTGCAGCGCCTGGGCTACTTCGTCAAAGAATACGTCTACCGCCTGGAGGAGGCCGTCATTCGCACTCTGGCGCACTACGGCGTCACAGGCCACCGCGTGGCAGGTGCACCCGGCATTTATGTGCGCCTGGATGATCCGCGCAGCCATGCCATGCTGGCCCAGCGCCCACAGCTGCGCGCCCCAGGCAGCGCCGCCCCCCAGCCTGACTTTGCGGGCCTGGGCAAGATTGCCGCACTGGGCATCAAAGTGAGCCGTCACTGCACCTACCACGGTGTCGCGCTGAATGTCGACATGGATCTGGAGCCTTATCACCGCATCAACCCATGCGGTTATGCCGGTATGGCTACCGTTGATCTTTCTACAATTGGCATCCAGACAACCTGGAGCGAGGTGGCGCAAGTGTTTGGCAACCAGCTGATCACCCGCCTCGCCCCCTGAGACCATCACCATGAGCAGCAACGAAGTCGTGCGCGAAGCGCAGTCCGCCGAAAACTACAACCCGCTGGCCAAGCAAAAGGCGGCCGCCAAACTCTCGCGCATTCCGGTCAAGGTAGAGCACGCACCGGCGCTCAAAAAACCTGACTGGATCCGCGTCAAGGCTGGCAGCCCGACCACGCGCTTTTACGAGATCAAAGACATCCTGCGCGAGCAAAAGCTGCACACCGTCTGCGAAGAAGCCTCCTGCCCCAACATCGGTGAATGCTTTGGCAAGGGCACGGCCACCTTCATGATCATGGGCGACAAGTGCACGCGCCGCTGCCCCTTCTGCGATGTGGGCCACGGCCGCCCTGACCCGCTGGATGTGGAAGAGCCGCGCAAGCTGGCCGAAACCATTGCCCGCCTGCGCCTGAAGTACGTGGTAATCACCAGTGTGGACCGCGATGACCTGCGCGATGGTGGCTCCGGCCACTTTGTGGAATGCATCAAAAACATCCGCGAGCTCTCGCCGACCACGCAGATTGAAATCCTGGTGCCCGACTTCCGCGGCCGCGACGATCGCGCACTGGAAATTCTGAAGTCGGCCCCACCCGATGTGATGAACCACAACCTGGAAACCGCGCCCCGCCTGTACAAGGAAGCGCGCCCCGGATCGGACTACCAGTTCAGCCTGAACCTGCTCAAGAAGTTCAAGGAACTGCACCCCAACGTGCCGACCAAGAGCGGCATCATGGTGGGCCTGGGCGAGACCGATGAAGAGATCTTGCAGGTGATGCGCGATATGCGCGCCCACAACATCGACATGCTGACGATTGGCCAGTACCTGGCGCCGACCAACAGCCACCTGCCCGTGCGCCGCTACGTGCACCCCGACACGTTCAAGATGTTCGAGGAAGAAGCGTGCAAGATGGGCTTCACCCACGCCGCCGTGGGCGCCATGGTGCGATCGAGCTACCATGCAGACCAGCAGGCCCACGCCGCTGGCGTGTAAGGCCCCAAGGCCTCGGGCAACAAAAAAGCAACCCTCGGGTTGCTTTTTTTATAGCGGCTAGCGCTCGTGAATACTCAATTTCAGATGCTTTTCTATTTGAAATTCAGGCACATCCAGCGCATTCCGCTCCTATTTTCAATAACTACTGCTTCATCACAGAAAAAATGCGTGGCTAACCGGGCAGTGCCGCTGGCTGGCAAAAAACGACGCACAGGCTTCACGGGCCTGTTTGTCGCCCCACGATGAAACTAAAACCACTGCAGTCCCTTGGAGTTCCCCCACCAGAGCAATTCACCAGGACTCAGTGCTGCGAACTATAACACTGAATGAGAATTAATCGCAAATAGTTTCTTCGAAGTGAAGGGCATTCCCGACCAGCGGTTACTTGGCCACCTCTAGCAGCTGCGCGGGTGCGTCCGAAGCCAGCACCGTCTGCGCCCAGGGCTGCAGCTTGCGCGTATCCGCACGCAGCACTTCTTGCTTGACGCTCAGAATCTGCGCGGGGTGCATGGAGAAGCTGCGCAGCCCCAAGCCCAGTAACAGCCGCGTCATGCTGGTGTCGCCGGCCATTTCGCCGCACACACACACTTGCTTGCCCATGGCATTGGCGGTTTGAATCACCTGAGCCACCAGCCCCAGCACAGCGGGGTGCAGCGGGTCGTACAAATGCGCCACCGCTTCATCAGCGCGGTCAATCGCCAGCGTGTACTGGATCAAATCGTTGGTGCCGATCGACACAAAATCAAAGTGCTGCAGCAGACTGCGCACCATGATGGCGGCAGCGGGAATTTCAATCATCGCCCCCAGCTGCACCGCACCGTAAGCGGCGCCGCGCGCATCCAACTCCGCCTGCGCCAGCTTGACCTGGGCCAGAATGCTGTGCACCTCGTGCTGGTGCGACACCATGGGAAACAGCAAATGCACCCTGCCAAACGCCGCTGAACGCAAGATGGCACGCAGTTGGGTGCGGAACATGGCGGGCTCCGCCAGGCTCCAGCGGATGGCCCGCAAACCTAGCGCCGGGTTGAGGGAGGCGTCCTTGCTGCCTTTGTCCAAGGGCTTGTCCGCACCCACATCGATGGTGCGAATGGTCACTGGCAGGCCTTGCATGCCATCCACAGCCGCCTTGTAGGCCTCGAACTGCTCCTCTTCGCCGGGCAGCTTGCCCTCGCGCCCCATGAACAGAAACTCACTGCGAAACAGCCCCACGCCCACGGCGCCCGCATGCACGGCCGCTGCGGCATCGCCGGGTTGCTCAATATTGGCCAGCAACTCCACCTTCTGCCCATCCAGCGTCACCGACGGGGTGTGCCGCAGCCGCGCCAGGCGTTCGCGCTCCAGCACGCCCTGGCGCTGGCGGAATCGGTACTCCTCCAAGAGGATGGGCGATGGGTCAACCAGCACGATGCCCGCGTTGCCATCGATGATGATCCAGTCATCCTGGCGAATCAGCTGGCTGGCTGCACGTGCGCCCACCACCGCAGGAATGTCCATGCTGCGCGCCACAATTGCCGTGTGGCTGGTCTTGCCCCCGACCGCGGTGACAAAGCCTGCAAACACGCTGCGCTTGAACTGCAACATATCGGCGGGCGACAGGTCTTGCGCCACCAGCACCAGTGGTGCATCGGCCATGCCTTCCAGCGCTGGCTGCACTCCATCAGCCGGTGGTGCGGGCGGCGTGGTGATCGGACTGGCCGCAATACCGCGCATATAGCGCAGGATGCGTTCAGCCACCTGTTCCAGATCGGCCTTGCGTTCGCGCAGATACGGGTCTTCCATCTCGTCAAACTGGCGCGAGATTTGTTCCAGCTGCGTCATCAGCGCCCACTCGGCGTTGTACAGGCGTTCGGTGATCCAGTGCCGCACCCCAGCGGCCAGCGCTTCGTCTTGCAGCAGCATCAGATGCACTTCCAGCAACGCTGCCAGCTCGCCCGGGGCATCGTCGGGCAAATCGCTCACCAGCCGTTGCAGCTCATCGACCACCGCATTGCGGGCGGTGCGGGCGCGGGTGATTTCTGCCTCAATTTGTGCGGCTTCAATGAAGTAGTGGCGCACCTCAACCCGGCTCGAGGCCACCACCACGGCACGCCCAATGGCAATGCCGCGCGAAACCGCCAACCCGTGGATGGCAAATGTCATGCCGAAATCCTTTTCAACGGCGCGCAAGCCGCGCCACGCAGGGCTTCACCACTGCGCGCAGCGCATGCGCTGCACCGCTGCTGTTACTGGCCTTCGCCAAATTTGTCGTTGATCAGGGCAACCAAGGCGTCCAGCGCTTCTTGCTCCTGGGGGCCATCGGTTTCCAGCTCTACCACCGAGCCCACGCCAGCAGCCAACATCATCACGCCCATGATGCTTTTGGCATTGATGCGCCGCTCACCTTTGCTCATGAACACATCGCACGCAAAGCTGCCAGCCAGCTTGGTCAATTTGGCCGAAGCGCGGGCATGCAGCCCCAATTTATTGCTGATGGTGATCTCTGTCTTGACCATGTTCTTTCCGGCTATTTTGGTTCTGAGGAGCACTGCCGCCCCCTACTTGCAACATGCCTTGCTGCCCACCTGCCAGTGCACGCGCAGCCTGCTGCTCCAGCGGCTCTTGGCGATAGCAAATCGCGCGCAGCAGCATGGGCAGATTCACACCCACCAGCAAACGCGCTGCGGTGCCCTCAACCAGGCGGTGCGCCACATTGCTGGGCGTCGCGCCAAACACATCGGAGAGCACCAGTGTTCGCTCGGCGCCGCTGCGTGCCAGCAGCGTTTGTGCCGTGGCCAATGTGACTTCAGGGCTTTCGCTGGGCGGCACATCCAGCACACTGATGTGCTCAGCGCAGTCCGCAAACACGTGCTGTGCGCAGTCCCGCAGGGCATGCGCCAGGGGCGCGTGGGCAATCAGCAGAATGTGGTTGGCAGTCGAATTCATGAGGCTTTCTTTTCGACTCCATTATGGCGTGACCGCCCTGTAGGCGCGTTGGCATAAGCCTGCATGGCAGTCAGCCAAGAAAGCCGCCTCGACTATTTCAAGATGATGCTTTTGAAGAATGTGTTGGCCGTCTGGTGGTAGGCCTTGGGCGCATACACCACAGCGTGGAAGATGCGCGCCTTGTCGCCTTCCTTGCGGGCAAACCAGACGCCATGGGTGGTCACCGTCCAGCCGGCACGCCCCTCACCTTCCACGGTCGCGCGGATGGAGCGCGGCAAATCCATGGCGCCAGCCGGCACAAAAGCTGCACCGCTTTTGGAATCTTTGCCATCGACCGCCTGGAACTGCGAAAGCACAGCGACTTCCCAGAACGCCAAGGCATCATCGGCCAGCTTGGGGTCGTCCAGCAGCCAGTGGGACATGGCGAAGGTGGAATCCACGGCGTCGCAGCCCATCATGTTGACGGGCACGCTGCCCAGCTCCATTCCAAAATCGACAGGGGTGCGGGCAAACTGCGGGTCGCACGGAAACTGCATCTCCAAGCCCGCATCATCCAGCGACAGGTGCTGCCACTTCAGCTCGGGCTCGGCGTTGCCGCAGGCGCTCAACACCAGCGCTGTCGCAGCGGCCATCAGGCATCGCATCAGGGGTTGAATCTTGCTCATACCTGCATTATCGGCAGCACTGCACCAAACTGGATAGCGAACTTTTACGGATTCCGCCACTCCATACGGTAGTGGAACGCAGGGCATTGCCCTGCGCCGTCCTTCGCAACTTGGCAAAATAGCAAGCTATGGCAATCAAACACATCGTGGCAGGCGTGGCGCTTGCAGCATTCGCAGGCTTGGGCGCCTATGTCTATCTGGGCGAAGGCGCGCAAACCGCACCCCAGTCCCATTTTGTGCTGCTCGATGGCAGCAGCAAAAGCACCCAGGATTTGCAAGGCAAGGTGACCTTGGTCAACTTCTGGGCGACCAGCTGCGTGACCTGTGTGGCCGAAATGCCCGAGATTATTGCCACCCACAACAAGTACAAGGACAAGGGTTTTGACACCCTGGCCGTGGCCATGAGCTACGACCCGCCCAGCTACGTGGTGAACTTTGCGCAATCCCGCCAGCTGCCCTTCAACGTGGCCCTGGACAACACCGGCACCGTGGCCAAAGCCTGGGGCGATGTGCAACTGACGCCCACCACCTATATCGTCAACAAACGCGGCGAGATTGTGAAAACCTATGTGGGCCAGCCCAACTTTGCCGAGTTGCACCAACTGATCGAGAAGCTGCTGGCCGAAGCCTGAGCAACCACTCTCAAAAAAAAACAATAGCAGCCAGCGCTTGCCGTTGCTGGATTTCGATGCCAAAACCATCGCATACCCAGACAACATCAGCGCTGGCCGCTATTTTTTTATGCCAAGACCTTCATCAACCTTGGCATCAAGAGCCGTCCATCAACGATTGCGGAAAGCGTCGTGGCATGCCTTGCAGGTTTGCGCTGCGGGACCAAAAGCGGCCTTCAGCTGGGCCAGATCACCGGTCTTGGCAGCCGCCGCCAGCTTGCCGGCTTCCGCCATGAACTGGTTGGCATGGTCATCAAACTTGGCTTTTTCCGACCACACCTCAGGCTTGGCCTTGCCGCCTTCGGCGCCAGCCGCAAAACCTTGCCAGGGCAGACCCGCCAGCGTGGCCAGCACCTCACCGTTTTGCTTGGCCAGATCCGCGTTGAATGCAGCGCGCCCATTGGCCATGGCACCCAATGTGCCAAAGTGCTGGCTCATCACAAACAGCGCGTTCTGGCGGTATTTGATGGCATCTTCTGATTTACCGAACTTCAGCGTATCCGCCAAAGCTGTAGCACCAACCAACATTGCAGACGCAGCCAGCACCGAGGCACAGAGGGTTTTGAATCGCATGGGGAACTTCCTTTTTTGCTATGAAACCGACAAAAATACGCACACTTTCTACAGGGAGTATCGCTGCGCGCGCGCAGTTCCCCAAACCCCGGTGATTGTGAGCTGCCACATGCCCTCATTTCCGCCTGTCCGTACATTCACACCATGAGCACCTCTGACACCACCCGACTGCGCATCTGGGACTTGCCCACGCGCCTCTTCCACTGGCTGCTGGCCGCCTGCATCGTGGCCCTGGTCGTCACCGCCAAGATGGGAGGCAATGCCATGGAATGGCATCTGCGCCTGGGCCATGCCGTGCTGGCCTTGCTGCTGTTTCGCGTGCTGTGGGGCTTGGCGGGTGGGCACTGGTCACGCTTTGCCACGTTCCTGCCCAGCCCGGCGCGCCTGGTGCGCTACCTGCGGGGGCAAGGCACACCCGCTGACAAAGCCGGCCACAACCCGCTGGGCGCGCTGTCTGTCGTGGCCATGCTGCTAATTCTGGGCGTGCAAGTGGGCACGGGCTTGGTCAGTGATGACGAGATCGCGTTTGCCGGCTCGCTGGTGCGTTTTGTCTCCGGTGACACCATTGCCTGGGCCACGGGCTGGCACAAAAGCTGGGGCCAATGGCTGGTGTATGCCATCGTTGGCCTGCACATCGCCGCTATCGCCTACTACAGCGTGCTGCGCCGTGAAAAGCTGGTGCCTGCGATGTGGCACGGCGACAAAGAGCAGCAGCCTGCCGAGCTGCCGGCCAGCCGCGATGGCTGGCGTGCACTGCTGCCCGCATTCTTTTTCGCGGCAGCCTGCGCGGTGATGGCCTACTGGGTGTGGACACGGGCCACGTCGTTCTAACCCTATGTCCCTGCTGCCCTTGTATCGCTACACTGGCAGCTTGTTCTTCTTTGCTTTTGCACACTCGTTTTGACCGTGGACCAGCCCTGTGTGGCCTTAGACATCGCCACCTCCGCCCAAGACATGGCTTGTGCAGCCCAACTGTTTCGCGAGTACGCGGACAGTCTGACGCTGGATCTGGCCTTCCAGAATTTCGATCACGAACTCGCCCACCTCCCGGGTGACTATGCCGCGCCACGCGGCACGTTGCTCCTCGCGCACGTCGATGGGGCACTGGCAGGCTGCTGCGCACTGCGCCCCCTGGACAGTGCAGACACCCCGAACGCTGCCGAGATGAAACGCTTGTACGTACGCAAAGTCTTTCGCGGCTTTGGACTGGGGCGCCAGCTCACCGAAGCCACCCTCGATGCCGCGCGCCGGGCCGGCTACGCCAGCGTGCTGCTCGACACCCTGGACGATATGGAAGCAGCCCGCAATTTGTATACAGACCTGGGCTTTCAAAGCATTGACCCCTACTATCACAACCCCATCCCCGGGGCCCACTACCTCAAGGTCGATATCTACTGACCCACTGCCCGCTTGCCCCATAAAAAAACGCTGCCTAAGCAGCGTTTTTTATAGCACCAAGCCTTTTTAGGCCTTGGCTTGTGCCAGCAAAGTGGCTGCATCCGAGACTTCAAACTTGCCAGGGCCTTCCACGTTCAAGCTCGCAACCTTGCCGTCCTTGATCAGCATGGAATAGCGGTTGCTGCGCAGACCCAGGCCCTTGCCATTCAGATCCAGCGTCAGGCCCAGCGCCTTGGCCAAAGCTGCATCGCCGTCGGCAATCATGCGCACCTTGCCTACCGCCTTTTGCTCACGGCCCCATGCGCCCATCACGAACGCATCATTGACGGCCACACACCAGATTTCGTTCACACCTGCGGCCTTGAAAGCATCAGCCTGGGCAATATAGCCAGGCAAGTGCTGCACCGAGCAAGTCGGTGTAAAGGCACCGGGCACGGCAAACAGACCAATGGTCTTGCCAGCCAGGGCTTGGGGCAGCTCGACAGGGTTCGGGCCAATGCTGCAGCCGTTGCCTTCGACTTCCACGTACTCCATCAACTTCACTGCGGGCAGTGCATCTCCAACCTTAATCATGTGTGTCCTCCAATGGTTTAAATATGCCTTGGGGCTCTCGCTTCTCATGCTGCGAGCAAGGCCTGAAAACAAAAAAGCGACCCACATTGTGGGTCGCTTTTTAAGACTTTGCAGTCAAAGCGGTTGAACGCTTAAACCAGAGCAGCCTTTTGCACCAAGCGGGTTGCAACCCAGTTCTTGGTCTTCGACAGCGGACGGCTTTCGGTGATTTCGACGGTATCACCCATCTTGTATTCACCTTGTTCGTCGTGAGCGTGGTACTTCGAGGACTTCACCACGATCTTGCCGTAGATGGGGTGCATAACGCTACGCTCCACCAGCACGGTTACTGTCTTAGAGCGCTTGTCGCTCACCACCTTGCCAATCAAGGTGCGCTTGAGGGATGTTTTAGCTTCCGTCATGTCGGCTCCTTACTTAGCGGCTTGCTTTTCAGCAAGGATGGTCTTGGCACGGGCGATATCGCGGCGAGTAGCCTTCAATGTCGATGTGTTACCAAGTTGTTGCGTGGCCTTTTGCATACGCAGACCGAAGTGGGCCTTTTGCAAGGACTTCACTTCAGCTTCCACAGCGGCCACGTCTTTTTGGCGGAGTTCAGCAGCTTTAGTCATGTGATCTCTCCTTATTCACCAATGTGACGGGCAACGAAGGTCGTACGCAGAGGCAGCTTTGCAGCAGCCAAGCGGAACGCTTCACGAGCCAACTCTTCAGACACACCCACGATTTCGTAGATGATCTTGCCGGGCTGGATTTCGGCAACGTAGTACTCGGGGTTACCCTTACCATTACCCATACGCACTTCAGCAGGCTTAGTGGAAATTGGCTTATCGGGGAACACACGAATCCAGATGCGGCCGCCACGCTTGACGTGACGAGAAATCGCGCGACGAGCGGCTTCCAGCTGGCGAGCTGTCAGACGACCACGATCGGTGGACTTCAGACCGAAATCGCCGAAAGCAACTGCGTTGCCACGGGTAGCGATACCGGTATTGCGGCCTTTGTGTTCCTTACGGAACTTACGGCGTGCAGGTTGCAGCATGTTTATTCTCCTTTACCGTCCGCTGCTGTAGCGGGCGCGTCAGTCTTGCGAACGCGCTTAACGGAGTCAGCGCCAGCGCCAGCAGGCTTGTCGCTGCCGTCTACAGGAGCTGCGTTACCGCCTGTGGGGCGGCGGGCACCACGGCCTGCACCGTCACGACGACCATCGCGGCGGGGGCCACGTGGACGACGCTCGTCTTCAGGACGGGGAGTCTCAACGGCGGGCAGGTCGTTACGGCCCAAGGTATCACCCTTGTAGACCCAAACCTTCACGCCGATGATGCCGTAGGTGGTCTTGGCTTCAGAGAAGCCGTAGTCGATGTCAGCACGCAGAGTGTGCAATGGCACGCGGCCTTCGCGGTACCACTCAGTACGGGCGATTTCGATACCGTTCAGACGACCGGACGACATGATCTTGATGCCTTGGGCACCCAGACGCATGGCGTTCTGCATCGCACGCTTCATAGCGCGACGGAACATGATGCGCTTTTCCAGCTGCTGGCAGATGGAGTCAGCGATCAGCTTGGCATCGATTTCAGGCTTGCGCACTTCTTCGATGTTCACTGCGACTGGCACGCCCAGACGAGTAGCGAGTTCCTTCTTCAAGGCCTCGATATCTTCGCCCTTCTTGCCGATCACAACACCAGGACGGGCCGAGAAGATGGTGATACGGGCGTTCTTTGCAGGACGCTCGATCAGCACGCGTGCCACAGCAGCGTTCTTCAACTTAGCCTTCAGGTACTCGCGAACCTTGATGTCTTCAGCCAGCATGCCAGCGAAGTCACGGTTGCTAGCGTACCAACGGCTAGCCCAGTTACGGCTTACAGCAAGGCGGAAGCCGGTAGGATGGATTTTCTGTCCCATATTCTTCCTTTAGGCCTCAGTTACCGACTGTCACGTAGATGTGACATGTAGGCTTGCTGATGCGATTGCCGCGGCCTTTAGCGCGCGCTGTGAAGCGCTTGAGCGTGGTGCCTTGTTCAACGTAGATGGTCTTGACCTTCAATTCGTCGATATCGGCGCCGTCGTTGTGCTCGGCGTTAGCGATAGCGGATTCCAGAACCTTCTTCACGATCACAGCAGCTTTTTTCTGCGTGAAAGTCAAGATGTTCAGAGCTTGATCCACCTTCTTGCCGCGGATTAGATCCGCGACGAGGCGACCCTTGTCAACCGACAAGCGGACGCCACGGAGGACTGCACGTGTTTCAGACATGGTCGTTCCTTACTTCTTGGCCTTCTTGTCGGCGGGGTGACCCTTGAAGGTACGAGTCAGAGCGAATTCGCCCAACTTGTGACCTACCATTTGGTCGGTGATGTAGACAGGCACGTGCTGCTTGCCGTTGTGCACAGCAATGGTCAGACCGATGAACTCGGGCAGAACCATGGAGCGACGCGACCAAGTCTTGACAGGCTTCTTGTCCTTGGTAGCTACGGCCTTTTCAACCTTAGCAACCAAGTGATGGTCAACAAACGGACCCTTTTTGAGAGAACGAGTCATTTGCTACCCCTTACTTCTTACGACGCGACACAATCATGCTTTGTGTGCGCTTGTTGTTACGGGTGCGGTAGCCCTTCGTCAGGTTACCCCATGGGTCAACTGCGTGACGGCCTTCGCCAGTCTTACCTTCACCACCACCGTGCGGGTGATCGATTGGGTTCATTGCAGTACCGCGGACGGTAGGACGAATACCCATCCAACGCTTCACACCGGCCTTACCGTAGCGGCGCAGGCTGTGTTCTTCGTTGGCAACTTCACCGATGGTGGCGCGGCATTCGATGTGAATCTTGCGCACTTCGCCGGAACGCATACGCACTTGGGCGTAAACGCTTTCGCGGGCCAGCAGCGTAGCGGACGCACCAGCGGAACGAGCGATTTGAGCGCCGCCTGCAGGTTGCAGTTCGATACAGTGGATGGTCGAACCCACGGGGATGTTGCGGATAGGCAGGGTGTTACCAACGCGGATAGGGGCTTCGGAGCCGCTCACGATGGTGGCACCAACAGCCAGGTTGCGAGGAGCAATGATGTAGCGACGCTCGCCGTCTGCATAGCACACCAGAGCGATGTGAGCGGAACGGTTAGGATCGTATTCAATGCGCTCAACCTTGGCGGGGATACCGTCCTTGTTGCGCTTGAAGTCCACCACGCGGTAGTGGTGCTTGTGACCACCGCCCTTATGGCGTGTTGTGATGTGACCGTTATTATTGCGACCGGCCTTTTCGGATTGCGCTTCCAGCAGAGGAGCGAAACCGGCACCCTTGTGCAGGTGGTCACGAGTCACCTTCACCGCGCCGCGACGGCCAGGCGAAGTAGGTTTGAGTTTGATAACAGCCATGATTAAGCAGCCTCCCCAGACAGGTTCAGCTCTTGACCGGGCTTCAGACGCACATAAGCCTTGCGAACATTGTCGCGACGGCCGATGGTCTTGCCAAAGCGCTTGGTCTTGCCCTTGGTGTTCACCACAGAAACGCCAGCCACTTCAACCTTGAACATCAATTCCACAGCGGCCTTGATTTCATGCTTGGTAGCGTTTTGCAGTACCTTGAATGTCACTGCGTTGGACTGCTCAGCAACCATGGTGGCCTTTTCGGACACGATGGGGGCGACCAGCACTTGCATCAGACGACCTTCGTCAAACTTGAGTGTGCTCATGCGAACATCTCCTTGAGTTTGTCGATTGCGCCCTTGGTGATGAGCACTTTCTTGTAATGCACCAGAGAAACGGGATCAGCGTAGCGGGGTTCCACCACGAACACGTTCTTCAGGTTGCGAGAAGCCAGGTACAGGTTTTCGTCGATCTCTTCGGCGATCACCATCACCGACGACTGCAGATTCATGGACTTGAACTTGTCAGCCAGAACCTTGGTCTTGGGAGTATCAACAGTCAGCGAGTCCACCACTGCCAGACGACCTTCGCGGGCCAGCTGAGACAGGATCGAAGCCATACCAGCGCGGTACATCTTCTTGTTGATCTTCTGCGTGAAGTTTTCTTCAGGCAGATTAGGGAACACACGTCCGCCCCCACGCCACAGAGGCGAGGAAGACATACCAGCACGTGCACGGCCTGTACCCTTTTGTTTGAAAGGCTTGGCTGTGGTGTGGCGAACTTGTTCGCGATCCTTTTGAGCGCGAGTGCCTTGACGACCGTTTGCACGGTAGGCAGTCACGATCTGGTGGATCAGATCTTCGTTGTAGGCACGACCGAACACGGTTTCAGGAGCGTCAAAAGTCGACGCAGCTTGACCTTGTTCATTCAGGAGTTCGAGCTGCATTAGTTCGCTCCTTTGGAAGCTTTAGCCTTGATAGCAGGACGCACCGACACGAAACCGCCCTTGGCTCCGGGGATAGCGCCCTTGATCAAGAGCAATTGGCGTGCTTCGTCAATACGAACCACGTCCAGGTTTTGGGTAGTCACGGTGTCAACGCCCATGTGACCAGTCATACGCTTACCGGGGAACACGCGACCTGGGTCTTGCGCCATACCGATAGAGCCTGGTACGCGGTGCGAACGGCTGTTACCGTGCGAATTGCGTTGTGCGCCGAAGTTGTGGCGCTTGATCGTGCCGGCGAAGCCCTTACCGATCGATGTACCTTGTACATCAACCTTTTGGCCAACGCTGAACAGATCAGCCACGGGCAGAGCGGCACCAGCTGCATACTTGGCAGCAGTGTCTTCTGTCACGCGGAATTCTTGTGTAACTTCACCGGCTTCAACGCCCGCCTTAGCGAGGTGGCCAGCTTCAGGCTTGGTCACGCGAGATGCCTTGCGTGTACCGAATGTGACTTGCAAAGCCACATAGCCATCGTTCTCTTGGGTTTTAACCTGAGTCACTCGGTTGTTAGAAACATCCACCACTGTGACAGGCACTGCGTCCCCATCATCAGTGAACAGACGCATCATGCCCACCTTGCGACCCAGCAACCCCAGGGAGTTGCTCAGACTCATTTGTTTCTCCAAAACTCTCGCCGCTGTAACTGCAATTGGCCCAGCGTTGCACCCAACCGAAATACTTCGAAGTGCACGAAAGAAGGTTAATAAAACTCCGCCAGTTTGGCGAAGCTCCAAATTTTAACGCGAACTGCTTTTTCAAGCAAGTTCGCGTTAAAAGAAGACCTTACAAGGCACCGCAAGCGGTGCCTACCAAGTTCTTATTGCAGTTTGATTTCGACGTCCACGCCAGCAGGCAGGTCCAGCTTCATCAGAGCATCAACGGTCTTGTCGGTAGGATCGACAATGTCCATCAGACGTTGGTGAGTGCGGATTTCCAGCTGGTCACGCGAAGTCTTGTTCACGTGAGGCGACCGCAGAATGTCGAAGCGCTTCATGCGTGTAGGCAGAGGCACAGGACCCTTAACGATCGCGCCAGTACGCTTGGCGGTGTCAACGATTTCGGCTGCAGACTGGTCGATCAACTTGTAATCGAAAGCCTTCAGACGGATGCGGATTTTTTGCTTAGACATTGTAAATTCCTAGCTTTCCTAAGAATTAGGCAATGATCTTAGCAACCACGCCGGCGCCAACAGTACGGCCACCTTCGCGGATAGCGAAGCGCAGACCTTCTTCCATAGCGATAGGAGCGATCAGCTTCACAGTGATCGACACGTTATCGCCAGGCATCACCATTTCCTTGCCTTCTGGCAACTCGATCGAACCAGTCACGTCCGTTGTACGGAAGTAGAACTGAGGACGGTAGTTGTTGAAGAAAGGAGTGTGGCGGCCGCCTTCGTCCTTGGACAACACATACACTTCGGAAGTGAATTGTGTGTGTGGCTTGATGGAGCCGGGCTTGCACAGCACTTGGCCGCGTTCCACGTCTTCACGCTTGGTGCCGCGCAGCAGCAGACCCACGTTGTCACCAGCTTGACCTTGGTCCAGCAGCTTGCGGAACATTTCCACGCCTGTGCAGGTGGTCTTCTGTGTGTCGCGGATACCGACGATTTCGATTTCTTCGCCGACCTTGATGATGCCGCGCTCGATACGGCCTGTCACCACGGTACCACGACCGGAGATCGAGAACACGTCTTCCACAGGCATCACGAATGCGCCGTCCACAGCACGCTCAGGTGTGGGGATGTAGGAGTCCAGAGCTTCAGCCAGCTTCAGGATAGCGGGTTCGCCGATAGCGGATTGGTCGCCTTCCAGAGCCAACTTAGCAGAGCCACGCACGATAGGAGTGTCGTCACCTGGGAAGTCGTATTTGTCCAGCAACTCGCGGATTTCCATTTCCACCAGTTCCAGCAGCTCTTCGTCGTCCACCATGTCAGCCTTGTTCAGGAAGACGATGATGTAAGGCACGCCAACTTGACGCGACAGCAGGATGTGCTCGCGAGTCTGGGGCATTGGGCCGTCAGCAGCGGAGCAAACCAAGATAGCGCCGTCCATCTGAGCAGCACCGGTAATCATGTTCTTCACATAGTCAGCGTGACCAGGGCAGTCAACGTGAGCGTAGTGACGAGAAGCGGTTTCGTACTCAACGTGCGAGGTATTGATGGTAATACCACGGGCCTTTTCTTCAGGCGCGTTGTCGATCTGCGAGTAGTCCTTAGCTTCGCCGCCGAAGTGCTTGGACAGCACAGTAGCGATAGCAGCTGTCAGGGTAGTCTTACCGTGGTCAACGTGGCCAATGGTACCCACGTTCACGTGGGGCTTGGTGCGCTCGAACTTTTCCTTTGCCATTGCAAATTCTCCGAATTAAAAGAGCAAACCTGTGTGGGGTTTTAAGGTCTGCACCGCATTGCTGATTCACTTCGCACAGGGAACAAAGTGGCATGCGATCGCAGACCGGCAATTCAACTGCGGCAAGCCCAAGGGCTTGCCGCAACCAAACGGTCGATTATGACCGATCTGAAATTACTTGGAGCGCGCTGCAACGATGGCTTCAGCCACGTTGCGAGGAGCTTCAGCGTAGTGCTTGAATTCCATGGTGTAGCTAGCGCGACCTTGGGTCTGCGAGCGCAGCGAAGTGGCGTAGCCGAACATTTCGGACAGTGGCACTTCAGCCTTGATGGCCTTGCCGCCACCGACCATGTCTTCCATACCTTGCACCATACCGCGACGCGATGACAAGTCACCCATCACGGTACCGGCGTAGTCTTCAGGTGTTTCCACTTCCACGGCCATCATGGGTTCCAGGATGACAGGGTTGGCCTTCTTCGCAGCTTCCTTGAAACCGAAGATAGCGGCCATCTTGAACGCCATTTCGTTCGAGTCCACATCGTGGTACGAACCGAAGGTCAATGTCACCTTCACGTCGACCACGGGGTAGCCAGCCAACACACCTTGCGTCAGCGCTTCGATCACACCCTTTTCAACCGCAGGGATGTATTCACGAGGCACCACACCACCCTTGATGGCGTCGATGAACTCGAAGCCCTTACCAGGTTCTTGGGGTTCCAGCGTGAACACCACGTGACCGTACTGTCCCTTACCACCGGACTGGCGAACAAACTTGCCGTCCACGTCCTTGACGGTCGAGCGCACAGTTTCGCGGTAGGCCACTTGTGGCTTACCAACGTTGGCTTCCACGTTGAACTCGCGCTTCATGCGGTCCACGATGATTTCCAGGTGCAGCTCGCCCATACCGGCGATGATGGTCTGACCCGATTCTTCGTCGGTACGCACGCGGAACGATGGATCTTCTGCAGCCAGACGGCCCAGAGCGATACCCATCTTCTCCTGGTCGGCCTTGGACTTGGGTTCCACAGCCTGTGCAATCACAGGCTCAGGGAACACCATGCGCTCCAGCACGATAGGCGCTTCTTGAGCACACAGGGTTTCACCGGTGGTCACGTCCTTCAAGCCCACGCAAGCAGCGATGTCGCCGGCACGAATTTCTTCGACTTCCACGCGGTCATTCGCCATCATTTGCACGATACGGCCGATACGCTCCTTCTTACCCTTCACAGAGTTCAGAACGGTTTCGCCCTTGCTCAGCACGCCGGAGTACACACGCACGAAAGTCAGCTGACCCACGAACGGATCGGTCATCAGCTTGAACGCCAGCGCGGAGAACTTCTCTTCGTCGTCAGCCTTGCGCGACAGCTTCTTTTCTTCGTCATCGGGGTCGGTACCGGTAACGTCGTCGATATCCACAGGAGCTGGCAGATAGTCGATCACGGCGTCCAGCATACGCTGCACACCCTTGTTCTTGAAAGCTGTACCGCACAGCATTGGCTGAATTTCCACAGCCAAAGTACGTGCACGGATACCAGCCTTGATTTCTTCTTCGGACAAGTCACCTTCTTCCAGGTACTTGTTCATGAAGTCTTCATTGGCTTCGGCTGCAGCTTCCACCAGGTTCTCACGCCACTTGTTGGCTGTTTCAACCAACTCAGCAGGGATGTCCTGGTATTCAAACTTCATACCCTGGGAAGCTTCGTCCCAGATGATGGCCTTCATCTTCAGCAGGTCAACCACGCCTTGGAAGTTGTCTTCCGCGCCGATTGGAATCACCACGGGCACAGGATTCGCCTTCAGGCGAGTCTTCATACCTTCGTAGACCTTGAAGAAGTTGGCGCCGGTACGGTCCATCTTGTTCACGAAGGCCAGACGAGGCACCTTGTACTTGTTAGCCTGACGCCACACGGTTTCAGACTGGGGCTGCACGCCGCCCACAGCGCAGTACACCATGCAAGCGCCGTCCAGCACGCGCATCGAGCGCTCAACTTCAATCGTGAAGTCAACGTGGCCGGGGGTGTCAATGATGTTGAAACGGTGCTCGGGGTAGGACAGGTCCATACCCTTCCAGAAGCAGGTCACAGCAGCAGAAGTAATGGTGATGCCGCGCTCTTGCTCTTGTTCCATCCAGTCGGTGGTCGCAGCGCCGTCGTGCACTTCGCCCAGCTTGTGGGTCACGCCTGTATAAAACAGGATACGTTCAGTGGTAGTGGTCTTACCTGCGTCGATGTGGGCCGAGATACCGATATTGCGGTAGCGGCTAATGGGGGTCTTGCGAGCCATGATTGATCCTTGATTGATCGGGGAGAGAGTCTGCGATCACCCTGCCTTGTGCGCCGGGGCCAGCAGTTCTATATGGGGGCGCCTGAAATCGAGACAAGGCCGCCGGCAAATTTTGCGAGCGGCCCGTCTGTTTCAGTCTGCTACAAGCAGATTAGAAGCGGAAGTGGCTGAATGCCTTGTTGGCTTCTGCCATGCGGTGAACTTCGTCACGCTTCTTCATGGCGCCGCCACGGCCTTCGGTGGCTTCCATCATTTCGTTGGCCAGACGTTGGGCCATCGACTTCTCACCACGCTTGCGTGCAGCTTCCTTCAACCAGCGCATGGACAGAGCCAAACGACGGACGGGACGCACTTCAACAGGCACTTGGTAGTTTGCACCACCCACACGGCGGGACTTAACTTCCACCATGGGCTTGATGTTGTTGATGGCTGTAACGAACACCTCCAAAGCGTCCTTTTCAGGTTGCTTCTTGGCGATCAGGTCCAGAGCACCGTAAATGATGCGTTCTGCAACAGCCTTCTTGCCGCCTTCCATGATCACGTTCATGAATTTGGACAGCTCTACATTGCCAAACTTAGGATCTGGCAGGATTTCACGTTTGGGGACTTCGCGACGACGTGGCATTTTTTACCTCTATCTTTGCTTCAGTTGGTGACTTTTCAGGCACCGCGAGAGCTCATCAAAGACTCTCACTTACTCGACCCACGCAAAACATTTGCGCTTCGGGTCACTACGTTTGATCGCGCCAGTCAGGCGAATCAAACACCGTTTGTCTTCAAAACCAGGGCTTACTTAGCCTTAGGCTTCTTAGCACCGTACTTGGAGCGGGACTGCTTACGGTCCTTCACGCCTTGCAGGTCCAGAGAACCGCGGACGATGTGGTAACGCACACCTGGCAAGTCCTTTACACGACCGCCGCGCACCAGCACCACGCTGTGCTCTTGCAGGTTGTGGCCTTCACCGCCGATGTACGAAATCACTTCGAAACCGTTGGTCAGACGCACCTTAGCCACCTTACGCAAAGCCGAGTTAGGCTTCTTAGGAGTGGTGGTGTACACACGGGTGCACACGCCACGGCGTTGGGGGCAGTTTTCCATAGCAGGGCTCTTGGATTTAACAACTTCGACCGTGCGGCCCTGGCGCACGAGTTGATTAATGGTTGGCATATATACGTCCCTAAACGTAAAAAACGAAAACGTGAAACCCTTCGGAAATTCCGAAAAGCCCTCGAATGTACCAGTTTGGCAAACCCGGGGCAAGTCACATGTGATTAAACGGTGGGCACCCCGGAATTACGGGGCGCACGCCGTTTGCAGTGGTTACGCCTTAGCGAATCCACAGACGGATGGTGTCCCACAGGCGGCTGAAGAAACCACCCTCGTCCACACTTTCCAAAGCGAAGATGGGCAGCTCTGCAGCCACTTGCTCCGCCACCAGCACCTTCAAGGAGCCCACTTGCTGGCCCTTGGTGACAGGAGCCATCAAAGGATCGGTGCGCACCACCTGGGTGGTCACCTTGCCTGCGCTGCCTGCTGGCACGGTCACCACCGTGGCGCCTTCGCGGCCGATCTTGATCGTGCCTTGCGAGCCCTTCCAGATTTGCGCCTCTTCCATGGCCTTGCCGGCATCAAACAGCTTGACAGCGTCATAGGCGGTATAGCCCCAGTTCAGCAGCTTCTGGCTTTCGTTGGCGCGGGCGTTGTCGCTGGCAGCACCCAGCAAAATAGAGAGCAGTCGACGCCCCCCCACATTGGGAATGTCGCGATTTGCAGTGGAAACCAGGCAGTAGCCTGCGGCATTGGTGTGACCGGTCTTCAAGCCGTCCACCGAAGGATCACGGAACAACAAGGTGTTGCGGTTGCGGCCATTGGCAGCCGGTGTGCCTTCGTAGCGGTATTCCTTGATGGCGTAGTAGTGCGTGTACTCGGGGAAGTCGCGCATCAGGCGCATGGCCAGAATCGACAGGTCACGCGCAGTGGTCACGTGGCCGGGTTCGGTCAGGCCTTCGGGGTTTTTGTAGCTGGTGCCGGTCATGCCCAGCGCCTTGGCCTGCTCGTTCATCAGGCGCACAAAGTTTTCCTTGGTGCCACCCACGCCTTCGGCAAGCGCCATGGTGGCGTCATTGCCCGACTGCACGATCATGCCCTTGAGCAGATCTTCCACAGGCACTTGCATCTTGGGGTCAATGAACATGCGCGAGCCGGGCATCTTCCAGGCTTGCTCGCTCACTGGCAAACGCTGTTCCAGCGTGATTTTTTTGGCGCGCAGGGCATCGAACGCCAGATAGGCGGTCATCAGCTTGGTCAGCGATGCGGGCTCCACGGCAGCGTCCACATCCTTGGAGGCCAGCACTTGGTTGGCCGTCACGTCCACCAGCATATAGGTGTGCGCCGCAATTTCTGGCGGTTGCAGCTGGGCGATCTGGGCGTTCGCCCAAAGGGGTGACAAGGCCGCGGTCAATGCCAGCGTACGCAGGGTCGAGAAAACAGGCTTCATGAACAACTCAGGTTAATCAGAATGACAACGGAAACGTGCTTCACCGGTGTGAAGCACTCAGGTGGCGGGCCACCAGCCCTTTGAGCAAGGGCAATTGTCCGTGGAAGAAGTGACCTCCATCGGGGACAACTGTTACAGGCAGTATCTGCGGGCGCGCCCAATCCATCACGGATTGCAGCGGCACGGTGTCGTCTTGCTCGCCGTGCACGACCAGGGTGCGCGCATGCGCATCGGCTGGCAACGTGGCGGGTTCAAAGCGGCTGGCGGCAGTGCCGACCAGCACGACTTTCTCGACCCGGCCTTCGTCCCACAGCGCGGCCACGGCGTGCGTGGTGACGAAGGCACCAAACGAAAACCCAGCCAGCGCCAGCGCGCCCTGGGGCGCGACCTGGCGCACCACGTCGACCAGGTCTTGCGCCTCGCCCCGACCGGCATCGTGCACACCTTCGCTGGCACCCACGCCGCGGAAGTTGAAACGAATGGCCTCCCAGCCCTCCTGCACACAGGCACGCGCCAAGGTTTGCACCACCTTGTTGTCCATGGTGCCCGCAAACAGCGGGTGGGGGTGAGCAATCACCGCCACGCCCCGGGGCGTGCCAGCGGTGCGGTCGCGCAGGGCTTCAATCAAGCCTGCTGCGCCGGTGAGGGTGAAACGTTCGGTTTGGGCGTTCAAGAGCAATACCTTGTGTAACTACCTAATTCATAGCTGCTAGCGCTTGATATACAAGGGCTAGCAGCCAAAAACAATCTCAATGACTCGTGGGAGTCGGTTTCAGCGGCCAAGTTCCGGCGGCACGAGCAAACGCTCCACCACTTCGCCATGCTTGAGGTGCGATTCGACGATTTCATCAATGTCGGCCTCGTCCACAAAGGTGTACCACGTGCCTTCAGGGTAGACCACGGCCACCGGGCCTGCGGCGCAGCGGTCCAGACAGCCCGCCTTGTTCACACGAACCTGGCCTTTGCCTGCCAGCCCGGCTGCCTTGACGGCCTGCTTGCAGTGGTCAAAACCTGCCTTGGCGCCGTGCAGGGCGCAGCAGTCTTCGCCGTTGGGGCGCTCGTTCAGGCAAAAGAAAATATGGCGGTTGTAGTAACCGCTGGAGGTGTTGTCGCTCATGATCCGGCCATTCTAGGAGTCCGCCTGCCGCTGGGTCAGGCTCAGCGCCACATATGCAAGCACCGCATAGGGCCAGATCCAGCCCAACCATTGCCCCAGCCCGTAAAAACGCATGAAACGCCCCTGCTCCCACGACTGCAGCGTGTCGGCAAAGTAGGGGTTCAGCGGTGCCTGGTTGAGCCAGTTGAGCTGCCACATCAGCACCAAAATCAGCAACACCGCGCACCAGCGGCGCGGCACCGGCAAGGCGCAGGCCGCCAGCGCCACCGCAGCCATCACCCCCACCTCGGTAGGCAGGGTCAACCACTCCCAGGCGTGGTTGGGGCCGTACGCCATGGTGGAAGACAGCCCCGTGGCCGCCAGCCCCGCCACCACGGCCACCGCCGCAAACACTGCGCGGCGGCCTTTGTGCGCAATCAGCATATAGCCCAGCAGGCAGGGTGCCATCAGCCCCAGCATGACGCACAGCACCTCGGCGCTGGGCAACAGCGGCACCACCGATTCTTCGCGCAGCGGCAACCAGTCCATGAACGGCGTGCCTTCCAGCCACTCATCCAGGGTGGTGTCCAGCCGCTCCAGCACCTGGCCCAAGCCAAAAGGCAGCGCCTGCGGAAACAGCAGGGCCACGGGCCACAGGCCAATCAGCACCAGTCCGCCGTGCGGCTGTGCGCCAAACCAGCGCTCACGAAACAAACTCCAGCGGTCCAGCGCGCCCAGCCACTCCAGTGCCGCCGCGACCAGCGCCCCCACCAGAACACCAGCGGCGTTAAGCACGAAATCCATATTGGACGGCACCCGGCGCGGCAGATAGATCTGCAAAAACTCCATCCCCAGCGACAGCGCAGAACCGCACAGCACCGCCAGCGGAATCGACCAGCCATGCAGACCACTGCGCAAGCTCCCCAAAGCCAGCAAAAAGCCCAGGGGGGCATAGCCGACGATATTGATCGTCAGGTCAAACCACGTCCAGTACGGCGGGGGCAGCGGCGCTGTGACAAACACCCACGGCGAAATGCCTTGCGCACGCCAGCCCTCAAACGGGAACAGGCTCGCAAACACAATCAGTGCGGTGTACAGCAAGGCCAGCGGCCATGCCGAAGTTTTGAACACAGGCGCCCCCTATGGTTTGGGCCGAGGCAGTTGTTAGAAAGGTTTGACGACGACCAGCACCACGATGGCCATCAGCAGCAGCACCGGCAGCTCGTTGTACCAACGGAACCAGCGGTGGCTGCGCTGACAGGTATTGGCCACCAACTGGCGCAAGATGGCCGCGCAGCTGTAGTGGTAGCCCACCACCACCAGCACCAGGGCCAACTTGGCGTGCAGCCAGCCACCGGCAAAGCCGTAGCCCAGCCACAACCACAGGCCCAGACCCAGCGCGGGCACGGCCAAGATGGTGGTAAAGCGCAGCAGCCGCTGCGCCATGCCGATCAGGCGCTCACGCTCGGCCACCGAGCCCGGCGTGACCATGGCCAGGTTCACAAAAATGCGCGGCAGATAAAACAAACCCGCAAACCAGCTGGCCACGAAGACGATATGAAAAGCTTTAACCCACAACATACCCCCAGTGTAAGGGGCGGGGCTGGGACAAAAAAAAGCCCGGCAGCGCCGGGCTTCGAAAATCCTCCGTTAAGAGGCCTGCTCAGGGAGGTGAAGCAGGGAAGGCGGTACGCCGCTTTCGAGGGCAAATCTAGCAATCGCGCTGGGGGGCGTACACCGGGACTATCCCCAAGGCTGCTGCCACACAGGCTTAACCTGTGTCAAGCGCACCACCTCACAAGGATGAACGGACAGGCGCACAATGGTGGGCATGCATCTGTCTAGCCCTACCCCTTTCCCGCAAAGCCGTCCGCGCCGTCTGCGCCGTGACGCCTTCACCCGTAACCTGGTGCGTGAAAACCACCTGACAGCCCATGACTTCATCTACCCCGTGTTTGTGCACGAGGGCAGCAACCGCCGCGAAGCCATCACCTCCATGCCCGGCGTTGACCGCCTGAGCCTGGATTTGCTGCTGCCCGTGGCCGAAGAGTGCGTCAAGCTGGAGATTCCCGTGCTGGCGCTCTTCCCCGCCATTGACGCGCACCTGAAGACGCCCGATGGCAAGGAAGCCTTGAACCCCGACGGTCTGATCCCCCGCGTGGTGCGCGCGCTGAAAAAGGAATTCCCCCAGCTGGGCGTGATGACCGACGTGGCACTGGACCCCTATACCAGCCACGGCCAGGACGGCATCCTGGACGAAACCGGCTACATCCTGAACGATGACACCGTGGAAGTGCTTGTCGGCCAGGCGCTGACCCATGCCGAAGCCGGTGTGGACATGGTGGCCCCCAGCGACATGATGGACGGCCGCATTGGCGCCATCCGCGAAGCACTGGAGCTGCAAGGCCACATCTACACCCGCATCATGGCCTACAGCGCCAAGTACGCCAGCAGCTTCTACGGCCCCTTCCGCGATGCCGTGGGCACCCGTGGCGCCCTGGGCAAGGCCGACAAGAACGTCTACCAGATGGACCCCGCCAACTCCGACGAAGCGCTGCGTGAAGTGGCCATGGACATCGCCGAAGGCGCGGACATGGTCATGGTCAAGCCCGGCATGCCGTACTTGGACATCGTGCGCCGCGTCAAAGACGAGTTCAAGGTGCCCACGTTTGCCTACCAGGTGTCGGGCGAGTACGCCATGATCAAGGCCGCCGCCCAAAACGGCTGGCTGGACCACGACGCCGTGATGATGGAAGCCCTGCTGGCCTTCAAGCGCGCCGGTGCCGACGGCATCCTGACTTACTTCGCCATCGACGCGGCCAAAAAGCTGCGCGGCCTGTAAGCTGCGGGCTGTACGCCTGCCACCATCCAAGGCAGCCTGCGGGCTGCCTTTTTCTTTATTTGATAGCTGAAAGCGCTTGTCACTCCTGCGCTTTCTGCCTATTTGATACCTAAGCCGCCATGCGCCTGCTGCTGATTGAGCCTGTCACCAAACACGTGCAAGACCTGGGCACCTGGCCCACGACAGACGCCGCCCCCCTGCCACCCGCCACGGGCAGCCAGTTTTACTGGCTCTCGTGCGAGCGCAGCGAGTTCGAAGACCAGCTGGCCACCGTACAAGCGCTGCTGCAGCAGCTGTGCGGCACGCCCTTGGTGGACCTGCACATCTCGGACTTGCTAAATGCGCACATCCCCTCGACGTTCGACTACACGTCCGACTACGACGTGCTGCTGTTTCGCCGCCTGGACCAGCCCGCCGCCACCAGCCCCAAAACCAGCCTCAAGGGGGTGGAGACCGCGCCCGTCGGCTACGCAGTGTTCGACACCTTGCTGCTGAGCGTGCACCCCACAGACTGCCCCGTGCGCGCGCTGAGCTTTCAGCGCCTGCTGCACCCCACGGCGCCGAGCCCCGAAAAACGCGGCGTGACCGGGCGCTTTCCGCCCAGCAGCGCCGACCTAATGCTGCGCCAGATCGACCAGATGGTGGACGGCTACCTCAGCCTACGCCGCGACATGGCCAAGCAGATTGATGTCTGGCAGATGCAGCTGCTCAACCCCAAATCGCGCTTCAACGACTGGGGCAAAGTGCTGCAGGCACGCCTGGGGCTGCACCAGCTCGATGAAATCTGCGAAGACCAGCGCGCCGCCATGCAAGACTGGACGGACGCCCTGCCTTCGTGGGAAGACGAACACAGCAGCCCGGCCGAGCGCCGTGCCCTGGAGCTGCTGCGCGTGCGCTCCAGCGACGTGCTGGAGCACATTGAACGCGTGATCCACCACGTGCACCGCATGGAACAAAGCGCCGAGGCCGCCGTCCAGATGCACTTCTCGGCCCAGAGCAACCGCGCCAACGACATCATGCGCACACTGACCACGCTGACCGCCATCTTTTTGCCGCTGAACCTGATTGCCGCTGTGTTCGGCATGAACTTTGACGTGCTGCCGCTGGTGCACAAGGAAGACGGCTTCTGGTGGGCCATGGCCGCCATGGCAGCGATTGGCATCGTGCTGCTGGTCTTTTTCTGGCGCCGCCGCTACATCGAAAAAGCCAGCTTGCTGGGCGATAACGATTAAAAAGCAGAGCAGCTAGCGCCTGCTAACCCTGCACTTCCGCACAAAACTGGCTTGAAGTGCTTGGTGCACCAGCGCTAGCCGCTCCTTTTCTTCAATCAAGCCTGCAAGTGCTGGTCAAAGAACGCCAGCGTGCGGTCTTTGGCCTGAATGGCACTGGGCTGGTCGTAGCTGCCGCGCTGGTCACAATTGAAGCCGTGGTCCGCCTCATACACATGCACCTGCACCTGCGGTTGCGCGGCGCTGAAGGCCTGCACGCTGTCCAGCGAGATGTGGGCATCGAGCCGGCCGAAATGCGCCATCACCGGCACATGCGGTGCGCGCGCCATCTCGGGCGGCACTGTCATGCCGCCACCGTAGTAGCACACGGCGGCCGCAATCTCGTCGACCAGATTGGCAGCGCGCCAGGTCAGTAGCCCGCCCCAGCAAAAGCCCACCATGCCCACTTTGGCGCCGCTGTGCTGCTGCGCCCATTGCGCTGCAGCGCGAATGTCCTGCAGCACGCCCTCGCCCGGCAGTGCCTCGGCTGCGGCCTTGAGCTGCTTGCCCGCTGTCATGCCTTCGGCGTCGTAGCCCAGTTGCACATCAAACTCCATGCGCGTGAACAGCGCCGGGGCAATCGCCAGAAAGCCGCGCGCAGCCAGGCGGTCGGTGACGGCACGAATATGGGCATTCACCCCAAAAATCTCCTGCGCCACCACAATGGCCCCACGCACCGGACCGTCGGGCTCGGCCACCCAGGCGGGAATTTGCGTGCCATCTTCTGCCATTAGTTGTACAAACTGGCCCATGTATGCTTCTCCTGATCGTTGTTCTGACGTTCGGCCCCTGACTGCCACGGGCCCACACGCTCCAGCTCTATAGACTTCGTCCATTTCACCGCTGACTTTAAGCAATCTGCGCGCCACTGGCACAGCAACTTACCGCAGGCCCGAGCACCCATGGATTTAAAACCGCTGATCACCCTGGTCGCCATCGTCAACCCCCTGGCGATCGTGCCTTTCTTCATTCACTACACCGAGGGCTTCAACACCCAGCAACGTGCGCAAACCATCCGCACGGCGGCCTTCAGTGCTTTTGTGGTGATTGCGGCCTGTGCCTTGATTGGCCTGCAGGTGCTGGACTTCTTCAACATCTCGCTGCAGAGCTTTCAGGTGGGCGGCGGTTTGCTGCTGCTGATCAGCGCCATGAACATGCTCAACGCGCGCCCTGCCGAGGAGCGCCGCCACGAGGACACGCTGGAGGCCGGCGCTGAAAAGGCCGCCATGGGCAACAGCATTGCCGTGGTGCCGCTGACCATTCCCCTGCTGACCGGGCCAGCCGCCATGTCGACCGTGGTGATTTACGCCGACCAGGCCGCCACCTTCTGGCAGCACCTGGCGCTGGTGGGCTATGGGGTGGTGGTGGCTGCCGCCGTGTGGGCCAGTTTTTCCATGGCGGAGCCGATTGCCCGCGTGCTGGGCAAGACGGGCATCAATGTCATGACGCGGCTGATGGGCCTGATCCTGGCCGCGCTGGCCGTCGAGGTGATGGCCGGTGGCTTGATGAAGATTTTCCCTGTGCTCGCCGGCTAAAGCACAGGCTGGCGCGCTTACAGCGCGGCGTGTGCCACTTTGTCCGCTTCGGCAGCGTGCTGCGCGTGATCTCCAGGGGTGGAGCAGGCGCCGCCGCAACCGCTGATCGGCGTGGCGGGCAAGTCCTGTGCATGCGTCATGGCACCCGTGGCCGGGTCAAAACCCAGGCCTTGCATGTGCTGCGCCAGCGCCGCATCCATGGTTTGTGCGTGGTAGCTGAACCAGGAGGCCAGCTCCGGCGTCATGCCGCGGACCATGGTGTACTCGCCCTCCTCACAGCGCTTGCCGCCTTCGCGCATGATCTCCAGCACCACTTTGTGCTGCGTGGCGTGGCAGTTGCCCACCGCAAAGCCGGTGGCTACCATCCAGCGGTCTTCCTGGCCAAAGTGCTCTTCCGTATGCGCGATCAGGGACTGCCACAGCGGGGCCAACGCCTCGTCCGGCGCACGCTCCACAGCCGCCAGCAGTTCCACAAACTCTTTGTGCGTTTCATCCATGGCCGGAACGTTCAGCTCCAGGTCTGCGCTCCACTCCAATGTCGCCATCGTGCAGCTCCTTGCTTCTATGTGGGGGACAAGGGCGTGAGCTTAGGGTGGACATTGCCAAGGGATTTGCGGCACATCAAACACATTTCGCCGCAAGGCCTTGACCTACGCTTTTTTGCGGGTGAACGCGAAAAAGCCCCGACATGCGGGGCTTGGAGGTGTTCAAAGCGCGCCGCACGGGCGGCGTCGCCTTACTGGGCAAACTTGCGCTGGGCGTCGTTGTGGCACTGGTCCTTGGCATCACCCGTCAGGGCATTGCAGCGTTCGCGGGCCGCTTTGTACTCCGCCTCACGCACATGGCTCGCAGCGTCCTTGCGCACCTCGGACACATGGGCCGCCTTGGCCGTACCTTGCTTGCTGGTGTCCGCGCGGGCATCGGCCACCTTGGCCGCCTCCAGCGCCTTGACATGTTCGGCCTTGGCGTCCTTCTCGCACACGTCTTCGGCGTGGCCCTTCAGATCGTCACACCGCTCCTTAGCCACCTCGTAGGCAGCATCTGCCTTGGCCTTGGCGAGGTTGTGACGGTGTTTCTCGGTATCTTCCTTGCGCACGTCCAGCTCCGCCTCAGCCACTTTTTTCTGGCCATTGGCTTCGGCTTCGCACACATCCTTGGCATTGCTCTTCAGCGATTTGCACTGGGTTTTCGCTGCGTCATACGCGGCATCGATCCGCTGGCTCTCCGCACGGATCTCTTCATGGGTCAGTGCGAAGGCCGAGGTACTCAAACAGGCGGCCACGGCAAGCGCAGCCCAACGTTTTTTCAATGGCATGGGGAACTCCTCATTGCATGAGATGGCAACAAAGCAGACATGGGCCTGGCGCCCATGCCTGTGGGCAATCCGTGGCTTACTCGTCCCAACGGAAGTCGGGGTTGCGCTTTTGCCAGTCAGTCAGCTGTTTCTCGGCTTCCTCTTTGGCAATCCCCTGGCGCTCTTGCAGCTTGCCCAGAAACTGATCGCGCTTGCCGGCAATCACATCGACGTCATCGTCGGTCAACTTGCCCCATTGCTCGCGCATCTTGCCCTTGAATTGTTTCCAGTTTCCTGCGATACGGTCTTCGTTCATGGTGACTCCTTGCGGTGGATTCAGTGACGCTGCCGCGTATATCGCTATTCAATAAATAGCAACAAGCGCAATGCAGCACGCACTTCCACTGTAAAAAGTACCGCTTGTCTGTGGCGTAGTCGATGCAGGCGATGAACGGTCAGACCAGGACTTCCCTGCCTGAAAGACAGGCTCAGCGCTGCACAGGCACCGCCGCCAGCAGCCATTGCTGCATCTGCGCGCCCACCGCATCAACCGCCAGCGACAGTGCTTGCACCCCGCCAGAGGCGCTGGCCGCCGCGGAGGGCTGGCGCACATCAAACACCTGCTGGTCCAGCAGCACATCCCCCTGAGGCGCCGGGTCTACCAGCGTGGCACGAATGCGCACCCAGCCTGCGCTGTCCTGCGCACTGGTGAAGAGGTGGCTGAACTCTTCCAGCGACAGCCGCAGCACCGGCACCTGCCGCCCCTGCACCGAAGGCGGCATCTCGCCCGCTTCTGCCGACAGCACGATGCGCCCGCCCTGACTCAGGTGCTCGCGCAGCCGCTGCAGCACCATTTGCGCAGGCGGCAGCCCCCAGCGTGCTTGGCTGTAGGTGTGCAGCAACTGGGCATCGGCATAGGCCAGGCGGTAGTGCATGCCGGTGTTGCCCTCGATCTGCAGCGGCGCCTGCATTTGCGCCAGCGCAATGGGCTGCAAGCCCACGCCTGGCGCCGCCAGTGCAGGGGCAGCGCCCAGGTCATAACGCGCCATCGACTGCGGCGGACTGGGGAAATTGGCACAACCGGCCAGCAACCCCATCAATGCCCCGGCAAGCAGCCACTGGATTCGTTTGGTATGCGTGCTTTGCATGGTGCGCTTTCTCATGGTTGGGGTTGCGGGGCCACAAAACCGGCTTCACCCGGCCCGGGGGCGCCACGGTTGCCGTAGATCAGCGACTGTGGGTTGTCGCCGATTCCCGAGGCGGCGCTGCCCAGGCGGCGTGCCGCTGCAGAGACATCGCTAGCCGCCTGGTTGATACCGGGCAGCGTGGCGCGGTCAAAGCGCTCGGCCGCCCGCGCCATGGACTGCGTGCCCTGGGTGATTTGATCCAGCGCCCCACCAGGGCCTTGCACGGCTTCGGTCATCGTGCGTACATCATGTGCCAACGCTCCGGCCTCATTGCCTGCCCGCTCCATGGCTTGCATGGCTTTGCGCGCGTCCTGCGCCATGGCGGGAAACTCCTTGACCGCAGGTGCCACCTGATCGCGCAAGGTGGTGTTCATGGCCCGCGTGACCTCGCTCACATTGCCTGCGGCCTCCGACAGGTTCCCCAGCAGGCTGCTAAAGCGCGCCTGGTTGTCATCGCCCAGCAATTGATTGATGCGTTTGGTGGCCTCGTCCACCTTACCCAGAATCGTCATGCCCTGATCGGCCAGAACGCTCAGAGGGGAAGACTTCATCGGCAGGCGCGGCAGACCGCTGGCGCCGTGTGGCAGTTCGGTGCTGGTCTCGGTCACATCATCGAGCTGGATGTGCGCAATGCCCGTCACCCCCTGGTAGCCCAGCATGCCGTAGGTGCCCGTGGTGGAGACGGGGGCCTTGCTGTCCACGGCAATCCGGATCAGCACATTGCCTTTTTGCACATCGTCAAAGGTAATATCCGTGACCTTGCCCACGGCCACCCCTTTGTAGCGCACCGTGGCCTGGCTTTGCAGCCCACTGATGGCGTCGGCCGTAGACAGTTCATACACCGTGTATTCGTGGCGGTCGCGCGTCAGCCACAGGGCCATGCCCGCCAGCAACACGGCCAGCGCCAGCACAAACGTGCCTGCCGCCATGGCGTGTGATTTGTTTTCCATACTCAATCTCCTCCCTGCGGGGCGGGCGCCATGGCACGACGGCCGCGCTCACCCTGAAAGAAAGTTGCAATAAAGGGGTGCTGAAACTGCGCGACCTCGCGCGGAGCACCCGTCACGATGACTTTTTTCTCGGCCAGCACGGCCACGCGGCTGGAGAGTGCAAACAAGGTATCCAGATCATGGGTAACCATGATCATGGTCAGGCCCAGCTCGGCATGCAGCTCTTTCAGCAAGATGCAGAACTCGTCGGAACTGGTCGGGTCCAGCCCTGCGGTGGGCTCGTCCAGTAGCAGCAAGGGCGGATCCATGATGAGCGCGCGCGCCAGCGCCACGCGCTTGACCATGCCCCCTGACAAGTCAGCCGGCATGCGCGTGGCGTGCTCCGGCTTGAGGCCCACCATCTGCAGCTTGATCATGGCGGCTTCATCCACCATCGCATCCGGCAATGTGCCCTGCTCGCGCAGGGCAAAACCGATGTTCTGCAGCACGTTGAAGGCGGAATACAGTGCACCGTGCTGAAACAGCATGCCCACCCGCGCGGCAGCGCCCTCCTGGCACAGCTCAACCGCCGGTCTTCCTAGCGTGGTGACACGGCCTTTGCCGGGCTGCAGCAGGCCCAGAATCTGGCGCAGCAATACGGTCTTGCCTGTGCCGGAGCCGCCCACGATGGACAGCATTTCGCCGCGGTACACCGTCAGATCCAGGTCCTGGTGCACAGCGAAGGCCTTGTCGCCTTCGCCAAAAATGCTCCAGAGCTTGTCGACCTCGACCACAGGCTCAGCAGGGGTGGCGTGGGAAGTCAGTGTCACGGCTTAGAACCCCACATCCTTGAAAGCAATCGCAAAAATGGCATCCACGATGATGACCATGGTGATGGACGAGACCACCGATGCCGTAGTGCCCTGCCCCAGACTCTGGGTGTTGGGTTGCACGCGCAAACCCCAGTGGCAACCGATCAGGGCGATGAACACCCCAAACACCACCGACTTGGCCATGGCCAGCACCAGATTACCCACTTGCACGGCATCGGGCAGGGCCTGCCAGAAGTAGGCTGCAGAAATACCCATCGTCATGTCGGCCGCCAACATGCCCCCGCCCAGCGCGGCCAGGGTCGTCCACAGGCTGATGAGCGGCATGGCCAGCGCCAGCGCCATGGCACGCGGCATGACCAGCCGGAACCCATGGCGAATGCCCATGACCTGCATGGCATCCAGCTCTTCGGTGACGCGCATCACCCCGATCTGCGCCGTGATGGCCGAGCCAGAGCGGCCCGCCACCAAAATGGCGGCCAGCAGCGGCCCCAGCTCGCGGATCAAGGAGATACCCAAGATATCGACGATAAAAGCCTCAGCGCCGAACTGCCGCAGCTGCAGTGCCATCAAATAGGCCAGCACCACACCAATCAAAAAACCCACCAGTGCCGTGATGGGCAGGGCCGTGGCCCCCATGCTGTAGAGATGGCCCGAAAAATCGCGCCACGAGCCTTTGCGCGGGTGGCGCAGCAAATCGCCCAGATCCAGCACCAGCTGGCCAATCAGCTGCACCAGGTGCTGAAAATGCTCCAGCGCCCGCAGCACCAGCAGGCCCAGCTGGTTCACACGCCCCATCCAACCCAGCTTGGCGGGCTTGGGAATGGGTACCTGCTGCAAAGCCGCAATACGCGCCAGCATGGCCCGCTGTGCGGCGCTGGCACGCAGCTGAGCAGGCCAGGCGTGTTGCCAGTGGCTCCACAGCAACTGCGCACCAATGTGGTCCAGCCACTGCAACTGCTGCAAATCCCAGCCCACGGTGCGTTGGCTGCGCAGGCCCTTGAGCGCTTTTTGCACGGCCTCCCAGTGCGCATGCTGGCCCAGCTCTGCCGCCCCCCAGCGCCCTTGCAGCTGCACCCAGGCGCCCTCGTCATCCGAGGTCAGGTGTAAGCGGGGAGAGGTGTCTGTCATAGCGCCCTATCAAGCCAGAAGTGCCTGAAGCTTACAAGCTTTCTTCCCAATGACCGAAGGCAGAGCGCCAGCCCCCGTGTCAGCCACCTTGCTGCAGCGCGTGGCTCCGCCCGTCGTGGACTACACGCTTTCCCTATCGACAGACGGTGGCATCTCCCCACAATGAATGCGCCAGCGCCCACTTCGGGCGACGGGATTTCAGCCTCTTTCTGACTGCGCCACCTCATGAGCGACACCACTTTCGACTACATCATCATTGGGGGCGGAACCGCAGGTGCTTTGCTCTGTAACCGCCTGAGCGCCGACCGCAATGTGCGGGTGCTGCTGCTTGAAGCGGGCCGCAAGGACGACTACCACTGGATCCACATCCCCGTGGGCTATCTGCACTGCATTGGCAACCCGCGCACCGACTGGCTCTACCAGACCGAAGCCGATGCAGGCCTCAACGGGCGCAGCCTGCGCTACCCTCGCGGCAAGACGCTGGGAGGGTGCTCCAGCATCAACGGCATGATTTACATGCGCGGCCAGGCCCGGGATTACAACCAGTGGGCGCAGCTGACGGGTGACGACGCCTGGAACTGGGACAACGTGCTGCCCGCCTTCAAGCGCCACGAAAACCACTGGCGCCTGGATGCCGGTCAACCCGAAGATGCGGCATTTGCCGCGCTGCACGGCGGCAAGGGCGAGTGGCGCGTGGAAAAGCAGCGCCTGCGCTGGGACATTCTGGATGCGTTCTCTACTGCCGCCCAGCAGGCCGGCATTCCCGCCACCCCGGACTTCAACGCGGGCAGCAACGAGGGCGTGGGCTACTTCGAAGTCAATCAGAAAGCCGGGCTGCGCTGGAACACGGCCAAGGCATTCCTGCGCCCCACCTGCTACGGCCGCCCCAATTTTGAGATGTGGACCATGGCCCAGGCCACGCGCCTGATCACCGAGCGGCAGCCCGACGGCAGTCTGCGCTGCACGGGGGTGCAGGTCTGGTCGGGCGACGGCCTGGAGCAAGTGACGGCCACCGAAGAAGTGATCGTCTGCGCCGGTGCCATCAACTCGCCCCAGTTGCTGCAACTGTCGGGCATTGGCCCGGCCGATTTGCTGCACAGCCAAGGCATTGCTGTGGCCCACGACCTGCCCGGGGTGGGCGCCAATCTGCAAGACCACCTGCAGATCCGCTCGGTCTACCAGGTCAGCGATGCGCCCACGCTCAACACCCTGGCAGCCACCAGCCTGGGCAAGCTGCGCATTGGCTGGGAATATCTGCTGCACCGCTCCGGCCCCATGAGCATGGCGCCCTCGCAGCTGGGCGCGTTCACCCGCAGCCGCCCGGGGCTGGAACACCCCAATTTGCAATACCACGTGCAGCCGCTGTCGCTGGATGCCTTTGGCGAGCCGCTGCACAGCTTCCCCGCCTTCACTGCCAGCGTCTGCAACCTCAACCCAACCAGCCGTGGCACGGTGCGCATCCGCAGCACCAGCTTTGAAGATGCCCCGGCGATTGCCCCCAACTACCTGAGCACCGAGGCCGACCGCCAGGTCGCCGCCGAGAGCCTGCGCGTGACACGCCACATCGTCAGCCAGCCCGCGCTGGCGCGCTACCAGCCGCAAGAGTTCAAACCCGGCGAGCAATACCAAACCGATGAAGAGCTGGTGCGCCTGGCCGGTGACATTGCCACCACCATCTTCCACCCCGTGGGCACCACCAAAATGGGCCGCGATGACGACCCCATGGCCGTGCTGGACAGCCGCCTGCGCGTGCGCGGTGTGCAGGCGCTGCGCGTGGTGGACGCCGGGGCCATGCCCACCATCACCAGTGGCAACACCAACAGCCCGACGCTGATGCTGGCAGAAAAAGCGGCGCAGTGGATCCGCGCTGACCGCAAGGCGCGCAGCAGCCAGGTGCCGCTGGCAGAAGCCATCACAGCCCCCAGCCGCGCTGTGGCACCCGCGCATTCGCTGACGGCGTAGATCTCATCAGGCGCTACGCCGTCAAAAAGAGAGCGCGTAGCGCCGGTCAAGCTTACTCTTCCAGCTGATTTGACCGCCAACCGCAGCATTGACAAGCATCAACCGCTCTCTTTTTTAATAAAGCAGCAATACAGCGCTCAGCGCAAACCGCCGACGTAGCGCTCACCCTCATCGAGCGGCGGCGCACTGCTGGCCCGCAGGCTGTGGCCCACGCGCTCCACCAGCGGCACGGTGGCAGGCTTTTGCGTGTTGCCCGCGCGCACCAGCGTCTCCAGCCGCTGGGCCAGCTCGGCCAGGTTGTCGTCACCCGTCTCCCGGGCCTGCTCCCGTGCCACCCGCACCACTTCGCGCGCGTAGTCATCGTTGACGGCCATCCAGTCCGTATCCGTCACGCGCCCGGCCTTGCGCCGCAAGGCCACATGCAGATGCGCGGCCACGGCGACCCGTTCAGTGTTTGCCATTGCGTCCCTCCTTGCTGCTGCGCAGAGCGGCCATCACTGGCCCATCTGCTCACGGTGTTGCGTCACATCCAGCCCTTGTTGCTCTTCCTGCAGATCGACCCGCACGATCACCAGGCGGTCGGTCACCCACATCAGCGCGCACGTGGCGGCAAAGCTGAAGGCCGCCACCACCAGCACGGCCACGGTTTGCGCCAGCAAATTGCCCTGCGCGCCAGAGATGGTGCTGTTCACAAACACCCCGGTCAGGATGGAGCCCACAATGCCGCCCAGCCCGTGCACACCAAATACATCCAGCGCGTCATCGGCGCCCAGCCAGCGTTTGAACCCTGTGGCCCCCCAGTAGCAGACCAGCCCGGCCATCAGCCCGATCGCCAGGCCCGCGCCCAGGCCCACAAAGCCCGCCGCCGGTGTCACGGCCACCAAGCCGGCCACCAGCCCCGAGCACAACCCCAGCAGCGACACGCGGCGGTGGAACAACCACTCTCCCGCGGCCCAGCCCATGGCACCGCCAGCGGCCGCCAGGTGCGTCACTACCATGGCCAGGGCCGCGCGGCCATCGGCCGCCAGGGCAGAGCCCCCGTTGAAGCCAAACCACCCCACCCACAGCAGGCACGCGCCCAGCATGGTCCAGCCCAGGTTGTAGGGCTGAAACGGCTCGCGCCCATAGCCCGTGCGCTTGCCCAGGTAGCAGGCACAAGCCAACCCGGCCGCCCCGGCGTTCACGTGCACCACCGCGCCCCCGGCAAAGTCCAGCGCCCCCATGCGGGCCAACCAACCACCGGGCTCCCACACCCAGTGCGCGATCGGAACATACACCAGCAAGCTCCACAGCGCCATGAACAGCATCAGTGCGCCAAAGCGCATGCGCTCGACCAAGGCGCCCACAATCAGCGCCGCCGTGATGATGGCGAACGTCAGTTGAAACAGCGCGTATGCCGCCTCCGGAATGTGCGGCGCGATATGGCTGACGGACAGCTGCTGCGCCGCCTGCTGGTAATCCAGCCCCTCCAACCACAGCCGCTGCAGCCCGCCGATCCAGGCCGTGCCCGGCGTGAATGCCAGCGAATAGCCCACGGCGAACCACACCACACTCACCACGCAGGCCGCGCCCAGCACCGCCGCCAGGGTGTTCAACACATTCTTGCGCCGCACCATGCCCGCGTAGAACAGCGCCACACCGGGCAGCGTCATCAACAGCACCAGTGCGGTAGACATCAGCACCCAGGCCGTGTCTGCACCCTGAATATCGGCAAACCCCACCATCTGCTGCGCCTGCACACCCATGGGCAATGCCCACAACGCCGCTGCGCCCCCACCCCATCTGCACAGCCTGTTTCGCATCTCCATGCCGACCTCCCGTGGCTTCTTTTGGTAGAGGCCACCAAGCACAAGCTGTGCCCACACCGACAGACGGCACACCCCGCCACAGGGCTGTCAGACAGAAAGTCACACACTTGCGGGAAATCCCCGATGCACCATTGCAAGGCACGACTTACATTGCATTCACTCTAGCGCGCACCAAGGTGCAGCAGCCAGGAGGGCCCGAGGAGACAACTCGATCCACAACCAGACCAATATTCAAAAAGCATCCACCAATGAGATGCCTTTCCAAAGCGCCGGTACCCCGGCGCTTTTTGTTTGGGCTGGTGACAGCCTTTTGCCATGCGCCCAGCGCACAATGCGCAGCTATGGAATGGATCTTTGTCTCTCTGGCTTCGGCCCTGGCTGGTTTTGTGGATGCCATCGTGGGCGGTGGCGGGCTGATTCTGGTGCCCGCCATGTTCGCCGCCTTCCCCAACGCCGCGCCCGCCACCTTGTTTGGCACCAACAAAAGCGCCGCGGTCTGGGGCACGGCCATGTCCACCTGGCAGTACAGCCGCCGTATTCAGATCACCTGGGCCACCATCGTGCCGGGCATTGCGGCGGCCGGTGTCGGCGCATTCAGCGGCGCCTGGGCTGTCACCCTGGTCAACCCCGACTTTCTGCGCAAGCTGCTGCCCTTCATCTTGCTGGGCGTGCTGCTCTACACCCTGGCCAAAAAAGACATGGGCCGCGAGCACACCCCCCACCACAGCGTGCGCACCACCCAATGGCTGACGGCAGCCATCGGCCTAGTGATCGGGTTTTACGACGGCTTTTTCGGCCCCGGCACGGGCAGCTTCTTTGTCTTTCTGCTGGTGCGCTTGCTGGGCTATGACTTTCTGAACGCCTCCATCAACGCCAAGCTGATGAACGTCATGACCAATCTGGCGGCCATCGCGCTGTTTGCCATGAAGGGCCATGTGTGGTGGCACTTTGCCGTGCCCTTGGCCATTGCCAATGTGCTGGGCAGCATGCTGGGCACCTGGATGGCGCTGCGCCACGGGGCGGGTTTTGTGCGCATCATCTTCATCGTGGTGGTGAGCCTGCTGATCTGCAAAACAGGCTGGGATGCCTTCGGCGCCTGAGCGCACGCGCACCCTTGCAAGCCGGAAGCCCTCGGGGCTGCTCAGTCACCCTTCTGCAACAAAGAAGGGCGACTTCTATAATCGAGACCTGTTTTCGCCCTCAGGCTGCTCCATTTTGGTGCTCTTGCACCATTCGTCGAGCAGCACAGCCCTGGCCCTGCGGCCAAGCTGTGGCCTCCATGTTTCCGCGCCGCGTGGTGCGTGCGGAGGCTCCAAGCGCTTGGAGCCGGGGGCCGGAACCTGCGACTGACTCAGGAACCTCTCATGAAACGCATTTCCGTGATCGCCGCTGCCACCCTGGCAGTTTTGGCCGCTACTGGTGCCCACGCCCGTAGCTTGGACGCCATCCAGAAGGACGGCACCATCCGCTTGGCCACCGAAGGCTACTACGCTCCTTTTGCCTACTTTGAAGGCAAGAAGCTGGTGGGCTTTGAAGTGGACCTGGCCGAACTGATGGCCCAGAAAATGGGCCTGAAGTTCGAGTGGAAAACCATTTCCTTCGACGCCCTGCTCACCGGCCTGAAACAAGATCGCTGGGATCTGGTCATTTCCTCGCACGGCATCACGCCCGAGCGTGAAAAAGCCGTGAACTTCACCGCGCCCCACTACTGCTCGGGCGCCCAGGTGATTTCGACCGACGCCGCCATTCAGGCTGGCAAGGACCTGGCCGGCAAGACCGTGTCGGCCCAAACCGGCACCACTTACCTGGACTACGTGCAAAAGCACGTGCCCGGCGTCAAGCGCGTGGTGAACTTCCCCACCAACGAAGCGGCCATGAACGCGCTGATGACCAAGCGCGCCGACGCCTGGGTGACCGAGCGTTTCCTGGCCAAGGAAATGCTGCAAAAGAACCCCAAGATCAAGTTCCACCAGGGCGAGCTGCTGTTTGTGGAAAAGATCGCCGCCGCCGTCGCCAAGGACAACCAACCCCTGGCCGATGCGTGGAACCAGGCATTTGCCGCTTCGCTGAAAGACGGCAGCTACGCCAAGATTTCGCAGAAGTGGTTCCAGGAAGACATTCGCTGTCCTGAATAAACCCGTGCACAGGCAGCCGTTGGCTGCGCCCACGCTGGCGCGCTGACAGCTGCCAACGCCCTGCCCACCGGCAGGGCGTTTTTTGTGCCACCAACCTCATTGTTCCTATGCTTACCGCCCTCTGGCCCTCCCACTGGAGCCGTCCACAGCGCAGCAACGCCACCCTGGTCACCGCACTGGTGCTGATGGTGGTGGTCGTGTCTTTGCTGGGCGAGTTGCTCGCCCTCATGCCCGAGCCCATCGGCGACCATGCCGCCGAATTTGCCGAAGGCGCCCGCACCACGCTCTACCTCACGCTGATCAGCGGCGCTGTGGGTCTGCTGCTGGGCGTGGCCGCAGCCCTGGCCCGCACCTCGCGCAATGTGCTGCTGCGCAGCCTGGCCAGTGCCTATATCTGGATCATCCGCGGCACACCGCTGCTGGTGCAGATTCTGTTCATGTACTTCGCCCTACCCGTGCTGGTGCCGGGGCTGAACCTGCCGGACTTTGCCGCCGCCTGTGTGGCCCTGTCGCTCAACGTGGGGGCGTACAACGCCGAAGCCGTGCGCGCCGGCCTGAATGCCGTACCGCGTGGCCAGGCTGAAGCCGCCCGCGCGCTGGGTCTGCCCAAAAGCCGCGTGTTTTTGGATGTGGTGTTCCCCCAGGCGTTCAAGATTTCGCTGCCCCCGCTGGTGAGCAACTTTGTCGCGCTGCTCAAGGACTCGTCCCTGGCCTATGCGATTGGCGTGGTGGAGCTGACCAATGTCGGCAACCGCATCCAGTCGTCCACCTTCCAGCCGGTGGAAACGCTGATCACCGTGGGCGTGACCTATCTGGTGCTGACCACGCTGGTCACCCAGGTCACCGCCGCGATCGAGTACCGCTTTGACGTGGAGGGCCGCCAGCCATGAGCCAAGCCGCCAATACCCGCACGCCCTACATCGTCTGCGACCAGGTCACCAAAAGCTTTGGCAGCCACCAGGTGCTCAAGGGCGTATCCACCACGTTCAGCAAGGGCGAGGTGACCGTGATCATCGGCGCCTCCGGCTCGGGCAAGTCCACGCTGCTGCGCGCTTTGAACCGTCTGGAGCCGCATGACGGCGGCACCATCACCATCGATGGTGTGCCCGTGACCGACCACGAAGCCACGCTGCAAAAGCAGCGCTGCGAAGTGGGCATGGTGTTCCAGCAGTTCAACCTGTTTGGCCACATGAGCGTGCTGGACAACATCACCCTGGCACCGCGCCGCATCCACAAGATGGCGCGCGCCGCCGCCAACGCCCATGCCATGCAGCTGCTGCAGCGCGTGGGCATGCAAGACCACGCGCACAAATACCCGTGGCAGCTGTCCGGCGGCCAGCAGCAACGCGTGGCGATTGCCCGCGCGCTGGCGATGGAGCCGCAGGTCATGCTGTTTGACGAGCCCACCAGCGCGCTCGACCCAGAGATGGTGCAGGAAGTGCTGGAAGTGATGCGCGAGCTGGCCCGAAGCGGCATGACCATGATTGTGGTCACGCACGAAATGGGTTTTGCCCGCGAGGTGTCCGACCGCGTGATGTTCTTTGACCAGGGCTGCATCGCCCACGAAGCACCACCGACCGAGTTTTTTGCCAATCCAGCCAACGAGCGCATCGCCGCTTTCATCGGCCGCGTGGCACACTAAGCCCCGTTTTCACCGCCTTGCGCGGCTATCAAACCTAGGAGCTACTAGCGCCTGTGTTTCAAGGATTTTGGCATGTTTTGATGCTGAACCACAGAAAACACGAGCGCAAGCAGCTCCTATTTTTACGTCTGTTGTTTTCTCATGCGTACCGAACGTTGGGGCCTTGTGGCCCTGCTGACCGTCACCATGGTCTGGGGCACCACCTTCCCCGCCATGAAGCAGCTCACCACCGATCTGAGCACCTTGCAGATCATCTGGCTGCGCTTTGGCATGGCCGCCCTGGTGCTGCTGCCGCTGTGGCGCGGCATGCGCACGGCCGAATGGCGCTGGGGCCTGGGGCTGGGCGTGCTCAACTTTGTGGCCTTCTGGCTGCAGATTGAAGGCCTGCACCACACGACCAGCAACCGCAATGCTTTTGTGACCGGGCTGAATGTGCTGATCGTGCCCCTGATCGCCTGGCTGGCGCTGCGCCGGCGCATGGGCTGGCAGGTCTGGCTGGCCTGCGCCATGGCTGTGGGCGGCATGTGCCTGATGTTCTTTGAAGACGCACCATGGAACTGGGGCGACACGCTGACGCTGGGCAGCGCCGTGGTCTACGCCGTCTACATCCTCACCATGGAAGCGGCTGGCCTGCGCAACCAGGCAGCGCCCCTGCGCGCCACCCGCATGGCTGCGGCACTGGCCGGTTCCATGTGGGTGTGCACCACGCTGATGCTGCTGGTGCAGCCACAAGGCATGCGCCAGCTGTATGTGCAGGCCATGGCGCTGTCGGGTGATGCATGGTTGGCGCTGGTCTATCTGGGCCTGATTGCCAGCGCCATGGTGGTGGTGCTGCAGGCTTGGGGCCAGCAGCGCGTGGATGCCATGCGCTGCGCCATTGTGTTTGGTCTGGAGCCCGTGTTTGCCGCACTGACAGCGTGGTGGCTGATCAACGAGCGCATGGGCATGACCGCCATCAGCGGCGCCGCCTTGATTGTGGCGGCCCTGATCTTCAGCCAGTGGCAACCCCAGCCCCGAATCATCCTCACCACCGAGGACGATGGCCCCACGGCCCGCGCCTGATGCAGCGCGGCACAGCGTGGTGAGCTGCAGCGCCGCACTGGCGGCTTGCGGCGCCTAGTCTTCGTCCTGCTCTTCGTCTTCTGCAGGCGCAGCATCGGGGGCGCGCGGCACGGCCATGTCACCGCCGCTGAAGTTCTCCAGCACCCGTGGCTCACCCACACCGGGCAGCGGAATGCGCTCGTACTGGGCCATCATTTCCTGGCCGCTGCGCGGTGTGCCAATCGGCCGGCTGGCCTGGCCCTTGCGCATGGCGGCCATGTCCTCTTCGCTGGGGTAGCGGTCCAGCAGCCAGTAATCAAATACCCGGCGTGCAATAGGCGCCGCCGCTGCGGCACCGAAGCCCGCGTTTTCCACGATCAGCACCAGGGCGATTTTGGGGTTCTCGGCGGGGGCGTAGGCCAGGTACAGCGAGTGGTCGCGCTGGTGCTCTGCCAACTTGGCGGCGTTGTACTTTTCCTTCTGGCCCACCGTCACGGCCTGGGCCGTACCCGTCTTGCCCGCCGAGGTGTAGGGCGCACCGGCAAACACGCCGCGTGACGTGCCTTCCACCGTCACCGCCGCCACGGCACTGCGCACGGCTTCCACGTGGGCGCTCTTGTAGCCCATGTCCTTGCCGGTGTCGCGGTACAACGGTGTGAACTGGCGCGTGACTGCATCCACCGTGCCCTTGCCCAGGTGCGGTGTGTGCTGCACACCGTGGTTGGCCAGCATGGAAGCGGCATACGTCATCTGCAGCATGGTGAAGTGGTTGTAGCCCTGACCAATGCCCAGCGAAATCGTCTCGCCCGCATACCACTTCTTCTGTTCGGGACGCTTGTAGGTGTTGCGCTTCCACTCCGTGCTGGGCAGCACGCCCTTGGCTTCGCCCAGCAGGTCAATGCCAGTCTGGCGGCCAAACCCCATGGGGGAGAGGTAGTCGTGAATCATGTCCACGCCCATGTCGTTGGCCAGCATGTAGTAGTACACATTGGACGACTTGATGATGGAGCGGCGCAGATTGGTCGGCCCGTTGGGGTGGCCCGAGCGGAAAGTGTGGCCGCCAAACGTCCAGCTGCCGCTGTCCTGGATGGTGGTGTCGATCTTGCGTTTGCCCGACTCCAGACCCGCAATCGCTATGAAAGGCTTGTAGGTCGAGCCAGGCGGGTAAGAGCCGCGCAGGGCACGATTGAGCAGGGGGCGGTCGATGGAGTTGTTGAGCATGTCCCAGTTTTCCTGGTCAATGCCGTCCACAAACAGATTCAGGTCGTAGCCAGGCTTGCTCACCATGGCCAACACCTCACCGTTGCGCGGGTCCATGGCCACCAAAGCGCCACGGCGCTCGCCGTAGAGGTCTTCCACCAGCTTTTGCAGGCCCACATCCAGGCTCAGCACCACAGTGTCGCCCGGCGTGGCGGGGCGGCTGTTCAGGCGCCGCACGGCGAAACCGCCGGCCGTGGTCTCCAGCTGCTCCCAACCCGTCAGGCCGTGCAGCTGTTTTTCATAGCTTTGTTCAATACCCAGCTTGCCGATGACTTCGGTGCCCCGGTAGTTGGCGTAGTCGTCGCTGTCTTCCAGCGCCTCTTGCTCTTTCTGGTTGATGCGGCCGATATAGCCCACCACGTGGCCTGCCACGTCTTCCAGCGGGTAGTTGCGGAAAAACCGGGCCTTGATCTCGACGCCGGGAAAACGCCAGCGCTGGGCCGCAAAGCGCGCCACTTCCTCATCGCTCAGGCGGGAGCGCACGGGGATGGATTCAAAGCGCTTGGAATCCTCCATGAGCCGCTTGAACTTGCGGCGATCGCGCGGCGTGATCTCGACCAGCTCGGACAGCGCATCGATCGTCTCCTCCAGGTCTTTGACCTTGGAGCGTGTGATCTCCAGCGTGTACGCCGAGTAATTGGTGGCCAGCACAATGCCGTTGCGGTCCAGAATCTGCCCCCGGTTGGGCACGATGGGCACCACTGCCGTGCGGTTGCTCTCAGCGCGCTCGGCAAAGGCATCGTGGCGCACCACCTGCAGCACAAACAGCCGGTAGAACAGCACGCCAAACAACAGCAGCACCATCAGGGCCACCACGATGATGCGCAGGCGGAACCGGTACAGCTCCGCTTCGCCGTTGCGCACTTCAAAGCCAGCCATGCTCGCTCCTTGCGCAGGACCAACGGGACAGGCCGTGCATGGCAGCCTTACAGGGGACGGTTGCTGTCTGCATCAGGGGCACGGCGCTGGGGCGCCAACAAAATCGCACTCACGAGGGGCCACAGCACCATCTCCAGCACCGGGGCCAGTGCAATCCAAAAGCCCGGGAACATGCCGCCCGCCAGCATGCGGATCAGCATCTGCAACAGGTGCGCCATCGCAAATACGGGCAACAGCTGCAGCGCCTGCGTCAGGGGCGAGAACCACATCATGCGGCGGCTAAAGCGCTGTGCCAGATAAACAATCAAAACGTAAGTAAGCGCATGCTGACCCAACAAGGCCGTCTGCTGCACATCCACACACAAGCCCAGCAGGAATGCCACGCTCATGGGAATGCGATTGGGGTGGTGGGTGGCCCAGAAAGCCAGCACCAGCAGCAGCAAGTCCGGCATCCAGACAAAGCCGCCCAGCGGCAGCAGGCTGAGGATAAACACCACCGCCACACTCACGGCAATAAACGCCGGGCTGACCGGCATCAGCAGTTGCTGACCACGCGGCATGATCATGGCTGGCCTCCTGGTCCGGGCAAGGGCAGCTTGCCCAGCGAGCGACGCTGCGCCGAGCGGTCTTCACGCTGCTGTTTGGTTTCTGCCTCGGTCGGCGCAATCGGTTGCGCATCGGGTGAATGTTCGGCCTTCACCACGTTCAGCGGGGTCAACACCATCACATGCCGTGCGCCATCCAGGCGCGCCATGGGTTCGCAGTAAATACGCATGAACGGTGACTGGGCACGACGCTCCACCTGCACCACGCGGGCCACAGGCAGGCCTGCCAGATAGACGCCATCCACACCGCTGGTCACCAGCATGTCGCCTTCTTTCACGTCCGCGTCGTTGGACATGAAACGCAGCTCGATGCTGTCGGTGCGCAGATTGGAGGCATCGCCATAGGCCACGCTGCGCACACCGGTGCGCGCCACCATCACGGGAATGACCTGGTCACGATCAGACAGCAGGGTCACTTCGCTCGAGAACGGCTGCACGCGCGTCACCTGCCCCAGCACACCCAGATCGTCCATCACCGGGCTGCCTGGCTCGACGCCGGCCACCTGGCCTTTGTCCAGCACCACGCGGCGCGTATAGCTGTCTGGGGTTTCATACATCACTTCGGCGGCCACGGTCTTCACGGCCAGTCGGGGGCGCAGCTCCAGCAGTTCACGCAGCTGCTGGTTTTCTTCGTGCAGGCGCTCGGCATCCTGGGCCTTGAGCATCATGGATGTCATCTGGCGGCGCGATTCCACGGCTTCGTTCTGCGCGTGGGTCAAGTCGGCAAAATACGACTGTCCGTTGGACAACCATTCCACCGGCTTCATCACCGCCCATTGCATGGGAAACAACACCACCGACACAGCCTGGCGCAGTGGCTCGGTCAGTTTCAGGCGTGCATCGGCCAGCATCAGCACCACCGCCAGCACGCTCAGCAGCAGCACGCGTGTGCCGGCAGGCACGCTGTGTTTGAAAGAAGAAGGAGCATCGCGCTCCAGGGTTCTCAAGCTCATGGTCTGCACCTTGGCGTGTGCGTAGCACCACCCACGGCCCAAACACACGGCACGTTGAGGGTGCGAGCTTTCTCAGAGAACATGGGAAACCATTCCATCCAATAGCTTGCCACGTTGCGCGCCATGCACTACGCGGCAAGCCGGGTGCAACATCAGTCGCTGGTAAAGATGCTGCCTTGACGATCCAGGCTGTCCAGCGCCATGCCGCAACCGCGCACCACGCAGGTCAGCGGCTCTTCGGCCACCAGCACGGGCAGACCGGTTTCTTCGGCCAGCAGACGGTCCAGGTCACGCAGCAGCGCGCCGCCACCGGTCAGCATCATGCCGCGCTCGGCAATGTCGGCGCCCAGCTCGGGAGGGGTTTGTTCCAGCGCGTTCTTCACAGCAGAGACGATCTGGTTCAGCGGCTCGGTCAATGCTTCCAGCACTTCGTTGCTGGAGATGGTGAAGCTGCGGGGCACGCCTTCGGACAGATTGCGGCCCTTGACTTCCAGTTCCTTGACTTCAGAGCCAGGGAAGGCCGAGCCAATTTCCTTCTTGATCAATTCAGCCGTGGGCTCACCGATCAGCATGCCGTAGTTACGGCGGATGTAGCTGATGATGGCTTCGTCGAACTTGTCACCGCCCACGCGGACCGAACCCTTGTAGACCATGCCGCCCAGCGAGATCACGCCCACTTCAGTAGTACCACCACCGATGTCCACCACCATGGAGCCCGAGGCTTCCGACACAGGCAAGCCTGCGCCGATACCGGCGGCCATGGGCTCTTCAATCAGGTACACCGCAGTGGCGCCAGCAGCTTCGGCAGCGTCCTTGATGGCGCGGCGTTCCACCTGGGTGGAACCACAGGGCACGCAGATGATGATGCGCGGGCTGGGCGTCATCACATTGCGGGGGTGCACCATCTTGATGAACTGCTTGATCATCTGTTCGGTGATCACGAAGTCCGCAATCACGCCATCCTTCATGGGGCGAATCGCTTCAATGTTGCCAGGCACCTTGCCCAGCATGGCCTTGGCCTCGCGGCCTACGGCCTGGATGACCTTCTTGCCGTGGGGGCCACCCTCATGGCGAATGGCAACCACGGAGGGCTCATCCAGAACAATGCCCTTGTCGCGGGCGAAAATCAGGGTATTGGCTGTACCCAGGTCAATGGCCAAATCGGTGGAGAAGTACCGACGGAAAGCACCGAACATTCAAATTTCCTCTCAGGCACAGCATGCACTTCGGCCTGCTATCGCCAGGGTATAGATCAACGGGAATCAGGGGGGAGTCAAGTTTAGGCTTTTCTGCACAATCCCAACCATCTAAAGATGGTAATTGCGCAAAGACCAGATAATACCGTATCCCCTGTGAATAACTCAGGGCGGCGCATGCCGTCTGACAGCTTTACATCCGGTTTCGCACCGAAGAAAACCTATGGCACTCACCTCGAACGACATTGACCGCATCGCCAACTTGGCGCGGCTCGAACTCTCCCCAGAAGAAAGTGCGCGCATGCTTTCGCAGCTGAACGGATTTTTTGGCATCGTCGAAAAAATGCAAGCTGTGGATACCTCGGGCGTCCTGCCCCTGGCACATCCTGTAGCCGCCATCCAGGACGTGGTGCTGCGCCTGCGCGAAGACATCGCCTCGGAGCCCAACCAGCGCGAAGCCAATATGCACAACGCGCCCGCCCAGGGCGAGGGCCTGTTCCTCGTGCCCAAGGTCATCGAATAAGCGCAAGGCAAAGCACACACATGAGCAATACCGAACTGCACAACCTGGGCGTGGCCGCGCTGGCCGCCCAGTTGAAGAACAAAGAAATTTCCGCCGTTGAAGCGGCCCAGCACTTTCTGGCCCGTGCCAAAGCGCATCAAAACCTTCGTGCATTTGTGGCTATCAATGAAGAAGCCACTTTGGCACAAGCCCAAGCGGCCGATGCCCTGATCGCTGAAGGCAAGGGCGGCCGTCTGGCGGGTGTGCCCATTGCGCACAAAGACATCTTTGTTACCAAAGACTTTCCCACCACCGCCGCCAGCAAGATGCTGGAAGGCTACCAGTCGCCGTTTGACGCCACCGTGGTGCGCAAGCTGGCCGAAGCCGGTGTGGTCACGCTGGGCAAGCTGAACTGCGACGAATTCGCCATGGGCGGCGCCAACGAAAACTCGGCCATCGCCCCCGTGGGCTTTGACGCGGCCCAGCCCGTGCGCAACCCCTGGGACACCTCGCGCGTGCCCGGTGGCTCGTCGGGTGGTTCCGCCGCTGCCGTGGCCGCCCGTTTGGCCCCAGCGGTCACCGGCACCGACACCGGCGGCTCCATTCGCCAGCCCGCCTCGTTCTGCGGCATCACCGGCATCAAGCCCACCTATGGCCGCGCCAGCCGCTACGGCATGATTGCCTTCGCTTCGTCGCTGGACCAAGCCGGCCCCATGGGCCAAAGCGCCGAAGACTGCGCGCTGCTGCTGTCCGAGATGTGCGGCCCCGATCTGGACCGTGACTCCACCAGCATCGACGTGCCTGCCGAAGACTTCACCTTGAAGCTCAACGACAGCATCGAAGGCCTGCGTATTGGCGTGCCTGCCGAGTTCTTTGGCGAAGGCCTGAGCGCAGACGTGCGCACCGCCGTGGATGCGGCCCTCAAGGAATACGAAAAGCTGGGTGCCAAGCTAGTGCCCATCAGCCTGCCCCGCACCGAGCTGTCGGTGCCCGTGTACTACATCTTGGCACCGGCTGAAGCCTCGTCCAACCTGTCGCGCTTTGATGGTGTGAAGTTCGGCCACCGCGCCAAAGACTTTGCCGATCTGAACGATATGTACAAAAAGACCCGCGCCGAAGGCTTTGGCGATGAGGTCAAGCGCCGCATCATGATCGGCGCCTATGTGCTGTCCGAAGGCTACTACGACGCCTACTACCTGCAAGCGCAGAAGATTCGCCGCATGATTGCCGACGACTTCCAGGCCGCTTTCAAGGAATGCGACGTGATCGCCGGTGCCTCTGCGCCCACCACCGCGTGGGCGATTGGCGGCAAGGCCGACCCCGTCAGCAACTACCTGGCCGACGTGTTCACCCTGCCCGCATCGCTGGCTGGTTTGCCCGGTTTGAGCCTGCCCGCAGGCTTTGGCGCCGGTGGCATGCCCGTGGGCTTGCAGCTGATTGGCAACTACTTTGCCGAAGGCAAGTTGCTCAACGCGGCCCACCGCTTCCAGCAAGCCACGGACTTCCACCTGCAACGCCCCGCAGGTATCTAAACCATAGCTGCCAGCGTAGGCTGGATCAGCGCCAGAGGCCTAAAACACTACAAACCTCTGGCGGCTACCACCCCGCACTGGCCACCGCATTGATTGCAGCAAGGACTTGTACAGAACATGACTGCCAAACTCATTCAGGGCTACGAAGTCGTTATCGGCTTTGAAACCCACGCCCAACTGGCGACCCAATCGAAGATCTTCAGCCGCGCCAGCACCGCTTTTGGTGCAGAGCCCAACACGCAAGCCTGCGCCGTGGACTTGGCCCTGCCCGGCACGCTGCCCGTGATGAACAAAAAGGCCGTGGAATGCGCTATCAAGTTGGGACTGGCCCTCGGTTCCCACATTGCGCCCCGCAGCATTTTTGCGCGCAAGAACTACTTCTACCCTGACCTGCCCAAGGGCTACCAAATCTCGCAGTTCGAGATTCCCGTGGTGCAAGGCGGTGAAGTCAGCTTCTACGTGGGCGACAAGCAGCACACCGTGCGCCTGGTGCGCGCGCACTTGGAAGAAGACGCGGGCAAGTCCGTGCACGACCAGTTCCCGACCGAATCCGGCATTGACCTGAACCGTGCTGGCACGCCCCTGCTGGAAATCGTGACCGAACCCGATATCCGCAGCACCGAAGAAGCCGTGGCCTACGCCAAAGAGCTGCACAAGATCGTCACCTGGATCGGCATTTGCGATGGCAACATGCAAGAAGGCTCGTTCCGCTGCGACGCCAACGTCTCCGTGCGCAAGCCCGGCGCGCCGCTGGGCACCCGCCGCGAGATCAAGAACTTGAACTCGTTCAAGAACATGCAAATCGCCATCGACTACGAAATCCGCTGGCAGATTGAGCAGATCGAAGACGGCTACAGCATCCAGCAAGCCACCGTGCTGTTCAACCCCGACACGGGCGAAACCCGCGCCATGCGCACCAAAGAAGACGCGGCCGACTACCGCTACTTCCCCGATCCAGACCTGCCACCGCTGGTCGTGGCCGACAGCTGGGTTGCGCAAGTCAAGGGCGACATGCCCGAGCTGCCCCGCCACATGGCCGCCCGCTTTGTCGAGCAGTACGCGCTGCCCGAGTACGACGCCACCACGCTGACCCAGTCACAAGACATGGCCGCGTACTTTGAGCGCACCGCCAAGGGCTGCGAGCAGCCCAAGCTGGCCTCCAACTGGGTGATGGGCGAAATCTCGCGCCGCCTGAACAACGAAGAAATCGGCATGGACGCCGTCAAGGTCACCAGCGAACAGCTGGCCGCTTTGATCCGCCGCATCTCTGACGGCACCATCTCCAACAACGCCGCCAAGCAAGTGTTTGAAGCGCTGTGGACGGGTGAAGGCAGCGATGTGGACGCCGTGATTGAAGCCAAGGGCCTCAAGCAAATGAACGACACCGGCGCGCTGGAAGCCATCATTGACGAAGTGATTGCCGCCAACCCCGGCAACGTCGAGCAATACCGCGCAGGCAAGGACAAGGCGTTCAACGCCCTGGTCGGCCAGGTCATGAAAGCCTCTAAGGGCAAGGCCAACCCGGCCCAGGTCAATGAAGTGCTGAAGGCCAAGCTGGCTTAAGCCCGCCTTTTTTCGCCTGGCGAATACCAAGCCTCCTTCGGGAGGCTTTTTTATTGTTTTTGATAGCTGTTGGCGCTTGGTGTGATTGGGCTTGGGGCTGATTTGGCTAGTTTTTATCTCTAGCTGAGTCTTTACTTACAGAGGCCGCTTGTCGCGCGGCGGCGACTCACTTTTCTTGCTTGCACAAGAAAAGTAAGCAAAAGAAGTGCACCCCTCTACCCGTGTCCCTTTGGGCTTTGCTGCGCAAAACCCAAGCGGGCAACCTGCGGTGCTCGATCACAGGGTGGGGCCGCAGAACTCACTGCGCGCTTGCAGCGCTTCGTTCAAACAGCTGCGGCCAGTCAGATGACGAAGCAGTTGCATCCTGCGGTGCAACTGCCCACCCTGTGCTCTGTGCGCCTCGGCACGGGTAGAAGGCGTCCATTCATTTTTTAAAATTGAAATTGCTTGCTCATATCACTTATATGAATACAAAATATTTCCCCCAAGGAGAAAAAATGCCAATAAGTGCCAATGAATCGATTTTCAGAGATGTTTTACTTGCCTTATTCAGTAGTGCGGCGGGAACTATTGGTGGTGCTTATGCTGCACAAAAAATATCCATCAAAAGAAACAAATTAGAATCTTGCAAAGAAGAAATAAACGCTTCATTTATATTACTTAATATATTTGTACACTCTTTTAATCAAATATATTCTTTCAAAAAGAATAATTTTCCCCTGTATATAACAATTTTCTTTCTCAATTAAAAATAATTGAAGATGAATCAAAGAGAAAATTGAAATTTAATTTCATTATAAATAACGGGAAAATTACCCCAAAGCCACGAACTTTAAAAATTAAAAATAACCTAATGTCTTTTGGAGTAATTGATGCATCGATGCTTAATGAAGGAAAAAATATTATTTTTAGTAAAATAGATCTTGGATCCAAAGGATATTCAGCTTTTCTTCATGGAGAAAATGCGATTCGCCTTTTGTCGGAGGTGATTTCAAAAAGAGAAGAAATGCTTTTAGAAATTAAAAACCACTCCAACCATGAAATCCCCGCTGAATTTATTATCTATGGTCTCGAAAAATCTGGAAGAACAGATGGCAGGTACAAAACCCTAATGGAAGCCGCAAACCTATACTCAAATGATTTCCTTTTTTTATCAATGAATTATTGAAAATAATAAATAATCATATTGAACAGCTTTCTGAAAAACACTCTTTCTTAGCTAAAACAAAAATTTCTACACCTAAATTCACATTTAATTCAAATGAAAATATTATATTTAACGATGATTCTCATGAAAAATGGTTAAGAGATTTTACTGATTTTAAAATAATAGAGAAGGAAAGATATAAAAAACCATTTCAATTTAAAGAATAAATTACAAAAAATTCTTTTCAAAAACCAAAGAATTTTTCTTTTTTCAATTTCAATTTTCTGAAAATATTAAATCCTAAAAAATAAAATTTATTTACACACTGAATGTGCTTCCACACAAATTTTTAATGCGGCACTAATTCATATTTCTTGTGGCTGTTTCCACATCACATCCACACGCACAACTGGATCTTTCGACAGCCGTTTACTACCGCACTCCATTTACTGACCGGCTTGCTCGAGTCGAAAGAAGTTAGTCGCGCCCAGCGCGATAAGTCGGTTCTGCGTCAAACCCAACGCAGCACAAAAATGAAAAGAACTTTTCAAAAGCAGTAGCTGCCCGCGCTTGCTACATAAGCGCTAGCGCCAAATTTGGCTTAAAACCTAGCCGCCAACCCAAAAGCTTTCTCAAGCCCCAAGCGCTCAACACACCCTCATCCCTTCTGCCCCCGCCTCCCGCGCACAGCCCCAGACGGAAGCAGCCAGACGCGCTGTTTGAGCCTGTGGGACACAGGCGAGTTTGCGGCTGGCCCGTCTGGGGCGCGCACGGGAGGTGGCCCGTAGCAGCGCGGAGGGTCGGGGGCAGCAGGGTCGCCTTTTCTTTGGTTCCTTTCTTTTGGCGAAGCAAAAGAAAGGAACTCGCCCCGGCGCGATCAGCCGGTTCTGCCATCAAAGACAACGCAGCACCAAAACCAGAAAAGAGTTTTCAAAAGAAGTAGCTACCCGCGCTTGCTGCATCAGCCCCACCGCCCTATTTCATTTAAAACCACGACCTCACGCCTGTCTCCTATAGCCACGCCGCTGCCGCCCCCGTACAACCACACAGCAGGAGGCCGCCACCATGACGCAAAAAAGATGGCAAAAATTTCATGTGATGGAACTGATCGCCGTGTGCGTGCTGGTGTGCACGGCATGGATGTACCTGAAGGCGTATTGGGACTTTGAGAGCAACTACCAGACCTGGCTGGAGAACCCCCATGGCGAGGGCATGAGCCGCTCAGAAGCGCTGGGCCTGTCGGGTGACTTTTTGGGCGGTGTGCTCAACCCGATCTTGAGCTTTTTCTCGTTCCTGGCGGTGCTGTTCACACTGCGGCTGCAGCGCAGCGAGCTGAACGCGACGATGGAGGAGCTGAAAAAGTCCACCCTGGCGGCCGAGAACAATGTGCGCTTGTTCACCGAGCAGATTGCCGCGCAGCGGCTGGATGCGTTTGAGAACACGTTTTTCTCGCTGCTCAAGCTGCACAACAGCACGTTCGAGACGATCAACGAGTACCACGAGGCCGAGGGCGATACGCCCGCGGGCAGCATCTTGCAGCGCCTGATGGCACAGGCGCGCAGCCAGGAGACGCTGGAGGCGGCGCGCCGGGAGCTGATGGCGGACCACAGCGAGATAGACCACTTCATCTCCATCCTGTTTGAGATGCTGAGGTTCATCGACCAGAAGTTTCCGGACACGGCGCACGAAGACCGCATGTTCTACGCCAACATCCTCAAGGCCATCATCAACCAGGATGCCTTCGAGGCGATTGCGATGTACGCCGCCACGCAGAACCCGCAGAGCCCGTACCTGGAGTTCAAGCAGCTGATTGAGAAGTACGAGCTGCTGCAGGAGCTGGACTTGCGCCCCGCCCGGCGGCAGAAGTTCATGGCGGGCTATGCGCAGTTTTTCCCGCAGCTGCAGCCGCCGGGGCCGCTGTAGCGCGCCCAGCGCTCATCAAAAACAGAGCGGCAAGCGCTTTCTACACCTTGGCTAGAGGTCAATTTGGCTTGCAATGTGCCTAACACCTGCCACCGCCCGGGTGGTTTTGACGCACTGCCCCTGCGCACTTTTGCGCGCCCGCACAGCAGCGCACCGGGCACAGCGCTACCATCGGCTGCATTGCATTTGATGGCCCCGGCAGCCTGTGTGCGCTGCCACTGCTTTGCGCTATGAATATTCTCTCGATCCAGTCCCATGTCTCTTACGGCCACGTTGGCAACTCGGCGGCAGTGTTTCCGCTGCAGCGCCTGGGGCACGAGGTGTGGCCGGTGTACACCGTCAATTTCTCCAACCACACGGGCTACGGCCAATGGGGCGGCTCGCCCATTCCGGCCAGCGAGGTGAGCGCCATCGTGGCGGCCATGGAGCAGCGCGGTGCGCTGGCGCAGGTGGATGTGGTGCTCAGCGGCTACCAGGGCGGCGCCGACATTGCCGATGCCATTTTGGACACCGTGGCGCGCGTCAAAGCGCTGAACCCAGCCGCCACCTACACCTGTGACCCGGTGATGGGCAATGCCAAATCCGGTTGCTTTGTGAACCCCGCCATTCCCGTGCTGCTGCGCGAGCGCGTGGTGCCGAAGGCTGACTTGGTCACCCCCAACCAGTTTGAACTGGGCTATCTGGCAGGCGTGGAGGTAAAGACGCTGGACGACACGCTGCGCGCCGTGGATGCGGTGATGGCCATGGGCCCACGCGCCGTGCTGGTGACCAGTGTGCACCGCCCGGATGCAGCCCCCGGCACCATAGAGATGCTGGCTGCCGATGCCACCGGTGCCTGGCTGGTGGCCACGCCGCACTTGCCGTTCAAGGCCAATGGCTCGGGCGACGTGACGGCAGCGCTGTTCACCGCCCATTACAGCCAGCACTTTGGCCAAAGCGGCTCGGCCCAGCATGCGCTGGAACGCACCACGGCCAGCATGTTTGAGCTGCTGCAGCACACCCATGCCAGCGGCCAGCGTGAGCTGCAACTGGTGCAGGCCCAAGATAGTTATGTTGCCCCCCGCGCCCACTTTGCCGCGCGCCAGGTGCGCTAACCCACCACCGCGCACACCCCCAGGGTGTGCACCCACTGCGCCCCTGTCCATTGCCAGGGGCTTTTTTCTGGGTTTGAGGGTGCCCAACACCCCGCAGCACGCTAAATGTAAATAAGTACGACAGACGGTTTGCCTTTCTAGAATCCTGCGCGTTGCCCGCTCCACACCGTGGGGTGTGGCCCCTGAAACGGTCTACGCAAGGAGTCTCATGCCGTTGTTACGTAAATTGGAAGAAGTGCTGGTACAGCTGGTGCGCGTGGTTTTGTTGGCGTTCGCCGTCCTGATCCTGGTGGCCATGGCCTCCTATGTCTGGGACAAAACCGTGGGCAAGAAGAAAGACGACACCAGCAGCAGCGTGGTGTGGAGTGATGTGCAGCCTGATCTGAAATACGTGGTGGAAGAAACCGGGCGCGATATGGGCCTGAGCGTGCCCGATGTGGCCTTCCAGGACAGCCTGAGCGATCCCGCGCTGCGCCCCTTCTTCAAGCAGGCAGACACGCTGGTGCGCAACTTTGTGGCGGCCAAGGCCGAGCACCACCAACAGATCGAGAAAGACAACGAGTCGCAGGGCCTGGCCCCGCTGAACCCGCTGCTGGCCGGTGACACCGCCCCCACCAAGGCGCAAATTGAAGCCTTTGCCAAGGAGCTGGCCGACAAAGCAAAAGCCGATGCCGAGAAGATGGAGCGCTTGCTGAGCGCGGGCGAAGACAGCGCAGAAGCTGCCGCCGAAGCCACCGCAGAGGCGGCCTGCTGCAGCAGCAGCGACACCATGTTCTGGACCGAGCCTGTGGACGTGCCCCGCGCGCTGTATGACCGCGCCGTGCAAACCCGTGCGATCTATAACGAAGAGGCGTATGTTGCTTTCGTGAAGGGTGCCCCCAAGGCCATCGAACTGGTGCTCAGCGATGCCACATTGGCCCCCAAGCTGCATAACCTGACGGTCTCGCGCCTAGTGGATATGGTGCTGACCAACTATGACCTGAGCTTCTCGCGTGCAGCCAATGACCAAGACAGCTCCGAAGGCCTGTGGGACCGCTTCTTTGATTCGCTGGAACTGACCATGTGGAGCGTGATCATGAGCTTCCTGGTGATGGTGGTCCTGGTGATCATGAGCATCCGCGTCGAGCGCCACCTGCGCCGACTGGGTGACAACCAGAACCCGCTGTAAACCAGCACCCAACCGCTGCACACCGTGCAGTGATTGGGACGACACAGCGGTTGGCCTGCACGGGCCAGCCGCTTTTTTTGTGCGCGGATGCGTGAGCAGGCATGCGCTTGTGCCGCCCGCCGACACGCACCCCGGCCCCCATCGCACTTGCCCAACACGGGTGCCCGCCACCACAATCAGCGCCATCACCTTGCGGGAGGCTGCCATGGAACTGACTTTGCTGCGCGAACAGGATGCGACCACCTTGTGGGCCTTTGAGAACCAGCACCGCGCGTATTTTGAGAGCTGGATCAATGCCCGCCCCGAGACGTTCTACACCCCGCAGGGCTTTGACCAGACCCTGCAAACCGCCTTGCTGGAGCAGGCTGCGGGCCACGCGTTTCACTACCTGATCTGGGTGGGCGGCGAGCTGGTGGGCCGCATCAACCTGACCCAGGTGCGCCACGCCCACTTCCACAGCGCCACGCTGGGCTACCGGATTGCCCCCACACACAGCGGTCAAGGGCTGGCCTCACAAGCCGTCCAGCTGGTGATGCACAAGGCTTTTCACACCCACGCGCTGCAGCGCCTGGAAGCCACAGCGCGTTCGGAAAATCCGGCCTCCATCCGCGTGCTGTTGAAAAATGGTTTTCACCAGTTTGGGCATTCGCGCTGCAGCCTGCAGCTGCACCGCCAGTGGTTTGATCTGCTGTACTTTGAGGCACACGCACAACCGCTGCCCGCTGCGGCAAGCACGCAGTCGGCGCCCCAGTCATCACCAAAAACATGAGCTAAAAGCGCTGGCTACACAAGCGCTATAGGCACTTTTGATGCAAAACATGCAAAAACACCCCCAGCGACCTTAGCGGCTGGGGGTGGTGGCGCTGTCCAGCGCCTTCAGGCGCTGCGGTGCTTAAAAGGTTTCCCAGTCATCCTCGGCCGTGGTGGCCAGCACTTTGGCAGGCCGCGCCGCGGGGGCAGCGGCGGGCGCTGGCTTGGCTGCAGACTTAGCCACAGGGCTGGGGGCCAGTGCGGGGGCCTTGGTCTGCGCAGCCGTGGCAGGCGCTGCGGCAGCAGCAGGCACAACCGGTGGTGTGTACAGCGAAGAGGCACTGCCGCCCTGCAGCCGGAAGACGGCCACAGCGTGCACCAGCTCTTGCGACTGCTTGCGCAGGCCTTCGGTGGCACCGGCCATTTCCTCCACCAGCGCCGCGTTTTTCTGCGTGGTCTGGTCCATGTGGGTGACGGCCTCGGCCACCTGCGCCACACCGTTGCTTTGCTCGCCGCTGGCGTGGCTGATGTCGGTGATCAGCTGGGTGACCTTGAGAATCTCGGCAATCGCCTGCTCCATCGTCTCGCCCGCATGTGCGGCCTGCAGATTGCCGGCATGGATCTCCTGCACGCTGTGGCTGATGAGCTGCTTGATCTCTTTGGCCGCTTCGGCACTGCGCCCGGCCAGGGCGCGCACCTCGCCGGCCACCACGGCAAAGCCCCGGCCATGCTCACCAGCACGCGCCGCTTCAACGGCAGCGTTGAGGGCCAAGATATTGGTCTGGAAGGCAATCCCGTCAATCACCCCGATGATGTCGGCAATCTTTTTGCTGCTGGCGTCAATGCCTTGCATGGTCTGCACCACTTTGCGCACCGCATCGCCACCTTCGGTGACCACACGCTGGGCCTCGCGGGTGCGCTGATCGGCCGACTGCGCATGGTCGGCGTTGTGGGCCACGGTGGAGCCCAGCTCTTCCATCGCGGCCGCAGTTTGCTCCAGCGCGCTGGCTTCGCTTTCGGTGCGGCTGGCCAGATCCATATTGGCCTGGGCGATTTCTGCACTGGCCATGGCCACGCTGTGTGCCTGCTCGTTGACTGCGCGCACCACGCGGGTCAGGCCTACGTTGGTGTTGTTCATGGCGGTCAGCAGGTGGCCAATTTCGTCCTGACGCTGGCTCTGGATGTGCACGGTCAGATCGCCCTGCGCCATCGCGTCCGCCATCTGGCTGGCCTGCGCCAGCGGGCGCACGATCATGCGGCGGATCAGCCACATCCAAATGCCTGCCAGCGCCAGCATGGCCAGCAGCCCCATGCCCGCAAATGTGAGGATGAGGCTGCGGGTTTCGGCCACAAACTCTTCGGTGTAGGCGCTGGAGGCGACCACCCAGTTCCACGGCGCATAGTGGCCGAACACCGCCAGCTTGCTGCGCGAAAAGCTTTCACCGGGGTTGCGCCAGGGGTAGGCAATGGCACCTTGCTTGCGATCGAGCATCTCGCGGATGAAGAAGTGACCATCGCTGTCCTGCGCGTCACTGATGTTGCCGCCTTCCTGGGCGGGGTGCACCACCAGTTGGCCACGCTGGGGGCCATCTTCTGCACGCAGCACAAAGTAGTAGCCACCCGACCCGACTTTCAGGGCGCGGACCGACGCCTTCAGGTTGTTGAGCAGCTCAGAAAAATCTTGCCCCACAAAGGCCATGCCCACGGTTTGGCCACGGGCATCCTTGAGCGGGCGGTAATGCGTCATGTACTGGCGGCCAAACAGCGTGGCCAGCCCCATATAGCTTTGCCCAGCCTGAACGGCGGCATACGCGGGGTGGGCGCGATCCAGCAGCGTACCCACGGCGGTTTCGCCCTTGTCGTTCTTCAGCGTGGTGGCAATGCGCAAAAAGTCGGCGCTGCCCTGCGCGGCAAACAGCGTGACCACCGCCCCCGTGGTGCGCGTAAAGGCCTGAATGCGCGCATTGTTGCCGTTGAGCACCTCGTCGTTGAGGCTGAGCAGCGGCTCGGCCCCTGTGGTGTCGAGGCTGAATGTGCCCGGCAGGTTGGCGGACAGGCTGTCGGCCAAATACTGCGTGCGCTGGCGCAGGTCTTTGTCATTCGACTCGACCAGATTCAGCAGCATCTGCACGCCTTGCTGCATTTCCCCATGCATTCTGCGCTGCAAGGACTGACTAACACCCCATGCAATACCCAGCACCAGCAGCGCCAGGATCGACGTTACCCAGACAAAATTGGTGATGGCCAGTTTGGCGCCCAAGCCTTGGCGGCGCCAGAAACGTTGTCCGATGTGCATAGCGATCTCTCCTGCACGGCCTGCAAAGGCCGCTCTTTCTTTGTGCGGGGCGCGCATGGGGGAGGCGTGGTCGTGTAAGTAGCACGCGCCAGCATGCATCTGCGCGCATGCATGCTGACCAAGCGCAAGGCTTGATGGAAATAGCGCTGGAGCGTATCGACATCACCGCCTGCAGAGATTGACGCAAATCAAGTAGTAACTAATTGTTGCAAACGCTAACTTAAGAGGTCCTCTGCTTCCCGTGGCACGCCGCTGCAAGGGCTGGAAGGCAGGCTTGTTGCCACCCCAAGAAAAAAACCTCGGCCCGTCTCCAGGCAGAGGTTGGGGGAGGGAGAGCGACTGCATCGCTGCCTCCCAGGCCATATCAAGGGACAGGCGTACGGCCTGCCGCAAGGCCGCTTTAGAAAGCGCTGGCCAGGTGCTCGCTGCGCACGTTTTCTTCTTTGGTCTGGTACAGCGCCACATCGGCACGGTGCAGCGCCACATCCATGGAATCTGCCTCCTGCACCTGCGCCATGCCAAAGCTGGCCGTGTAGCGCTCCAGCCCCGGCGAACGGGGCATGGCCAGCTGAAGGCGTGCCACGAGGGCCTGCGCTTGCTCCATATCCATCTGGCGCAGTGCCAGTACAAATTCTTCTGCGCCAGTGCGTGCCAGCCAATCACCTTCGCGCACCGAGTTCTGCAAGAGCTGCGCAAATGCGCGCAGCGCCGCTTTGTGGCTGAACGCAGACTTGCCCGAACGCGCGGCGGGTTTGAACTCACACAGCACAACAACGGTGATGCCATGTTCGGCCAGTGCACCGCTGCACACAGCATCCAGGCCTGCGCGGTTCAGCATCTGGGTGGATGCTTCGCGGTATTGGGCGGTACGGGGTTTGGTAGCCGTATCGCACCACACACATACGGCCATGCAGGCGCTCAAACCCAATGCCATCCACAGCCCCAACCAAGCGGACAAAGCATGGTCAGACAGCCACGGCAGACCCAGCAGCAACACGGTGACAACGCTGTAGGTGCTGCGCAGCACCTGATCGGCGCGGTGGCGTGGTGCACTGCGCCACACCGAAGGCAGCACATGCGCCAAGATCAGCCCCAGTGCCAGTGCCCCCAGCATGCCATGCGTGTATGCCGGCCACTCCGCCACCGCACTGAGCCAGGACATGCACAGCATCAAGACCGAGCAGAGCACGGCGATATAGGCTTTGACAGATTGGCCATAGCGCAGGGAAATCGCCTGCGCAGCCGCCCATGCAGCGCACCACAGCGTCCAGGCCACCACGATGTGCGAAGGCCAGTGCACCCAGCTTTCTGCCGACATGGCATAGGCAAAGGCCAGCAGCCACATGCAGGCGGCCTGCCAAAGCAGTTCACGGTGGGTACGACGCAGCATCCAGGCCACCAGCAACCCCGCTCCCAAGAGCACAAAAAGGAGGGGAACGCTGACAAACGGGAAAAGAGTTTCTAGCGAGTTCATGCAAAAGCCAGGTGCACTGGGTACAGCGCGTACAACCGCTTGTATTCCAAATTTTGGGGTGCCATCAGGTTATGACAAAGACGCCGCAAAATGCGACAGACAAACACGCAAATTGCAAAATCTAGACAAGTCTTAACAATTAACTTCAAAGAAACCAACTATCAGCGCAATAAAAATCATTACCAGGACCTACATGCAAAGACGCACTGCTCGCACGCGGTCGAGCAGTTAGAGCTACTTTCCCAGCACCGCCCCTCACGCCATGTCGGCTGCAGGCACCATCCGGTAGCGAGTGCTTGGCGCTGCCGCGTGTAAGCAAAAGTACGTTGATTTGGAGATTGCACAATGGGCTGGAGACCTGCGTGTGTCATGCACGCGGACAAAGGCATCGGCATAGGCGTCTCACTCTGACCAACTGCCCAAACGCAAGAAAAGACTGATGCGGGTCGCACATGCACAGGGGTGCCATCGCCCTCTGTGACTTACCTCTTGTGCCACAGCGCAAGCCATGCCACATTGAGGGCAATGCTGTCTCTCCATTTATGAGGATCGTTGCCTATGACAACCCCCGCCCCCATCAACCTGGACAAACTGCGCCATGCCGTACAAAAGTTTGGCGTCATGAGCTTTACGACTTCGCAGCTCGCCACGGACTACCACCAAGGTGAGCCGACCAACCATGATGCGCTGCAGTTTGAGCAAGTTTTGCGACGCCACGCTGCGCTGCTTGGCATTGCGCCGCAGCCCTCCAGCGCTGGGGGTGATACGGTCTGGGAAGCGCTTTAAGCGCAAAGTCAGCGCTAGGCCGAGGATGTGGGGGGCGCTTAAAGTTCTGCGCTCTGAGGCGCACTCTCGGCAGGACGCTGCGATTTCCACAGCGGCTGCAGCCGCTGCAAATCGGCATCAAAGCGCTTGTGAATGCGCTGTGCCTCATCCGCCTGAGCGCCCAACAAGGCACGCTGATCTTGGCGGGCTTTTTCGACATCCTGCACAGAGGCGCGCAAGCGCGCGGGGATCTTGCTCGGGTCTTGCCGGTAAAACTGCAACTCTTGATCTATGCGCTGCTGCTCTTTGTCCAGCTCTTGCAAACGCTGGTGCGCCAAGGTTTGCATTTCCTCCGTTTGCACCAGTGCATCCCGGCGCGCTGCGTCATGCACCGCTTTGGCAGGGTAACGCGCCAGCAAGGCGGCATCCCGGCGGCGCTGCTCTTGCAAGCGTTGCTGTACCAGCTGTTCGCTGCGGCGCTGCTCTAAGCGCTGCGCCATCTCCGCTTCCGTCAGTGCTGGCCCCAAGCGGCTGCGTTCAATCCCCGAAGGACTTAACACCCGCTGTTCTCTGTCCGCGCATTGGGGAATGGGCCGGTCTGCCGTGATACGCCGCCCGGACGCATCGACACAGGTGTAAATATTCGATTTCGACGCGGGCTGCGCCATCACCGGAGCGGTTAACGCCACACTGCAAAAGATACAAGACCCAAGGTGTAATGCCAACCGCATACGGTGATGAATGTTTTAGTCGTTCACTCCATAGCGTTGGCGATAAGCCAGCACACGCTCGTGGTGCTGCACCATCTCGCCCTCGCCCCCTCGTGACCCCAGATAAGCCAGCAGATCAGACAGTGCCGCAATGGCACAGACCTGCAGGCCCAGCTGGTTGCGCACATATTGCACGGCGCTGTGATCTACGTCTTTGCCATTCTCTGTGGCTTTCTCCTGGCGGTCCAGTGCAATCGCTACCGCATGTGGCGTAGCCCCCGCAGCCTGAATCAGGGCAATGGATTCGCGTGCCGCGGTCCCTGCACTCATCACATCATCGATGATGAGCACGCGACCTTGCAGTGGTGCCCCCACCAAGGTGCCGCCTTCACCGTGATCTTTGGCTTCTTTGCGGTTATAGGCAAATGGCACATTCTTGCCCATACGTGCCAATTCGACGGCCACAGTGGCCGCCAGCGGAATACCTTTATAGGCGGGACCAAAGACCATATCGAACTCCATACCGCTGGCCACAATAGCTTTTGCATAGAATTCGGCCAAACGGGCCATCTTGGCACCGTCGTCGAACAAGCCAGCGTTAAAGAAATAAGGGCTCAGTCGCCCGGCCTTGGTCTTGAATTCACCGAAACGCAGCACGCCTGCGTCTACGGCAAACTGCACAAACTCTTGCGCCAATTGATCGTTCTGTTTCTGTTGCGCGCCACTGATAGACATGGATTCTTCCCTTTTCAAATTGACCAGCCTCAACCTCAACGGCATCCGCTCTGCCGCATCCAAAGGTGTGGAGGCATGGAGTGCGGCGACCGGCCCGGATTGTATTTGCGTGCAAGAAGTCAAAGCCCAGGCTGCGGATATTGCAGGCAAATTTGACACTCTGGCAGGCATGCGCGGTGTGTTCCATTTTGCGCAGAAAAAAGGCTATTCAGGCGTAGGCATCTACAGCCGCCACGAGCCCAGTGATGTGATCGCGGGTTTTGACCCCGAAGAGTTTGATGCCGAGGGACGGTATGTGGAAGCCCGTTTTGATACGCCCAACCGCAAGCTCTCCATCATCAGCAGCTACTTCCCCAGCGGCTCATCGGGTGAAGAGCGGCAAGCGGCCAAGTTTCGCTTTCTGGCAAAAATGCATGCCCACCTCATGCAGATGAAGGGGGAACGTGAATTTGTGCTGTGTGGCGACATCAATATTGCGCATCGCAAGGAAGACCTGAAAAACTGGCGTGGCAACCAGAAGAACAGCGGCTTCACCCCCGAAGAGCGCGCCTGGATGGACATGTTGCTGGCCGACACCGAAACGGGAGGCGTCAAAGACGTCTACCGCTGCCTGCAGCCTGACACCACCGATGCGTGCTACACATGGTGGAGCAACCGAGGCCAAGCCTACGCCAACAACGTGGGGTGGCGACTGGATTACCACTTGGCTACCCCTGCAATAGCAGCCCTGGCCAAGGCTGAGGCCATCTACAAAGGCGAGAAGTTTTCAGACCATGCACCGATAACGGTGGGGTATGACTTGAAACTTTGAGCTCCAACCAGAGAAAAGCCAGTGCGCGCACTGGCTTTTGATTTAGGACGCTTGGTAACTGCGCTCAATAGATTGCAACGCACCCCAAAAAACAACAATCGAAAATAAATAAAACATATTGCCACTGTTGTGAGCAAAAAATACTTGCGTCCAACCAAAGCCAAAGTAGGCAATAGGCAAAAGCGCAGCGGCCATCCGAACTCCCAAGGCTGTTGGTCGCATTGGCTCCGCCACCAACCGCAAACGCTTATGCGTAGGCCAAAACAAGCATAGTGGAATCAGATAAAAAAGCAGCAGGGCAGCCCCGCCCAAAGCGCCACGCTTGACCAACATATCGATGATTTCGTTATGCGCGTGCTCATACTTCATGATGGATGGATGTGCGGCACCCTGATCCACCAGCGCTTGCTTCTGCGCCACGACCCCCCGCGTCCCCCAACCCGTCAGCGGTGAGCGCTCAATCATCTGCAGTGCAATGCGCCACTGCTCCAGTCTCTGCCCAATTGAAGCTCTCACACCTTGCTCCGGATTTTGCAAATACAGCTCCAGCTGCACAAAAGCTTGCTGCGCTCTACCGCCGATTTTTTCGCCGTAAGGAATCATCACCGCAGCCATCAGCACCAACGCCGCGATGAGTGCACCGCAAGCCAGCCGAGCCTTGCCTTGCTGGAACAAAACCACCAGCATGCACAGCATCATTAAAGGTGCGACCACCCACGCCCCTCGCGTCTCGGACATCAAGGAGGCCAGCACCCCACAAGCGCCAACAGCCCACAGGACGATTACTACCCATACGCGCTGCTTGGAAAAAAGCGAAATTGCCCAAACAGCCATGCCCAAATACATCGCAATACCGCCAAATTGGATTGCATTCGTATGCCCCGTGGCCTTCACCCAGCCCAAGGCAAGATATTGGTAAGCCGCTACGCCAAGAGCACCCAAAGCACCTACAGCCAAGCCATAGAGCACTGCGCGCGGTGTTACGCCCCAAACACTTCCTATGACCAATGCCAGGGCCGCAAGCCAGTATCGCGGCCACAAATCAGAGCCCGTTAAAGAAAAGACAGTGTCAAAGCTAAAGCCCCACGTCAGGCCCATAACCAGCATGATCCCAAAAAGCAGCCATGTTTTCCGCGAAATTTTCTCGTGCCGCAACACGACCACCCCTCCAATAGCCAATAACGACATGCCTGCTGCACCATACGAATACCCCGAAGGCACTGCCAAAGACAAGGCAAAAAACAGACATGCGCAAAAACTAAACGCAGTACGTTGAATGCGAGAGAAATCCATACTTACTACCTACCCGAACACAACATATACGACACCATCAGCGCTTCACGTTGACTGCGAATTCATGGTCATAACCCAAGATGGCATAACGAAAAAATGCTTCAAGAGCAATGAATGTGCTGTATAGGAATCCTGCGCCACCACACAGAAATCCAAAATTCAAAAAATACACCCTAATAAACATGTTGGTCGATGAAATAAGGCCACGTACCACACCGCCCTTTTTTTTCTTCTCAGCCCTTTTAGCGGCTCCCAGCATGGCGTATTGCGTGAGTTTTTGCAGACTGTCGTGCACCGTGCTGCGCGAGTGGTGCAGCAATGGCACATCGATGGTGTGCCTTGGCATATCTTCAACCACCTGTGCTTCTTCATGCACAACACCAATAAAGTGACTCACGGTCTTTCGCACAAACAAGCGTTCCACACGGGAGATGGAGCGCAGATACTTCAACTCACGGCCAAACGCCACCATGCGCCACTTAATACGCCACACTGCTTCTGCATTACCGGCAATGATGTTTTGGAGCTCTTGCTGAAATTCAGCTGACATTTCTTCATCAGCATCCAAAAAGAAGATGTAGTCCCCCGTGGCATGGGCGAGGAGTCGATTGCGCTGCACGGCAAAGCCTTGCCAATCCGGATAGTTGTGGACTTCCGCCCCCATTTCCTGGGCAATAGTCACTGTCGCATCGGAGCTGCCGCTGTCAACGACCAGTAATTGATCTGCGAAGCGTGCGCTCTGCAAGCATCTACCAATGCGCTTCTCTTCATTCAGCGTCAACACCGCCACCGTCAACGTAGCACGCTTTTGGCCTTTCTCAGCCATACCTACACTCCCATTTACCCCGGCCCATAAAAAAGCCGCAAGGCTTTATAGCCTGCGGCACTGTTCACGGTGTCCTCTCGCCTCAATGTCCTCCGGCAAACACTTCCCCAGCCTTGAGCTGGTACACCGTCCCGCAATACGGGCACTTGCCTTCACCGTGGTGGGCCACATCGATATACACCTTGGGGTGGCTGTTCCACAGCTTCATATCGGCCTTGGGGCTGGGGCAGTAAACACCGCCTTGCTGGTTCAGGTCTTTGGCATCCAGTTCGACGACGGCAGAAGTGCTCATGGTGGGTGTCTCTCTCACAGGTGGAGGCAGCCCGTACATGCAGGCTGCGTAAACTTTAAATCGGGGGCGGACGCACTGCGCCCACCACGCTTGGCGCCGATTTTAAAGGTTCACGCTGCGCTTGCGTTGCTGTCCGTAACGTTCTGTTCAGCTTTCTTGGGGCGCTCCAGCGTCCACTTCATCAAGCGGCCTTGCACAAACTCACAGGTCACGTGCGAATCGCTGCCGTCTGTCCAGCGGTAGATCTCCGGATCCTGACCTTCTTCGGACAGGCGTACACCCAAGGAACGGGTCATGGCCACCACGTGCATCAGATTGACTTTGGGCTTGAGCTTGGCGTTGAGCATCACGGCGCTGCCCACATAGCCCATGGGGCGTTGCGAGGCACGGCGCATCACCGTCATCAGGCGGGTGAAGTGCAGCAGCAGCCACATCATGATGCCCCCACCCACCGCCGCCAAACCCTTCCAACCCAGTGAATCGAAGGCGAAGTAAATCAGGACCGCCAAACCCAAAGGAACCACAATATTGCGCATATTCATAGGCCTTATTGTCGGGTCTTGCTGGATTTCATGGCTTGCGGGCAGTGCGTATGCCCAAGGGTTAATCCAGCCCGCGCACGATCTGCATGGCCTCATCCACGCGCTCCACAGCGTGAATCTTCAGACCAGGGATGGCTTTTTTGGGCACATTGGCTTTGGGCACCACAGCCACGGTAAAGCCCAGCTTGGCAGCTTCCTTGAGGCGGTCTTGCCCGCGCGGTGCGGGGCGCACCTCACCGGCCAAGCCCACCTCGCCGAACGCGAAAAAGCCTTTGGGCAAGGCCCTGCCACGCAAGCTGCTGGTAATGGAGAGCATCACCGCCAAGTCGGCCGCAGGTTCATTGATGCGCACACCGCCCACGGCGTTCACAAATACGTCTTGGTCGGCACAGGCCACGCCAGCATGCCGGTTGAGCACGGCCAACAGCATGGCCAGGCGGTCTTTGTCCAAACCCACCGACAGGCGGCGCGGCGCAGGGCCTGAACTGTCTACCAGCGCCTGAATTTCCACCAACAGCGGACGCGTGCCCTCCAGCGTCACCATCACGCAGCTGCCGGGTACCGGCTCGGAATGCTGGCTCAGGAAGATGGCGCTGGGGTTGCTCACCCCTTTGAGGCCTTTTTCAGTCATGGCGAACACGCCAATCTCATTCACCGCGCCAAAGCGGTTTTTGATGGCCCGCACCAGGCGGTGCGGGCTGTGCGTGTCGCCTTCAAAGTACAGCACCGTGTCCACCATGTGCTCCAACACGCGCGGGCCGGCCAGCGCACCTTCCTTGGTCACGTGGCCCACCAGAATCACCGTCACGCCCGTGCTTTTGGCCATGCGCGTCAAATGCGCAGCGCATTCGCGCACCTGCGCCACCGAGCCGGGCGCGCTGGTAAGCTGGTCGGAATACATGGTCTGGATGGAGTCAATCACCACCACGGCGGGCTGCGTGGCCTCCACCGTCGCCAGAATTTTTTCGAGCTGAATTTCGGCCAACAGGTTCACCTGGCTGCCATCAATCCCCAAGCGGCGTGAGCGCAGCGCCACCTGGGCACCGCTTTCCTCACCCGTCACATACAGCGTGGGCAAGCCCGCGCGCTGCAACGCGTCCATGGCCTGCAGCAGCAAGGTGGATTTGCCAATGCCAGGGTCGCCGCCAATCAGCACCACCCCGCCTTCGACCACCCCGCCGCCCAATACGCGATCCAGCTCTTCAATGCCGCTGGGCGTGCGCGCCACGTCTTGGGCCTCAATGGCCGACAAGGGGGTGACGGGCTGGGCATTGGCCATGCCCGCATAGCCTTGCGGTGCGCTCAGGCGGTTTTTTCCGCCGGATGCGGCCTCAGGCACGCTTTCGATCAGGCTGTTCCAAGCACCGCAGTTGGGGCACTTGCCCAACCAGCGCGGGGTCGTGCCGCCACAGGCATTGCAGGTGTAGATGGTTTTGTCTTTGGCCATGGCAGCGACTATATCGGGGCCGGCTTGGCAGGCCCGCGCTGCCTGGGCAATTTCACTAAAAAGAGAGCTTCTTGCGCTTACTCCACTTGCACATCAGGTAAAAAACCATCTGGTATGCAGCATTGACCAGCGCAACGCGCTCTCTTTTTTAAAAAGCCTATTTGCGCAGCGGCGCTTCATCGCTGACCACCGGCACGCGCGGCGCCACAGCGCACATCAGCTCGTAACCGGTGGTGCCTGCAGCGGCAGCCACTTCGTCGATCGACAACACGGCACCGCTGGTGGGCGACTGGCCCCACAGCACCACTTCGCAGCCAAAGCCAGCACCGGGCACGGGGGTCAGATCCACACACAGCATGTCCATGCTCACGCGGCCCAGCAGGCGTGTGCGCACACCGTTTACCAATACCGGCGTGCCGGTGCCGCACACACGCGGGTAGCCGTCGGCATAGCCGCAGCTGACCACGCCGACGTGCGTGGCTTCGGTGGCCGTGAAGGTAGAGCCATAGCCCACGGTGCCGCCGGGCTGCACGTGCTGGGTGCCAATGATCTGGGCGCTGAGCGTCATGGCGGGCTTCAAGTCCCAGTCCTGGGCCGTGTGCGCCGGGTAATCCGGCGCACTGCCAAACAGCACGATGCCGGGGCGCACCCAGTCGCCGCGCAGCTTTTCGTCCGTTCCTTGCAGCAAGGCGGCGGCGCTGTTGCACAGCGTGCGCTCACCAGGCAGATCGTCCGTGGTCTGCGCAAACACGGCTTGTTGGTGGGCGGTGCCACGCGGGCCATCGGCATCGCTGAAGTGGGTGATGAAGGAGATTTCTTCCACCTGGGGCAGCGCATTCAGGCGTGCGTAGGCGGCGCGGTAGCGCTCGGGCGTGAAGCCCAGGCGGTTCATGCCGCTGTTCATTTTCAGGAACACGCGGTGGGGCACCTGGGTTTTGTGGGCCGCCAGCCAGTCGATCTGCTGGTCGCAGTGCACCGTGTGCCACAGGCCCAGGCGCGAGCACATTTCCAGGTCGCGTGCGTCAAACACGCCCTCAATCAGCAAAATGGGGCCACGCCAGTCCAGCGCACGCAGGCGCTGGGCCTCGGCCACCTCCAGCACGGCAAAGCCGTCGGTGGCGCGCAGGCCTGCAAAGGCATTCTCCAAACCATGGCCATAGGCATTGGCCTTGACCATGCTCATCAACTTGGCGTCTGGCGCCGCCTGTCGGACACGTTCCAGATTGTGGCGAATCGCCTGGGGATGGATGGTGGCAAGGATGGGACGCGGCATGACAAGCAAATTAGGCGATAACAAACATCGTCCATTCTGGCACTTGTGGCTAAGGTCTGCGTGATATAACCGCCAGTCGTTTGCCACTGGGACAACCATTACCGTGCGCTTGCCCCCTGTGGGCCGGGACACGTCAGCATTTCATGAAGCGCGGTTTCTACACCATCATGTCAGCGCAGTTTTTCAGCTCGCTGGCCGATAACGCCTTGTTCGTTGCAGCCGTTGAGCTGCTGCGCACTGGCGGAGCTCCCGAGTGGCAAAGCGCCGCTTTGGTTCCTATGTTTGCGCTGTTCTACGTCGTGCTTGCGCCGTTTGTCGGCGCTTTTGCCGACGCACTGCCCAAAGGGCGCGTCATGTTCATCAGCAACGCCATCAAGGTGGTGGGCTGCTTGCTGATGCTGTTTGGCCACCACCCGCTGCTGGCCTACGCCGTGGTGGGCCTGGGCGCTGCGGCCTATTCGCCGGCCAAGTACGGCATCCTGACAGAGTTGCTGCCCGCCTCGCAGCTGGTCAAGGCCAACGGCTGGATCGAAGGGCTGACCATCACCTCCATCATCCTCGGCGTGCTGCTGGGTGGCCAATTGGTGGGACCTGCCATTTCCCAGCATCTGCTGGCCCTGGGTATTCCGGGCGTGGAAAGCGCGGCCGAAGCCGCCATCGGCGTGCTGGTGTTTGTGTATGCGCTGGCCGCCTGCTTCAATCTGCGCATTCCGCGCACCAGCGCGCCGCTCGTGCCTTTGCGCACCGATGCCAGCAAGGGCCTGGCTGCCAACGCCCTGGCCCTGCTGCCCGACTTCTGGCACTGCAACCGTCGTCTGTGGGGCGACAAGCTGGGACAAATCTCGCTGTCCACCACCACGCTGTTCTGGGGTGTATCGGGCAATCTGCGCTACATCGTGCTGGCCTGGGCTGCCGTTGCGCTGGGCTACGGCACCACCGATGCGTCCGCACTGGTGGGCGTGGTGGCCATTGGCACTGCAGCGGGTGCGGTGCTGGCATCGATGCGCATGAGCCTGCAGCACGCCACCCGTGTGATTCCCATGGGCATTGCCATGGGCCTGCTGGTGATCTGCATGAACTTCATCAGCAACCTGTGGGTGGCTGTGCCCTTTCTGATCGTGCTGGGTGGTCTGGGTGGCTTCCTGGTGGTGCCCATGAATGCCTTGTTGCAGCACCGCGGCCACAACCTGATGGGCGCGGGCCGCTCCATTGCCGTGCAGAACTTCAATGAGCAGGCCTGCATTCTGGGCCTGGGCGCGCTGTACAGCCTCTCGACCATGTGGGGCCTGTCGGCCTACGGCGCCATCACCGGCTTTGGCCTGATTGTGGCGTTCACCATGTGGCTGATCCGCCGCTGGTACCTGTACAACTGCCGCAACCACGGCGGCGAGGTGCGGCGCCTGCTCAGCATCGCGCGCAGCGACCACCTTCACTAAAAACAATATTCATAGCTTCCAGCGCAGGCACCACCTGCGCTGGAACTGTTTTTGACCATGCATTCTGCGCTGCCCTACCTGTCCTTGCTGTTCAACGCCATGGTCTGGGGCCTGGCCTGGTGGCCGTTTCAGACCATGCATGCCCATGGCCTGGTCGCCCCCTGGGCCACCAGCCTGATTTACGGCCTGCTGACCGCGATCACGCTGCTGTGCGCACGCGGCATCTGGCGGGCACTGGGGGCGCACCCCGTGCTGTGGCTGCTGGCACTGTCGTCCGGGCTGACCAATGTGTCGTTCAACACGGCGGCCTCCACCGGCGATGTGGTGCGCGTGATTTTGCTGTTCTATCTGATGCCCGCCTGGACGGTACTGCTGGCCTGGCGCTTTCTGGGCGAGCGCCCCACCGGCGCCGGTCTGCTGCGCCTGGTGTTGGCATTCAGCGGCATGGCGCTGGTGATCGTTCCCCAAGGGGCCAGCATCGGCAGCCTGAGCGCAGGCATCGGTCTGCCCGAATGCCTGGCCCTGTTCGGTGGCCTGTGCTTTGCCTGCAGCAATGTGCTGCTGCGCCGCAGCTTGCACACGCCCAGCATGGCGCGGGTGCTGGCCATGTTCATCGGCTGCATGGTGGTGGGCCTGATCACCGCCTGCGTGGGCTACGCGCAGGGGTACTTCCCGGCCATTCCCGCGCCGGATACGGTGTGGCTGGCGTGCGCGCTGGGCATGGCCGTGCTGGTGGCCATTGGCTCCTGGGCGCTGCAATATGGCGCCGCCCGCGTGCCAACCGGCACCACCTCGCTGATCATGCTGTCGGAAGTGCTGTTTGCCAGTGGCTCTGCCTGGCTGCTGGGCGCCACCACCTTGACACCGCGCATGCTGATGGGCGGCGTGCTCATCATCGGCGGTGCGCTGCTCACCGTGCTGCAAAACCACAAGCGCTGAGCGCATGCGCGTGCGCCACACCGGCACAAAAAAGCCCCGCTGCGGCGGGGCCGTGTGTGTGGAACCGTATGTGGCCCGTGGGGGGAGATGCCTGATGCCTGATGCCTGATGCCTGATGCCTGAGCCCTCAGCCCCCATCTGCAGGGGCAGCCACCGCCGCGGCGCCTGCGGGCTGCATCAGGCCGGTGGGCGGCATTGGGTTGTCCGGCGCCATGGGGCTGGGTTGCAGCTCCGGCACCGGGGTCGCAGGGCGCTGGTGGGCCACGTAGAACCCATAGCCCATGCCGCCCAGCAGCACCACGGCCGCCAGCACCAGCGTGGGTATTCCGTCTTCCAGCAGGTTGGGGAGTAAGCCTCGCTGCATCTCTCACCTCATTTCTGTGTGGCTGATGGGCAAAATCTACTCCACTTCCGTCCGGCTTTCAAACCACGGCAGACGGCGCGGGGCGACAGGCAGCCACCCGCCCGGTGTGCGCTGGTGGCAAGATAGGCACTTCCCCCTCCCCCTGCCAAGAGGCCTTCATGTCCAGCTTCTACGACTTCACCGCCACCAGCATCGACGGACACACCCAACCCCTGACTGCCTACCGGGGCCAGGTGGTACTGGTGGTCAACACCGCCAGCGCCTGTGGCTTTACGCCGCAGCTCGAAGGGCTGCAGCAGCTGCACCAGCGCTATGCCGCGCAAGGGTTGGTGATTGTGGGCTTTCCCTGCAACCAGTTCGGTCAGCAGGACAAGGGCAGCAACGCCGACATTGCCAGCTTCTGCCTGCGCAATTACGGGGTGGACTTTCCCATGATGGCCAAGATCGACGTGAACGGCAGCCAGGCCCACCCCTTGTTTGCCTGGCTCAAGGCGCAGGCACCGGGGATTCTGGGCACGGAAATGATCAAGTGGAATTTCACCAAATTCCTGGTCGGCCGCGACGGCCAGGTGTTGCAGCGCTTTGCCCCCAAAGACACGCCGCAAAGCCTGGTGCCCGCACTGGAAGCCGCTTTGCAAGCGCCTGCCAGCGCCGCATAAAAAAAGGGGCCTGTAGGCCCCTTTTTTGGTTGGCGACCACCCGGGGTGGCTTATTGCGCCTGTGCGGCCTGCAATTGCTTGGCGCGGTGCAGCTGGCGCATCACCAGGTGAGCGTTCATCCCGTACATGTCGGCAAAGGCGCGCACATCGCCCGATCCGCTGGCCACGTAAGCACGCTCTACGGCTTCGGCCTTGGCATCTTGTTCGGCGATTTCCGCCAAAGCGGCATCCAGCAGTGCCTGGGTGGCTTCATCGCGCACCTGCACGACCGCCAGATAGGCTTCGCGGGACATCCCCGACTCCAGGAAAGCCGTGCCCATGCGGCGGCGCAGCTTGGCCTGCAGGTCTTCTCCATCACGGGGCTTCTTACGCTTGAACACTTCCACCAGGGCGTGGAACACATGCTCAGGGGCCATGGCTTCCACCACATTGCCCTGCAAATCATGGCGCGCTGCGCCCGACGCCACCGCGTTCAGGTAACGGGTCGAGCGGGTGTGGATGGACAGGGCCACTTTCAGCCCGGCCTTGTCCAGCGCCTCACCGTGTGCAGCCAGCAGGTCTTGGAAGATGCCGCGCTTGAGCGGCAGCACGGTTTCACCAAACAGCACGGGGTGCAGCTGTGCCAGCTGCACCAGCACAGGGTGCAATTCACGCGCAGGGCGTGCTGCGGGCTTGGCATTGGACTCCGCGCGGCCACGGCCACCACGGTGGTTGGGGCGGCGATCTGCGCGCGCAGGGGTGGCTGCGGCAGGTGCAGCGTTTTCAACGGTGGTGGACACAGATTCGGTCATGTGCTTGCAGGCAATGCAGAAAAAATCAAAGCCGCGATGATGCCAGCATTGCGCGTTCCGCGTGAAGCCCAAGTCCTATGCCTGCACAGAACTTATGCGTGGAGCGCTTCATCTAGCACCTCCACCCAGTGCCGCACGGGCACGCTGGTGCCGCTTTGCAGGTGCGTAATGCAGCCGATATTGGCCGACAAAATGGCTGCAGGCTGCGCCACGGCTTCGTCCAGTGCTTTCAATTTTCTATCCCGCAGGGTTTTGGACAGCTGAGGCTGTAACACCGAATAGGTGCCCGCAGAGCCGCAGCACAGGTGTGACTCGGTGCGCGCGGTAGTCAGCTGAAAACCCAGCTTGGCCAGATTGGCCTCCACCACGCCCTTGAGTTTTTGGGCGTGTTGCAGCGTGCACGGTGGGTGGTAGGCCATGGGCTGCGCCGGAATCTGCACCTGGCCTTGCAGCTTGTCGACCAGCTCTGGCAGCAGCGTGGGCAGCAGTTCGCTCAGGTCCCGGGTGATGGCGCTGATGCGTGCGGATTTTTCGGCATACGCGGGCTCATGGCGCAGCAGGTGTGCCCAATCCTTGACCATGGCACCGCAGCCTGAGGCGTTGCTCACAATCGCCTCGACCTCGCCGGCTTGCACCGCAGGCCACCAGGCATCGATGTTGGCGCGCATCTGCGCCTTGCCACCTTCATGGTCGTTGAGGTGGTATTTCACCGCGCCGCAGCACTGGCTACGCTGCACCACCACGGTTTGAATGCCTGCCGCATCCAGCACACGCGCCGTGGCGTAGTTGATGTTGGGCAGCATGGCGGGTTGCACACAGCCCGTGTGCAGCAGCACCTTGCGCGCATGCTCCCGGCTGGGCCACACGCCATGTGCGGTTTTGGGCGGTACCTTGGCCTTGATGCTGTCGGGCAGCAGACTGCGCACGCTCTGCCCCAGCTTCATGGCAGGGGCAAACAACGGGGATGTCACGCCCTCCTTGAGCGCCCAGCGCTGCAAGCGCTCGCCCAGCGGGCGCTGCACCTTGTCTTCCACCACCTTGCGGCCAATATCGACCAGGTGGCCGTATTGCACGCCGCTGGGGCAAGTGGTTTCGCAGTTGCGGCATGTCAGGCAACGGTCCAGGTGCTCCTGCGTGGCGCGCGTGGGCGTAGCCCCTTCGAGCACCTGCTTGATCAGGTAAATGCGCCCACGCGGGCCGTCCAGCTCATCGCCCAGCGTCTGGTAGGTGGGACAGGTGGCCGTGCAAAAGCCGCAGTGCACGCATTTGCGCAAAATGGCTTCGGCTTCCTGGCCCGCCAGGGTGCCCAGGTACTCGGGGGCTAAATTCGTTTGCATGGGGTGCTTGTCTCTTTTTTAGTTGTCAGAAGCTGGCGGTTGCCAGCGTTGGCGCCAATGCCTGGCATCGGTCCACAGCGGCGGCAATGACACCGCCATCAAAAGCAAGGCCAGCGGCACCACGCAGACAAAGCCCCAGCGATGAAAGCCCAGAGCTCCGGCGATGCCGCCCACCAAAAACATGGCCAGCAGGCCAGCGAACAAGCGCACACGGGACAGGTCAGCGTGCACCTGGTGCTCGGCGTCACGCCCGGCACGGTTCCAAAACAGCATCTTGCCCAGTTCAATACCGAGATCGGTCACCACCCCGGTCATGTGCGTGGTGCGGATGGTGGCGTGCGACATCTTGGTCAGCGTGGCGTTTGCACGCCCATGGTGAACGACAGCAGCAGCACCGTCATGGGTACGGCAAACCAGGTGGTCCACTGCACCGTCACCGCGCCCACCACACCAAACACCAGCACCAGCAGCGCCACCAGCAACAGCGGCAATGCATAGGTGCTGCGCAGGCGCAAAAGCCGCGCCCAGCTGACCAAGATGGCGGAAACCGCAGCGCCGCTCAGAAACGCCAGCAAAGCCCCCAGGGCGGCCAGCACCCAGGCGGTCTGCCCCAGCACCAGGTTGTCAGCCAGCATCGACATGAAACCCGTCATGTGCGAGGTGTACAGCTTCAGCACCAAAAAACCACCGGCGTTGATGGCCCCTGCGTTGAACGCCATCAGATAACCCAGCGCACGATTGGTCGAACCTGTGCGGTGGGCATCGGTGAGATGGCGCAACCTACGCATGGCCGTGCCCCTCAGGCGCTTGCGCGCCCCGGGTTGAAGATGCCTGCCGGGTCAAACGCCTGTTGGAGCTGCGCCTGGATGCGCTGCATGGCTGCAAGTTTCGGGTCAAAAATGGCTTCTGCGCTTATTTCACCAGCGCTTTCAGCTCTGAATAGAGAAGCACTTCCACCCACGGATTGCACCAAGTCTTTCAGCGCGCCCCCCATGCTGCGCGGTGCCTGCACCCAGCGCAGGCCTCCGTGCCACTCCACCAGCGGTGCGGCCACACCCGCAGGCAGCACCAAGGCGGCAGCGGTTTGCGGCAACGACAGGCGCCACAGGCAGTCTGCCGCCGTTCGCGCGGTAAACCAGGGCAGTGTCTGCTCGCCGCATGCCGCCCAATCCGGCGCGACTTGCGCGCTCTCCAACCGCATGCCCCCCATGTGCTTGCACGCTGCCTCCACCGCAGCGATGGCCCCACGCAGACGCACGTAGAGCATGCCCACACCGCCCTCGTCCACCCAGCAGCTGGCGTTCAGAGGCAGCGGCAGGCCACCCCACGCGTTCAGGCGCTGCAGGGCATCGGCCTGGCTGATACCGTCAAAGCGCAACGTGGCTTCGCCAGGCGCTACAGGCAACACCTTCAAACTGACTTCGGTGATCAGGCCCAGCGTGCCCCAGCTGCCTGCCATCAGGCGCGAGACGTCATAGCCGGCCACGTTCTTCATCACGGTGCCGCCAAAACGCAGCAGCTCGGCCTTGCCGTTGATGATTTCGGCACCCAGCACAAAATCACGCACCGCGCCCACGCTGGCACGGGCCGGGCCGCTCAGGCCCGCAGCCACCATACCGCCCACCGTGGCCTGTGCACCCTGGTCCGCAAAGTGCGGCGGCTCAAAGGCCAGGCACTGGCCCTGTGCGGCCAGCGCAGCTTCCAGCTCAACCAGCGGGGTGCCCGCACGCACAGTCACCACCAGTTCGCTGGGCTCGTAGCTGACGATGCCGCTCAACGCGCGGGTGTCCACAATGTCGCCCTGCAACTGCAGCGCGTGAAAGTCTTTGCTGCCACCACCGCGAATGCGCAGCGGCGAGGAGTCAGCAAGGGCAGCGCGTACGCGCTCAAGGGTCTGGTGAAGGGCGGCATCCATGGTGCTAAATCGTAGCCGCGTCTCGGCAATTTGCCTGCAGCGGCCATGTGAATTTTTTGAATGCCCGCCGTGAATCAGCGCCACACTGCCGCGCGTTGCACCCTGCTGCGCCCACAAAAAAGCCGCCCCAAGGGGCGGCTCAAGCACACTCCACAGACCGCCTGTACGGCCTGTACCTATGCTTAGCGGTTGTAGGCCGACTCACCGTGCGAGGTGATGTCCAGACCTTCGCGCTCAGCATCTTCAGCCACACGCAGACCCACCAGGATATCTGCGATCTTGAAGCAGATGTAGGAAACCACGCCGCACCACACGATGGTGACGATCACGCTCTTGAACTGCACCCACACTTGGTGTGCCATGTTGAAGCCTTCAGGCTCCACACCGCCCAGACCCGAAGCGCAGAACACGCCGGTCAGGATCGCACCCAGGATACCGCCCACACCGTGCACGCCGAACACGTCGCACACGTCGTCCACCTTCAGCATGCGCTTGAGGCCAGACACACCCCACAGGCACAGAGGGCCAGCGATCAAACCCATCACGATGGAACCCATGGGGCCCACGAAGCCAGCGGCGGGAGTAATCGTCACCAGACCGGCCACCGCACCGGAGGCTGCACCCAGCATGGAGGCCTTGCCCTTGTGCAGGGTCTCAGCCACGATCCAGGCCACAGCAGCAGCGCCAGTTGCCAAGATGGTGTTGATGAATGCCAGACCCGCAGTACCGTTGGCTGCACCCGCAGAACCTGCGTTGAAACCGAACCAGCCCACCCACAGCAGGGATGCGCCAACCATGGTCAGTGTCAGGCTGTGTGGAGGCAGTGCTTCCTTACCGAAGCCAATGCGCTTGCCCACCATGTAGGCACCCACCAGACCGGCTACCGCAGCGTTGATGTGCACCACGGTACCGCCCGCAAAGTCCAGCGCGCCGTCTTCCGCCAGCAAACCGCCGCCCCACACCATGTGGGCCATGGGGATGTAGCTGAAGGTGAACCACAGCACGGAGAAGATCATCACGGCCGAGAACTTCATGCGTTCAGCAAAAGCACCCACGATCAGCGCCACGGTGATGGCTGCAAAAGTGGACTGGAAGGCCACGAACACGTATTCAGGAATGGTGCTCAGTGCGCTGGACAGCGTGTCTGGCGTGATGCCAGCCAGGAACAGTTTGCTGAAGTCACCGTAGAACTTGCCTTCGCCACCGAAGGTGAGCGAGAAGCCGTAGATGGCCCACAGCACCGTGATCAGCGAGAAGATCACAAACACCTGTGCCAGCACGGACAGCATGTTTTTGGAGCGCACCAGACCTCCGTAGAACAGGGCCAGGCCGGGGATGATCATCAGGATCACCAGCATGGTGGAGGTCAGCATCCAGGCGGTGTCACCAGCGCTCAGCGCTGGTGCGGCCTCGACAGCGGCAGCAGCCACGGTTTCCACTACGGCGGCGGCCGCAGGCGCAGCCTCTTGGGCGAAAGCACTGGTCGCAGCGGCCATCAGGCCCAGACCCAGTGAAATTGCAGGAAGCGATTTTTTCATGTCAGTCTCTTGCCTAAAGGGTTGCGTTACAGGGCTTCCTTGCCGGTCTCACCGGTACGGATGCGCACCACTTGTTCCAAGTTGTATACAAAGATCTTGCCGTCACCGATCTTGCCGGTGCGGGCTGCGCCTTCGATGGCTTCAATGACCTGCTCCAGCACGGCGTCATCGACGGCCGCTTCCAGCTTCACCTTGGGCAGGAAATCCACCACATATTCAGCGCCACGGTACAGCTCGGTATGGCCCTTCTGGCGACCAAAACCCTTGACCTCGGTGACTGTGATGCCCTGAACGCCAAGCTGCGAGAGCGCTTCGCGCACCTCGTCGAGCTTGAAGGGCTTGATGATGGCTGACACCATTTTCATAAGACGTTCCTCCGGGAAGCGGGAAGTTGTAAAAAGTTCTGTGACAAGCCCTTTAAGCAGGGAGCGTGCCAACCAGCGGCCTTGAAGCGCAAAGCAGCCCCGTTCACCATTGTTTCGAAGAGAAACAGGCGCAAGCACCAACATGGTGCAACCCAAATGGGGGAATTGCTGCTTTTTTACGCACCGTTTTAGGGAGAAACACGCCATGAGCTTGGCCAGCGTGCAAAGCCGGGCCCTTTTCGGGCTGCAAGCGCCGTCTGTCACCGTGGAGGTGCACCTTGCCAATGGGCTGCCCAGTTTCTCGCTGGTGGGTTTGGCCGAAGTGGAAGTCAAGGAAGCCCGCGAGCGCGTGCGCTGCGCCATCGCCAACAGCGGGCTGGAGTTCCCCACCAACAAGCGCATCACCGTCAACCTGGCACCGGCCGATCTGCCCAAGGATTCCGGGCGCTTTGATCTGCCCATTGCGCTGGGCATTCTGGCGGCCAGCGGTCATATCGATGCCAGCCAGCTGCAAGGCTGGGAATTTGCCGGAGAGCTGTCGCTGTCTGGAGAGCTGCGCCCGGTGCGCGGCGCACTGGCCACCAGCCTGGCGCTGCACATGCAGCAGGTGGCCGTGCGGCTGGTGCTGCCCATGGACAGCGCCTCCGAAGCTGCCTGCGCCCCGCAGTCCGAGGTGTATGGCGCGCAGCACTTGCTGGATGTGGTGGCGCAGTTTCTGCCCGCCCGTGCGCACAGCGACAACGCACCGGCCACCGGCTGGCGCCGCATGCCCGCGCCGCCACCAGCCACGCAGGCCGTGCTACCCGACATGGGTGATGTACAGGGCCAGGCGCCCGCCAAACGCGCGCTGGAAATTGCCGCCGCCGGCGGCCACGGCGTGCTGATGGTGGGGCCGCCGGGCTCGGGCAAATCCATGCTGGCCCAGCGCTTTGCCAGCATCCTGCCGCCCATGTCCCAACAGGAAGCCGTGGAAAGCGCGGCCATTGCCAGCGTCTGCGGCCGCTTCAAAGCAGATGAATGGGGGCTGCGCCGCACTGCCAGCCCGCACCACACGGCCAGCGCGGTAGCCCTGGTCGGCGGCGGCTCGCCCCCCAAGCCCGGCGAAATCTCCTATGCCCATTGCGGCACCTTGTTTCTGGATGAGTTTCCAGAGTTCTCACGCAGCGCCTTGGAAGCGCTGCGCGAGCCGCTGGAGACCGGGCGCATCACGATTGCCCGCGCCGCACACAGCACCGAGTTTCCGGCCCGCTTTCAGCTGATTGCCGCAATGAATCCCTGCCCCTGCGGCTTCTGGGGCAGCACCCAGCGCAGCTGCCGCTGCACGCCCGATCAGGTAGCGCGCTACCAAAGCAAGATCAGCGGCCCGCTGCTCGACCGCATCGATCTGCACGTGGAAGTCACGCACATTCCTGCCGAGGATTTGCTGGGTGCCCGCAGCGGCGAGCCCAGCGCCGCAATGCGCGCCCGCGTCAGCCAGGCACGTGCCCTGGCGCAGCAGCGCCAGGGCTGCTGCAACCAGGCGCTGCAAGGCCAGACGCTGGATCAGCACCTGCAACTGGAAGACAGCGCCGCCCAGCTGCTGCGCAAAGCGGCAGACCGTCTGGGCTGGAGCAGCCGTGCCACCCACCGCGCCCTGCGCGTGGCCCGCACCATTGCCGACCTGGCAGGCAGCCCCAGCGTAGGCCAGGCCCACGTGGCCGAGGCCATGCAGTACCGCCGGGCCCTGCTGCACACCACACCCTAGAGCACCCTACGGCGCACTCAAGCGGGTGTTAGCGTGGCTGCATGCGGCTGCAGCAGCGCCACCAGCGCATGCAGCTGGGGCGACCATCCCGCAAGTTCTGGCGCCACCAGCCAGGTTTCAGCCAACCCGATCTGGCTGCGCAGCGGTTGCGGCAGGCGCAGGTAATGCACGCCAAAACGCGCTTGCTGGGCTTCAATCAATGCCAGCGGCATCAGCGCGAACCCCATCCCTGCAGCCACACAGCCCAAGATGGCATCGAGCGAGCCCATCTCCATGATCCGCGCCGAGGTGATGCCCTCGTGTGCCAGCAGCAGCTCAATGCGCTGACGGTAGCTGCAGCCCTGCCGGAAAGCGAGGAACGGGGTGTGCAGCAAGGTCTGCGGGGTGGGCAAGGCGGTCATGGGCGTCGGGCCCACCAGCACCAGCTCTTCCGCAAACACCGGCCGCGACCACCAGCGCGGGTGGGGGGGCTGCCCGGCCACCAGGGCGCAGTCCAGCATGCCCTGCCCCAAGTCCTGCAGCAGCGCTGCCGTAGGCCCGGTGCGCAATTCCAGGTCGATGTGCGGGTGCGCCTGGTACACCTGCGCCAGCACCGCAGGCAGGCGCAGGGCCGCCGTGCTCTCCATCGCGCCAATGCGCAGGCGACCGGCGGGCGGCAATGCCCCAGCAAACAGCGCGCAGGTGGTGTCGTGGGTGTCCAGCAGGCGCTGTGCATGGGGCAGCAAGGTATGGCCCGCCGGGGTCAGCCGCACGGGGGTGCTGCTGCGCTCGAGCAACTGCACGTGCAGCTCATCTTCGAGCTTCTTGATGTGCGCCGTCACATTCGACTGCACCGTGTGCAGCTGCTGCGCCGCCGCGCCAAAGCTGCCCGTGCGGTGCACGGTCTCAAACATGCGCAGGGATTTGAGTTGCATGGTCTTCAATCACAAAACAAGATGATTGCTTTCATTTTCAATCACTGGACATGATGGGTGCAAGCCCTTAATCTGCCGCCAAGACTTCAAGGGTGTGCTGTGATCCGTCGCGCTGAGCTTCCGCTGTTTCTCACTGGGTTTCTGGCCACGCTCAGCGGCGTGGGGCTGGCCCGCTTTGCCTACACGGCGCTGATGCCGCAGATGGTGCTGGCTGGCTGGTTCACCGGGGAACAGGTGGCCTACCTGGGGGCCGCCAATCTGCTGGGCTATCTGATCGGTGCGCTGGCCGCCGCACCGCTGGCCGAGCGGCTGGGCGCCACGCGCGTGCTGGTGGCCTGCTGGGTGACGGTGGTACTGAGCTTTGCGGGCTGCAGCTTTGCCCAGCCCATGCCGGTGTTTTTTGGCTGGCGCCTGCTGTCCGGCATTGCCGGGGCCGCACTGATGGTGCTGGGCCCCTCGGTGGCCATGGCCGCCACGCCCCTGGCACGGCGGGCAGCGCTCGGCCCCCTGATGTTTTGCGGCATTGGCGTGGGTGCACTGCTCTCGGCCACACTGGTTCCCACCCTGGCACAGCTGAGCCTGAGCGCCGTGTGGTGGGGGCTGACCGCCGTGTCTGCCGCAGCCTTGTGGTGGGGGCAGCGCCATTCGCGCCGCCTGCCTGCGCCGGCCCCCATACCCATCACCGCGTCAGCGGTGCCGCTGGCACTGCCCAGTGCCTTGTGGACCGCCCCGGTGGTGCTGGTGTTGCTGGCCTATGTGACCGACGGTTTTGGCTTTGTGCCACACACGGTGTTCTGGGTGGACTATCTGGCGCGCGAGCTGCACCACGGCGCGGCCTATGCCTCTACCCAGTGGGCATTCTTTGGGCTGGGCGCCGTCGCCGGGCCGCTGTGCGCTTCCCTGTGCGCCACCCGCTGGGGCTGGTGGCGCACCACCACGGGCGCGTATGCACTCAAGGCCACCGCCATTGCGCTGCCGCTGTTCACCGCCGGGTTTGCCAGTCACGCGCTGTCCGGCTTTGTGGTGGGCGCACTCTCGCCGGGCATGGCGGCCATCACCTCCGGCTATCTGATGCAGCTGATCGGCCCTGCGCGCCACAAGCGCATGTGGGGCTACGCCACTGCGGCATTTGCACTGTTTCAGGCCCTGGCGGGCTACCTGATGGCCACGATCTACGCCACCACCGGCAGCTACCGCAGCCAGTTCATCTGGGGCGCCAGCGCTTTGGCGCTGGGCGCAGTGCTGGTGTTTTTCTCCAAGTCGAAAACGCCTGTAGCCCAGACTTCATAAGCGCTAGCAGCTCTTCTTTTTTCAAAGCATCACCATGCAACTGTTTCTGAACGCCACCTCTCCCTTCGCACGCTTGGCGCGCGTGGTCGCCATGGAAAAAGGGCTGATCCAGCAAATCGAGCTGGTCTGGTGTGACCCGTGGAACAACGACCCCGCCTTGCTGGCCCAGCACCCGCAAGCGCGCATTCCCGTGTTGGTTACGGACGATGGCCACGCCATTTCCGAGTCGCTGCTGATTGCGCAATATTTGGATCAGATCGGCAGCGGCCCAGCCTTGGTGCCTGCTGCACAAGCCAGCACCGTGCTGGCACGCACCAGCGTGGCTTATGGCTTGATGGAGGCTGCGTTCAACGTCGTCATCGCCCGCAAAAACGATGGCGCCGCCATGGCCGATGCCAGCGTGATGGGCCAACGCCGTCTGGCCGCCATGGCCCGTGTGCTGGCGCAGTGGGAAAGCGCACCACCCGCTGCGCTGGAAGCGGCGATCACGCTGGACCAGATCACCACCGCCGTGGCGCTGGCCTATGTGCGGTTTCGTCTGCCTGCGCTGCTGGCCCCGGCAGTCTATCCCCGCCTGCACCACTGGTTGCAGCCCACCGAGCAGCGCACCAGCCTGGCCAGCACCGCATTTGCCTGACAGCGCGCTGCTCTCACGCAACAAAAAGAGCAGCCTGCGCAAGCAGAATATGGGTTTGCAGGCTTTTGAAGCCTGAACCGCTCACACCCCCAAATACTGCTGGCGCACCGCGGCGTTGCCTGCCAGATCCGCCATGGGGCCTTGGTGCACGATCTGGCCTTTTTCCAGCACATAGGCGCGGTCGGCCACAACCTGGGCAAAGGGCAGGTTCTGCTCGCTGAGCAAGATGCCGATGCCCTGCGCCTTGAGCTGCAAAATCGTTTGCGCCATCTGCTCGACGATGATGGGCGCTACGCCTTCCGACGGTTCGTCGAGCAACACCACATAAGGCTGGCCCATCAGCGTGCGCGCCACGGTCAGCATTTGCTGCTCACCCCCACTCATCTGGCCACCGTGGCGATCCGGCATTTCGCCGAGGTTGGGGAATAACGAAAAAAGCTTTTCAGGCGTCCAGTGCGGCAGGGCTTGCCCACCCGGCCATGCGCGTGCGGCTTGGCGCCCGACTTCCAGGTTTTCCAGCACCGTCAGCTCGGTAAAGATGCGGCGGTCTTCCGGCACATAGCCCAGACCTTTTTGCGCAATCTGGTGGGGTGCTTTGCGACGCAGGTCAGCACCCATGAAAAGAACTTTTCCTTCGCGCCGTTCCACCAGACCCGCCAGCGCTTTGAGCGTGGTGGATTTACCCGCGCCATTGCGCCCCATCAGCGCCACCACTTCGCCGCGCCCCACGGTCAGCGACACGCCATGCAGAATGTGCGCCGCGCCATACCAGGCGTTCAAGCCTTCCACATGGAGCAAAGGTTCTTCAGGTGTTTTTGGCACTTCAGGCATATCTGGCAAGCGCTGGTAGCTATCAACTTCATTCATTGTTTTTCTCCAGCACCAAGCCCGTGCCCAAATAAGCCTGCTGCACGCGTGCGTCATCGCGCACTTGTTGCGGTGTGCCTTCGGCCAGCAACTGCCCGCGCACCAGCACCGCCACGCGGTCGGCCTGGCCAAACACCACGTCCATGCTGTGCTCGGTAAACAGCACGCCCATGCGACGCGCTTGGGCCAGCTGGCGGGTCAACTGCATCAGCGCCACACGCTCGCCCGGGGCCATACCGGCGGTGGGCTCATCCATCAGCAGCAGTTGCGGCTGGTGGGCCAGCGCCATGGCCAGCTCCACGCGTTTGACGTCACCGTAAGCCAGCTCGCTGCACGGGCGATCGGCCTGCGCAGCCATGCCCACTTGTTCCAGCAGCGCCAGGGCATCGCTACGGCGGTGTTGCGCCGCACGCGGCCACCAGGCAAAGATGCGGCGGTCGTGTGAGAGCAGCGCCATCTGCACGTTCTCCACCACGGTCAGCGAAGCAAACGTCTGTGCAATCTGAAAGGTGCGGCCCACGCCCTGGCGCCAGATGGCGCGCGGGGTCAAACCCGCAATGTGTGCGCCGTTCAAAAGCACGTGACCCGTATCCGGTGTCAGCTGCCCCCCCACCATGTTGAAGGTGGTGCTCTTGCCCGCCCCATTGGGGCCAATCAGGGCCAGCAGTTCTCCGGCTTGCAGGGTGAACGACACATCGCGCACGGCCTGCACACCGCCAAAGGATTTGTGGATGCCCTGCACTTGCAGCAATGCGGTCATGCAGCCTCCTGTGCTTTGTTTTTGGGAGCTATCAGCGCTTGCAGTTGCTGCGCAAACCCCGAAATACCTTGAGGAAACAGCAGGACGAGCACCAGCATGACGGCCCCCATCATGGCGCGCCAGTAATCGGTGTTGCGGGCCACCGTGTCATGCAGCCAGGTGAAGACCGCCGAGCCGACCACCGGCCCTGCCAGCGTCTGGATACCGCCCAGCAGCACCATGACCAAGCCATCCACGCTCTTGGTCACACCCAGACTGTCGGGCGCCACGCTGCCCTTGGAGAACACAAACAGCGCCCCGGCCACGCCCGCAAAACCTGCGGCCACGACAAACGCCGTCCACTGGATGCGCCGCACATCAAGGCCAATGGCATCGGCCCGCAGTGCCGAATCCCGCGCCGCGCGCAGCGCGTAGCCCAGCGGGGAAAACAGCATGCGGCGCAGCAAATAAACGCCCAGTACACACAGCGCCAGAGCCAGCCAGTAAAAGTGTTCGGCCGACGATGCCCAGTCGCTGGGCCACACGCCGGTCAGGCCGTTGCTGCCGCCGGTGAAACCGTCCCACTGGAACACGATGGCCCAGGTGATCTGGGCGAATGCCAGGGTCAACATCGTCAGATACACCCCGCTCAGCCGCACGCAGAACCAGCCGTAGAGCAAGGCCCCGGCAGCAGCAGCCAAGGGGCCAAACAGCAGGGCGGCTTCCATGGGCAAATCCAGCGCCCGCACAGCCAGCGCCGCTCCATACGCACCCAGGCCAAAGTAGGCCGCATGGCCAAACGAGTGCATGCCACCGGGGCCGAGGATGCAATGCAAGCTGGCCGCAAACAGCGCGGCAATCAGCATGTCGGTCAGCAGCACGGTGGCATAGCTGCCTTCCCCGGCCAGCAGGGGCAGCACCAGCAAACCCAGCACCAGCGCACCCCAGGCCAGCGTGGCGGGGCGGCCTGCAGGGTGCAGCGGCTGCTCAGGCTGGCCACTGTGGCGCGCTGTGGGTTGGGGCCGCCCCATCAGGCCCCAGGGGCGCCACACCAGCACGGCGGCCATCACCAGAAACTCCACCACCAGCGTGAGCTTGGAGAACGAAATGCTCACCCCCGCCACCTCTTGCACGCCCAGCCAGATGCACACGGCCTTGATTTCCGCAATCAGCAACGCCGCCACAAACGCCCCCGGAATACTGCCCATACCGCCCACCACCACCACGACAAAGGCCGCGCCAATCGTGGTCATGTCCATCTCCAGACTGGCGGGTTCACGCGGCAGCTGCAGCGCACCGGCCAGCCCGGCCAGCAGCGTGCCCAGGGCAAACACCGCCGTGAACAGCCAGGCCTGGTTCACGCCCAGCGCACCGACCATTTCCCGGTCTTGCGTGGCAGCGCGCACCAAGGTGCCAAAACGCGTGCGGGTGAGCAGCAGGTGCAGACCCAGCAGCACCACAGGGCCGACGGCAATCAGCAGCAGGTCGTAGCTTGGAAACTGGCGCCCCAGAATGTCGATAGAGCCCTCCAGCCCCGCTGCGCGCGGGCCAAACAGTTCTTCAGGCCCCCACAGCCACAGGGCCGCATCCTTGAGCACCAGCACCAGCGCAAATGTGGCCAGCAGCTGAAACAGCTCGGGCGCGCGGTAAATACGGCGCAGCAGGCCGATTTCGGTCAAAGCCCCCAGCACACTGCAGACCAGCGGGGCCAGCAGCAGCGCAGGCCAGAAGCCGATGGTGGGCGCCAGGGTCTCCACACTGGAGAACGCAAGGTAGGCGCCCAGCATGAAGAACGAACCATGGGCAAAGTTGATGGTGCGTGTGACACCAAAAATCAACGACAGCCCAACGGACACCAGAAACAGCGACGAGGCACTGGCCAGTCCATTGAGCAATTGGGCCAACAGGCCGGATGCACTCATCTGAGGTGCTCCTCCAACGCAAAAACAATCAGGTATGCAAAAGCCACCCAATGTGCGCGCTGCACATGCAGGTGGCTGTAGGTGGGGCGCGAATTATTGCGCGCTGGCAGGGCGCAGCAGCTTCACCTGCGCGTCGGTGGGCTGGTAGTCCTTGCCGTCGGCGTAGTAGAAGTCGGTCATGATGCCGCGCTGCATGTCCTTGCTGTAGGTGGTCTTGCCCACATAGGCACCCATGGTGGATTGGTTGTCCTGGGGGCGGTAGTGGATGGTGCCCCATGGCGTCGCCACATCCAGGCTCTTGAAGGCCTTGATGAGCGCTTCGGTGTCGGTGCTGCCGGCTTTCTGGATGCCTGCGGCCAGCGACTGGATGGCGTTGTAGCCCACGATGGTGCCCAGACGCGGGTAGTCCTTGAACTTGGCCTGGTAGGCCTTCAGGAAAGCATCGTGCTCCGCGGTTTGGATGGCATACCAGGGGTAGCCGGTGACGATCCAGCCTTCCGGCGCTTCCTGGCGCAGCGCATCAAGGTATTCCGGCTCGCCCGAGAGCAGACCCACCACGCTGCGGCCCTTGAACAGGCCACGTGTGTTGCCCTCACGCACGAACTTGCCCAGATCGACCGAGAACAGCACGTTGAAGATGGCATCGGGCTTGGCATCAGCCAGCGCCTGCACCACCGAACCGGCGTCGATCTTGCCCAGGGCAGGCGCTTGTTCGGCCACGAATTCGATGTCCGGCTGCGCTTCCTTCATCAGCTTCTTGAAGGTAGCTACGGCCGACTGGCCGTATTCGTAGTTGGGGTAGACGATGGCCCAGCGCTTTTTCTTCAGCTGGACCGCCTCTTTGACCAGCATGGCTGTCTGCATGTACGTGGAGCCACGCAGGCGGTAGGTGTAGCGGTTGCCGTTTTCCCAAACGACCTTGTCGGTCAGCGTCTCGGACGCCAGGAAAAAGCGCTTTTTCTGCCCGGCGTAATCGGTCAATGCCATGCCTACGTGCGACAAAAAGCTGCCGGTCAGCACATCGATTTTTTCGCGTGCATACAGCTCCTCGGCAGCACGGATCGCATCGCCGGGGTTGCCGTTGTCATCGCGCGTGACCAGCACCACCTGCTTGCCCAGCAAGCCACCGCTGGCGTTGATTTGCGCCACCGCCAGGTCCATGCCTTTTTTGTAGGGTTCCAGAAAAGCGGGCATGGCCTTGTAGCTGTTGACTTCGCCAATCTTCAACACACCTTGCGCTGCCCAGACAGGGGCAGCCACCAGGGCCAGTACGGCCGGTACAGTCCAGCGCAGTTGCATAGGTCTTCCTCCTCGGTGCGGTGGGCACCCGATTCACTAATACTCAAATTGAGCATATTTAGTACTCAAAAAAATGCGCCGCTGTCTTCCACACCGTGCACATGCCTTTTATGCTAATTGCGAGCGTTAATCGATGTCAAGCCGCGCGTCGCTTTTTACGCCTGGTGCACGTGCTTATTACTAATCCATCTCAAATCAAAGCCCGCAAGCGCACCTGCACACTGGCATTTCTCGGACAATAGTGGTTTGAAGTATAAAAAGTCGGCCCGCTATACCCACTGCGCATATCGCGCAGCTTCTCAGGGTTCGCCACCCGGCTATTGAAGCCCGGGCATGCCGTGCCCGTTTTTTTGCATCCTCTGTCTTTTGTTTCATCATGAGTGCTTTTCTCGAAGAACGCGTCTTGTCCGTGCACCACTGGACGGACCGTCTTTTCTCCTTCACGACCACCCGTGACACTTCGCTGCGCTTCTCCAACGGCCACTTCACCATGATTGGCCTGAAGGTCGACGGCAAGAACCTGCTGCGCGCCTACTCCATCGCCAGCCCCAACTACGAAGAACACCTGGAGTTCCTGTCAATCAAGGTGGAAGACGGCCCGCTGACTTCGCGCCTGCAGCACATTCAGGTGGGCGACACCGTCATCGTCGGCAAGAAGCCCACAGGCACGCTGCTGATCGACTACCTGCTGCCCGGCAAGAACCTGTATCTGATCGGCACCGGCACCGGCCTGGCCCCTTGGTTGGCCGTGGCACGCGACCCCGAGACCTATGAAAAATTTGACAACGTGGTCGTGGTGCACGGCGTGCGCGAAGTCAAAGAACTGGCCTACCAGGAGATGTTCGAGCAGCTGCCCGAGCATGAATTCCTCGGCGACATCGTCAAGGGCAAGTTGCACTACTACCCCACGGTCACGCGCGAAGAATTCCGCAACAAGGGCCGCATTACCGACCTGATCAACAACAACGTCTTCCCTCAGAACCTTGGCCTGCCCGCGCTGAACCCTGAGACCGACCGCGTCATGCTGTGCGGCAGCCCCGCCATGCTGGCCCAGCTCAAGGAAATGATGGAGCACCGCGGGTTCAAGGAAGGCAACACCACCACCCCTGGTGACTTTGTGATTGAGCGCGCTTTCGTCGAGAAGTAAGCCCTTCACCGCTGCCTGCAAAGCCGACCGCTGCCACCGTGCCGGTCGGCTTTTTTGTCAGCGAAAGCCCTGTAGCGCGACAAGTTCAGGGTTTCCATAATTTGCAGCATGCCTGCATTTTCTGTATCTGCCGAAACGCCACCGCCCCTGGACCGCAACTACGTCACCGCCCTGGCACGCGGTCTGGATGTGCTGTCGTGCTTTCGCTCCGGCGAAAAACTGCTGGGCAACCAGGACATTGCCAAGCGCTGTGGCCTGCCCAAATCCACGGTCTCGCGCCTGACGTACACGCTGACCGCGCTGGGCTATCTGATCCATGTACCCGAGGAGGGCAAATACCGCCTGGGCACGGCCACGCTGGCGCTGGGCAGCGCCATGCTCTCCGGTCTGGATGTGCGCAAGCTGGCGCGGCCCTTGATGCAAAAGCTCACCGATCTGACGCAGACTGAGGTGGCACTGGCCACGCGGGATCGGCACAACATGGTCTACATCGAGCACTGCCCCAGCCCACTGCCCATGGATTCGGACCTGGACATTGGCACGCGCTTGCCGCTGGGCACCACCGCCATAGGCCGCGCCTGGCTGGCCGCCTGCCCCCTGGCCGAGCGCCAACAGGCGCTGGACTATCTGCAAGCCCATGCCCCCGACCAGTGGGATGCGGCCATACAGCTGCAGCCGCAGTGGCCGCAGCACCATGAACGCCCCCACCCCTGGCTGACCACATCCTTTGGTGACTGGCACCCGCATGTGAACGCCATTGCGCTGGCCTTTTCGCCAGGCCGTGGCTTGCCCCTGATGGCCATCAGCTGCGGCGGCCCGGCGCGCCTGATCTCTTCCGACACGCTGATGCAGCGCGCCAAGCCCGAGCTGGAGCGCATGGTGCGCCGCCTGCAGCAGGCCATCTACCAAGCGTAATCCCGCACGCCGCAAGTAGCGCACAGGACAGTGTTTTGGCGCGCGCACTCCTACGATGGTTTGGTACGAGCGTTCCGCTGGGCGGATCGCCATTTCCACAGCACAAGGAGACACAGCAATGAGCGTCAAACAACTGTTCGACCTGTCGGGCAAGACCGCCCTGATCACTGGCGGTTCACGTGGCCTGGGCCTGCAAATGGCCGAGGCGCTGGGGGAGATGGGAGCCAAGCTGGCCATCACCGCACGCAAGGCCGATGAGCTGGCTGAGGCCAAAGCCCACCTCGAGCAGCGCGGCATCGAGGTGCACACCTTCACCAACGATCTGCAGCAGTTTGACGCCATCCCCGGCCTGGTCGATGGCGTGCTGGCCAAGCTGGGCACCATCGATATTTTGGTGAACAACGCCGGTGCCACCTGGGGTGCCAAGGCCGAGGACTACCCCGATGAAGCATGGAACAAGGTGATGAACCTGAACGTGTCCGCCCCCTTCTTTTTGACGCGCGAAGTGGCACGCCGCGTGATGATTCCCAAAGGCTCGGGCAACGTCATCATCACCGCTTCAGTGGCGGCCCTGAAAGGCACACCGCCCGGCATGAACACCGTGGCCTACAACACCTCCAAGGCGGCCGCCGTGCACCTGGCGCGCACGCTGGCGTCCGAGTGGGGGCACTACGGCATTCGCGTCAATTCGATCTGCCCGGGCTTTTTCCCCAGCAAACTGGCCAACGGCCTGATCGACAAGCTGGGTGACCAGTTGATGGCCCGTACACCGCTGCGCCGCATTGGTGGCGAAGAGGACCTGAAGGGCGCCGTGGTCTATCTGGCCTCCGATGCTTCGCGCCACATGACCGGTCAGGCGCTGGTGCTCGACGGTGGTGCCAGCCTGATCTAAAGCCTTTTAAAAACAGGAGCAGCCAGCGATTGCATTGGCTTCACTTCAGCATCAAAACATGCGGAAGTGCATGATTCACAAGCGCTAACTGCTTCTTTTTTCAAGAATTGCCCATGAAAAAAGCGCAGCCAAGGCTGCGCTTTTTTTGTTCACCACTTTGGGTGGCGTTGAACGGCTTATTTGCTGGTCTTTACCACAATGATCTTGCCGTTTTTCACCGCGCCGCCACGCTCGGTGGTCAGCGTGCCGCCCGTGGCATCCACACCCAGTACGCCGCCGGGATTCACTTCCGTCGACAGCCCCTTGTAGGCCGCATCCAGCTTGGCCTGGATGGCCTTGCTGTCCGTGGCAGAGCCCGCCAGCTGCATCGCCTTGACGGTGGCATGCACAGCGGTGTAATTCCACAAGGCTTCCGAGCCCGGCACGCGGCCCGCAAACTTTTTGCCAAAGCGCTCGATGAAGGCCTGGTTCGCTGGTGATGGGTCGGCCGACACGGGCAGCACGCCGATCGCGCCTTCCAGCGTTTCCATGCCGCCCACCACGCGCGCCATTTCGTCGAGCTTGGCCTGGTCCATCACCAGAAAGCCACCCTTGAAGCCCAGTTCACGCGCCTGCTTGACCACAAGTGCGGTGGGCTCGGATGCACCGCCCACAAACAGCACATCGGGCTTGGCGGCCAGCGCCTTGCTGACGCCGCTGTAGAAGTCCGTGGCGCGGTTGTAGCTCATGGGGTTTTCGGCCACCACGGTGCCACCCAGCTTCTCCCAGCCGGGCTTGAACGCTGCGGCCCACGCCTTGCCGTAGTCATGGTCGGCGCCCACCATCGCCACCTTCTTGCCGTAGTTGTCCATCAGGTACTTCGAAAAGGGCTCGATGTAGGTAGTGAACTCGGGCGGAATGCGCAGCGTCAGCTTGTTGCCGCGGTTGGTAATCTGCGGCACCGAGCTGTAGGCCAGCACGATGAAGTTGTTGCGCTCATTCGTGGTCTGCAGCGCAAAAATGCCGCCCGAATGCGGCACCAGAATGGCCGGTGTCTTGTGCTGCTGCACCAGGCGCTGCGCGTTGATGGCAGTTTCGGCCGGGTTGTACTTGTCGTCCAGCGGCACGATTTCGAACTTCACCTTTTTGCCGCCCACATCCAGATTCGCGGCATTGAGTTCATCGGCCGCCAGCAGCATGCCGTCCAGCGCATTTTTGCCGTACTGCGCCGCGCCGCCAGACAGCGGCCCGGAATAGCCAATCTTGACCACCTCCTGCGCCATCGCAGGAGCGGCCCACACCGCCGCGCACGCCAGCGCCAAAGTGCCCAGTTGACGACGGTTCAATCGATCAGTTGCACGCATGTTTGTCTCCTTCAGATGGGTTGTATTGCGTTGCCGAAACCAGAACTCACGAAATCACTCATGCCCCGATGTACGCCTTGCGGATGGAGTCATCGGCCAGCAGCACGTCGGGCTTGCCTTCGCGCACAATGCGCCCGCTCTCCATCACATAGGCGCGGTGGGCAATCTTCAAGGCGGCAAACGCATTCTGTTCCGCCAGCAGCACCGTGGTGCCACTTTGGTTGATGCGCTGAATCACCTCAAACATCTGCTTGATCACCAGCGGCGCCAGGCCCAGCGAGGGCTCATCAAGCAGCAGCACCTTGGGCCGCCCCATCATGGCGCGGCCAATGGCCACCATCTGCTGCTGGCCACCCGACAGCGAGCCCGCCGGGTCGTCCTTCTTCTGCTGCAGGATGGGGAAGAGCGTATACACCTCTTGCAAAATCTTCTGGCTGGGCCCGGTGTCACGGCGGTGCACATAGGCGCCCAGCTCCAGGTTTTTCTGCACACTCATCTGGGGGAACAGCTTGCGCCCTTCGGGGCACTGCACCACACCCGATTGCACGATGGCCGAGGGCTTGCTACCCACCAGTTCCTTGCCTTCCCAGGTGATGGAGCCACCCGCTGCCGGATGGATGCCGCTGGCCGTCAAGAACAGCGAGCTTTTGCCCGCACCGTTGGCCCCCAGCAGCACCACCAGTTCACCCGGCGCGGCCTGCAAGCTGATCTTGTCGAGGGCGAGAAAGCTGCCGTACTTCAGCGATACGTTGTCAAACTTCAGCATGCTCGCTCCCCAGGTACGCATCAATCACCGCCGGGTTTCGGCGAATTTCTTCAGGTGTGCCTTCGGCGATTTTTTCGCCATAGCTCAGCACCAGAATCTTGTCGGCCAGGCTCATGATCATGCCCATCTTGTGCTCGATCAGTGCCACCGTCATGCCGTGCTGCACAAACTTGCGAATCAGCTGCGCCAGGCCCTCGGTTTCTTCCGGATTCACGCCACCTGCGGGCTCATCGAGCAGCAGCAGCTTGGGGTCGGTGGCCAGGGCCAGCGCAAAGGCCACGCGCTTGCGCTCTTCCTGGGTGATGTCGCCCGCCAGGCGGTGGGCAATCTGGGACAGCCCCACGAAATCCAGCGCATCGCGTGCTTTTTCACGGCACACGCGCTCTTCCTCACGCAGTCGGCTGGAGCCGCGCAGCACATCCCACAGGCCGGAATGGGTGCGCAGGCGGTGGCCGACGATCAGGTTGTCCAGCACCGAGGCTTTGTCGAACAGGGCTGTGGACTGGAACGTGCGTGCCACCCCCAGTTTGGCCACCTGATCCGGGCGCAGCGATGTCACATCCTGCCCATTGAACGTGATGGTGCCGCTGGTGGGCTTGTGCATGGAGCTGATCAAGTTGAAGAACGTGGTCTTACCTGCACCGTTGGGACCGATGATCGCGTTGATCTTGCCGGTTTCGATCACGGTGCTGACGTCGTTCACCGCTGCCAGCCCGCCAAACTTTTTCGTCAGTTTTTCAATCTTGAGCATGCGGCTTGCCCTCCTTGGCATTGCGGCGTGCGCGCCACGCCAAAAAACTTCCCACAATGCCTTGCGGCAGGAAGATCACCAGTGCCACCAAGATGGGGCCGAACACGATGAAGCGGTACTCCTGCAGAAACTGCAGCGACTGCGTCAGCCACGGCATACCAATCGCGCCCAGCAACGGTCCAAGCACCGTACCCAGGCCACCAACGATCATGAAAATCATCATGTCGAAAGTGTGGTGCGTGCCTGCAATATCAGGGCCGATGAAGCGCACAAAACCGGCATACAGCCCACCCGCCATGCCGGCGTAAAACACGCTCAACATGAAGGCCAGCACCTTGTTGCGCATGAGGTTGATACCCAGCGCCTCCGCCAGCTCATCGCTGTTGCGAATGGCAATGAAGGTGCGCCCCAGCAACGACTTGACGATGCGGCGCATGACCCACACGGCCACCACCAGAAAAAACAGCATCAGGTAGTACAGCGCCAGGGGTGACTCAAACGCCACCGAGCCGATGGGCTCCGGCGCAGGGATGCCCATGATGCCCACCGTGCCGTGCGTGAGGCTCTCCCACTTCTCGATCACCAAAAACATGATGTAGCCCACGCACAGCGTGAAGATCGAGAAAAAGTGCCCCTTCAGCCGCAGCGAAACAATGCCGACAAAGTAGCCCACAAAGGCGCTGATGATGCCTGCCATGGGGAAGGCAGCCCAGAAGCTCCAGCCGTGGTCCACGGTCAGAATGCCGACGGTATAGGCCCCCACCGCCATGAACCCCGCATGCGCAAGATTGAGCTGACCGGCATAACCCGTCACCAGATTCAGCCCCAGCGTGGCAATCGCGAAGATGTACGCGGTGCTCATCACCGTCAGGTGGTAGTCATTGCCCGCCACCCAGGGAAATGCGAGGCTGGCGGCCAGCAGCAGCCCCCACGCCAATTTGCTATCGATAAAGCCTTGCATCTCAGCGCCCTCTCTTTGCAAACAAGCCCTCTGGGCGCATCGACAGAATCACCACCAGCAGCACGAAAGCGATGATGTCCTTGTAATCGGTAGACACGTAGTAGGCCCCAAAGCTCTCGGCAAACCCGATGATCAGGCCACCCACAATGGCACCAGGAATGCTGCCCATGCCACCCAAAATGATGATCACAAAGGCTTTGGTGATCACCAGATGGCCCATGGCGGGATAGACCAAGTTGATGGGTGCATACAGCGTGGCAGCCACCGCCGCCAGCACGCCGGAGATGGCGAAGGTCAGCATGGCGACACGGTTGGCATCAATGCCCACGATGGAAGCGCCATCGCGGTTTTGCGCCATGGCAATGATGGTGGAGCCCACCACCGTGCGCGTCAGGAACAGGTGCAGCGCCACCATCAGCGCAAAGGCTGCGGCAATGATCAACAGCCGCTGGGCAGGGGCGGTGATGCCGCCCAGGTCCACAATGCTCGTATAGGGCGTTTGCATGCGCTGGAAATCTGCCCCCCAGAGGGCTTGTGCCGCTGCTTCCAGAAACAGCAGCACACCAATCGCCGCAATCATGGGATGAATGCCCGAGGCGTTGCGCAGCGGGTTGAACACCAGCCGCTCGCTGATCACCGCCATCAGCGCCACCACGCCCGCGGCGACCACCATGGCCAGCCAATAGCCCAGACCCCAGGCGTTCATGGCATGGAAAGCTACGAACGCGCCAATCATGTAGAACGCGCCGTGTGCAAAGTTAGGCACATGCAAGATGCCGTAGACCAGAGTCAGCCCCAGCGCCACCAAGCCGTAGATACCGCCCAATGTCAGGCCATTGAGCACTTGCTGCAGAAAAACGTCCATCACGCCCTCCCGCCCGGTTGACGCCCGCGCATGGCAGCGCGGCACACCATGGTGTTGTCATGCATCCCTGTCTCCTTGTCTGTACGGAACCGATCCTTTGTGGACCCGTTGCCAGTTCAGCGTAGGACGTGCATAGGCAAATAACCAGCGGAAAATTCCGCTGTGCGGAACTTTTCGGGCAAACCCCGACGAATTCACCAACCCGCCTGTAACGCAGTTGACGCCAGCCACGGGGAAACCTTATGAGGGTAATAACGGTGCCCCACCAGGGCTTGGCCGGAAAGCGCAAAATCACCCTCTATGAGCGATACATCCACCCTCTTGCGCCAACAGCTGCAACAACTGGAAGCCGAATTGCGCGCCGCTTCGCTATGGGGCACGCAGCCCCCCAGCCCTGAGGCGCTGGCTTCCACCATGCCGTTTATGTATGACACCCTGAAGGTCGAGCAATGGCTGCAATGGGTGTTTGTGCCGCGCCTGCATGCCTTGCTGGATGCACAAGGGGCATTGCCCGGCAACTGCAGCGTGCAGCCCTTGGCGGAGCATGAGTGGAATGGCCGCTTCCCCGGCGGTGCGCATGGCGTGGCACTGCAAGTGCTGGCAGATATTGATAAGACGTTGAGCCAGCCCTGACCGTGCAGCGCAAGCCTGCTATGGCTTAAATAGCTGCTTGCGCTCGCCAGTCTTTGAGTTGCTAGTTAAAAAGTATCCAGCTTCAATACTGACAAGCACATAAAGCTCTGTTTTTAAGAGCATTCCCGGTCCGCGCATACGCTGCCCGGCTGCGAAGGCACAGTGCTTGCTTGCACTGCGTGCATGTCTTTGACCTTGCCTTTTCCTCCCAGTGTCCGGGCTGCTAGTGGTGACGATGCTGCGGCCCAATCCATGTTGCATGCCCAACTGCTGGCAGCCACGGGTGAAGGGGTGTTTGGTGTGAACACGGAGGGCCACTGCACCTTCATCAACCCTGCGGGTGCACGCATGATTGGCTGGCCTGCCGAGCACGTCTTGGGGCGCAATATGCATGCGTTGACGCACCACAGCCATGCCGATGGCTGTGCTTACTCCGATGCTGATTGCCCCATCTACCGCGCTTTTCGCCACGGTACAGGCTGCCGCATTGATTCTGAGGTGTTCTGGCGTCAAGACGGCACCAGCTTTGCGGTGGAGTACACCAGCTACCCGCTGCTCAATAGTGAGGGGCAACCTCAGGGCGCTGTTGTCACGTTTGTGGACATCACCGAGCGCCGCGCTGCGGCACAAGCGCTAGAAGCCGCCAATGCAGCGCTGGAGGCCCGTGTGCAAGAGCGCACGCAAGCCTTGCATGAAGCGCTGCGCCAGCAACAAGCGCTGAGCACGCACTCCGAACACATCCGCGAAGAAGAGCGCACCCGCATTGCCCGCGAGGTGCATGATGAGCTGGGCAGCCTTTTGGTAGCGCTCAAACTTGATGTGAAATGGATGGAAAAGCGCTTGGCCTCTGCGGCTGCCACGCAGAGCGCCCCAGCCAGCGACTGGCATGCATTGCTGCAGCGCAAGTGCCACAGCATGGGGCGCTTGATTGAAGATGCCGTCGACAACGTGGGCCGCATCATCACCGACTTGCGCCCCAGCATTCTGGACCACCAAGGTTTGTGGGCTGCGCTGGAGTGGCAGGCTCAGGAGTGCGCAGAAAAGAGTGAGCTTCAGTTCCACTGGCGCTGTGACGTGGGCCACATCGAAGCGCCTGCGGGCAATGTGGCAATGGGCATTTTCCGCATCTTCCAAGAGGTTTTGACCAATGTGGCCCGGCATGCGCAGGCGAGTGAGCTGACTGTGCAACTGCATTGCCGCAATCAGCAATTGCATTTGCGAGTGTGTGACGACGGCCAAGGGATGGAGCAACGCCATTGGCAAGCTGCACAAGCCTATGGCGTGATGGGCATGCACGAACGGGCAAGGCAGTTAGGTGGACAGCTGAGCATCTTTAGTCAGCCCGGTAAAGGCACCTGTGTCACCTTGCAAGTGCCTTTATCAATGTCTGAAACGGCCACCTCAGAGGTGGTGCTTTGAGCGCTATGAAAACATTGAACATCATGCTGGCCGATGACCACCGCATCGTGCGCGAAGGCATGAAGCAAGTGTTTGCAGATACGCAGGACATCCGCGTGGTGGCTGAGGCGGCGGATGGCGAGGCGGTGCTGGACTACCTGAATGCGCCACAGCAACGTATCGACTTGCTGGTGCTGGACATTGCCATGCCCGGCCAAGACGGTTTGTCGGTGCTGGGCACATTGCGCCGTACGCACCCGCACTTGCCAACCTTGGTGCTCAGTACCTATCCGGATCGGCAATATGCGGTGCGCTGCATCCAGCTTGGTGCCAAAGGCTATCTCAACAAAAGTGCAGATCCGGATGACATGGTGCAGGCGGTGCGCCAGATTGGTGCAGGGGGGCTGTACGTAAGCCCTGGCACGGCGCAAGCGCTAGCTATGGCAGTGAGCCGCAACAGCAAGGGCGATGGGCTGTCTTACAGAGAGCAACAGGTCTACAAGCTGCTGACTTCGGGGATGAGCGTGACCGAGATCAGCGCTCAGTTAAGTTTGGCGAGCAACACGGTCAGTACCTACCGCACGCGCATTTTGGAGAAGACCGGCACCAAAAACGATGTGGAGCTGACGCTGTACGCCCTCCACCAACCATCGCAGCTATAGCCAAGCGCACTTTTGTAGGGCTGGCACTACAAGGGTTCGCAGTTTGTGCAGCGATTTGCGAGAGAACAACCGATTGGCACGCATTCAGGTCTGGATGTTGCAAAGAGCAGGGCATTGCTTGCTTCAAGAGGTGTGCCATGTTCAAACTGCCCCGTTCCCTGACCGCTGCCGCATACGATGCTGATCGCCCCCTGCAACTGCGTTGTGCGTGCGGCCAAAACCATGCCCCGGAGGACCACGATACGGTGGCCAACAGCGTCGAGGCGCTGAGCAATGACCGCATTGAGGCCACGGTCGTCAAAGCCCTGTTCCCGCACGATGGAGTGCGCCGCAACCTCCTGAAAGCAGTCGGTGCAGGTACGTTGCGCGCAGCGATTGGCTCGGTGTTGCCGTTGGGCGCTTTGCAGGCCATGGCACAGGAAAAAGGGCCCTTGGAAAAAACCAACGTCAAGATTGGCTTTATCCCGATTACCTGCGCCACGCCATTGATCATGGCCCACCCCATGGGCTTTTATGAGGCCGAAGGGCTCAAGGCTGAAGTTATCAAAACAGCCAACTGGGCGCTGATTCGCGACAAGATGATTCACGGTGAGCACGATGTCTCTCACTTCCTGAGCCCTCAGCCTATTGCCATGAGTCTGGGGCTGGGTTCCTCGAAAGCGGCCATGCGTGTCGCGACCATCCAGAACACCAATGGTCAGGCTATTACGCTGGCCAACAAACACAAGAACAACCGTGATCCGAAAAACTGGAAGGGCATGAAGTTTGCCGTGCCGTTTGAGCACAGCATGCACAACTTCCTGCTGCGTTACTACGTGGCGGAGCACGGTTTGAACCCTGATACCGATATCCAGATCCGCGTAGTCCCTCCACCAGAAATGGTGGCCAATCTGCGTGCTGGCAACATTGACGGCTATCTCGGCCCTGATCCGTTCAACCAGCGTGCTGTGTTTGAAGAAGTGGGCTTCATTCACCTGCTGACCAAAGAGCTGTGGGAAGGACACCCGTGCTGCGCTTTCGGAGCTTCAGAGAAATTCATCCAGCAGGCCCCGAATACGTTTGCCGCACTGTTCCGCGCCGTGCTCAAGTCTTCGACCATGGCGCGTGATCCTGCCAACCGTGATGCCATCGCCAAAGCGATTGCCCCCGCCAATTACTTGAACCAGCCTGAAATTGTTATCAAGCAGGTGCTGACCGGGCGCTTTGCCGATGGTCTGGGCAACATCCAGAACGTGCCCAACCGCGCAGACTTTGACCCCATTCCGTGGCAGTCCATGGCGGTGTGGATCTTGACCCAGATGAAGCGCTGGGGCTACCTCAAGGAAGACGTGAACTACCAGCAATTGGCGCAGCAAATCTTCCTGATCACCGATGCCAAGAAACACATGCAGGCGTTGGGCATGCCGGTGCCGGAAGGGGTAACGCGCAAGTTCACCATCATGGGTAAGGAGTTTGATCCGGCACAGCCTGAGGCCTACCTTCAAAGCTTTGCGATTCGCAAGACCAACTGATCGAGTGGAGGGTTTGGTATGAAAAAAGCTTCTCTGCGCATACAGGCTTGGGCCATTTCCTTGGCCTTGCTGGTTTGCATATTGGCGGTGTGGTCGGGGTTGACGGTTGGCGGTGGCACATCGGGCGCTGTGGCCAATCTCAACCCCGAACAGATTGAGTACATGCAGATGTTGGGCAAATCGCCGGAAGGTGAAGGGGGCAGCAAAGCAGGATTCCCCAGTCCGGGTGAATTTGGTGCCGCCGTGGTGCAGCACCTGTCCCAGCCGTTCTATGACAACGGCCCCAACGATAAAGGCATTGGCATTCAGTTGGGCTGGTCGCTGCTGCGCGTGGCAGCAGGCTTTTTCTTGGCTTGTTTGGTCGCCATTCCATTGGGCTTTGTGATTGGCATGTCACCGCTGCTGTACAGGGCGTTGGACCCCTTCATTCAAGTGCTTAAGCCTATCTCTCCACTGGCATGGATGCCCTTGGCGCTCTACACCATCAAGGACTCCTCCGCCAGCGGCATTTTTGTGATCTTTATTTGCTCGGTCTGGCCCATGCTGGTCAACACCGCCTTTGGTGTGGCCGGCGTCAAGCGTGAATGGCTCAACGTAGCCAATACCTTGGAAGTGTCCCCGCTGCGCAAAGCGCTTCAAGTGATTTTGCCTGCCGCAGCGCCCACGATCTTTACGGGCATGCGCATCTCCATGGGCATTGCCTGGCTGGTGATTGTGGCCGCCGAGATGCTGGTGGGCGGCACCGGCGTGGGCTACTTCTTGTGGAACGAGTGGAACAACCTGTCGCTGACCAATGTACTGTTTGCCATTCTCACCATTGGTGTAGTGGGCATGTTGCTGGATCAGACATTTGCCAGCTTGCAAAAGAAGGTGACTTATGTGGAGTGATGAACGTATGAATGCCTCTTTGCCCCAAGCGGCCGCTCAGGTCAGTGCCGCAGCACAGGCTAGCGAACGTGCCTTCTTGCAGATCGAAGGTCTGCAAAAAGCCTATGACCCTGCCAAGCCTGTGTTCGACCAGGTGGACTTTGACATCCAGCGCGGTGAATTTGTCTGCGTAATCGGCCACTCAGGTTGCGGCAAAACCACCGTATTGAACGTGCTCGCTGGACTGGACACCGCCACCGCTGGCCACGTGTTCATGGAAGGGCGTGAAATTTCTGGCCCGAGCTTGGACCGTGGGGTGGTGTTTCAGAGCCATGCGCTGATGCCATGGCTCACCGTGCGCCAGAACATTGCCTTTGCTGTGAAATCACGCCACCCTCAGTGGAGCGCTGCGCAGATCAATACCCACGTCGAAAAATATGTGCAATTGGTCGGTTTGAGCCCAGCAATCGACAAGCAACCTTCGCAGCTATCCGGCGGGATGAAGCAGCGTGTGGGGATTGCACGTGCGTTCTCTATAGAGCCCAAGATGCTGCTGTTGGATGAGCCGTTTGGGGCACTGGATGCGCTGACGCGTGGCGCCATCCAAGACGAACTAATGGGCATCGTACGCCAAACCCAGCAAACCGTTTTCATGATCACCCACGATGTGGACGAAGCCATCTTGCTGGCTGACCGCATCTTGCTCATGAGCAATGGCAGTGACACCGCCAGTGGCTATGTAGCTGGCGGCGTGGCCGAGATGGTGGACAACCCCCTGCCCCGCGAGCGCAAGCGCGCGGATCTGCACCATCTGGAAGGCTACTACCCCTTGCGCAACCACATCGTGGACTTCTTGGTGCACCGCGCCAAGGCCCATTGACACCTCTTTTGTTCCATACCCTTTTTGATCGTTAAAGGAAATCGACCATGAACCGCAATGACGTCACTGAAAAAATCATCACCACCAAGGTCAGCAAAGGCCTGAAGTGGGAAGACGTAGCCAAGCAAGTTGGTCTGAGTAAGGAGTGGGTGACCGCAGGCTGCTTAGGCCAGATGACCTTCAACGCTGAGCAAGCCGCTATGCTGGCCAAGATATTTGATCTGACGGATGAAGAAACCAAATGGCTGCAAATCGTGCCTTACAAAGGCTCGCTGCCCACGCCTGTGCCCACGGATCCGCTGATCTATCGTTGGTATGAAGTGGTCAGCGTCTACGGCAGCACCATCAAGGAATTGATCCACGAAGAGTTCGGCGACGGCATCATGAGCGCGATTGATTTCAGCATGGACATTCAGCGTGAAGCCAACCCCAATGGTGACCGCGTCAACGTGGTGCTGTCGGGCAAATTCCTGCCCTATAAATCCTATTAGGATCGCGGGCGACATCAAAAAAGCACCGTACAGACGGTGCTTTTTTACTGAGGCAGTCAAATTAGATCTCTGGCCATTGTTGGCTGTTGATTGATTCGGGGTTACGTAGGGTGGCAGTGTGGTTTTGGGCGAGATTGAGCCTTTTTTTAGCAGGGCGGTGAGGGTGAGCCTGCATCTCCAGCGCCTGTGCGCAGCTGGCCCCCAGCAGCAAGATGGCTGAAGTGACATAAATCCACATCAGCACCACCACCAGCGACCCCGCCGCGCCATACGCAGACACCACGGCGGCCGTCGACAGGTACCAGGCCAGCGCCTGCTTGCTGAGCATGAACAACATGGAAGACACCACGGCCCCGAACACCAGATAGCGCAGCCGTGGCTTGCTGCCCGTGCCAATTCGCATCAGGCCCACAAACAAGACCGTCATCACGGCAAACGAAACGCTTTCGTTGATCAGGCTGATCACCAGGCCGGGCGGTTCCATGTGCAGCCAGCTGCCCGCCAGCTGCGTGAACATCTTGATGGCGGTGGACAGCACCATGGTCACCAGCATCAAAAAGCCCACCACCAACACATAGGCCAGGCCACGCAGGCGCAAGGTGGCCAGCTTCCACCACGCGGCCTGCGCCGCTGGTGGCGTGTGCTTGCCAAACTGCCAGAGCTTGTCGAGGGCGTTTTGCAGCTCGACAAACACACCGGTGGCCCCGGTCAGCAGCAGCACAAAAGCGATCAGGGATGCCACCCGCCCTTGCGCCGGTGCCTGGGCGCTGGCCAACGCCCCTTCCACCACGCTGGCGCCGCGCTCACCCATCACCGACTGCACCTGGCTGAGCAGGGTGCTCTCCACCGTGCTGCGATCCATCCACCAGCCCAGCAGTCCCACGATCAGCAGCACCAGCGGCGACAGGCTCAGAAGCCCATAAAAGGTCATGGCCGCACTCATGCGCAGACCATCGGCCGCCATCCACAGCTGTACAGCATCGATAAAGGGTTGCAAGGGGCGCAGCAGCAAGGCCGCGCGCTGTTTCCAGCGGTTGCGATCAAAAGCCATGCGGCCATTGTGGCGTGCTCAGCGCAGCACAGGGTGTCAGCGCAGGCCGCTCTCTGGTGCCGCTGTACCCGGTGGCACCGCTGTTGTGCGTAGATCGATCGCACTTCGACACCCATGTTTACCCTAGTCAAGAACACTGGTCTGCACTGGAGTGCTGTGTTTAACTGCGGGTTGCCACTTAAGGCGAAACCCGAAAAAAGACAAACAATCACTGCTTGAATGACAGTGAATGCAGGGAGACAACACCATGCACACCACCTTCACTTCCGCCTCTCCCGCCGACCGCGTGCTGTGCCCGGCATTGCGCGAACGCATCATGACGGCCGACCAGGCCGCCAGCCTCATCCAGTCCGGTATGACGCTGGGCATGAGCGGCTTCACCCCCGCCGGTGCCCCCAAGGCCGTGCCCCAGGCGCTGGCGCGCCGCATTGAGGAGCAGAACGCCCAGGGCGGCAACTTCCGCATCAGCCTGTGGACCGGCGCGTCCACCTCGGCCGAGCTGGATGGCGCGCTGGCCAAGGTGCACGGCATTGAGCGCCGCCTGCCCTACCAGTCTGACCCCACGGTGCGCAAAGAGATCAACGACGGGCGCATGCAGTACGTGGACATCCACCTGTCCCATGTGGCGCAGTACGTGTGGTTCGGCTTTCTGGGTCACCTCGATGTGGCGGTGATTGAAGTGGCCGGCATCCTGCCTGACGGGCGCTTGATTCCCTCCACCTCGGTGGGCAACAACAAGACTTGGCTGGAGCAGGCCGACAAAATCATTCTGGAAGTCAACAGCGCCCAGCCGGCCGAGCTGGAAGGCATGCACGACATCTACTACGGCGCAGCCGTGCCGCCCAAGCGCAAGCCCATCCCCATGGAGCACCCGTTCGACCGTATTGGCGACCCGTATCTGCACTGCGATCTGAGCAAGGTGATTGCCGTGGTGCCCACGGCCCAGCGCGACAAGCTGGCCGGCTTTACGCCGCCTGATGCCGATTCGCAGCGCATTGCCCAGCACATCATCGATTTTCTGCAGCAAGAGGTGAAGATCGGCCGCCTGCCGCCCGAGCTGCTGCCGCTGCAGTCCGGCGTGGGCAATATCGCCAACGCCGTGCTGGCGGGCCTGAACACCGGCCCCTTCGATCACCTGAACGCCTATACCGAGGTGCTGCAGGACGGCATGCTGGACATGCTGGAGTCGGGCAAGCTCGATACCGCCTCCACCACTTCGCTGGCGCTCAGCCCGGCGGCCATGGAACGCTTTCTGGCCAACATCGAGAACTACCGCTCGCGCATCGTGCTGCGCCCGCAAGAGATCTCCAACCACCCTGAGCTGATCCGCCGCATGGGCCTGATCTCGATGAACGCGCTGATCGAGGCCGATATGTACGGCAACGTCAACAGCACGCACGTGATGGGCTCGTCCATCATGAACGGCATCGGTGGCAGTGGCGACTTTGCGCGCAACGCCTATCTGTCGATCTTCATGACACCATCCATGGCCAAGGGCGGGAACATCAGCTGCATCGTGCCTATGGTGTCCCATGTGGACCACACCGAGCACGATGTGCAGGTCATCGTCACCGAACAAGGTCTGACCGATTTGCGCGGCCTGGCACCGGTGCAGCGTGCGCGCCTGATCATCGACAAATGCGTGCACCCGGACTACAAGGCCGAGATGACCGACTACCTGGAGCGCGCATTGCAAGGCGCCTCCGGCAAGCACACGCCGCATTTGCTGGAAGAGGCTTATGCCTGGCACAGCCGTTTTCTGAAAACAGGCAGCATGCATGCCGCTGTGCAGCAGCCGGTGCTGCGCGCGATGTAAAAAAAAGCGCTGCCATGGCAGCGCTTTTTTTTGCTTTTTTTGGCCTCTTGCACAATCTGCACGGGCGCAATCAGCTCACATTTTTAAAACAGCAGCGTCTTGATGAAAGGTGCTGCGAGCACGTTCACCGCACCGGCAATCAGCATCACTAGCGAGGCCATCACAGCCTGCACCTCACCGTACTGCCGGGCGCGCGCCACACCGCTGCCGTGGGCCGCACCACCCCAGCTGGCACCGGTGGCCAGCTTGCTGCGAATGCGGGGTAAAAAGCGCAGCACCGTCTGGCCCAGCAGCATGGCGCTGACGCCGGTCAGCAGCACAAACAGCACCGCCAGATCGGTGGGGCCGCCCAGCACTTTCTCGGCCTCGATGGCGAACGGTGTGGTGATGGAACGCACGGCCAGGCTTTTTTCCAAATCTTCCGGCAAGCCCAGCCACTGGGCAAAGGCGACGGACGTGCCAATCGACACCACGGTGGCCGCCACCACGCCGGTGGAAATCGACATCCAGTGCTTCTTCAGCAGCGCGCGGTGCGCGTGCAGCGGCAGCGCAAAGGCCACGGTGGTGGGGCCCAGCAGCCAGCCCAGCCAATGGGTCTGGGCGTAGTACTGCGGAAAACTCACCTCGCTCAGCAAGACCAGCGCAATCAGCACCAGCGGCGTGGCGATGATGGGCATCAGCAGCACATGCTGGTACTGGCCATACAGGCGCTTGTTGACGGCGTAGCACGCCACGGTGGCCACCAACGACAGCAGGCCGATCATCTCGTTCGACATGGCGCTCACTCCTGGCTTTCCAGCGCCTGGCGGGCGTTAGCCGTGGATTTGCGGCGGGCCAGCCACAGCTCCAGGCGGTAGACCCGGTCCACCGCCAATGCCGTCACCGCCATCACGCAGGCGGTGCTCACCACGATCACCGCCAAAATGCGCAGGCCCTGGTGGCGGATCAGATCCGGGTACTCAGTCACCACCAGCATGGCGGGCACAAAAAACAGCAGCATTTCGGCCATCAGCCAGTTGGTGCCGGCCTGCAGCCACTGCGCCTTGACTACGCCGCTGAACAGGCCTGCCGCCAATAGGGCAAAGCCAATCAGCCCGGCGGGCATGCTCCAGCCAAAATGCTGGCGCAACACGTCCATCGCCACCCAGATGGCACTGAGCAGGCCCACTTGCAACACCACCTTGGCCCACGGCCAGACCACCTGCACGGCGCGGGTGGGGGTGGGTAGCGCAGGCAGGGACGAAAACTTTGACATGGTGCCAAGTCTAGGGTTTACCCTTGCATTCGTAAAATGAATAATTCCCATGAAAACGATGCCCAAAAGGAATTCACATGGACCTGCGTGCCCTGCGGTACTTCATTGAGGTCGTGCGCCAGAACGGCTTCACGCGTGCGGCCGAGACGTTGCATGTGACCCAACCCACCATCAGCAAGATGGTCAAGGCGCTGGAAGACGAACTGGGCGGCCCGCTGCTGCTGCGTGAGGGCCGTGGCGTGCAACTGACCGATGCTGGTCAGGTGGTGTACGACCGGGGGCTGGAAATGCTGGAGCAAGCCAAGCTGCTGCGCCAGCAGGTGGCCGAGGTGGACGACATCACACGCGGGGAGCTGAGCGTGGGCATCATGCCCACCACCGGCCACTACATGGCGCCGGTGATTGCACTGTTTCAGCAGCGCTATCCGGGGGTGAATCTGCAGGTCAACGAGCAAGGTGCACGCGCCCAGTACCAGCTAATTCAGGACGGCAAGCTGGACATGGCACTGGGCCTGTTCAACGCCCCCGACCCGGCACTGGAGCGCTACACCGTGGCACTGCAAAAAACCCGGGTGGTGCTGCCCGTGCACCGGGTGCCGGACCCCAGCCAGCCGATGCGCTGGCAGGACCTGCGCGAGCTGCCGTTTGTGCTCTACACCTCCGACTTTGCGCTGCACGAATATGTGCTGCAACAGTGCGAGGCGGCAGGCTTTACCCCCCGCGTCACGGTGCAGACGCGCTACTGGGACTTCATCGGCCACCTTGTCGCTGCCGACGTGGGCGTGGCCGTGATGTTTGAGCACGTGATTGCACACTACAACCCCGAGCGCGTTGCCAGCCGCCCGCTGGTTGAGCCCAACACCCACTGGGAAGTGGCGCTGATGTGGCGCTCCGGCTATCTGTCGCGTGCCGCACGCGCCTGGCTGGACTGCGTGCGCGAGGTCTACCCGCGACCACTGCATGGCGCTGCGCCCGCACCACTCCCACAACCATAGCTGCCAGCGCTTGATGGATAAGCGCTAGCAGCCAATTTCTATTACAACGTTACAGCGACTGCGCCAGCTTACGCAAAAAGGTCTCGCAGTGCTGCAGCTGGGCCATTTCGACGTACTCATTGGCCTTGTGGGCCTGCGCAATCGCACCGGGGCCGCAAACCACCGCTGGAATGCCTGCCTGCTGGAACAGGCCCGCCTCGGTGGCGTAAGCCACCTTGCGCTTTTCGCGGTCGCCAGTCAGTGCCTGCGCCAGCTGGCTGATGGCCTCAGTTTCCGCTGTATCGAACGAGGGGGCGCCCGCCAGCGATTCAAACTCAATGCGCGCCTCGGCAAACTCCTGGCGCATGCGCGGCAGCAGCTCCTGCTGCACATAGGCTTCCACCTGTGCCTGAATGCCATCGGGGGCAATGCCGGGCAGGTTGCGGAATTCGTACGCAAACTCGCACAGCTCGGGGATGGTGTTCACCGCAATCCCGCCGTGGATCTGGTTGGTCGTCATGCTGGTGTAGGGCACATCAAAAAACGTGTCGTACGGGCCCTGGGCCTTGAAACCATCGGCCAGATCGCGGATACGGCAGATCAGGCGCGCGGCGTACTCGATCGCATTGCTGCCGCTGGGCGTCAGCGACGAATGCGCGGCCTTGCCATGCACCTTGCAGCGCCACACATTGATGCCCTTGTGTGCCACCACGGGCTGCATGCTGGTGGGCTCGCCCACAATGCAGCCGTCAAAACGCTGGCCCTGCAGCTTCAGTTGCTCCAGCATGATGGGTGCCCCCACGCAGCCCACTTCTTCGTCGTACGACAGCGCAAAGTGCAGCGGCTTGGCGCGCGGCATGGCCAAAAACTCGGGCACCAGCGCCAGACCGGCGGCAATAAAGCCCTTCATGTCGCAGGTGCCGCGGCCGTAGAGCTTATCGCCCACAGCGGTCAGCGCGAACGGATCGGTGTCCCACTGCTGGCCGTCCACGGGCACCACATCGGTGTGGCCGGACAGCACAATACCGCCCTGCGTGCCGCCATCCTGGGCGGGCAAGGTGGCAAACAGATTCGATTTCGCGCCATCGGGCGACTTGAACAGCTGCACGCGCACGCCCTGGGCGGCCAGCGCGTCGCGCACGTGCTCAATCAGATGCAGGTTGGAATTGCGGCTGGTGGTGTCAAACGCCACCAGCGTTTGCAGCCAGTGGTGGGTATTCGGTGTAGTCATGGGATGCACTTTGCTCAGCGCCTGGACAGCACGGTGCCCAGGCTGTCCCGCAGTGTACGGCGCTGGCTGCGCCGGATACGCCTACCAGAGGGGGAATACCCGCAGCACAAACCACGGCCCCCAGGCGTGCGGGCCAGAAATCCCTAGTTGCCACCCGTACTTTCCGCAGCACTCCCCTACCGCAGTTGAAGACAGCCTGCTATTCTGGCGACCGCTGGCAGCCCATGGAGTGATGGCTGTCCGCATGCCACAAAGGTGCCCCTGCCGGGAACGCCCTTGTGAAGCAGCATCGCTCCGCGTTTTTTTACAGGCCCAACACCACAGGCCAGCAGTCCGCGCACGTGGGCTCGGCTTGGAAAGTCACCCATGACAAACATTCACATGCTGCACTGCGTGGATGGGCCGCTGCTTCGGCTGCGCACCTAAGCCAGCGGGTACGGCGTTTATCACGCGCTTTCCCACCCAACACTCCACCTGATCTACACCCTTTGATGCATGGCACGCATGGACGTGGCCGCGCGTCATGACCGCTGGCCGCCGTCCGTCTGGCGTACGGGTGTCCCCACTACCTTTGAATCCAAGGAGGGTCGCGTATGCGCGTCCTCACCGCCCCCGAATCTGATTGCACCGACACAGCGTTGAACTGCCAGCAGCCTTATGTGCTGCGCACCCGCCACTGGACAGGCACCAACCTGTGGAGCCCGCACCCCGTGCTAGAAGCACAGCTGCTGGACATGGACGCCGCGCAGTGGCCGCAGCTGGAAGAGCTGCTGCACAGCCTGCTGGCCGCCGTGGCCCTGCCCGACCGCTTTTGCCAATGCCTGCCCGGCATCAACGGGCGTGGCACCGTGGTGCTGGAAGCCAGCGAAGCCCCGCTGGGCCGCTGCGTGCTGCAGCAAGCGCTGGAGCTGCTGGCCCTGTCTGCCGTGGAACGTGCCCAGCAATGGGCCGGTGCCCTGGGGCGCATTCGCCACGTCATCGATGAAGAATGCCTGGGCCCCAGCACGGCCTGCATTGCCAATGCCGCCATCCAGCGCCACCTGCCCGCTTATCGCCTGTTCCCCAAAGGCAATCTGGTGCAGCTGGGCATGGGCGCGGCGCAGCAGCGCATCTGGACAGCCGAGAGCGACAAAACCGGCGCCATCGCCCAGGACATCGCCTCCAACAAAGCGCTGACCAAGCGCCTGCTGGCCAACGCCGGCATTCCCACGCCACAGGGCGACTTTGCCAGCTCGCCTGCACAGGCCTGGCACATTGCGCAGGGTCTGGGCCTGCCCGTGGTGGTCAAGCCGCTGGACGGCAATCGCGCCCGGGGCGTGAGCCTGGATTTGATGGACCAGGCCTCGGTCGAAACCGCCTGGCAGTTGGCCCGCCGCGAAGGCACGCAGGTACTGGTGGAACGCTGCATCCGCGGCACCGAGCACCGCGTGCTGGTGGTGGGCGACTATGTGGTGGCAGCCACGCGCGGCGAAACCGTGAACGTCATCGGTGACGGCCACGCCACCGTGGCCCAGTTGGTGGAAACCCAGATCAACCAGCACAGCCGCTGCCTGATCGACAACACGCTGGAGCGCATTGAGCTGTCCAGCAACGCCCAGGTGCTCGGTGAACTGCACCGCCAGCAGCTGGATGCGCAATCCGTGCCCGCCGCTGGCCAGCAAGTGATCTTGCTGCGCACAGGCAACCTGACCGTCGATTGCACGGACGAAGTGCACCCCGATATCGCCCGCAACGCCGTCATGGCGGCCCGCACCATCGGCCTGGACATTGCCGGCATCGACATGGTGGTGCAAGACATTCGCCAACCGCTGCTGGAGCAAGGTGGCGCGATTGTGGAAGTGAACGCCGGCCCCAGCCTGCTCATGCACCTGTACCCCGTGCACGGCAAGGCACGCGCCGTGGGTGAAGCTATCTGCACGCACCTGTTCCCACGCCCGGACGACGGCCACATTCCGCTGGCCGGTGTGCTGGCCGATGAGGCCTCGGGCCAGCGCATGGCGCAGGCCCTGGGGGTGTGGCTGCAATCACAGTCCTACTACACCGGTGTGGCCAGCGCCGAGCAGATGTACCTGCAAGGCAACCCCATGCTGCAGCCTGCCAGCCAGTCCCCCTCTGCGGGCCAGCGCGTGCTAATGCACCGCGCCGTGACAGCGGCCGTGATTGCGCAGGATATGGCACGTGCTGCCGCATCGGGCTGGGCCTATGCGCAAAGCGATCTGACCGTGATCTGCCCCGACGCCTCCAGCCTGGAAGCCAGCATGCAGCAACGCGTGCTGGCGGCGCAGCTGCGCACCGTGCGCCCCGGCGGCATGGCGGTGCTGGGCACCGGCTGCGGCCAGCTGGAAAGCCTGGCGCTGACCTGTCTGGGCCAGGTCACCTGGGTAGATGCCGATGAACAGCACCCGCTGCTGCAGTCGCACCGCCGCGTGAACGGGCGGGTGGCCTTTATCCGTGATGGCCGCGTGGTGTGCGCGCACGGTGAAAGCGAAACCACGCTGCCCCTGCCCCAGCGCATGGGCGACTGGGCCGTGCACGAATGGCTGGCCGTGGCCGCCGCAGGCTGGGCCATGGGCTGGCCCCTGCCCATGCTGGATGTGATGGCACAGCAGCTGTCCACCTCCAGCACCAAGGACTGATCGCCCCCGCGTGAATGTGCAAAGTGCTTTTCAGCTTTAGGAGCTGAAAGCGCTTGCACTGCCTGGGCTAGAGGCCAAAAAGACGCTCAACACCTAGTCGCCGTGCTCTGCGCTGCAAAGCCCTTTTCAGGCGGCGGATTTCAGGCTGTCCATGTCCACCACAAAGCGGTATTTCACGTCGCTGTGCAGCATGCGTTCATAGGCCTGGTTGATGTCCTGCATGGCAATCATCTCGACATCGGCGGTAATACCGTGCTGACCGCAGAAATCCAGCATCTCCTGCGTCTCGGCAATCCCGCCGATCACCGATCCCGCCACCGCTTTGCGCCCCAGAATCAGCGGCACGGTGTTCACAGCAGGCTCTTGCATGCCCAGAAAGCCCACCAGCACCAGCGTGCCGCCCGTGGCCAGCGTGCTGGTGTAGGGGTTCAGATCGTGGGCGTAGGGCACGGTGTCGATGATCAGGTCAAACTGCCCGCGCACCGCCTTCATCTGCGCCTTGTCGGTGCTGATGACCACGCGGTCTGCACCCAGACGGCGGGCATCGTCTTCCTTGCCGATGGAGCGACTGAACAAGGTCACCTGCGCGCCCAGCGCCTTGGCCAGCTTCAGCGCCATATGGCCCAGCCCGCCCAGGCCCACCACCGCCACGCGGCTGCCTGCCCCCACCTTCCAGTGGCGCAGCGGTGACCAGGTGGTGATGCCGGCGCACAGCAGCGGTGCCACGGCCTGCAGATTCAGCCTCTCCGGCAGCTTCAGCACAAACTCCTGGCGCACCACCACCTGTTCGGCATATCCGCCCTGGGTGGCACTGCCGTCTACGCGGTCCGTGCTGTTGTAGGTGCCCGTCATGCCGCGTTCGCAGTACTGCTCCCAGCCCTTGGCGCATGCGCCGCAGCTTTGGCAGCTGTCCACCATGCAGCCCACGCCCACCGCATCGCCCACGCGAAAACGCGTGACGGCACTGCCCACCGCCACCACGCGGCCCACAATTTCATGCCCAGGCACCGTGGGGTAGACAGTGCCGCCCCAGTCATTGCGTGCGGTGTGCAGATCCGAGTGGCACACACCGCTGTACAGAATGTTGATCACCACATCGTTGTCGCGCGGGTCGCGGCGCACAAAGTGAAACAGACCCAGCGGGCTGGTGGCAGAGGTGGCGGCGTAGCCGCGGGTGGCTTGGGGCATGGCTTCAGGTCTTTCAACAAAGATTGTGGGAAATGGCCTACGTGCATTCGCAACGCTGTGCGCTTGGCACATTACACACGCTCTCTAGCATGCATCGTCAACGGATTGACAAATGCTATCGAGACGCCCACCTATGCCACACCGCGCTCCCTTGCTCCAGCTGCCTGCCCTTGCCGCACTCACCACCTGCACCCTGCTGCTGGCCGCGTGCACCAGCCGCCCCGTCACCGAAAACGTGCCGCCACCCCGCATTGACACGCTGGCGCAGCCTGCCCTGCAGGGCGACACCCCGGAGACCATGCTCGACTGGGCCGGCACCTACCAGGCCCTGCTGCCCTGCAACGGCTGCCCTGGCATTGCCATCAGCGTGCAGCTGCGCGAGAACAAAACCGCCGTGGTGCGTGAGCGGCGCATGGGCGGCGATCTGGACCAAGCGCCACCCACCACCTACAGCGGCCCTTTCCGCTTTGAGCCCAGCGGAGGCAGCCAGATTGCACTGCAGCGCAATGCGCAAGAACCCATTGCCTACCGCTTCTTTGTCTCCGAAGGCTGGATTGAAATGCGCGAACGCGCCACCGGTGCGGCGCTCAATCCCAGCCAGATGTACCGCCTGCGCAAGACCAGCCTGCCCGCCAGCTAATCCCTGTACCCAGGCCGGCGAAAAAACTTGAGCCCCATCAGCTTTCAATTGGTAACAATCGCTACACTTTCAGGCTCCGGCGTGATTTCCCACGCCTTACCGGGTGAAATCCTGACCCACAGGCCCACCACCCCGCTTGCCGAGAGAAGAAGTTCATGCGATTTCCACACCTGGCGGTGCTTGCTGCCACGTTTGCTTTGACAGGCTGTTTTGACGAATCTCCGCTGGAGGACACCTTGATGTTCCCCCCCGGTGTGGACATTCAGTACCTGGGCCAACCGGCCAAGCTCTACGGCACCTCGCAGTGCGCGCAAGGCAACCTGACCGGCCACACCTGCCTGATCTTCCCGCCGGACCAGCCCAAGGCCAAGGGCGTCATCATCAGCGGCAAGCGCGTGTATGACGTGCAGCTGTCAGTGCGCAAAGACACGAAGAACCCCATCTACTACGTGATCGAAGACCAGCACAAAGAGCACGTGGTCTCCACCACCGGCCGCCACGACGAATACGGCAACATCGACATTCGCCCGGTGAGCCTGTCCAACTAACAGCCCAATCAGCTGCTAGCCCTTATGCAACAAGCGCTGGCAGCTCCTTTTTTTTCACACACTCTGCCCCCCCTACCCACGGCAGCAGCTGCGCACGCGCCCCAGTCATCTGGCGGGGCGACGCTGGTCTGTGCCCGCCACCGCTGCACAGCGTTTGGTACGCTTTAGGCCATTTTCGCCACCTAGCCCTTGCTGCACCTAGGCTGACTGCTATGGATTGCAAAGACGGCACCACGCCTTGCAGCGCGCACCACACACCTTGAGCGCCCCCGTGCGCAAAGTCATTGCGCACTGCACCACTCTGCGCCTAAGCTGCTCCCCCATACACATAACAAGCTGGGGGGAGACACATGCAGGCCATCCACGCACAACTCAAAAAACGCCACCGCGCCACGCGCGATGCCATGCCGCAAGCGCTGAACCTGCGCGTGCACCGCGCCCTCAGCTGGCTGCAGCGCGCTGCTGTCTGTGACCCCGAGTACGACCCGGACGCGCGCTTTGTCTTTTTGTGGATTGCGTTCAACGCCGCGTATGCCCAAGAAATCCCTGCGCACCAGCGCCTGAGCGAACAAGACAGCTTCAACGCCTTCTTGCGCAAGCTGCACGCGCTGGACAGTGGCAAACAGCTGGACCATTTGGTCTGGCACACCTTCAGCGGCCCCATCCGCGTGCTGCTGGACAACCCCTACGTCTTTGAATCGTTGTGGAGCTTTCAGCGCGGCGAGATCGACGAAGCCACCTGGCAAGAACGCCTGGCCGCTGGCAAGCGCAAAGCCGCCATCTTGCTGGCCCAGGGCCACACGCCCGAACTGCTGGCGCTGGTCTTTCAGCGCATCTACACCCTGCGCAACCAGCTGATGCACGGCGGCGCCACCTGGAATGGCAAAACCAACCGCGCGCAGGTGGTGGACTGCGACAACCTCATGGGCCAGATCGTGCCCGTGGTGGTGGACATCATGATGGCCCATCCGGAAGCGGCATGGGGTGAGGCTTGTTATCCGGTGGTCACGGAACCGCTTTGATGTGGTATTTCACCCAGCCAAACGCTGCGCAGCCTGCTGCAAGCCAGTAAAGATTGGCGCAGATACTGTCTCAGGAAAATGTGCTGGCAACTTTTTTTGCACGGTAGCGATGGCATGCGGCGTGTGTTCGACCACCTTGCTCAGCAATTCATCCATGCCATAGCCTTTAGGCGACTGAATGCCATACCGCTGCCCCAGTTCGAGCCAGTGGCGGCGAGTAATGGTGTGCACCAGCCAGTGTGGATTCTTCATGCGAACCGCCATAGCGAGCTTCACACGCTTAGGCTGCAGTTGGTGCGCTTTTTTGCCCATGTAAGGATGCACAGAGATCACGTCATACAGCGGCGTCATTTCATAACGACCTTCTGGTCTGATGAACAAACTGAAGTTTTTGGCATGACCATCAATGGCAGCCAACATCCAAAAAAGCAGCTGTGCCATGAAGAAGTGATAGCGATCTAGCTCGCGCTTTAAGGAACTGTCCAGTAGTTTCATGATGGCTTCCACTCCCGGCCCACCGTCTGATTCATACTTTTGTGCCGGCGATGTGCCAGTGGCTTGGCACATATCCTCTTGTGGTAGCCGCATGAGTTGATCGCCTTGCCACTCACGCCGATCAAAGCGCCGCACACTCAGCACCTTTTGATCTTCAAACGTAAGAATTTCACAGTCAGCGACAGGTAAACCATAGGCCGCAAGAATCTGTGCGCAGAGCCATTCGTTTTCGACCGAATCGCTCATATCAATTTGCTGGCCGCCAGTCACGCCCAGCGCTGGTTTCAAAATATGAGAGCTGGGCGTTGCGCCTTGCGGCAAGCCCCATTGGCCATTCCAGTACAGCAAAGCGGTTTTGTCTTGTGCTCCAGCAATCGAGATACGAAATGGTGCCTCTTCATCAGGCTGCCAACCGACAGGGCCCGCTTGCGCAATCGAGCGAATATGCGCCGCCACTTGTGCGGCATTCATCCGTTCAAACACCACACGCTGATCGCGTGAAGGCACTTCTCCTGCAGGCAGAATTTGCAAAGCGCCAACGCAGTCACGCCCGACTTCGCGCAACAAGGCGTAGGTATCCGCTGTTTTGAGCTTGTAGCGCCGTGCCACGCGCTCTCTGACCTCTTGGTGATCCGGCAGTAAGTTCTCAAAGTAAAAACGTACAGCTTCCCCCTTGTGGGGCAGATTGCCGGGCGTAAAAGGTAGAGATAAAGAGAGTGGCCGACCGAGTTTGTTCTTCAACCACTGGCTGTCGTACTGCAGCACATCCACCCCGGTTTCAATGCTCCAAGTCCCCACTTGGTAACCATTCATCCATAGGTCTAAAGCTTTGCTGGATTTGCGCATGGCGGTTACCAATCTAGCTCCGTGTCAGAAGATGTGTCTTCTTGTTTGCTCAACTTAGCCTTTTTACGTAACACGACTTCCACACCCAAAATATTCATCAGCTGCGTTAAACGCTGTGCGCTGACCGCTTCGGCGTTGCGCTCCAGCGCAGACACGGTTTGCTGGGTCACCCCCATTCGCTGTGCCACATCTATTTGCGTCAGCTTGGCCTCTTTGCGAAATGCCCTGAGGAGTGGTGAAAGCTGATCGGATGTGCGAACGACAAATTCATCCATAACATCTCCTGCTGATACAACCCAAAAGCTGTATTTCATTTATACAAACTATACCTTGTATTTGTAAAATACAAACTAAGGAATGTAAAAAGGCCACGCATAGCGTGGCCTTGATGCACAAGCGCAGTTAGACCTTTAACTAAGGTTCGGTGCCAAGAAACGGCGCAGTTCCTCAATGCCCATGCCACGGCGCTCTGCCATATCGGCCAATTGGTCTTCCCCAATCTGGCCTACATTGAAGTAAGTCGCCTCGGGGTTGCCAATGTAGAAACCACTCACGCTGGATGCGGGGTTCATGGCCAGGCTCTCGGTCAGCGTCATGCCAATTTCTTCGGCCTGCAGCACCTTGAACAGGTCAATCTTGGCAGTGTGGTCGGGACATGCAGGGTAGCCGGGCGCGGGGCGAATGCCCTGGTACTGCTCTTTGATGAGCTGCTCATTGCTGAGGTTTTCATCGGCCGCGTAGCCCCACAAGTCCTTGCGCACACGGGCGTGCAGGCATTCGGCAAAGGCTTCTGCCAAACGGTCGGCCAGGGCCTTGAACATGATGCCGCTGTAATCGTCCAAAGCGGCTTCAAATTCCTTGTCTTTCTTCTCTGCGCCAATACCGGCGGTTACGGCAAACAGGCCTGCGTAATCGGCCACGCCGCTGTCTTTGGCGGCCACAAAGTCTGACAAGCAGCGGCTGGGGCGCATCACGCCATCCACCGCCTGCTTTTCAGTTTGCTGGCGCATGCCATACCAGGTCATCAGTTCGGTGGTGCGGCTTTCATCCGTGTAGAAGACGATGTCATCACCCACGCGGTTGGCGGGGAACAGACCCATCACACCATTGGCGTGCAACCAGCGGCCTTCGATGATTTTCTTGAGCATGACCTTGGCATCGGCCAAGACGTTGCGCGCTTGCTCGCCGACGATTTCGTCATCGAGGATGGCGGGGTAAGGGCCGGCCAAGTCCCAGGTCTGGAAGAACGGGCCCCAGTCGATGTACTCGGCAATTTCGGCCAAATCAAAGTTCTGGAACACGCGGCGGCCCAGCGCTCGGGGCACCACGGGGGCGTGCTCGACCACCGCTGCATTGGCGCGGGCTTTTGCCAAATCCCACAGCGGCGTTTTCTTCTTGTTGGCGTGCTGGGTGCGTACCTTGTCGTAATCGGCGCTCAGCTCATGCAGGTAGTTGTCTTTGCCTTCGCCCAGCAGGCTTTGCGCCACGCTGACCGAGCGCGAAGCGTCCGGCACGTAGACCACGGGGCCTTCGTAGTTAGGCGCAATCTTCACGGCGGTGTGCACGCGCGAGCAGGTCGCGCCACCGATCAGCAGCGGAATGTTGCGGCTGCGGAAGTATTCGTCCTTCTGCATCTCGCCCGCCACGTACTGCATCTCTTCCAGGCTGGGGGTGATCAGGCCAGACAGGCCCACAATGTCGGCACCGACTTCCTTGGCCTTCGCCAGCACTTCGTGGCAGGGCACCATCACGCCCATGTTGATGACTTCAAAGTTGTTGCACTGCAAAACCACGGTAACGATGTTCTTGCCAATGTCGTGCACATCGCCCTTGACGGTGGCGATGACGATCTTGCCCTTGCTGGACACGTCCAGACCCGCAGCTTCTTGCTGGCACTTTTCTTCTTCGATGTAAGGCACCAGGTGCGCCACGGCCTGCTTCATCACGCGGGCAGATTTGACCACCTGCGGCAAGAACATCTTGCCCGCGCCAAACAGGTCACCGACCACGTTCATACCGTCCATCAGCGGGCCTTCAATCACGTGCAGCGGGCGGCCACCCTTGGCCAGAATGCCTTGGTAAGCCTCTTCAGTGTCTTCGGTGATGAAATCGGTAATGCCGTGCACCAGCGCATGCGACAGGCGCTCGCCCACGGTCTTGGGGTGCTCGGGCGTACCGCGCCACTCCAGCTTTTTGCTGTCGTCTTTGGCATTGCCCTTGGCTTGGTCGGCAATTTCCAGCAGGCGCTCGGCAGCGTCGGGGCGGCGGTTCAGCACCACGTCTTCCACACGCTCACGCAGGGTGGGCTCCAGGTCGTCGTACACGCCGACCATGCCGGCGTTGACGATGCCCATGTCCATGCCCGCCGCAATCGCGTGGTACAGGAACACGGTGTGAATCGCTTCGCGCACGGGGTCATTGCCGCGGAACGAGAACGACACGTTCGACACACCACCAGACACCTTGGCGCCCGGCAGGTTCTGCTTGATCCAGCGTGTGGCTTCGATGAAGTCCACGCCGTAGTTGTTGTGCTCTTCAATGCCCGTAGCCACGGCAAAGATGTTGGGGTCAAAGATGATGTCTTCGGGTGCAAAACCGACTTCATCGACCAAGATGCGGTAGGCGCGCTCGCAGATCTCGGTCTTGCGGGCATAGGTGTCGGCCTGGCCTTTTTCGTCAAACGCCATCACCACGGCGGCCGCGCCGTAGCGCTTGACCAGCTTGGCGTGCTTTTTGAACTCGTCAACGCCTTCCTTCATGGAAATCGAGTTGACGATGCCCTTGCCCTGCAGGCAGCGCAGACCGGCTTCGATCACGTCCCACTTGGAGCTGTCCACCATCACCGGCACACGGGCGATATCGGGCTCGGACGCCATCAAGTTCAGGAACTTCACCATGGCAGCCTTGCTGTCCAGCATGGCTTCGTCCATGTTCACGTCGATCACCTGCGCGCCGTTTTCCACCTGCTGGCGGGCTACGGCCAGCGCTTCTTCGTACTGCTCGTTCAGGATCAGGCGAGCAAAGGCTTTGGAGCCGGTGACGTTGGTGCGCTCGCCCACGTTGACGAACAAGGTGTCATCGCCAATAAAAACGGGCTCCAGGCCCGACAGACGCATGGGCGGAATAGAAACGGGGGCAGCAACAGTCATCGCACTCACCTGTGGAAACAATAAGGGATACAAAACAGGTGAGCGCCGTTGCATGCGTGCGGCGGGCCATGGCCTGCCGTGGCCCCAAGCCTGACAGGCGGGTTGCAATTCAACCGGCCTGCTGCAGCGCTCCTTGGGGCGAAGCAGGGGATTTTAAGTGCGTGCGCCTCCGCCTGACGCGGCGGTGGTCTTCTTACTCGGGCTCCACCTGCTTTTCAAAGCGATAAAACAGGTTGGGCTCAGAGACGATATACAGATGGCCCTGCGGGTCGACCGTCATCCCCTCTGGCTGGGGAATGGCCTGCTTCAGCCCCTGCAGGCCCCGCCACAACGGCAGGATGCTCAGCGGCTCCCCGTCTACGGTGTACTCCACCACGACGCCCGATTCCTGGCTCAGCATGAGCAGGTGATTGCTGGCTTCCATGTGCGTCATCGAGGCCAGATCACGCATCAGCCACCCGGCAAAGCCATGGCTGTCCCACTCACGCACCGGGTGCAAGGCCAGGTGCTGCGCCCCCAGCTCGGCCTGCTGCGCGGGGGCGGCACCGGCCAGCTCCAGCACGTGCATGGGCCACTTTTCCTGACCCACCCACAGGGTCTGGTTGCGCTCGCTCCACGACAGTGCCTCAATGCCCAGGTTCTTGTGCAAGGGGTCCAGCTGCAGTGCCAGGTGGGGGGCACCTTCGAGCGAAATCTCCTGCGTCTGCGGGGTAATCTCAATCAGCCAGAGGGTGTTTTTCTTTTCGTCCACCACCATGAAATCGCTGCCACCCAGGTGGGTAATGCCTTCGGTGTCCTTGCCGCCGTGCACGGGCATCACCCGCAGCACCTCGCCGTCGGTGGTCAGCTGCACGATGCGCGAAGGCGCATTGGCAATGCCAAACAACGTTCCCGTGCTGGCGTCAAACGTGAGGCCCGACAGGTTGCGGTGCATGCCTGCCAGCGGTTTGGCCCGCACCACGGCACGGTAGTGCGACAGCCCCATCGACCCCTCGGCCGCTGGTACGGGCTGCAATTGCTGCTGGAGCACATAAAAAAGGGCCGAAGGCCCATAAAAAAATGCGCTCCACAGCGCCATTCCCCCCAGCACGGCGATACCTGCTGCAACCGCCCACCGGCACTTTCCACTTTTCATGCGGCCGATTGTGCGGTGCACACAAGCGGCCACAAGGCCACACAGGCACGCGATTGCCGTGGGCCTGCGTCGCCAATCAATCTCCCTTTAGGTGCTGGGTTTAAACCGCCACACCCACCGCTTGCGCCGATGCGGGCAAGCCAAAGATGCGGTCAAAACACCAGTTGAAGACGAAGGTATAGACCATGAAGAACACCAACAGGCCCGCCTCCATCACCGTGGCTTGCCACAGCGAAATGCCAAACCACCAGGCCATCAGCGGAATCAGCATGGCGGCAATGCCACCTTCAAAACCCACGGCATGAACGATGCGGCGCAGCAGCGAGCGGCCCTTCTTGGCCTGGCGCAGCTCCCATTTTTCAAACAGCCAGTTGAACGTGAGGTTCCAGCAGATGGCGATGGTCGAGGCGGCCACGGCCATCACGCCGGATGACCCGGCCTCTTGGCCTGTGGCCATGAACAATGCGCTGGAGACAGCGACGGCAATTAGCTCATAAAGGCCCACGAAAACGACGCGGCGCTTGGGGCCCTGCAGGCCCACGGCCTGGGATGTGTGTACGGACATAGGGGCGGAAGTTTATGTGCAGAAAATTGACGGTGAAAGTTAGGTTCTTTCAGTTTTTCTGATAGGTTGCTCACCATGCCCTTTCCTCCCGAACAAGTTCCACTGTTTCTGGCCGTGCTCGACACGGGCTCTTTCTCGGCTGCGGCGCGCAGGCTGGGCAAAGTGCCCTCTGCTGTGAGCATGGCCATCGGCCAGCTGGAATCCGAGCTGGGCCTGAAGCTGTTTGACCGCAGCGGGCGTGAACCCAGCCCCACCCCTGCAGCCCAGGCGCTGGAGCCGCAGGCGCGCCTGCTGGCGCAGCAGTTGCAGCAGCTCAACCAGCAGGCGCTGGCACTGCACGAAGGGCTGGAAAAACGCCTCACCCTGGCCATTGCACCCGAGCTGCTGGCCAGCGACTGGGCCGAAGACCTGCGTGCCGTGGTGGCGCAATTCCCGTCGCTGGTACTGGAAGTGCTGGCCGCCCCGCAGGACGATGCGCTCAAGCTGCTGCACGCCGGGCGTGCGCAGCTGGCGCTGGTGTTTGAGCGCCCAGCCATCGACGCACGCGAAGACTTTCGCGAGCACGGCCATGAAACGCTGGTCGCCGTCATGTCCCCGCGCCACCCGCTGTGCGCACAGCGGGCAGCAGGTACGCCCGCCCCCATCGACATGGCCCAGCTGGCCGCAGCCCGCCAGGTGCTGGTGGCCAGCCGTGATCTGGCGCTGACCGATGCCCGCTTTGTCTTCTCCCACCACCTGTGGCGTGCCGACAGCCACGGCGGCGCCCGTGCGCTGATTGCCTCGGGCCTGTGCTGGGGCTGGCTGCCGCAAAGCCTGGTGGAGCCCCAGATCCAAAGCGGCGAGCTGCTGCGCATTCCCTTTGCCAACATCAGCAATGGGACCAAGTTGTTTGTCGACTGGGTGTGGTCCAAAGAACGCCCCCTGGGCCTGGCTGCCCAGTGCTTTGTGCAGCAGCTGCAGTCACGCACCTCCACCCCAGACATTCAAGAAAAAAGCCTTTAAGGCAGGCACATAAAGCGCCGATAGCTATCAAAACTACACAGTCTATGCGGTGGCCGTACCTGCCGTTTTGTTCTACAGTCTGCCCGTGAGCCAAGCCATTCCACCTTCTGCCGCACTGCCCGCGTCATTGCCCGTGAGCGTCACGCCAACGCCGGATGCCCCAACTGCGGGCCACGGGCAAAACTTTGCCTCCTCTGCGGCCGCAGCGGGTGCAGGCAGCGGCTCCAGCACAGCCACCAGCAGCGCGGCGGGCAGTGCCCACAACACGCCTGCGCCCGCCGCCCCCTCGGCTGCACGTGCTGCAGCCCCTGCCACTACGGCAGCAGCTGTGGCTGCCGTGGCATCAACCCAAGCCGTCGCCAGCACCGCGCCCGTGGCACAGATCGTGGCGGCCGCGCAGACAGCACTCTCCAGCAGCGTGAACCTCTCCCCACAGGCCCAGCAGGTGGTGAAGCTGGAAGCCTTTAACCAGCTGGTGGCCAACTTGGTCAACCACATCCAGTCTGGCAGCACCGCGGTGCCTGCCAACTGGCCCACGGCCGGTGTCAGCCCCCAGCTGCAAACGTTGTTAAGCCATTTGCTGCAACAGGCGACGGCCGCACAGCCCGTGCCGCAGCAGTTGGTGAGCGCACAAGCGTGGCCCACGGCATTGGCCAACGCTGTGCTGCAGATGGCAGGGCAATCTGCTGTCGCAGGTGCATTGCCACCGGCCTTGGTGGCCAACACGCCGCAAGCGGCCATGGCTGCAGCAGCAGACAAAGCCCAGGTGCAGCTGCCCGCGCTGCAAAACTGGTTGGTGCAGCAAGGCACGGTGCAGGCCGCCGATGGCGAGCGCAGCTTTACGCTGACCTTGCGCGTGCCCGTGGCGTGGGCACAGGCACAAGCGGCACTGGGCAGTGCGCTGTCCAATGCGGGGGGCGCCACGCCAGCCCCTGCCAGCCCGATTGGCTTTGCCGCAACGCCCATGCCGTTTGCCACAGGGTTTGCCCGCGGCGGTTTGGGTGGCATGCTGCAACTGCCCTTTGCGGGCAGTGTGCAGCAGCTGGAAAGCAGCAGCATGGGGCTGGTCATGCAGCCGCAAGCGCTGCCCGGCTCCCCCGCTGCAGCCGCTGCGCAGGCCATGCGCACCAGTGCCATCTTGGCGCTGGAGTTTCAACCGCTGGCCCAAGCCGTGCAAAGCGCGCAAGTGGCTTCCGTGTACTTGCCCGGCCACATGCTGCCGCAGGATGTGCAGGCCATGCTGCAAAGCAAGGCCACCGACCCATGGGTGCTGATGATGCAAAACGAAGCCGATGGAAACGGCAAGAAGCAGCCCCGCAATGCCAATGAGCACAACCAGAACTTCTGCAACCGTGCAGGCTGCCAATACCAAGGCCGCGCCATCTGTGCCCAGCCGTTTTGCGCAGAAATGAACCACCAGTGGTCGGTCGACCGCGCCCACCGCGCAGCTCAGCTCTGACGGCCCGGTAGCGCCACCGGGCCGCAACTACTTCTGGTGGTAGTGCTGCACCACCTGAATCAGCTCCTGCACATGGCTGGCCACCGGCGCACCTTCGCGCACCAGCATGTAGCGCTGGCGCACGGCCCAGCTGTCCGTCAACGCAATCTGCTGCAAATGCGCCATGCTGCGGCTGCGCTGGGCGGCGCTTTCGGGCACCACGGCAATGCCCACGCCCGCTGCCACCATGCGGCACATGGCATCAAAACCGGCCAGCTGAATGCGCAGCTTCAGCGTGTGACCCAGCTGCTGGCCAATATTGCCCAGAAAGCTCTGCAGCGTGCTGCTGCGGTGCATGCCCACAAAGTGCTCGTGCAGCACCTCAGCAAAGCCCAGCGACTGCACACCCTGCCAGCGCGGCGCAGCGGGGGTGACCAGCACCAGCCGGTCGGTGCTGAAGTGCGTGCTGGTCAGGCCGTGCGTATCCACCTCGCCAGCGATGATGCCGAGGTCGGCCCGGCCCTCGCGAATGTCCGAAGCAATCACCGCGTTGGAGCGCTCCTGCAGATCCACGCTGATGTGCGGGTGCTCGGTCAGATAAGCCGCCAGGATGTCCGGCAAAAAGTCGGTCACCGCCGTGGTGTTGGCGAACACCCGCACATGGCCGCGCAGGCCAGCGCCGTACTCCTGTAGATCAGCCTCCAACTGCTGCGCCTGCTGCAGCATGGCGCGGGCATGGAACAGAAATGCCTCGCCCGGCGGGGTCAACCGCACCCCGCGAGCCTCTCGAATCAGCAAAGGCATGCCCGCTTCTTCCTCCATCGCCTTGACGCGGGCGCTGGTGGCCGCCAAAGACAGGAAACATTGCTCTGCTGCCTTTGTCAGGCTCCCTGTTTTGGCCACCTGTACAAAGAGCAAAAAGTCTTTCAATTCGAGCTTCATCAGCGATTCGGGTTTCTACGGAGAAGACCAAGCCTTTTGGAAAACCGAAGGCTTGCTTGCAAAAGCTGTGATTGTAGAAAGCCTGTGTGCCACCCAAGATGCCTGGCAAACACATGTCAGCAATGTCTGACTTTCTGGAACCAGAGCCGCTGGCTGTACCCCGCCCATCGCCGATGTGGCGTGCGAAGGCCAGCACCGATCCCGGCGGGGGTGCGCGGCTCTCAAGCAAGACTTTGGCCATGAGCGAAACCCCGTCCTCCCCACAGATCGATGCCAGCCAGCTGGCCCACCTGCAAACCTGGCAAGGCCGCAGCGACACCACCGCCGACCTGATCACCCCAGCCCCACTGCGCGCGCTGTCGGCCACGCTGGACCGTGACGATGCCCCCCCTGTGCCCGGCACCACCGTGCCACCGCTGTGGCACTGGCTGTACTTCTTGCCCCATGCCCGCCAAAGCGAAATTGGTGAAGACGGCCACCCGCAACGTGGCGGCTTCCTGCCGCCCGTTCCCCTGCCGCGCCGCATGTGGGCCGGGGGCCGCCTGCGCTGGGAAACGGCCAACCCGCTGCAAGTGGGCCAAGACGTGGAACGCGTGTCCACCATCCAGTCCGTCAAACACAAAGCGGGCCGCACGGGCGAGCTGCTGTTTGTGCAGGTGGAGCACCGCTTTGGCAATGCCGATGGCCTGTGCCTGACGGAAGAGCACGACATCGTCTACCGCGCTGCCGCCCAGCCCGGTGAGGCTGCGCCTGCCCCACAAACGCCACCGCTAGATGGCCAGCAGCAATGGTCCCGCGTGATTACGCCCGATGACGTGCTGCTGTTCCGTTACTCCGCGCTGACCTTCAACGGCCACCGCATTCACTACGACCGCAAGTACGTGACCGAGGTGGAAGGCTACCCGGGCCTCATCGTGCACGGCCCGCTGATTGCTACGTTGCTGGTCGATTTGGTGCGCCGCAGCGTGCCCCACGCACAGCTGCAAAGCTTTGCCTTCAAGGCCGTGCGCCCCACGTTTGATTTGCACAGCTTCAGCGTGCATGGCAAGCCATCGGCCGATGGCAAAACCATGGAGCTGTGGGCCCAAGACCACGAAGGCTGGCTGACCATGCAAGCCACTGCCACGTTGGCCTAAATATCGAAAACAAGAGCTGCTAGCGCTTGCTACATCAGCGCTAGAAGCCAAAAACCTTTGAAGAGACACAGATGATCGAGTTGACTCAATCGAACAACCACCACGAAATCCGCGACGCGATTCGCGACCTGTGCGCGGCGTTTCCGGACGAGTATTTCCGCAAGGTGGATGAGGCACGCACCTACCCCGAACAGTTCGTCAACGCGCTGACCGAAGCAGGCTGGATGGCGGCGCTGATTCCGCAGGAATACGGCGGCTCGGGCCTTGGTCTGACCGAAGCCTCGGTCATCATGGAAGAGATCAACCGCTGTGGCGGCAACTCCGGCGCTTGCCACGGCCAGATGTACAACATGGGCACGTTGCTGCGCCACGGCTCTGCCGAACAAAAGCAAAAGTACCTGCCAAAAATCGCCACCGGCGAATGGCGTCTGCAATCTATGGGCGTGACCGAGCCCACCACCGGCACCGACACCACCAAGATCAAGACCAGTGCCGTGAAGAAGGGTGACAAGTACGTCATCAACGGTCAGAAGGTGTGGATCAGCCGCATTCAGCACAGCGACTTCATGATCTTGCTGGCACGCACCACGCCGTTGGCCGAAGTGACCAAGAAGAGCGAAGGCATGTCGATTTTCATGGTGGACCTGCGCGAAGCCGAGAAGAAGGGCATGACCGTGCGCCCCATTCCGAACATGGTCAACCACGAGACCAATGAGCTGTTCTTTGAAGACCTGGAAATCCCCGCTGAGAACCTGATTGGTGAAGAAGGCAAAGGCTTCAAGTACATCTTGGATGGCTTGAATGCTGAGCGCACGCTGATCGCTGCTGAATGTATTGGTGACGGCTACTGGTTTATGGACCGTGTGACCAAATACGTCAAAGACCGCCAGGTGTTTGGCCGCCCCATTGGCCAAAACCAAGGCGTGCAATTCCCCATCTCCGAGACCTTTATCGAGCTAGAAGCCGCCAACCTGATGCGCTGGAAGGCGTGCGAGCTGTACGACAAGCACGAACACATGGGTGCGCAGGCCAATATGGCCAAGTACCTGGCAGCCAAGGCCAGCTGGGAAGCGGCGAATGCCTGCTTGCAGTTCCACGGCGGTTTTGGCTTTGCTTGCGAGTACGACGTGGAACGCAAATTCCGCGAAACCCGTCTGTACCAAGTGGCACCGATTTCGACCAACTTGATCTACTCCTACGTGGCCGAGCACCTGTTGGGCTTGCCCCGTTCGTTTTGATGAACACCCCCTGAGTCGCTGCGCGCCTTCCCCCCGCTCTCGCATCGCACTGCGATGCAGGCAGGGGAACGACAGCCTCGCTGCGGGGCGGCCCTTGCTCGCTGTCACCGAGTGGGGTCGTGCCGCTGGTAAACGCATGGATCAACACAATGACAAAGCCATCCATCAGACCTCTTGACGGCATCACCGTCATTTCTTTAGAGCACGCGGTCGCCGCGCCGTTTTGCACACGCCAATTGGCCGATCTGGGTGCACGCGTCATCAAGGTAGAGCGCCCCGGCACGGGTGACTTTGCGCGCGGCTACGACCAGCGTGTGCATGGTCAATCCTCGCACTTCACATGGATCAATCGCAGCAAGGAAAGCCTGGCGCTGGATGTGAAGCAGCCGCAAGCCAAAGCCGCTTTGCTGGAGCTGCTGACAACTGCGGATGTGCTGGTGCAAAACCTCGCACCCGGTGCGGCAGCGCGCATGGGTTTGTCGTATGAAGCGCTCAAGGGCATCAACCCCAAGTTGATCGTGTGCGATATCAGCGGCTACGGTGCCGATGGCCCCTACCGCGACAAGAAAGCGTATGACCTGCTGATCCAAAGCGAGGCAGGCTTTTTGTCGGTGACCGGCACGTCAGAGACACCGAGCAAATCGGGCATCTCGGTGGCCGATATTGCGGCGGGCATGTACGCCTATACCAACATCATGTCGGCCCTGCTGCTGCGCGCCAAAACGGGCGAAGGCAGCCACATTGATGTGTCCATGCTGGAAGCCATGGGCGAGTGGATGGGCTACCCCATGTACTACGCCTACGACGGTGCGCCGCCACCACCGCGCACCGGGGCATCACACGCCAGCATCTACCCCTACGGGCCGTTTGTCGCAGGCGATGGCAAGACCGTGATGCTGGGCCTGCAAAACGAGCGCGAATGGAAAGCCTTTTGCGACACCGTGCTGCAGCAATCAGAAGTTGCGACCGATGCACGCTTTGACCGCAATGCCCAGCGCAATGCCCACCGCGAAGCACTGCAGGCATTGATTGTGAAAACCTTTGCAACGCTGACGGCTGCGCAAGTGGTGGAGCGCCTGGAGCTCGCCGGCATTGCCAACGCCCGCGTAAACGAAATGGCCGATCTGTGGGAACACCCCCAGCTGCAGGCGCGCCAGCGCTGGCGCACCGTGGGCACCCCTGTGGGTGATGTCCCCGCGTTGCTGCCACCCGGTGTCAACAGCGCCTTTGACTACCGCATGGGTGCTATTCCTGCGGTGGGCCAGCACAACGCCAGCATCTTGGCGGAGCTGGGTTGGAGTCCCGAGCAAATCGCATCCGTCAACGCATAAATAAAGAGCAGTCAGCGCAAGTGCTGCATGCCTTGGAGGCCAAAATGAAGCAAGAAAACCAAGTATCCATTCACCCCTTGGCACAGTTCGCCGCCACGCTGAAGTGGAGCGATGTGCCACAGGCTGTGCAACGCAAAGCAGAAGATTTGTGGGTGGACTGGTTCGGCTCGGTGTTGGCTGGCCAAAGTGCCCGCCCGGTGCAAAGCATTACCCGTTTTGCGCTGTCGCAAGGCCCTGCATCGGGCCCTTGTGAAGTCATTGGCCAAAGCACCACCACATCCCCCATGATGGCCGCCTTGGCCAACGCCGCAGCCTCGCACGTGGCCGAGCAGGACGATGTGCACAACGGCTCGGTGTTTCACCCTGCCGCTGTGGTCTTCCCGCCCGCCGTGGCCGTGGCACAAAGCATGGGTGCATCGGGTGAACAGCTCATGGCCGCTTGCGTAGCAGGCTATGAGGTGGGCATTCGGGTTGGCGAATTTTTGGGCCGCAGCCACTACAAAATTTTCCACACCACAGGCACAGCAGGCACGCTGGCCGCGGCAGCCGCCGTGGGCCATTTGCTGGGGCTGACCCCTGCACAAATGCAGCATGCCTTGGGCTCTGCCGGTACACAGGCCGCAGGCTTGTGGGAGTTTTTGCGCACCGCCGCCGACAGCAAACAGCTGCACACGGCACACGCCGCATCGGCAGGCTTGATGGCGGCCTATTTGGCCAAAGACGGATTCACCGGCGCACAAGACATTTTCACTGGCCCACAAGGTCTGGCGGCCGGCATGAGTACCGATGCCAACCCTGCCAAGTTGACGAATGGTCTGGGCACACGCTGGGCCACGGCAGAGACCAGTTTCAAGTGGCATGCATCGTGCCGCCACACCCACCCTGCCGCTGATGCCTTGCTGCAGGTGATGCAACACCACGGTTTGCAACCCACCGATTTGGCCCGCGTGACCTGCCATGTGCACCAGGGCGCCATCGATGTGCTGGGCCCCGTCACCCACCCCAGCACCGTGCACCAGAGCAAGTTCTCCATGGGCACGGTACTGACCCTGGCCGCACGCTTTGGCTTTGCGGGATTGACCGAATTTGACACGCACTTTCAGGCACCCGAAACCATTGCGCTGCGCGACAAGGTGGAGATGGTGCTGGACGCCGAGGTGGATGCCGCCTACCCCCAGCGCTGGATTGGCAAGGTCATGGTGCAGACCACCGATGGCCGCACGCTGCATGGTCGCGTGGATGAACCCAAGGGCGACCCGGGCAACACCCTGTCGCGCGAAGAAATTACAGACAAAGCACTGCGTTTGTCCGCCTACGGCAGCCAGGTAACGCCTGCCGATGCACAGCAGGCCATCACCCAACTGTGGCAGGTCGCGCAATGGGAGCGCGTGGGGCACCTGGTGCCCTGATCAAGTTCTGGTGCTGTGCGGGCGGGGGCCTGCGCAGCACCGCAATGGGAGCAACCCAGTAGAGGGTGTTGAAGCACCCCAATTCATGGATAAACGACAAGGAGACTCGTGATGAAGAAGACCACACTGCAGACCACTCGCCGCACCCTGATTGGTGCTTGTGCACTGTTGAGCCTGGGCCTGGGCAATGCCATCGCCGCCAGCTGGCCCGACAAACCCGTGACCCTGGTGGTGCCCTACTCTGCTGGCGGCCCTACCGACGTAGTGGCGCGTTTGCTGGCAGTTCCCATGGGCCAGGTGCTGGGCCAGTCGGTGCTGGTGGAGAACACTGTGGGTGCAGGCGGAACCATTGCGCCCGCACGCGTAGCCAAGTCCAAGAACGACGGCTACACCATTCTGATCCACCACATGGGCATGGCCACAGCGCCCGCGCTGTACAAGAAGCTGCCGTATGACCCGATCAAAGATTTCGAACCGATTGGTCAAGTGCTAGATGTACCGATGACACTGCTGTCGCGCAAGGACTTCCCGGCCAACAACTTCCAGGAACTGCAGGACTACGTCAAAAAGAACCAGGAAAAGGTGTCGCTGGCCAACGCAGGGATCGGTGCGGTGTCGCAGCTGTGCGGCATGCTGTTCATGCACCAGCTGGGCGTGACACTGACCACCGTGCCTTACAAGGGTGCCGGTCCCGCCATGAACGATCTGATGGGCGGCCAAGTGGATTTGCTGTGTGACCAGACCACCCAGACCGTCCCCGTCATCAAGGACGGCAAGCGCGCCAAAGTGTTTGGGGTGACGACGCCCGAACGCCTGGCATCGCTGCCCAACATCCCAACCCTCAATGAGCAAGGCCTCAAAGGCTTTGACGTGAAGGTCTGGCACGGCATGTATGCCCCCAAGGGCACACCGCAGGAGGTGGTCAGCAAGATCAACGAAGCGTTGAACGTGGCATTGAAGGATGAGAACGTGAAAGCGCGGATTGCCGACCTGAGCTCTGACCTGGTCTCCCCTGAAAAAGCCACCCCCGAAGGCCTGCGCAAGCACCTGGCTGCCGAGGTGACGCGCTGGGCCAAGGTGATCAAAGAAACCGGCGTGACTGCCGAGTAAGCCATTGACATCGGGCGCTGGCTGGGTCTACCTGTGGTCCCAGCCAGCGCTTAACACCATGATCGATCATCTGGACCATTGGGTGCTCACCACCCGCCACCCGGATGCCTGTTAGCACTTTTATTGCACCGTGCTGGGCATGCGTCTGGAAACGTTTGCTGCTGGCCGCAAGGCTTTTGTCTTCGGCACGCAAAAAATCAATCTGCACCTTGCGGGCCACGAATTCGAGCCCAAGGCTGAACACCCCACGCCCGGTGCATTGGATGTCTGCCTGATCGCCAGCGTTCCGCTGGCGCAGGTGGTGCAGCATCTGGACACCTGCGGCGTGCCGATTGAATGTGGCCCGGTGCAGCGTACTGGTGCATGCGGCCCGATTCGCTCAGTCTATGTGCGGGACCCCGATGGCAATCTGGTCGAAATTTCTGAATACCTGCCGCAGGCCTGAGCCTGCTGCCGAATGTTGGTGCCATGTCTGATTTGCTTCGCAATGCCTGCTCGTTTTTGTTTGTTCCTGCGCACCAGCCTGAGCGCCTGCGCAAAGCCCTGGCCAGCCCTGCCGATGTGGTGATTGCAGACTGGGAAGACGCTGTCAGCCCCACCGACAAGGACACCGCACGCCAAACCCTGGAAGCAACAGTGCCTGCGCTTTCAGCGGTCGATCGCGCCCGTTTGCTGGTACGTATCAACGCAGCGGGCACCGGCTGGTGGGATGCCGATGTCCAAGCCCTCGCACACTTGGTGGCGCAGGGGGTGGCCGGCGCCGTGGTTCCCAAGGCGGAATCCCCCGCCCACTTTGCACAGATTGCCCAGGCGGCAGGACCGGCCTGCGCGCTGGTGGCACTGGTGGAATCCGTCGCTGGCATTGATGCACTGGCCACTTTGGCCACGGCCCCCCAGGTCCAGCGCCTGGCTTTTGGGCACCTGGACTTTCAAGTGGATGCCGGTATGCAATGCGCCGAGGATGAAGGCGAGCTGCTGCCCATGCGCATGGCTGTGGTCATGGCATCGCGCCGTGCGGGCCTGGCCCCTCCCGTGGATGGGGTGACGGTAGACACCCGCAACGCCGTGCGACTGGACAGCGACACCCGCCGTGCACTGCGCATGGGCTTTGGCGGCAAGCTGTGTATTCATCCGGCGCAGATTGCCGGGGTGCACACGGTGTTTGCCCCCGACGGTGCGGCCGTAGCGCACGCACGCACCGTGGTCCAAGCCATGGCCGATGCACAAGGTGGTGTCTGTGTGGTCGCCGGAAAAATGGTCGATGCACCCGTATTGCATCTGGCGCAGCGCACCTTGCAGCGCCATCGCTGGGATCAGCAGCGGCCATAAAAAAAGCGGTCACAGACCGCTTTTTTTTACGCCATCCAACGGACTGGCATCATGGGTACAAGCCACGCATTTCACGGGCATGGAGAATGCGTTTGCACGCCACGATAAAGGTCGCCGTACGCAGGGTCACCTTGTTCTCCTGCGCGACCTGCCAGACTGCGGAAAATGCCTCCTGCATGATGCGCACCAGGCGGGCATTGATCTCATCTTCGCTCCAGAAAAAGCTGGAGAAATCCTGAACCCACTCAAAGTAGCTCACCGTCACGCCACCGGCATTGGCAATCACATCCGGCAGCACCAGCACGCCTTTGTCGTGCAGGATGTCGTCGGCCTCTGGGGTGGTTGGGCCGTTGGCGCCTTCGATCACCATCTTGGCCTGAATGCGCTGCGCGTTGTCCTTGTTGATCTGGCCTTCCAGGGCAGCAGGAATCAGGATGTCGCAATCCACACTCCAGAAATCGTCATTGGCCATGCTTTGCGCCTCGGCAAAACCGCCAACCCCACCTTGGGTGCGCACATGTTCGAGCAGTGCATTCACATCCAGCCCCTGCGGGTTGCAGATGCTGCCCGTGTGATCCTGCACCGCCACCACCTTGGCGCCCGCATCGGCAAACAGCTTGCCCGCTGTGCCGCCCACATTGCCAAAGCCCTGCACGGCCACGCGCGCGCCTTCGACGGGCAAGCCGATCAGCTTGGCTGCCTCCACCCCCACGGTGAACACGCCACGGCCTGTGGCTTCTACCCGCCCCAGTGAGCCACCCAGGTCCACAGGCTTGCCCGTGACCACGCCGGTGGCGGTGGAGCCTGTGTTCATGGAGTAGGTGTCCATCATCCACGACATGATCTGGCCATTGGTGTTCACATCGGGCGCCGGAATGTCTTTGGTGGGGCCGATCAGCAAACCGATTTCACTGGTGTAGCGGCGTGTCAATCGCTCCAGCTCTCCTTTCGAAAGCTTGCGTGGATCCACGCGGATACCGCCCTTGGCACCGCCGTAGGGCACATTCACTGCTGCGTTCTTGATGGACATCCAGGCCGACAGCGCCATCACCTCCGACAGCGTGACGTCTTGGTGAAAACGCACACCGCCCTTGCCCGGCCCACGGCTCAAGTTGTGCTGCACGCGGTAGCCCTCAAAGTGGGCGATGGAGCCATCGTCCATCTCGATCGGCACATCCACCACCAGAATGCGCTTGGGGCGCTTGAGCGTCTCCACCCAGCGGGCCAGCGAGCCCAGATAGGGGGTGACGCGATCCACCTGTTGCAGGTACGTGCCCCAAGGCCCGACATCGTCGGGATTCAAGTAAGAAGGCAAAGCATGTGTCATCGAATGTTCAGGCATAACAACCTCGGAAAAGTGGTGCAGCCCGGTTCATCGCCAGATCATGGCTAGGGCTGCTTTTTCCAGCGTACGCAGCTGCTTGCCAACTGTCCAAGGCCACTTGCTTGCAAATCTATAAATTTTTCGCATAACAAATTAAGTTCTTGCAAAAAATCGCCATCAAACGCTAATTCATCATCAACTACACAAAAATTACGCATGAATTTAAACCAACAAGCAACGCAAAACCCGCTCTCTGCATAAGGCACGCGCCACGTTTGCGCCACATCCAAACCCCTGCGCAGCGCAAAGCTGTTCAGATTTGCCATGATTGCGCCTATGTCGACCTCCTCCGAAAAAGATTGCTCCACCGGCTTTTGCGCACCCAACGCGCAACCTTCGCCATTTGCCAACCAGCCCCCTTTGGGTTTGAACCTGCTGGCCAAGGATGATCCGGAGGACATCCTGCCCGACTGGCCCCAAATCGCCCCCCAGCTGCCGCAGGATGCTTATTCGATCGCCGATGCGCTCTGGTGGTGCCGCAAGCTGGGCGAGCGCTCCGCACGCGGCGCCGACGTGGCCTATATGCTGAGCAGCCCCGCCGATGCCCGCGCCGTCCAAAACGCCTTGGCCATCGCCCGCAAGTGGTGGCCCGCTGGCAGCGTGCCGCGCTACTGGAAGTCGGGCGGCCCTGACCGCAACGCCGCACTGGTGCATGCCCCCCTGCCGGACCCCGGCGTGCACACCGCCATCAACACAGCCCAGCCCCCAGCCCAGGTCTTCAGCCTGCGCGGCGTCGAAGGCGAAATTGCCCTGCGCATCGGCCAGGACGTGACCGCCGAACAGGCGGCAACGCTGACACCCGAGATCGCCCTCGCACTGGTCGATGCTTATGCCGTGGCCATTGAGTTTGTGGACAGCCGCTGGCGTGAAGGCACACAAGCACCTGCGCTGACGCTGCTGGCTGACGGCCAGTGCCACGGCGGGCTGGCACTGGCGCCCTGGAAAGACTTTGCACCGCTGCGCCAGCACGACTGGAGCCAGCAAATCTGCACCTTGCGCATCAACGACGACGCCGCCCAGACCTTCACAGGCACACACAGCCTGCAAGATCCCACCTGGCTGCTCTCGGCCTGGCTGCAGCACGTGACGCAGCACTACGGCACTGTCACCGCAGGCACCGTCGTGACCACCGGCACCTGGACAGGCTGCCCTGAAGTGCAAGCCGGCGACAAGGCCAGCGTGCACTTTCCCGGTTTGGGCGAAGTGAGCTGGCAGTTCTAGTCCGTCGCCCCTGCATACAAGGCCCCGCTGCACTTCAGCGGGGCTTTTTTTATGCGGTCGCTGATGCTTTCAGCCCCAGGCGCCTGGCCAGCTTGTGCAGATTGCTCGGGTCTACCTGCAAATCCCGCGCCGCCTGCGCCCATTGCCCATGGCAAGCATCCAGGGCCTGGCGAATGGCCTCGCGCTGAGCCGCATCCACCACGGCACGCAGTGGTTGTGCAGGTGCCAGCGCTGGGGATGCCAGCGCCGGCGCGCTGTTGGACTGCAACAGCTGCACATCCAGGCCCAGCCACGCAGCTTCCAGAGAGACGATCTCGCTGCGCTGTGCGCCGTGGCTCAGCGCCTTGAGCGCCGCTCGACTGACGACGTGTTCCAACTCACGCACATTGCCCGGCCAGGGGTAGGTGCGCAATGCATCCTCGGCCGCTGGTGACAGCCGCAGGCTGCGCAACCCCAGCCGGGCACGGTTGAGTTCCAGAAAAAAGCCTGCCAGCAGCAGCACGTCACTGCCGCGCTCACGCAACGGTGGAATTTGCACCGGATAGACCGAAAGCCGGTGGTACAAATCTGCACGAAAACTGCCGTCTTGCACCCGCTCTTTCAGGTTGCGGTTAGTGGCCGCGATGATGCGTACATCCACCTTGCGCGGGCGATCCGCCCCCAGACGCTGGATCTCGCCGTTTTGCAGAGCACGCAGCAGTTTGGCCTGGATGGACAGTGGCAGCTCGCCCACTTCGTCCAAGAACAAGGTACCACCTTCTGCAGCTTCAAAACGCCCTGGACGCTCGGTGATGGCCCCAGAAAATGCACCGCGCACGTGTCCAAACAATTCACTCTCCGCCAAAGCCTCTGGCAAAGCGGCGCAATTGACGTGCACCAGAGGGCGATGCCGGCGCCGTGACATCTGCTGCAAACGCCGCGCAAACAGCTCTTTACCAACGCCGGTCTCGCCCAGCAGCAGTACCGGCAACTCGGTATCCGCCACCACCTGCAACTCTTTCAGCAGGTTCTGCAGTGGTTTGCTTTCCCCGATGATTTCGCCTTCCACGCCTGCCGCCACACCCTCCACCACCGCACCTGCCGCCTGGCGTGCACTGCGCAGTGCTGTCTCCAGGCGCGTGACGCGAATCGCGGCCTCCACCACCAGCACCAGCTGTTCCAGATCACGCACAGCATTGCCAGCGAACGTGCCTACCGTCAGCGCATCCAGGGTCAGCACGCCCCAGCATTGCCCTTCTGCCTCCAGCATCACGCCCATGCAGTCATGCACATCGAGTGGCTGCCCCGCTTGCTCAATCACCAGCCCGTCATAAGGGTCCGGCAGATTGCTGTCGTGCGCAAAACGCACCACTTCTCCCCCCCGCTGAATCAGCGTGGCCAGGCGTGGGTGCTCTGCCACGGGAAAGCGCCGCCCCAACGCATCGCTGGACAAACCTGCGACGGCCACGGGCCGCAAGCTGCGCATGTCGCGATCCAGATGCAACAGTGCCACGGCACCACACGCAAAGTGCAGGCGCAGCAGCTCCACCAGGCGCTGCAGTCGCACTGCAATGGGCAGCTCCATGGCCAGGTCAGTCAACAGCAAAGCATGCAAAGGATTCATGGTGAAAACCACCTTTATCGGGTATTTCTCACCCTAACCATGGCGGGTAGTTTTGACCTTGATCTAGATAAACACTTGTTTTTATTTTGTTTTTTTCTGGCCTATTCCGTGCGTATGTCTGGTCAGCGGCAAATCCATCATTCACCACAGGAGCCATGACCATGACACAACCCACACTGAAAGTTCTCTCTCTGGCCATCTGCGCACTGACGCTCAGCGGGATGGCCCCGGTGCTGCATGCAGCACCCTCTGCCCCCCAAAAAAGCGTCGCAACGGCCCAGCAATCCGTTCAACGCTTTGTGCTGCACACCAATGTGGTGGACGGCAAGATGGTGTACGTGAACGAGCAAGGCGTCGCCAATCCCACCTTGAACGTGAATGTGGGTGATACCGTGGAAATTGAGCTGCAAAGCGGCGAAGGCGCCGAGCACGATTTCCGCATTGATGAGCTGAATGTGGCTTCCAGCAAATTCAGCGCCAGCGCCAAACAGACCGTGCGTTTCAAGGCCAGCAAGGCCGGTGACTTCCAGTACTACTGCACCATTCCCGGCCACCGCCAGGTGGGCATGTTCGGCACGATCTCCGTCGCAGGCAATGCGCAAGCCACACCAAGCGGACACAGCGGCGCCAACGATGCCGCACTGGCCTTGTACACCCCCATGAACGTGCCGCTCAAGAGTGCCGACCCTTCCGCGGTCAGTATTGCCGCGGACCCTAACAAGGTACCGACACTGACCGCCGCCACCGGACCGCAGACCCACAAAGTCCGCCTGGAGACCGTGGAGCTGTCGGGCAAGCTGGACGATGACACCAGCTTTACCTACTGGACTTTCAACCGCCAGGTGCCAGGCCCCATGCTGCGCGCACGCCAGGGCGACACCATCGAGCTGACACTGGCCAATGCCAAGGACAGCAAGGCCATTCACTCCATTGACCTGCACGCGGTGACCGGTGGCCATGGCGGTGGTCAACACACCCAAGTGGCTCCTGGCCAAGAAAAAACCATCACCTTCAAGGCCATGCATGCAGGCTTGTTTGTCTATCACTGCGCGACCCCGCTGGTGCCACAGCACATTGCAGCCGGCATGTACGGAATGATCCTGGTCGAGCCCGAACAAGGCCTGCCCAAGGTGGACCACGAGTTCTATGTGATGCAGGGCGATATGTACACCCAGCGCCCGATTGGCGCCAAGCTCCACCAGGAAGTGGACCTGCAAAAAATGTCGGATGAGCTGCCCACCTATTACGTGTTCAACGGGGCTGTGGGAGCGCTCAGCAAAACACACAAGATGCAGGCCAAAGTGGGAGAAACCGTGCGCATCTATTTCGGCGTCGGTGGCCCCAACAAGATCTCGTCCTTCCACGTGATTGGCGAAGTGTTTGACAAGGTCTACAGCGAAGCCGCCCTCAACACCATCAAGCACAGCGTGCAGACCACGCTGGTGGCCCCTGGCGGGGCAGCGATTGTCGAGCTGAAGGTCGACCACCCCGGCAGCTACCTGCTGGTGGACCACGCACTGTCACGTACCGGCAAAGGTGCCGTCGGCGTGCTGGAAGTCACGGGTGAACCTACCCCTGGCGTCTACAAGGCTGGCGCCCTGTAAGCGGCACTCGGCCATCGCCAAGCGCTGCTCAGGCCGCACCTGAGCAGCGATCACTCTCTGCTACGCAGCACAGGCAGCCTCACTTCGGAGGCTGCCTCCATCACCAACCACACACGGAGATTCTCATGTCGTACATGGAGCAATCGTTGGGTCAGCTCGCCCGTCGAATCCCTGGAGCCACCGCTTTATTCAACACCTACCAGCTCGATTTTTGCTGTGCCGGCAATCGCAGCCTGCGCACCGCCATCGAGGGGCTGGACATCGATGTCCCCACCTTGATTGAAGGATTGCAAACCCTGGAAGCACGCGCCACCACCGATACGGAGATGGAACTGGGTGACGCCAGCGATGTGCAGCTGGTACAGCACCTGCTGACGCGCTACCACGCCGTGCACCGCGAACAACTGCCTGAGCTGATTCGCCTGGCACGCCGCGTGGAGCAGGTGCATGGCGAGCGCGAGGACTGCCCCAACGGGCTGGCAGACCACCTGGAAGCCATGGCGCAGGAACTGGAGAGCCACATGCGCAAGGAAGAGCTGGTGCTGTTCCCCATGATCATGCGCGGCCAAGGCGAGATGGCCAGCATGCCCATCGCGGCCATGCGCGGCGAACACGACGATCACGGCACCCAGCTGCGCCGCCTGGCCGAGCTGACCCATGACATCACCCCGCCCCGCAGCGCCTGCACCACCTGGCGAGCGCTCTACACCGGGCTGCGTAGCTCCCGTGAAGACCTGATGCAGCACATCCACACCGAAAACAACATCCTGTTCGAGCGCTTTGCGCCCGCACAGGTCTTGTAAACCTACTGAGGGAGGGCCACACCATGGGTCCCTACAAAAAACACTGGTTCACGCTGATTGGCCTGTGCATTGTGATGTTCTCGCTGCTCGGCTATCTGGGTGCCGACATCTACCGCGCAGCCCCTCCAATTCCTGACCACGTCGTCACGGCGCAGGGCGAAAAACTGTTCACCGAAGAAGACATTCTGGACGGCCAGACCGCCTGGCAATCGGTCGGCGGCATGCAATTGGGCTCCATCTGGGGCCATGGCGCCTACCAAGCCCCCGACTGGACCGCAGACTGGCTGCGCCGCGAACTGAGCGCCTGGCTGGAGCTGACAGCACAAGCACAGCACCAGCAGTCCTATGACAGCCTTGCCGTGGGCCCACAGGCGGCCCTGCGCGCTGAGCTGAAAGACGAGTACCGGCACAACCGCGTCGATGCCAGCAACACGCTCACCGTGAGTGCACGCCGCGCCCAGGCCATGGCACAGACTGCCGATTACTACGAGAAGCTGTTCTCCGACGAACCCGCGCTGCGCGGCAGCCGCACCAGCTTTGCGATGAAGGAAAACACCCTGCCCAGCGCCGAGCGCCGAGCGCAGCTGACCAAGTTCTTCTTCTGGACTGCATGGGCTGCCGCCACCGAGCGCCCCGACAGCCACGTCACCTATACCAACAACTGGCCGCATGAGCCGCTGATTGACAACCACCCCAGCAGCGAAAACGTGGTCTGGTCGATTGTCAGCGTAGTGATCTTGCTGGCTGGCGTGGGCTTTCTGGTCTGGGGCTGGTCTTTCCTGCGCCACCAGGAGAGCGACGAAGCCGCAGCCCCCGCACAAGACCCGCTCACCCGCTTTGGCCTCACCCCCTCGCAGCGTGCGCTGGGCAAGTATGTGCTGCTGGTTGCGGGCCTGTTCATCTTCCAGGTGCTGTTGGGCGGATTTACCGCGCACTACACCGTGGAAGGGCAGGAGTTTTATGGCATCGATGTCTCGCAGTGGTTCCCTTACGCACTCACCCGCACCTGGCACATCCAGAGCGCGCTGTTCTGGATTGCGACGGGCTTTCTGGCACTGGGCTTGTTCCTCGCACCCGTCATTCACGGCGGCAAGGACCCCAGGTTCCAGAAACTGGGTGTGGATGTGCTGTTCTGGGCCCTGGTCTTGGTCTGCGTGGGCTCCTTCATCGGCAACTACCTGGCGATTGCGCAAATCCTGCCGCCGGAATGGAACTTCTGGTTGGGCCACCAGGGCTACGAGTTTGTGGATCTGGGCCGCCTGTGGCAAATCCTCAAATGGGTGGGCATGCTGCTGTGGCTGGTGCTGATGCTGCGTGGGGTCTTACCTGCTCTGCTGGCCCGCAACGGCGAAGACAAAAACCTGCTGGCCCTGCTGACCTGTTCGTGCGCAGCCATCGGTCTGTTCTACGGTGCAGGGCTGTTCTATGGTGAGCGCACCAGCCTGACCATCATGGAGTACTGGCGCTGGTGGGTGGTGCACCTGTGGGTGGAAGGCTTCTTTGAAGTGTTTGCCACCACTGGCCTGGCGTTTGTGTTCTCCAGCATGGGGCTGGTCTCGCGCCGCATGGCCACCACGGCCAGTCTGGCATCGGCCTCGCTATTCCTGCTGGGCGGCATTCCCGGCACCTTCCACCACCTGTACTTTGCGGGCACCACCACCCCGGTGATGGCCGTGGGTGCCTCGTTCAGTGCCCTCGAGGTGGTGCCGCTGGTCGTGCTGGGCCATGAGGCCTGGGAAAACTGGCGCCTGCAGCACCGCGCACCGTGGATGCAACAGGTGAAATGGCCGCTGATGTGCTTTGTGGCTGTGGCCTTCTGGAACATGCTGGGCGCCGGGGTGTTCGGCTTCATGATCAACCCGCCCATTTCGCTTTACTACGTGCAAGGGCTGAACACCACGCCACTGCACGCCCATGCAGCCCTGTTTGGCGTCTATGGCTTCCTGGCCCTGGGCTTTAGCTTGATGGTGCTGCGCTATGTACGCCCGCAGCTGGTGTTCAGCGAAGGCCTGATGCGTACCGGCTTCTGGTGCCTCAACGCCGGACTGGTGCTGATGATTGCCACCAGCTTGCTACCGATCGGCCTGATTCAGTTCCACGCCAGCGTCAGCGAAGGCCTGTGGTGGGCACGCAGCGAAGCCTTTATGCAGCAGCCGCTGCTGCAGACCCTGCGCTGGGTCCGCACCTTCGGTGATGTGGTGTTCATCGTCGGCGCCATGGCACTGGCCTGGCAGCTGGTACGCGGTGTGCTGGGCGGCAGCAGTACGGCCATGCACCACACCGTACCCACCGGCGTCACGCTGGGCAAATAAGCCCCCCTCGCTTGCGCCTGCCCAGCGGGCGCAAGCGCCCTCCTCACGCAGCAAACACCATGCAGATCGACAAACTCAAACACCAGCACACCGACATCCAGCACCGCGTGGCGGCCCTGCGCGCGCTGACGCACGCAGGCGTGACCGACAACGCCGAAGCGATTGCCCAAGGCCTGATAGCCATGAGCGCCATCGTCAAGCTGCACCTGGCCGTGGAAGACCAGGCGCTGTACCCGGCACTGCAACGCGGCAGCGACCCCGAGCTGGCACGCCTGGGCCGTCAGTACCAGAGTGATATGGCACCGCTGTCCCAGGCCTATGACAGTTTTGTGCGCCGCTGGAGCACGGCGCAGCGCCTGCGCGGCGATGCCGAGGGTTTCCGCGGCGAAGCCAACGACGTGCTGCGCCGCCTGCACGATCGCATGCAGCGCGAGAACCACGAGTTCTACCCCCGCATTGAGGCCCAGGCCGAGCTGGTCTGACGCACCAGCCTGCAGCGCAGGCTATGGATTTTCAAGTGGCACCTCTTGCCCTGCGTTGCAGGGCTTTTTTACGTGGGGCGTCCATTGCCACCCGTCCTCGCGCACCACGCAAAACAGCAAGGAAATTTCCTTGCCGTTGTGGTGTCATGCGCGCTCTTTTGCTCACGCGATAAGAGCTGTCAGCGCTTGCTGCACAAGCGCTGCAGGCCAATTTGGCTTCAAGCCTCTGCGGGATAGAACAACTTGCGGCCCTTATCAGCAGACACCGCCTTGGCAATCGCGCCAATGTGGTCGGGCGTGGTGCCGCAGCAGCCGCCCACAATATTGACCAAGCCTTCCGTCGCAAACTCGTGCACCAGGCGACTGGTCACGTCAGGCGTTTCGTCAAACCCGGTGTCACTCATGGGGTTGGGCAGACCCGCGTTGGGGTAGCAGCTGATGAACGTATCGGGCGCAGCCTTGTGCAGCTCTTGGATGTAAGGGCGCATCAGCGTGGCCCCCAGCGCGCAGTTCAAACCTACGGACAGCGGATTGCTGTGGCGCACGCTGTGCCAGAAGGCCGTGACGGTCTGGCCACTCAAGATACGGCCCGAGGCATCGGTCACCGTGCCGCTGATCATGATGGGCAGTACTTCACCCGTCGCGTCAAACGCTTCTTCCACCGCGAACAGCGCGGCCTTGGCGTTGAGCGTGTCGAAAATCGTCTCAACCAAAATCACGTCAGCACCACCCTCGATCAGCGCCACGGTCTGCTCGAAGTAGGCTTGGCGCAGCTGCTCGAACGTGACGTTGCGCGCACCCGGGTCATTCACATCGGGGCTGATGGATGCCGTCTTGGGCGTGGGGCCCAGGGCGCCGGCCACATAGCACTTGCGGCCATTCACGCTGTACTTGTCGCAAGCAGCGCGGGCAATCTGGGCGCTCTTGAGATTCATCTCACGCGCCAGATCGGCCATGTGGTAGTCCTCCTGCGCCACCGTGGTCGCACCGAAGGTGTTGGTCTCGATCAGGTCCGCACCAGCGGCCAGGTATTTCTCGTGAATGTCACGAATCACATCAGGGCGGGTGATGGACAGCAACTCGTTGTTGCCCTTCACGTCGTGCGCAAAGTCTGTGAAACGCTCGCCTGCGCCATCCGCGCCGGTATAGCCTTCGCCACGGTACTGGGCTTCACCCAGCTTGAAGCGTTGGATCATGGTGCCCATGGCGCCATCCAGGATGGCAATACGCTGTTGCAGCAGGGCGGGCAGTTCTTGGGCGCGGGTGTAGTGGGGCAGGCTCATAGGCCGTCATTGTAGAAAGCTGTGCATGCCCCGTGCTGCAGGGATGCTGTTGCCCGCCTGCGTGTGTGGCGTTTGCCACCGCCGCCAGCCACGCTTGCCTGCGTGCCACCTAGGCGGCGTAGTAGCGCTTGGCCATGCGGAAGGTCAGGTTCCAGCGCTCGGCCCCCAGCAAGTGGTGCTGACCGGCTTTGAGGGGCAGGACTCCGTGGTAGGTCATGCGCGTAGCGCCGCCCCACACCAACACGTCGCCATGCGTCAGCGGCACGCCACCGGGTCCTGTCGCGCCAAGCCACCCCATAGGAAGATGCAGGGCAAACCCAGCGAGATGGAAACAATCGGTGCCCCCCAGTCCATCTCATCCTCATCGCAGTGCAGCGTCAGCTTGGCACCAGGCTGGTAGCGGTTGATCAAACAGGCATCCGGGGCGTAGCCGCTGTAACCGGCGGCGGCCGCAGCGGCCGCGGCCTGCTCAAACAGCCACACCGGCATCGCGGGCCAAGGCTTGCCCGTTAAAGGATCAGCGCTGCTGTAGCTATAGCGCTGCGCATCCGACACCCAGCCCCAGTCGCCGCAATTGCTCATGGCCACCGACAGTGCGGCCCCGCCAGGGCGCGTCATCACGCGAAAAGGTGCGTGTGCGGTCACCTGCTGCACGGCGGCTACCCATTCAGCATCGCGCTCTGCCGCCCAACCACGCAGCAGCACCGCCCCTGCATCCAGCAGTTGGGGTGGCAAGGCTGGCGTGGTGAACAGCGGCAGGGTCATGCGCGGGCAAAGTCCAGGGTCGCCTGCAGCATGCGCTGCAGCGTGGGCTGAATGCGCTGCGCACGTTCAGGCAGGTAGGCAAAGGGCAGCGCTTCCTGCATGTAGCTGCACTGCGTCATCTCCAGCTGCACCGCGTGAATGCCGCGCGCGGGCTCACCGTAGTGACGGGTGATGTGGCCGCCCTTGAAGCGGCCGTTGAGCACCGCAGTGTGCCCAGGCGCCGCCTGCGCCAGCTGCAACAACTGCTGGGCCAGCGCGGCGTCACAGCTCGCACCGTCAACGGTGCCCAGGTTCAGATCCGGCAGCTTGCCCTCAAAAAAGCGCGGCAGCACAGAGCGGATGCTGTGCGCATCCCACAGCACCACCTTGCCGTGCAGCGCGCGCAGGCGCTCCAGCTCGGCACGCAGCTGGTCATGGTAGGGCTGCCAGTACTGTGTGCGGCGGCGCTCCACCTCGGCAGCGGCCACGGCCGTGCGGCCATCGGCGTACAGCGGGGTGTCGGCAAAGGTATCTACCGGGCACAGGCCCGTCACGCTTTGGCCAGGGTAGAGGCTCTCGCCATTGGGCGGGCGATTCAGATCCACCACATAGCGCGAATGCGTGGCCACCAACGTTGAGGCGCCCAGGGCCTGCGCAAATGCGTACAGCTGGGGCATGTGCCAGTCGGTGTCAGGCACCTGCTGGGCCTCGGCCGTCAGCGTCTGCGCAATCTCGGGAGGCACCTGGGTGCCTGCATGCGGCATGGAGATCAGCAGTGGCGCAGTGCCCTGGTGGAAAACAAACGGGGAATCAGCGTGTGTCATACGTAAGCAGCTATCAAAAATGCAGATCCAGCAAGCAAAAGACGCGCCAAGGCGCGTCTTTGTCGGTGGGCGCTTAGAGCACCTTGCCCGGGTTCATCAGCCCCAGCGGATCGAGCGCAGCTTTGATAGCGCGCATCGCAGCCAATTCAGGCGCTGTACGGCTTAACTGCAGGAAAGGTTTTTTGTGCAGCCCAATGCCGTGCTCGGCCGAGACCGAGCCCTGGAACGCACCCACCACGCGGTACAGCTCGGCTTCAACGGCATCGCATGCACCGTTGACGGTACGGCCATCGGTGGAGACGTGCAGATTGCCGTCGCCCACATGGCCAAAAAACAGCGTGAAGTGGCCGGGCCAGCGCGCATCGAAAGCGGCCTGAATGGCTTCGGCAAAGCGGCCAATCTCGGACTGCGGCAGGCTCACATCAAAGTTGATGGGCGGGTGCATGTTCGTGTTCAGCTCGGCGGGTGCTTCGCGCAGCTTCCACAGAGTTTTGGCCTGGGTCTGCGACTGGGCGATCACGGCGTCCAGCACCTCCTCGGCTTCCATGGCTTCGCCCAGCGCCTCTTCGACGGCTTCGCGCAGGCTGGCTTCGTCCTTGCCATCCACATCGATCAGCGCCAGGAAAGGGTGGCTGTCGGCAAACGGGGCTTGCAGGTGCTGCCACTGCACGGAGGCCTGGACAAAGTTGTTCCACATCAGCTCAAACGCTGCCACGCTGTTGCCAAAGCGCTGCTGCATGCGCTGCAGCACGGCCAGCGATGCATCAAAGCTGGGCATGGCCACCAGCGCCGTGGCCTTGGCCTGGGGCTGTGGGCGCAGGCGCAGCAGCACGCGGGTGATGATACCCAGCGTCCCTTCGGCGCCGATGAAGAACTGCTTGAGGTCGTAGCCCGTGTTGTTCTTGATCATGGGGCGCAGCATGGGCAACACCGTGCCATCGGCCAGCACCACTTCCAGGCCCAGCACCTGCTCGCGCATCATGCCGTGCTGCAACACACCGTTGCCGCCGGCATTGGTGGCCACATTACCGCCAATCTGGCAGCTGCCGCGCGCACCCAGATCCACGCCGAAGACCAGGCCAGCCTCGACCGCCGCTTCCTGTACCGCCTGCAGCGTGGCACCTGCCTGGGTGGTCATGACCGCCGAGCGCGCATTGATGGATTCGATGGTGTTCATGCGCTCCAGCGAGAGGGCCACGCAGCCTTCCACCGGTACGGCACCACCAGCCAGACCGGTCAAGCCGCCCTGGGGCACCACGGGCACGCGGTGGGCATGGCACAGGCGCAGTGCAGCGCTGACCTCGTCGGTACTGCGCGGGCGCACCAGCGCCAGCGGGGCGACCGGGGGCGTGCCGCTCCAGTCGGTGTGGTAGCGCGCTTCGACCGCAGCGCCGGTCAACACAACATCACTGCCCAGGGTGTGCAGCAGTGCTTCCAGGAATTTTTCTTGAGCCATGGCTAAACCTAAATCTTTCACTGCCTGCCATTGTGCGGGCTGCACGCGGTGCCCAACGTGTGAGGAACCACATCCCCATGGGCTGCGATCCAGCCACTTCATTGACCTGCATAAAGTAATGCATCAAACGCATAGTTTTACATCCTGTACGGATGGCTTTTTTGTGTCAGCTCCCTAGAATGGCCGCCTGCTGCTGAAAAAACAGGCCCTTCAAGGGTCGCCGAAAAGCACTGAAAACGGTGCTGCCAGCCCTTGCACCGAGGGCTGACATCACCGCTTTTAACTATCCCGGAGACATCGATGAACGCAGCCGCGCCCAAGGCTCTGCAAGTGCAGGCCCCAGACTATGTGAAGAACCCCCAGCTGATCGCCTGGGTCAGCGAAATGGTGGCTTTGTGCAAGCCCGCCAAGGTGCATTGGTGCGACGGCTCGCAGGCCGAATACGACGCCCTGTGCCAGCAACTGGTGGACGCCGGCACGTTCAAAAAGCTCAACCCCGCCAAGCGCGCCAACAGCTACCTGGCCTGCTCCGACCCTTCGGACGTGGCCCGCGTGGAAGACCGCACCTTCATCTGCTGCGAAAAGCAGGAAGACGCCGGCCCGACCAACAACTGGAAGGCCCCTGCCGAGATGCGCGGCATTCTGAACCCGCTGTTTGACGGCTGTATGGCTGGCCGCACCATGTATGTGGTGCCTTTCAGCATGGGTCCGCTGGGCTCGCCCATTGCGCACATTGGCATTGAGCTGTCTGACAGCGCCTATGTGGCCGTGAACATGAAGATCATGACGCGCATGGGCAAGGCCGTGTACGACGTGATCGGCACCGATGGCGAGTTTGTGCCCTGCGTGCACACCGTGGGTGCGCCACTGGCAGAAGGACGGAAGGACACCACCAGCTGGCCGTGCAACCCCACGACCAAGTACATCGTGCACTACCCCGAAACGCGCGAAATCTGGTCCTACGGCTCGGGCTATGGCGGCAACGCGCTGCTGGGCAAGAAGTGCTTTGCGCTGCGCATTGCGTCCACCATGGGCCGCGCACAAGGCTGGCTGGCGGAACACATGCTGATCCTGGGCGTGACCAACCCGCAAGGCAAAAAGTACCACGTGGCAGCGGCCTTCCCTTCGGCCTGCGGCAAGACCAACTTCTCCATGCTGGTGCCCCCCGCAGGTTTTGACGGCTGGAAGGTGACCACGATTGGTGACGACATCGCCTGGATCAAGCCCCAGGCCGACGGCAGCCTGCGCGCTATCAACCCTGAAGCGGGTTACTTTGGCGTGGCCCCCGGCACCAACATGCTGACCAACCCGAACTGCATGAAGAGCCTGGACAAGGACGTGATCTTCACCAACGTCGCGCTGACCGACGACGGCGACGTGTGGTGGGAAGGCATGGAAAAAGACACGGGCTTTATCCCTGAGCACCTGATCGACTGGCAAGGCAAGGATTGGTCGCCCGCCATCGCCAAGGAAACCGGCGCCAAGGCCGCCCACCCCAACGCCCGCTTTACCGTGGCTGCCATTCACAACCCCGCGCTGGACGACGCTTGGGATGACCCCAAGGGCGTGAAGATTGACGCCTTCATCTTTGGTGGCCGCCGCTCCACCACCGTGCCGCTGGTGACCGAGGCCCTGAACTGGACCGAAGGCGTCTACATGGCTGCCACCATGGGGTCGGAGACCACCGCCGCCGCGTTTGGCGCCCAAGGCGTGGTGCGCCGCGATCCCTTCGCCATGCTGCCGTTTGCGGGTTACAACATGAGCCACTACTTCCAGCACTGGCTGGATGTGGGCGCCAAGGTGGAAGCCGCCGGCGGTACCTTGCCCAAGATCTTCAAGACCAACTGGTTCCGCAAGGATGCCGAAGGCAAGTTCGTCTGGCCTGGCTACGGCGAGAACATGCGCGTGCTCAAGTGGATGATTGACCGCATCGAAGGTCAGGCCCAAGGCCAGGCCACAGCCTTTGGCGTGGCCCCAACCTACGGCGAGATCAACTGGAGCGGCCTGAACTTCAGCGCCGAGCAGTTCGCCACCGTGACCGGCATCGACAAGGCCGCCTGGGCCGAAGAGATGAAGCTGCACACCGCGCACTTTGACCAGCTGGCGCTGGGCATGCCCCAGGCGCTGCTGGAGACCAAGGCCCAGCTGGAAGCCCGACTGGCCGCATAAAAAGTGAGCAGCTAGCGCAGGATATTGAATGCTTTCAAGCGCCTGCGCGACTGAAAACAAAAAGGAGCATGCGCTGCATGCTCCTTTTTTAATTCAACGCTTGACTAACTACTGTCGCGGGCTGTGTGAAAGCGATTCCGCCGTAGCGTGCCGCGTGGTTCAGCGCTTGCCTGCGGTCTCTGACATGGAGCGCGACAGGTCGGCCATCATGCGCGCATCTTGCAGCGCCATATCCCAGGTCAGCTCATCGGCCCGCACGGCGCGGCGCGCAGCCTGCCATGCCTTCCATTGCTGGGCGGTCACAGACAGCAGCCAGGGCAACAAGGCTTTGGGGGCGATACGGACGGGATAGGTGGCGGTCGAGGTGGTCATGGGTCAGGCCTTTGCAAAACACCGAGCCTTTGCTTGTGGCAGAGACTCGGTGTGAAGGCGCAATCCTAGGGTTATCCCTAGAAACTTTCAAATTTATATTTTGAATCTCATTCATTCACAGCAGTGATGTTTAAATCACGGGGTGATGACGCCCCAAGACTTTCGCCTGCTCGACCTCAATTTGCTGCGCGTGTTTGACACGGTGATGGCAGAGGGCAGTTTGACGCGCGCTGCAGATAAGTTGGCAATCACTCAACCCGCCGTCAGCAACGCCATGCGGCGTCTGCGCGATGCCTTGGGCGACGAGCTGCTGGTGCGCCAGGGCCACGGCGTGCAGCCCACCCCTCGCGCCCTGACGCTGTGGCCCATCGTGCGCGAAGCCCTGGGCAATCTGCAGCAAAACCTGGCCCCCGAGAAGTTCGACCCGGCCACCGCCACCCTCACCTTGGTGCTGGCCATGGCCGATGCCACCGCCGGCACCTTGGTGCCCAATCTGGTGCCTCTGTTGGAGCGCGAAGCGCCCAACCTGTCCATCCGCATCGTGCCGCTGACCACGCGCGACCCGCGTGGCCTGCTGGACGCCGAAACCGCCGACATGGCCGTCGGCCACTTTCCGGCCGTGCTGGCCGACCTGACAGCCCGCGCCCAGTCGGGCACTCTGGTGGCCCACGAACACCGCCGCCTGTACGACGGGGAATACGTGGCCGTGATGCGCAAAGACCATCCGCTGGCCTGGATGCCGCTGACGCTGGAGCACTACTGCGCTGCCAAGCACCTGCTGGTGAGCTTTTCTGGCCGCGCCTACGGTTTTATCGACGAAGCCTTGGCGGCCCTGGGCCGCGAGCGCCACATCGTGCTCACCGTGAACCAGTACGCTACGGCGGCACGGGTGGTGGCCCAGTCCGACCTAGTGACCGTGCTGCCGCGCCACTTTGTGCCCATCACCGGTATCCAGCATCTGCTGCAGGTGCACCCGCTGCCGCTGGAGGTGCAAACCGTGCACGTGGATGCGCTGTGGCACAAGCGCGGCCCCAACCGAGCGGCCTATGAATGGTTGCTGCAGGCCCTGAACCGTGCCACCCTCAAAGCCTTCAGCCAATGACAAGCCCGCGCAGCCTGGCCACGCCCGCTGCGCCCCCTGCCCCGCCGTATGAAACTGCAACTGCTCTCTGACCTTCACCTGGAAGTTCACCCCCACTACCAGCCCACGCCCGCCCCGGGCGCCGACGTGCTGGTGCTGGCGGGCGATATTGGCTCCTACCAAAACGGCAGCCTGCTGCAGGGCGAGTACTTTGGGCTGGAGCGCTTTTCGCCACTGCCCCAGTTTGCCCACTGGCCCTGCCCGGTGGTCTTTGTGCCCGGCAACCATGAATACGACATGCAGGACTGGGACGAAGCCCATGCGCGCCTGCGCCGCGTGTGCGAGCAGCTGGGCATCGTCTGGCTGGAGCGCGAGAGCGTGGTCATGCACGGTGTGCGCCTGGTCGGCACCACGCTGTGGACGGACTATGACGCCATCGCCCTACTGGACGCGCAGGTGCAGGCCGGCGACATGGGCCGCCTGCTGCGGCTGCGTGACAAATCCTTCCGTGCGGCCAATTTTTACCTGCAAAAAACCGGCGGCACCCGCCACGGTCAGTCATTTCTGGCCGCCCCCATGCGCGAACAAGCGCTGGTGTGCCAGCAATGGCTGCGCAGCACCTTGCAGCAGCCATTTGCGGGAAAAACGGTGGCCATCACCCACTTTGCGCCCAGCCTGCAAAGCCGCGACCCACGCTACGGCCTGGTGCCCGGTACCGCTGGTTTTTGCAATGCGCTGGACGATTTGCTGCCCTGCGCCGATCTCTGGCTGCACGGCCACCTGCACGCCCCCAGCGATTACCAGGCGCAAGGCCAGCACGCCGATGGCAGCCCTTGGCACTGCCGCGTCGTGGCCAACCCGCTGGGCTATGCCCGCAAAGGCGAGCAGGCAGCCTTTGAACCGGCACATTGCATCACCGTATGATGGCAGCGGGGCCACTGGCAGCCGCCCACCCAAAAGCATGACTTAGGTCAAGACGCGCGATGCACCAGTGGGTACGCTCTGGCTCACCAACTGGAGATCTGTGTCATGAAAATCTTGCTCGCTGTTGACGGCAGCCCTTTCACCAAAAAAATGCTGGCTTACCTGGCTGCGCACGAAGAACTGATCACGGCCGGCCGCCACGATTACACCGCCCTGACCGTTCAGGCGGCCTTGCCCCCCCGCGCACGTGCGGCGCTGAGCAAGGACATGGTCGATGAGTACTACGCCGAAGAATCCGCCAAAGTGCTGGAGCCTGTGAGCAAGTTCCTGGGCCAAAGTGGCATCACGCCCACCTGCCGCGCAGAAATTGGCCCCGCTGGCGAGACCATTGCCAAGCTGGCCGAAGACGGCAAGTTTGACCTGATCATCATGGGCACCCACGGCCACGGCTCGCTGGGCAAGCTGGTGATGGGCTCGGTCTCCACCCAGGTGCTGGCCAACTGCTCCGTGCCGGTCATGCTGATCCGCTGATCCGCTGATCCGCTGATCCGCTGATCGCACACTAGGCACAAAAAAAGGGCTGCAGATGCAGCCCTTTTTGCTTGCACCATCGCGCTTCACCGATACGTTCAGAGCGCCTGCGCCTGCGCGTGCACTGGCAGGCGCAGCACAAAGCTGGCGCCTGGCTGGCCATCCACCCGGTCTTCGCAGGTGACGCTGCCGCCATGGCGCAGCGCAATGCTGCGCACCAGCGCCAGACCCAGCCCCACGCCGCCAGAGCGTTCGCTGGCCCCGGGCAAACGGTAGAACTTCTCGAAAATACGCTCGCGCTGCGCCTTGGGCACGCCGGGGCCAATGTCTTCGACACGGATCACCGCCATATCGCCTTCGCGCGACAGCAGCAAGCGGATGCTGCCGTGGCTGTAGCGGCGCGCGTTCTCCAGCAGATTGCGCACGGCCCGGCGCACCAGCTTGGCAATGGCGGGCACCTCCAGCCCTTCGGTGGCCAGCACCTCCAGATCGGCATCGACCCGGGCGCACTCTTCGGCCGCCAGACCAATCAGGTCCACGCTTTCACTGCTGCCGACATCAGCATCGGGTGACTCCAGACGGCTGGCCAGCAAGATTTCATCGACCAGTTGGTCCAGCTCGGTGATGTTGCGCTGAATCTCGGCCTTGGCGCTGGACACCGAGGCGTCGCCGCCCATCAGCTCCAACCCCATGCGAATGCGGGCCAGCGGCGAGCGCAGCTCGTGCGACGCATTGGCCAGCAGCGATTTGTGCGACTGCACCAGCTCTTCAATGCGGCTGGCCGCCGCGTTGAACTGGCGCGCCAGATCGGCCACCTCGTCGCGGCCCTGGGTGGCCACGCGCACGGTCAGGTCGCCCTCACCAAAACGCTGCACGCCACGCTGCAGGTTCTCCAGGCGCTTGAGCAGGCGGCGAATGATGGGAAACACCCCGATGGCCACAGCCAGGCCCACCAGGCCCAGCAGCCACAGAAAACCAAAGGGCGGACGCAGCCAGAAGGCCCAGTCATTGCCGCCCTGGCTGCCCGGGTGGCGGCCTGCCACGCGCGGCGTCATCTCCAGAAAGTAGGTTTGCCCGTCTTCGCCCTGAATGGCAAAGCGCGGCACATCGCTTTCGGTGCGGCGCAGCCGCTCAAAAGGGCCTTGCACCAGCACCTGCCCCTGGCTGTCGGTGATGACCATTTCGCGCGCCAGCGCAGCGGGCGAGGCATTGTTGCGCGCGTTGTGCAGCTCGGCCTGCTGCCAGGCCCAGCCCACCACCAGCGTCAGCACAGCCACACCGCCCACGACGGCCAGCCAGATGCGCAGGTACAGGCGCTGTGAGAAAGCCTTGAACATGCGCATCAATCCTGCTGCTTGGCGAAGACGTAGCCCACGCCGCGTACGGTCAGGATGCGCTTGGGTGCCTTGGCGTCCACCTCGATGGCGGCGCGAATGCGGCCCATGTGCACATCGATGGAGCGGTCAAACGCCTCCAGCTCACGGCCGCGCACAGCTTCCATGATCTGGTCGCGCGTGAGCACGCGGCCCGCGCGCTCGGCCAGCGCCACCAGCAGGTCGAACTGGTAGCTGGTCAGCTCGGCCGCCTGCCCGGCCACGGTGACCAGGCGTGCGTCGCGGTCAATCTCCAGCGAGCCAAAGCGCAGCACATTGGCGGCGGGCTGGGCCGCAGCGGGCGCGGCGCCATCCCCGCGGCGGCGCAAGATGGCACGGATGCGCGCCAGCAGCTCGCGCGGCTCAAACGGTTTGGGCAGGTAATCGTCGGCACCAATTTCCAGGCCGATCACGCGGTCCATGGGGTCGCCCTTGGCGGTGAGCATGAGCACCGGCACCTTGGCTGAAGGGCCGGGCATGGCGCGCAGGCGGCGGCAGACTTCCAGGCCATCCATATCGGGCAGCATCAAATCCAGAATGAGCAGATCCGGCAACGTCCCACCACCCTGCAGCTGCGCCAGCCCGCTGGTCGCGTCGGCGCAATGCACGACGGACAGGCTGTTTTGCCCGAGGTAGTCGCTGACCATGCCGGCCAGACGCACATCGTCTTCAATCATCAACAGGGTATGTGTGCTCATGGGGCCAGTGTAGAGAAGCTGTTTGTCTGTTGCGTAAAGCACAGGTAAAAAGACAAAAAAGGAGCAGCTAATGCTGGTGCAATCACAGGTTTAGATAGAAAACTATCTGAAATTACCCATTCACAAGCGCTGCAAGCTCCTTTTTTTGTAGAAACCGCTATTTCAGCTGCACGCGGGAAGCCAGCGCCACCAGCACCAGCACCGGAATGCCCAGGCAGGCCGTGCCGACAAAAAATGGCACATAGCCATAGGCGTCCACAAACTGCCCGGAAAAGCCCGCCAGCCACTTGGGCGCCAGCACCATCATGGAGCTGAACAGCGCGTATTGCGTGGCCGAGTACTTCACATTCGTCAGGCTGGACAGGTAGGCGATGAACGCGGTCGAGGCGATGCCGCCCGCCAGGTTGTCGGCGCTGACTACCCAGATCAGCCCCGTCAGATCGGCCCCGCGCGTGGACAACCAGGCAAACAACAGGTTGCTCGATGCCGACAGCACCGCGCCCAGCATCAGCACGCGCATCACCCCCCAGCGCATGGACATGACACCGCCAATGAAGGCCCCCAGCAAGGTCATGACAATGCCAAACGCCTTGCTCACAGCAGCCACCTGGTCTTTGCTGAACCCCATGTCCACATAAAACGGGTTGGCCATGATGCCCATCACCAGATCGCTGATGCGGTAGACCGCAATCAGCGCCAGCACCAGCACCGCCTGCCAGCGGTAGCGCGACAGAAACTCCGCAAACGGCGCCACCAAGGCGCTGTACAGCCACGCGGCCACGCCTTTGGCGGGCGGCAGGGGCTGCTGCTGCGGTTCCCGCGCGCACAGCACCGTCACCACGCCCAGCAGCATGCTGGCGGCCATCACGCAGTACGCCACCTGCCATGCGCTGTGCACATAGCCCGCCGTTGCGCCCTGCGCACGTGCAGCAATCCACAGCACCCCGGCCCCGGCCCAGATCATGGCCAGGCGGTAGCCCGTCTGGTAGGTGGCCGACAAGGCGGCCTGCTGGTCTTTGCCTGCCGACTCGATGCGGTAGGCATCCAGCGCAATGTCTTGCGTGGCCGAGCCAAAGGCGACGGCCAGCGCGCACCAGACCACGGGGTTGATGGCCACAGCCGGATCGTTCCAGGCCATGCCCAGCAGCCCCGCCATCACCAGCACCTGCGCCAGCAGCAGCCAGCTGCGCCGCCGCCCCAGTGCCCGCGTCAGCAGCGGCAGCGGCATGCGGTCCACCAGCGGGGCCCACACCCACTTGAAGGCGTAGGCCAGCCCCACCCAGCTGAGGTAGCCAATGGTGCTGCGGTCAATGCCCGCCTCACGCAGCCAAAAGCCCAGCGTGCCCAGCAGCAGCAAGGGCGGCAGACCGGCGGAAAACCCCAGCGCCAGCATGCGCAGACTGGCCGGTTCTGCATACACCTTCAGCGTCGCGCTCCAGGAGCGGCGGGGCGAGGTGGAAGGGGTGGCGGGTTTGGAAACGTCGGACATGGTGCGGGGCAAAAAGCGATGGCCCATTATCACCAGCCCCGCTACCATGGCAGCCCACCATGTCCTGCTCTGCGCCCCCTGTTACCGTTGATTGCAGCATTCGCCACTACAGCGGCGAACACGCCGCCCATGTGCACGAGGCCCACGCCCAGCTGCTCTATGCGCTGGCCGGCCGGATGGAGCTGGAAGTGGATGGGCACAGCAGCTTTGTAGACACCGCCTGCGGGCTGTTGATTCCCGCTGGCAGCCGGCACGGCTACCTGGCACCACCCGGTGCGCAGATGCTGGTGCTGGATGTGGGCGGTGTGCCGCACGCTGCGCTGGACAAGGTCCGGCGCTTTCAGGTGCCGCTCCCCGCACGCTGCACGCCCCACCAGTTGGCCCCGCAGGAACGCCTGCAACTGCTGCTGCAATCCCCGGCCCTGCTGCCGCGCCGCAGGGTGGATGTGCAGGCCATCACCACCGCCGTATCCAGCTCCCTGCATGCCGACTGGCCAACTGCGCGCATGGCCGCCCTGGCCCACCTGAGCCCGCAGCGCTTTCATGCCCGCTGGCAGGAATTGACGGGCAGCACGCCCCAGCAATGGCTGCGCCAGCTGCGCCTGGATGCGGCCGCCCAGCAACTGGCCCGTGGGCGCAGCCTGGAGGCCTGTGCCTGCGCCTGTGGTTACGCCAGCGCCAGTGCGCTGGCCTATGCCCTGCGGCGTGATCGCAACACCAGCGCACGCCAGCTGCGCCAAGCGCGCTAAAACCTGGCGGCCCAGCGGCCGCATCCCGCAGAATGCGCGTTTCTCGACATTTGCTGCCGCCTGCGCTGGCAGCATTGCAGGTATGCCGCAATCGTCTTCTTCTTTGCACGGCGTCGTGCTCGTGCTGCTTGCCTCGGTGCTCTGGGGCACCACCGGAACCGCCCACAGCTTTGCTCCCGCAGGCATGCCACCGTACTGGGTGGGCGCGTTGCGTCTGGTCATGGCTGCCGCGTTTTTCGTCATTCTGGGTCGCTTGCTGCGCGACAGCGCCGCCACCCGCAACACCCCGTTGAACTGGACGCGCGTGCTGCTGTGCGCCCTGTGCATGGTGACCTACAACATGGCTTTTTTTGCCGGGCTGCAGTACACCGGCGTGGGCCTGGGGACGGCCGTGGCCATTGGCTCCAGCCCCGTGTGGGCCGGCCTGCTGCAAGCGGCCCTGCAGCGCCGCTGGCCCAGCGCCCTGTGGTGGCTGGGCACGGGCATTGGCGTGATCGGCGGGTTTGTGATGACGCTGGGCAAAGGCGCTGACATGAGCGGTTCGGCCACCGGACTGCTGCTGTGCCTGCTGGCAGGTCTGGCCTATGGAGCGTACGCCGTCATCAGCCAGCCACTGATCCTGCAGTCGGGCGTCACACGGGTGAATGCCTGGGTGTTTTTCAGCGCCGCACTGATCTCAGTGCCCATGGCGGCCATGCTGGGCGGCACCCCGCACACCAGTGCCCAGGGGTGGGCGGTGGTGGTGTACCTGGGCGTGGTGGCCACCGGGGTGGCATATTTGCTGTTTTCCATCGGCCTGCGCACCATCTCAGCCGCTACCAGTGTGGCCCTGAGCAAGTTTGAGCCCATCACGGCCTTTGTGCTGTCCATTCTGGTGGTGGGCGAACACCCCAGCTGGCTGGCCTTTGCCGGCCTGGGCTTGGTGTTGCTGGGCTTGTGGCTGGTGGTGCACAGCGAAATGCGACAAAACCGACAGCGCTAGCCCCGCCAGCGCTTCTACACTGGGGTGCATTGCCGACGGAGTTACCCATGCGCCCTATCCAGCCCCCCGCCCCTGTCACAGCCACACTCACCGCCCGCTGCGGTTGCGGGAATGACCATGCCGGCGCCGCCCACAGCCTGTGGCAAGCCCGCCGCGCGTTCTTGCAACTGGGCGGCGTGGCCGCTGCGGCGACGGCCCTGCCCACCTGGGCCCAGGTGCAGGTGGGCGAGGCCTCGCGCCTGCGCCATCTGGTGCCTGCCGAAGAGCTGGAGCAGGCTGCCAGCCAGCAGTACGCCGAGCTGATTCAGCAAGCCCAGGCCAAAGGCATGCTGGTGCCCACCAACGACCCGCAATCCCAGCGCCTGCACCGCATTGCCAGGGCGCTGATTCCGCACACCTACGCCTGGAACGAGCGCGCCCGTAACTGGCAATGGGCCGTGGCCCTGATCCGCAGCGACGACGTGAACGCGTTTTGCATGCCCGGCGGCAAGATTGCCTTCTTCACCGGCATCATCCAGAAGCTGCAGCTCAGCGATGACGAAATCGCCATGGTCATGGGCCATGAAATGGCGCACGCCCTGCGCGAACATTCGCGCGAGCAGCTGGCCAAGAACTCCGCCACCAACCTGGGCATCTCCCTCGGTGCCCAGCTGCTGGGCCTTGGCGATGTGGGCAACTACGCAGCGCGTCTGGGCGGCCAGCTGCTGAGCCTGCGCTTTAGCCGCAACGATGAAAGTGATGCCGATCTGGTGGGGCTGGAGATTGCCGCCCGTGCAGGCTACAACCCGAACGCTGCCGTGGCGCTGTGGGAAAAGATGGGCAATGCCACGGGCAACAATGCCAATGGTTTGTCCTTCCTCTCTACCCACCCCAGCGGGCCGCAACGCATTCGAGAGCTGCAGCGCAACGTGCCCAGCGTACAAGGCCTGTACGAGGCCGCGCGCCGCGCACGCTAAGGCGTGGGCGCAGGCTTATCTGGCCGCACCCACGGCACAGCCCGCATCAGCCCAGCGCTTTCAAACCCTCATCAATAGCGGCTGCAATCGTTGATGCGCTTGCGCGAAGCGCTATGACTTCTGCTTCATCGAGTTGCGGCATGAACGGGGCCGATGCCCCACGGCGACCCATCACATGCGGCAAAGACACGCAGGTATGGCCCACCCCCAGCACATCGGGCATAAAGGTCGAGACCGGGTGAATGCTGCTTTCGTCTTCCACAATGGCTTTGACCAGGCGCGCAATGCAGCCACCAATGCCAAAGTTGGACACGCCCTTGCCCGCCTTGATGCGGTAGGCCGAGGTGCGCACGTCTTTCTCCATTTGCCGCTGCAGCGCGGCATCAATGGGTCTGCCGCGCTGGGCCGCAAATTCCAGCACCGGCATGCCGCCGATCAAGGCGTTGGACCAATGCAGCACCGACGAGTCGCCATGCTCGCCCAGCACATAGGCGTGGATGGAGGACGGCGCCACATCCAGGTGCTGCGCCAAGCGATCGCGAAAGCGGATGGAGTCCAGCGTACAACCCGTGCCAATGGCGCGGCCCGGCGCCACGCCAAAGCGCTGAACGGCAATTGCGGGCATGACGTCCACCGGGTTGGTAGCAAACAGCAGCACGGTATCTGGCGCCGCCTTGAGCACTTCGGACAGGATGTCGTCCATGATGTGCAAGTTCTGGTGCAGCAGCTCCAGCCGCGTCTGGCCGGGCTGCAGGCTGGCACCGGCCGTGATGACCACCACCGCGGCCCCGGCCAGGTCCACATAGCTGCCCTCCATCACCCGCGCAGAGGTGCCAAATGCGGCGGCATGGGCAATGTCTGCCGCTTCACCGGCCGCGCGGGCCGGGTTGGTGTCCACCAGCACGATGTCGCTGATACCAGGCATGGCCGAGAGCAAATAACCTGCCGCAGCCCCTACCTGGCCTGCACCAATAATTCCAATCCGAGCGCCCATGACCATCCTTTGCATGCTTCAAAGTCGGCATGCTAGAAGATCAAGGGTTTACCCGAAACACCCGCTGCAGCGTTGCTTGACACCCATCAACAACTGAAAAGGCTTTTTCAAAAATTCAAGATTGCGCAGCCTGTGCTGCCCTTTACCCTCGCACCCCACATGCACAGGCTGAAAAGGATGCGTCAGGTATTGGCGACGTAGGGATTGGTTTTGCGTTCCCGGCCAAAGCTGCTCTCCGGGCCGTGGCCCGGAATGAACACTGTCTGGTCGCCCATGGGCCACAGGCGCTGGACGATGGAATCGATCAGCTGCTGGTGGTTGCCCTGGGGGAAATCGGTGCGGCCAATGCTGCCGGCAAACAGCACATCGCCCACAAAACAGCGGTCGATCTGCGGCGCATGGAACACCACATGCCCCGGCGTATGCCCAGGCGTGTGGCGCACGTGCAAGGTTTCAAAACCAATGCGCACGGTATCTCCGTCCTGCAGCCAGCGGGTGGGCTCAAATGCCTCGGCCGGGGGAAAGCCGAACATCGCGCCTTGCTGCGGCAAGCCTTCCACCCAGAAACGGTCCCCTTCATGGGGGCCAATGATGTCCAGCTGCTGCTGGCCTGCTAGCTCGGCCACGCCACCCGCATGGTCGATGTGGGCATGGGTCAGCCAGATGGCTTTGAGCTGCAGGCCCAGGCGCTCCACCTCCCATGCAATGGCTTCGAGATCACCGCCGGGGTCAATCACCGCGGCATCCTGGGTTTGGTCGCACCAGACCAGGGAGCAGTTTTGTTGGAACGCGGTGACAGGAACGGTGTGGTACTGGAGCATGGGACAAATGGGGCTGCGAGTGAATGCCCCGCATTGTGGCGGAAGTGGCATGCAAGAAAAAAGCCTTTGCAGCGACCTCAACGCACCCCGCAGGGCTGCCCGCACTTGCTTGGGCCACGCGCCGGACAAGCCCTGTTCTGCGGCCATGGGCCTCGCCACACACAGCGCAAGCGATGAATCTGCTGGCAGGCACCCTTTTTTTATAGCTTGCAGCGCTTGCAAAATAGTGATTTCACAAAGATTTAGCTTCAAATCCAAGTCATAACAAGCGCTGCAAGCTACAAAAAACAAAGCATTCATTGCCTTCTGTATCCAAGGTGACTGCCGCGGTTGATGACGAGCACGCCGCTGCACCGTATGCCGCCCCATAGCGGATAGCATTCGCGCCTGTATTAGCCCCACCCACACATCGCTGCGCGGCGCTTTGCATAATTTCAATTCCACTTAGATTTGCGCTGTTGTGAACACTTCCACCCTTGCTGCACCGGTGTGCCAGCCAGCTTTTACCGAGCGAGACTTCCGCAATGCCCTGGGCCAGTTCGCCACCGGCGTGACTGTTGTCACCACCGCAGACGCGCAAGGCCGCGCAGTGGGCATGACGGTCAGCTCGTTCAATTCGGTCTCCCTCACCCCCGCCCTGGTGTTGTGGAGCATTGCGCGCACTTCCGGCTGCTACGCGGCTTTTGCGCAGGCCGAGCATTACGCCATTCACGTGCTGGCCAGCCACCACAAAGACCTGGCCATGCAGTTTGCCCAGCGCGGCATTGACCGCTTTGCCGGCGTCACCTGGCAGGCCAATGCCCAGGGCGTGCCCTTGCTGGACGACACGCTGGCCACATTTGAATGCCGCGCCCGCAGCCAGTACCCAGAAGGCGACCACCTCATCATGGTGGGCGAAGTGCTGGCCTGCAGCCACGCGGCCCATGCTGGCCCGTTGCTCTACCACGGCGGCCAGATGCGCTGAGCACACCGCACACCCCATAAAAAAACCGCAGGCCCTTGCAGGCACTGCGGTTTTTTTATGGGTGAACAGCACCGAAAAGCGCTGATCTGGGCTTAACGCGCTGCGTCTGGCAGCTCGATCTTCACTTCCAGCACTTCCAGGTTTTCCTGGCGCTCCAGCTGCACCTTGATGTCTTCAGGGTTGATGGAAACGTACTTGGAAATCACCGCCATCAGCTCACGCTGCAGGGCCGGCAGGTAATCCGGCTGGCCCGAGCCACCGATGCGTTCACGCGCGAGAATGATCTGCAGCCGCTCCTTGGCCACCGAAGCCGACTTCTTTTTCTCGCCCAAAAGCATTGAAATGATGGACATACTGGCTTACCTCCCACCAAACATGCGTTTGAAAAACCCAGGCTTGCTGGCATCGGTAAAGCGCATGGGCTTTTCTTCACCCAAAAAGCGCGCAATCACGTCCTTGTAGGCTTCGGACACGTCCGAGCCATCCATGTGCACGGCTGGCACGCCCTGGTTGGAGGCCTGCAGCACGGTTTCCGATTCGGGAATCACACCGATCAGCGGAATGCGCAGAATGTCCTCGATGTCCTGGATGGACAGCATCTGGCCGTCTTCCACACGATTGGGGTTGTAGCGGGTGATCAGCAGATGCTCTTTGACCGTGCCGCCATTCATGGCCTTGTCGGTCTTGGAGCCCAGCATGCCCAGAATGCGGTCAGAGTCGCGCACCGAAGAGACTTCAGGGTTGGTCACCACCAGCGCTTCATCGGCAAAGTGCATGGCCAGCAAGGCGCCGCTTTCGATACCGGCGGGCGAGTCGCAGACGATGTACTCAAAGTCCATCGCGGCCAGATCGTCCAGCACCTTCTTCACGCCTTCTTGCGTCAGCGCGTCTTTGTCACGCGTTTGCGATGCGGCCAGCACGAACAGGTTGTCGCACTGCTTGTCCTTGATCAGTGCCTGGTTGAGGTTGGCTTCTCCGTGGATCACATTGATCAGGTCATACACCACACGACGCTCACAACCCATGATCAGATCCAGATTGCGCAGGCCGACGTCAAAGTCGATCACTGCGGTCTTGTGGCCGCGCAGGGCCAGACCAGAAGCAAAACTTGCGCTTGTGGTGGTCTTGCCAACGCCACCTTTACCCGAGGTCACTACGACAATTTTGGCCATGTTTGCAGGGTTCCTTAGAGAAGAATCTTGTACAGAAGAGGTTCGCACAGGGCGACGCCATTGGTGCTCATGCTAAACGCAATGGCTCAATCACCAATTTTTCGCCCTCTAAACGTGCTTGTGCGGGCTTGCCCGCAATGTCTTTGGGCAGGTCGGTTTCCAGTGCCCGGTAATTGCCCGCAATCGACAGCAGTTGCGGTTCCATGCAGGTGCTGAAAATGCGGGCTTCGGTATTGCCTCGCGCCCCGGCCACCGCACGGCCACGCAGCGGTGCATAGACGTGCACATTGCCGTCGGCAATCACCTCGGCGCCGTAGCTGACAACCGCCATCACCACCAGGTCACAGCCCTTGGCATAGACCTGCTGGCCCGAGCGCAAAGGCTTGTCAATGATCATGGCGTTGGCTGCGGGCGCTGGAATCTCCCGCACCACTTCCACGGGCACTTCGCGAATCACTTCCACCTCACGCACCACCTCTTTGGTGCGCACCGGGTGGGCATCGGGCGCTGGCATCAGTCCGGCAATGTGCGCTGCGGCCATCTGCTCGGGCGAGCCGTTGCACACCGCCACAGGCAGGGTGCGGTGCTTTTTCAGCACCTTGATGAGTTTGGGAAAGTCGATGGCATCGGCGCTGTCGCGCACATGCTGCAGGTCAATCAGAACCGGGTCGTTGTCGAAAAAGTCAGGGTCGTCTGCCAAGCGCTGTGCCAAATCACTGGCCAGCACGGCAACCTGGGTGTCCCGTAAAGCCACGGCCATCACGGGGAGCTGGGCACTTTTTAGATCAAAGCTGGAGCGGGCTGTGCCCTGCGAGTCAACGGCCATGGTGTGGAGTGCGGATAGAAGAGGGGACGCGAACTCAAAACGCGCTAAGTGTACCCCGCAAGCCCTAGCTGCCAATACAGCACTGGCCGCAGAGCGCAACACCTTGTATCGCCCGCCTGCTCAACCGGCTTCAGAGGCTAGCGCTTGCTTGCGCTGTGCATAGCCTACGAACCAGTCCAGGCTGGCGGGGTTGGCCATGGTGTCTTTGTTGACCACTTTCTCCAAAGGCTGGCCCAGCAGCATTTTTTTGATGGGCAGCTCCTGCTTTTTGCCGGTCAGGGTACGCGGAATCTCCGCCACCTGCACGATTTCATCGGGCACAAAGCGCGGCGACAGCGCCTGGCGAATGGCACCGGCCAGCTTGGCCTGCAGCGCCGCATCCAGCTGCACCCCATCGCGCAGCACCACAAACATGGGCATGAAGCTCTCGCGCCCCAGGTATTCCAAGTCCACCACCATGCTGTCCAGCACCTCGGGCAAAGCCTCTACGGCGCTGTAGATTTCACTGGTGCCCATGCGCAGGCCATGGCGGTTGATGGTGGCATCGCTGCGCCCATAGATCGTGCAGCCGCCTTGCGGACTGACTTTGAGCCAGTCCCCATGCCGCCACACGCCGCCCATATCGGCAGTGCCATCGCCACCGCCGGGCTGGCGACCGTGGCCTGCCGGGTACATGTCAAAGTAGCTACTCAGATAGCGCTGGTTGCCCGGATCGCCCCAGAAATACAGCGGCATGGACGGAATGGGCTGCACGCACACCAGCTCACCCACGGCGTCCTGCACCGGCGTGCCCTGCTCGCTCCAGGCTTCCACCGCCGCACCCAGCATGCGGCACTGCATCTCACCGGGTTGCTGCACCAGCTCGCGGTTGCCGCCGATGAAGGCACCGCAAAAATCTGTGCCCCCAGACAGGTTGTTCCACCAGATATCCGCCGTCCCCATGCGTGCAAACTGCTCAGTACCCCAGGCCTGCACTTCCGGCGACAAGGGCGAGCCCGTGCTGCCCAGCACCGTGATGTGGGAGAGATCACCACACTGCACCAGATCCACCCCGGCCTTCATGCAACTAGCATAAAAAGCGGCGCCTGCGCCAAAACTGCTGACCTGGTGGCGCGCGGCAAACCGCCACAGCACACCCCAGTCGGGCTTGTCTTTGCTGCCGCCCGGGCTGCCATCAAAAATCATGCAGGTGGTGCCGCCGAGCAGGCCGCCGATCTGCGAATTCCACATCACCCAGCCCGTGGAGCTGTACCAGTGAAAGCGCTCGCCCCAGCTTTCCGGGTCATAGCTGCAGCCCACGTCGTTGTGCAGCGCCTTCATGGCCAGCGCCACAATCACAATGCCGCCGTGGCCGTGCACGATGGGCTTGGGCAGGCCGGTTGTGCCGCTGGAATACACAATCCACAGCGGGTGATCAAACGGCAGCCATTGCGGCGCAAACGCGGCGACAGCCGCATCGTCGCGCGCGACGGCATCGCTCCAGCTGGCACTGTCTGCCACCTGCTGCGTGGCAAACGGTGTACGCAGCACCAGCATGTGCTGCACGCTGGGCAGGCTGGCACGCAGGGCGCTGGCGATCTCGCCACGGTCCATGGACTTGCCTGCGTAATGCACGCCATCCACGGCGATCAGCACCTTGGGCTCAATCTGCTTGAAACGGTCCAGCACGGCCGCCGTGCCCATGTCGGGCGAACACACGCTCCACACGCCCCCCACGCTGGCCACAGCCAGGAAAGCCACGATGGTTTGCGGCACATTGGGCAAATAGGCGGCCACCCGGTCGCCGGGCTGCACCCCCTGGGCCTGCAGGTGCAGAGCCAGCGATGCCACCTGGCGGCGCAACTCAGGCCAGCTCAGTTCGGTCACCTCGCCCCGCTCGTTGTCCGCAATCACGGCGGGCATGCCTGCCGCATGCGCCGCATCCACATGGCGCAGCACCTGCTGGGCGTAATTGACCTGCGCGCCAGGAAACCACTGCGCGCCGGGCATCACGTTGCGACCCAGCGCCGCGCTGTGCGGTGTGGGCGACTGTAGGTCGAAGTAATCCCAGATGCTTTGCCAGAAAGCGTTCAGATCCCCCACCGACCAGCGCCACAGCGCGTCGTAGCTGTCAAATTGCAGGCCACGCTCTTGCGCCAGCCAGTTCTGGTAGCGGCGAATGATGGGTGTGCGGCGGGTATGGGGCGTGGTGGCTTGGGACATGGACACCAGCCTATCGGCACCGCCAGCGCCCGACCATGCCAGCGCCCCGGATTGACAAGCCGAAAGTTATTGACCGTTGGTCGGATCGCGCGAGAAGGCGCACCCACACCGTGCCATTGATGCAGTGCAAGCCACCGGCAGCACAAACCGACGCACAATGCACCATTCGCACTGACACAGATCACCCCGAGTCCGGGCCACAATAGGCCCACTTTCACAGTGATTGCACCCATGTCCATGAACACCGATGTCCTTATCGTGGGCGCAGGTCCTGCCGGCCTGTCGCTCGCCATCTCCTTGGCCCACGCGGGTTTGCAAGCCACGGTTCTGGAACTGCAAAACGAATCCCAACTGGCCAACTCCGCACCGGATGGCCGCGAAATTGCCCTTACCCACCCCAGCGTGCAGACCCTGCAGCGCCTGGGCACCTGGGCGCGCCTGCAAGACCACGAAATTGGCTCCATCCGTGATGCCATCGTGCACGACGGCCCGGTAGGCCAGCGCTCCACGCTGGATATCGTCTCCGAAGGCAGCGGCACCGATTACCTGGGCCGCATCGTGCCCAACCATGCGCTGCGCCGCACCGCCTGGGAAGTGGCCAGCCGCACCGAAGGTGTGACCATCCTCACCGGCGCCCGCGTGACCCAGGTCACCACGGGTGACACCCACGCCGAAGTGCACTACACCCTGGACGACAACGGCGCGCGCGTGGATGCAACGCCCCTGCGTGCGCCCCTGGTGATTGCCGCGGACAGCCGTTTTTCCAACGTGCGCCGCATGCTGGGCGTGGGCACGCAGATGACCGACTTTGGCCGCAGCGTCATCGTTTGCCGCCTGAGCCACACCATCTCGCACGAAGACAAGGCCCACGAGTGCTTTGGCTATGACCGCACCCTGGCCATCCTGCCCGTGCAGCCTGACCCGGAAACCGGCGAGCTGCTGTGCTCCGCCGTGGTCACCACCGATTCGGCCGATGCGCAGCAACTCATGCAGCTGTCGCCCGAAGACTTTGCCAGCCACGTGCAAAACCATTTCCAGAGCCGCCTGGGCGATATGCAGCTCGTGGGTGAACGCCACATTTACCCGCTGGTCGCCACCTATGCCCACCGCTTCAGCGGCGAGCGCTTTGCCCTGCTGGGCGACGCCGCTGTTGGCATGCACCCGGTCACCGCCCACGGCTTCAACCTGGGGCTGTCAGGGGTTGAGCGGCTGACAGCCTGCATCGTGGCCGCGCGCGCCGCCGGTCAGGACTGGGGCCGTGCCAGCGTGCTGGCGCCGTATGCACAAGGCCACCACCGCCATGCCTGGCCCATCTTCCAGGGCACCAATACGGTGGTGAAGCTGTTCACCGATGCGCGCCCCGTACCCCGTTTGGTGCGCCAGGCCATCATCCAGACCTCGCGCCGCATTCCGCCCATCAAGGCGGCCATCGTGGCCCAGCTCACAGGGCGCAGCCCCTGGGCACTGATCAGCAGCCAGCTGCCCAAGCCACCGTTTTTTCCGCGCAACAGCCGCTGAGTAGCGGCTATCAAAAAAAGGAGTGGCTGGCGCACCGCCCTGCTTGTTCTTGATGCATTAATGCCTCAAAAGCAAGTAGACACTGCCGCAAAGCGCTCCTAAAAATAAAGCATCTTCTTCGCCACGCAGGCACACAGTCTGCTTCCATTTTCCTGACATGGCAGCCGGTATGCGCTGCGTGGCCGTGTCGCGCCCGGAGGAAAGCCTCTAACATCGCGCCAGCAATTTTTACGGAGCAATACAAATGGGAATGTTTTCCTGGACTGAAAAGTCCCCCGCCGCGCTACAAGACGGCGGCGTGATTGGGCCAGACGAGCGTCTGCCCTGGGGCCAGACCGGCCTGATGGGCATCCAGCACGTGATCGCCATGTTTGGCTCCACCGTGCTCGCCCCCATCCTGATGGGCTTTGACCCTAACCTGGCCGTGCTGATGAGCGGTATCGGCACCTTGATCTTCTTCATCATCACCGGCGGCAAAGTGCCCAGCTACCTGGGCTCGTCGTTTGCCTTCATCGGTGTGGTGAACGTGGCTACCGGCTACGTGGCCACCCACGGCGCCAATGCCAACATTGGTCTGGCGCTGGGCGGCATCATTGCCTGCGGCCTGGTCTACATCTTGATCGGCTTCTTGGTGCAAGCCATCGGCACGAGCTGGATCGAGCGCTTCATGCCCCCCGTGGTGACTGGCGCCGTGGTGGCCGTGATTGGCCTAAACCTGGCGGCCATCCCCGTCAAGAACATGGCGGCCAACAACTTTGATGCCTGGATGCAGGCCGTGACCTTTGTGTCCGTGGCCCTGGTGGCCGTGTTCACCCGCGGCATGATGCAGCGCCTGCTGATTTTGATTGGCCTGATCGTGGCCAGCATCATCTACGCCGTGCTGACCAACGGCATGGGCCTGGGCAAGCCGTTTGATGTCAGCGGCGTGGCCAATGCTGCATGGTTTGGTCTGCCCAGCCTGCACGCCCCCGTGTTCAGCGCCAACGCCATGCTGCTGATCGTGCCCGTGGTCATCATCTTGGTGGCCGAGAACCTGGGCCACATCAAGGCCGTGACCGCCATGACCGGCAAGAACTTGGACCAGTACATGGGCCGCGCGTTCATCGGTGACGGCGTGGCCACCATGGTCTCCGGCGCTGCCGGTGGCACCGGCGTGACCACTTATGCCGAAAACATCGGCGTGATGGCTGCTACCCGCATCTACTCCACTGCCGTGTTCCTGGTCGCCGCCTTGCTGGCCGTGCTGCTTGGCTTCAGCCCCAAGTTTGGCGCGCTGATTCAAGCGATTCCGCTGCCCGTCATGGGCGGTGTCTCCATCGTGGTGTTCGGCCTGATCGCCATTGCCGGTGCCAAGATCTGGGTAGACAACAAGGTCGACTTTTCGGACACCAAGAACCTGATCGTAGCCGCCATCACCCTGATTCTGGGTACGGGCGAGTTCACCCTGAAGTTTGGTGAGTTCGCCCTGGGCGGCATTGGCTGTGCCACGTTTGGCGCCATCATCCTGTACGCCCTGCTCAGCCGCGCCAAGAGCCACTAAGCGGGCGCGCTGCTTGCAGCGCCTAGACGCTTCACAGAACCGACCCGCGGATGCGGGTCGGTTTTTTTTGCGCCGGCCGCTTCTTTGCTGCAATGCAGCAAACCCAGGCGCAGCCTCATCCGAATCGCTGCAAGTGCCCGCTTCGCCCGAAGGGCCGTAATAACAATGGATTAGAGACGCGGGCATGCGCAGGCACTATGCTGCCAACAAGGGTTAACACTGATACCATCCACATCGGAGATTGGGCCGCTCAGAGATACCGTCAGCACCACAACAGCATGCCTCGGCACGCCCTATATTGGGGTGATATACACCCCCTGCGCATCTCTGCAGTCCTCTAAAAAGCCGCCCATGCAGGCGGCTTGTTTTTGCAAAGTTGGAGAAACCACGATGAGCCTGGCAGACCGCGTCCGCTACCCACAATTCAACCACCTCGTCATGTCGGCAGACGCTGCAGCAGCGTTGATTCCGCATGGTGTCAACGTCGGCATGAGCGGCTTCACCGGCGCTGGCTACCCCAAGGCCTTGCCCCAGGCCATTGCGGCGCGTGCCAAGGGCGAGCATGCCCAGGGCAAGCCCTACAAGATCAATGTCTGGACGGGCGCGTCCACGGCCGCCGAATGCGATGGCGTCATGGCTGAAGCCCAGGCACTGGGCCAGCGCCTGCCCTTCAACACCGACCCCACCGCCCGCAAAGCCATCAACAACGGTGAGATTGACTTCATCGACATGCACCTGTCGCACGTGGCGCAGCACGCATGGTTTGGTTTCCTGGGCCATATGCACATTGCCGTGGTTGAAGTACTGGGCGTGACTGCCGACGGCTTGCTGATTCCCTCGACCGCCGTGGGCAACAACAAGACCTGGCTGGAAATTGCGGACAAGGTGATTCTGGAAGTGAACACCAAGCCGCCCGCGAAGATGGAAGGCATGCACGACATCTACTACGGCACGGCTATTCCGCCCCGCCGCATGCCCATCAACATGACGCATGCCGACGACCGCATTGGCGAGCAGTACCTGCGCGTAGATCCCTCCAAGGTCATCGCCGTGGTGGAAACGCACAAGGGCGACCGCGACAACGTGTTTGCGCTGCCCGATGCGCAGTCCAACACGATTGCCGCATCCATCATCGACTTCCTCGGTCACGAGATGAAGATGGGCCGTCTGCCCAAAGAGATGCTGCCCATCCAGTCTGGTGTAGGCAACGTGGCCAACGCCGTGCTGGCCGGTTTGCAGCACAGCCCGTTTGAGAACCTGCTGGGCTTCACTGAAGTGCTGCAAGATGGCATGCTGAGCCTGCTGCGCACGGGCAAGATGAGCAAGGCCTCGGCCACATCCATCTCGCTGGGCAAAGAGGCTTGCAAGGACTTTGAAGACAACATCGACTTCTACCGCGAGCGCATCATCTTGCGTCCGCAGGAAATCTCGAACCACCCCGAGCTGGTGCGCCGCCTGGGCATCATCGCGATGAACTCAATGATTGAAGCCGACATCTACGGCAACATCAACTCCACCCACGTCATGGGCACCGGCATGATGAATGGCATCGGTGGCTCGGGCGACTTTGCGCGCAACGGCTATCTGTCGTTCTTCGTGACGCCATCCGTGGCCAAGGACGGCAAGATCAGCTGCATCGTGCCCATGTGCTCGCATGTGGACCACACCGAGCACGACACGCAGATCATCGTCACCGAACAAGGGTTGGCGGACCTGCGCGGCCTGTCGCCCAAGCAGCGTGCCAAGGTCATCATCGACCAGTGCGCCCACCCCGACTACCGCCCCATGCTGCACGACTACTTCGACCGTGCACGCAGCCAGGGCGCACAGCACACGCCCCACATCCTGACCGAGGCGCTGAGCTGGCACCAGCGCTTTGTGGAAACGGGTGATATGCGCCTGTAAACCATATCAGGGCCTTGGCCCTGATCGGGCTGCCGGAGGCAGCCACAAAAAAAGCCAACTGCTTTGCAGTTGGCTTTTTAAATTTTTTGATTTTTGTGCAGCGGGAAAAGACTGGAAAAAGGCTTTTCGAGCAGCACGCGCTTTAGGCCATCGTGACAGCGATAAAGGCCAGCAAAAACATCATGGCGGCGCCGACCAGCGGCAACACCACCGGAATCACGGGCACTACTGCTTCCACAGCATCTTCAGGGGGCTGCGTGACAGCAGGATCGTGGGATTGGTGCATCAACAAGACCTCCTCGCAGCAAAGCATTCAAAAAATGACTGGGTTGCGCCGCAACCGCAGCCGGGAAATTCATTGTAGAGAGCCTGCCGCTTCCACAGCCACAGGCTAACCCTGATTCCTGCTGTCAGACACGGGCGGCTTCCATGCCCGCTTCGCGCAGGGCCTGCAGCACCTGCTCGATGTGCGCGGCATTGCGCGTTTGCAGCACCAGGTCAATCTCTACATTCTGCGCCGCCAGCATGGTGAAGGCCCGCTGGTGGTGCACCTCTTCGATGTTGGCCCCGGCCTCGGCCACGGTAGCGGTGATCTTGGCCAGTACACCGGGCACATCGCGTGCGCTGACGCGGATGCGCGCCAGGCGCCCAGAACGGGCCATGCCGCGCTCAATGATGGCGGCCAGCAGCAACGGGTCAATATTGCCGCCGGACAGCACCAGGCCCACTTTCTGGCCCTGGAATTTGTCCTTGTGGCGCAGCAGCGCCGCCAGACCGGCAGCACCCGCACCTTCCACCAAGGTTTTTTCGATTTCCAGCAGCATCAGCACGGCCTGCTCGACATCCCCTTCATCGACCAGCAACAGCTCATCCACCTGCGCACGCACCACCTCGCGTGTCAGGGTGCCCGCTGTGGCCACCGCAATGCCTTCGGCAATGGTGGATGCGCCAATGGGAAAATGGCTGCCCTGCACCGCATTGAGCATGGAAGGAAAGCGCTCGGTCTGCACCCCCACCACGCGAATTTCGGGCTTGATAGCCTTGGCCGCTGTGGCCACGCCAGCAATCAGGCCACCGCCGCCAATGGCTACCACCAGGGTATCCAGGTCGGGTTGATCGGCCAGCATTTCCATGGCCAGCGTTCCCTGGCCTGCGGCCACGCCTTCGTCGTCAAACGGGTGCACAAAGGTCAGGTTCTGCGCCGCGGCCAGCTCATAGGCATGCAGACGTGCGGCTTCCAGCGTGTCGCCGTGCAGCACCACCTCTGCGCCAAAGCCGCGCGTGCGCTCCACCTTCACCCCGGGCGTGAAGCGCGGCATGACGATGACGGCACGCACGCCCATGCGCTGTGCGTGGTAGGCCACGCCCTGAGCGTGGTTACCCGCACTCATGGCGACCACGCCGCGCGCCTTTTCATCGGCGCTCAACAGCTGCAGGCGGTTGCAGGCACCGCGCTCTTTGAAGGAGGCGGTGAACTGCAGGTTCTCAAACTTCAAAAACACCTGCGCGCCCACAATGTGCGAGAGGGTTTGCGAAGCCACACACGGGGTGCGCAGCACATGATCGCGCAAGCGCGTGGCTGCGGCTTGGATATCGGAATAGCTCAGCATGGTCTGCACATTCTGGCGGATTGCACAAGGCTTTGCTTGCGGCCAGGCTGCAAAGTTCTTTTCAACTTTAGGAGCTGCCAGCGCTTGCTTTTCATTGCTTCCAATGAAAAACCATGTGAAAACGCAGATTCAATCAGCGCTGGCTGCTCCATTTTTTTAACCTGGCAGCGCACGCTGCAAGATGGCATCTACGGCCATGGACTGCGTATCCAGCACGCCCACCACCCAGCCGCAGGCACCAGCCCCGAGGCGAGAGTGCACAAAGGCATCTGCCACCGTCTGCGGCGCATGGCTGCGCAACAGGCAGGCCTGTACCACCAGCACCAGCTGCTGCACCACATACCGGGCCCGGGCCTCTTGCTGCGCCGCAGGCCATTGCAGGGATTCCACCACGTGCTGCAAAGATTTTTGCAGCACTGCGTCACCCCTCGCCTGCTGCTGCAAGTCCTGCAGCAACAGGGCTGCGCTCTCGGGTTCACGCGCCAGCGCGCGCAGCACATCCAGGCACATGATGTTGCCCGAGCCTTCCCAGATCGAATTCACTGGCGCCTCGCGCAACAGGCGGGCCATCACGCTGGTTTCCACATAGCCGTTGCCGCCCAGCACCTCCATAGCTTCGGCCGTCAGCGCCACCGCGCGCTTGCAGACCCAGAACTTGGCTGCCGGGGTCAGAATGCGCTGGTAGGCACGCTGCTGCGGGTCGTGCGCATGCTCAAACGCCTGCGCCAGGCGCATGGACAGCTGCAACGCAGCTTCGCTTTCCAGCGCCAGATCGGCCAGCACACTGCGCATCAACGGCTGCTTCACCAGCACCTGACCAAATGCCTGACGCTGGCGCGCATAGGCCAAGGCTTGCACGGTGGCCATGCGCAACATGGCCGCGCTGCCAATCACACAGTTCAGCCGCGTCATGCTGGCCATTTCGATGATGGTGGGAATGCCCCGCCCCACCTCGCCCATCAGCACGCCCAAGGCGTCCTGAAACTCCACCTCGCTGCTGGCATTGCTGCGGTTGCCGAGCTTGTCTTTCAGGCGTTGAATGCGGATGCTGTTGCGCGTACCATCGGGCCGCCAGCGCGGCACGAAAAAGCAGGCCGGCCCACTGCCATCGGCCAGTTGCGCCACGACCAAATGCGCATCACTGCTTGGGGCCGAGAAAAACCATTTGTGCCCGCGCAGCAGGTAGTCCCCGCCGCGCCCACCTGCATGCACCGCTGTCGCGATGGTGGTGTTGGCGCGCACATCCGAGCCGCCTTGTTTTTCCGTCATGCCCATACCCAGCCAGACCGAGGTTTTCTCGGCAATGGGCACATCCTGCGCGTCATAGCTGCGGCTGAACAAGGGCGCTTGCAGCTGTGCCCACAGCGCGGGTTCCTTGCGCAACAAGGGAATGGCGGCCGTGGTCATGGTGGCCGGGCATAACGTGCCCTGCTCCACCTGCCCGTGCAGGTAGAAACCCGCCGCCCACGCGCTCCAGCGGCCCGGCTGTGTGTTATCAAACGGCAGGCTGATCAGGCCTTGGGCGCGGTACATGCCCATCAGGGCGTGCCAGGCGGGGTGAAACGTTACGTCCTCAGACAAACGCCCCCGCGCATCAAAACGTTGCAGAACCGGGCCCTGTGCATTCGCTTGTTGCGCCAGCAACCAGCTGCAGGCCTGTCCCAGTTGCTGCCCATACGCTTGCAGCTGCGGAAGCCAGCGCTGCGCGCCTGCGCGGTTCAACGCTTCCTGCAAGGCCAAATCGCAACCCAGCAGGTCAAGGTCGGTTCGCTCATCCACCTGGTTGTGAATGTCGTGTGTCTCCCAAGGGCCCATCACACACCTCCATGGCTGTTCACCCACAGTCTAGGAGGGGGTACCCCACGCAGCTACAGGGTCAACGCTAGCGGCAGCCTCTCAGAGGCCGCCTGCATCATGCGGGCACACCCACCACACGCAGTACTTCGGCACCGTAGGCCTCGAGTTTTTTCGCGCCGATGCCACTGATGCCCTGCAAATCGGCTAGTGACTGCGGATTGCGTTCGGCAATGCCCACCAAGGTGGCATCGTTGAAGATGACATAGGCAGGCAAATCGTGCGCCTTGGCCACTTCGGAGCGCCAGGCCTTGAGGTTGATGAAGCGCACCTGCGCATCGGGACCCAAGTGGCTGGCGGCCGCGCTGGTGGGCGTGCTGCGCTTGGCCCCACGCGCGCGGCTGGCGGCCACCGATTCACGCAGTAGCACCTGTACTCCGCCGCGCAACACCTCACGCGATTGCGCAGTCAGAGTCAGCGTGTCAAACACATGGCCGCTGTTCTCACTGGTCACCTTGTGCAAGCCCAGCGCGCCAATCGCCAGCAGTTGGCGCATCACGCCGCGCAGCTGCTGCTCGCTGTATTCCTTGCCGATGCCAAAGGTGGAAATCTTGTCGTGCAAATACTGCGTGACTTTGTCCGTGATCTTGCCACGCAGCACATCCATGATATGGCCGGCACCAAAGGTCAGCTGGCTCATCTCATGCACGCGATAAATGGTGGACAGCAATTTGCGCGCAGCATCCGTACCGTCCCAGATGGCCGGTGGGTGCAGGCAGTTGTCGCAGTTGCCGCAGGGCTGGGAGGCCTCGCCAAAGTACTGCAGCAGGCGCACACGGCGGCAGTCGGTGGCTTCCGCCAAAGTCAACAGCGCATCCAGCTTGCCACGCAGTGCATCCTTGAAGGCTTCGTCGGCATTGCCTTCGTCGATCATGCGACGCTGGTTCAGCACATCCGAGATACCGTACGCCATCCAAGCGTGGGCAGGCAGTCCGTCGCGTCCTGCACGGCCAGTTTCCTGGTAGTAGCCTTCGATGTTGCGCGGCATGTCCACGTGTGCCACAAAGCGCACATCGGGCTTGTCAATACCCATGCCAAAGGCAATGGTGGCCACCATCACAATGCCGTCTTCGCGCAAGAAGCGGTTTTGGTGCAGCTGGCGGGTTTCCGAGGGCAAACCTGCATGGTAGGGCAAGGCATTGATACCGTTGTCCTGCAACGTTTGCGCCAGCTCTTCCACGCGGCGGCGCGAGAGACAATACACCACCCCGGCATCGCCTTCGTGGTCATTTTTGATCAAACGCACCAACTGGTTGGTGACGTCCTTTTTTTCAACGATGGTGTAGCGGATGTTGGGGCGGTCAAAGCTGCTGACAAACTGCTGCGCCTGCTCCAGGTGCAAGCGCTCCACGATGTCTGCGCGCGTGAGGTCATCCGCGGTGGCTGTCAGTGCAATGCGTGGCACCCCGGCATAGCGTTCGTGCAGCACGCTCAAAGCGCGGTATTCAGGGCGGAAGTCATGGCCCCACTGGCTCACGCAGTGCGCTTCATCGATCGCAAACAAACCCAGCTGCCCTTGCGCCAGCAAGTCATCGAGCAAGCCCAAAAAACGCGGGGTGTTCAAGCGCTCGGGGGCCACATACAGCAAGGTGAGCTGGCCGCTTTGCATCTGCCATTCCACGTCCTGGGCCTGCTGCCAGTCCAGCGAGGAGTTCAGGAAGGCTGCCTTCACCCCGGCTTCATGCAGCGCGCCCACCTGGTCGTGCATCAACGCAATCAGTGGCGAGACCACAATCGCCACGCCATGGCCTTGCTGCTGGCGCACGATGGCAGGAATTTGGTAGCACAGGCTTTTGCCACCGCCTGTCGGCATCAAGACCAGCGCATCCCCACCGGCCGTGACGTGTTCCACGATGGCTTGCTGAGGCCCACGAAAGGCTTCGTAGCCAAAGACATCTTGCAAAACGGTTTGGGCGGGGGACAAGGCAGCTTCCTCAATCTGGCGCGAACAAACCGCGTATTGTGCGCTGCGCCAGTGGCTGGCGGCTCACAGCACAACAAGCCCCTAGCGGACAACTCTGCTTTGAGCGGATGCGCAGAATTTTTCGACACACCAACAATTTGATACAGGCTGCACGCAGCCCACCAACACAGGGGATGTCGTCTATGTCACCACGCATATGGGGCTGTGCCGCACTGGCAGCCTGGGCCACGGCCAGCAGCGCCTACGCCCAGGCACTGGATACCCGGCCAACTTGGTACGTACAGGCCGGCCAAGGGGAAGAGAGCAGCAAGGCCCTGGTCGTGGGCACCACCATGCCCTGGAAAACCGGGCCGTGGCAGCTGGGCAACGGCCTGGTGCACGGCCACTGGGATGCCTGGCTGGGTGCCTGGTCCAATCGGGATTTGCAAGACCACCGCTTCACCACACCCGCGCTGGGCATTGGCCCCAGCCTGCGCTGGCGCGGCGCACAGGGCAACGCCCCCTGGTTTCTGGAAGCAGGTACAGCGCTGATGGTGACCGGCAAGCGCCTGTACAACGACCAGCAGCGCATGGGCACACGCTTTAACTTTGCCACCCACCTGGGTGTCGGACTGAACTTTGGCCCCAACGCAGCACATGCGCTGACCCTGCGGGTGCAACACGCATCGAATGCCGGTATTCGCAACCCCAATCCCGGTATCAATTTTGTGCAACTGCGCTACGCACACACCTTCTAGCGCGCTGTCACCGAGCGAACAGCGCAGACTGCAACCAGGCCGCATGATGCGGTCTTGTTGCTTTGGAGAACACCACCATGTCGATTTGGCGCAAACCCGCTGAACTGGAGGCCATCAATGGCCGCAATGCCAATACAGCTGTCGAGCATCTGGGCATTGAAATTACGGAAATCGGTGACGACTATCTGGTCGGGCGCGTGCCCGTAGACCACCGCACCAAACAGCCCTTCGGCTTGTTGCACGGCGGCGTCAGCGTGGTGTTGGCCGAGACCCTGGGCTCTATCGCCGCCTACCATGCCGCGCCCGAAGGGCACCTGGCGGTGGGGCTGGACATCAACGCCAACCACCTGCGCTCTGCGCGCAGCGGCTGGGTCACAGGCACGGCCAAGGCCGTACACATTGGCAAAACCACACAGGTCTGGCAGATCGATATGGTGGACGACAGTGGCAAGCCAACCTGTGTGTCACGCATCACCATGGCCATCCTGGCGCCCCAGTCCTGAGTTGCGTACTTTCAAACAAAAAGGCTTCGCATGCGAAGCCTTTTTGTTTTTTTATGCCTCATAGGCCTGCCGTGCCAGGGCCTGCGCCAGTATCCAGGCCGGGTCGATCAGCTCCAGCCCTTGTGCCTGCGGGGCTTGCGGCAACGCCAGCGGAATTTCGGTGCACCCCATGATCACCGGCAGCGGGCCATGTGCGTGGTGCAGCGTCTGCAGCACATCCCCAAAACAGGCGGTTGCCAACGGTACATCGCCGCCCTTCACACCGGCGTAGATGCCGCGCATCAGCAGCTCGACCCCCTGCGCATCCGGCACCCGAGGAACAATTCCCTGGGCACGCAATGCAGCGTCGTACAAGCCTGTTTGGTAAGTGCCTGCCGTGGCCAGCACCAGGGCTTGCGTCACACCCTGCGCTTTCAAGAAGGCCGCCGTTTCCTGGGCAATGTGCAAGATGCGCAAGTGTGGAAACAAGGACTGCAACTGCGCATGCCAGACATGGGCTGTATTGCAAGCCACCGCCACACTGCGCACCCCCAGCGCCGCCAGGCGCCCCACACCTTGCAGCATGTGCGGTGCAGGGCCGTTGGCGGCCTGTGGATCCGTCTGCAGCGCATGGGTGCGGTCTGGAATGGGCATCTGTACCAGCCAGTGCTCAGGAAAGCGCTGGTCCTTGACCTCCTGCCCGTGCGCGCGCAGATAGGACTCACAGGCCTGCACAAACAGGCGTACAAAATCGGCTCCAGCGGCTGGCCCCATTCCGCCCAAAATACCCACCGCCTGCGGTGGGGCCCACACACCAGAACTCATGGTCAGAAGGCAGGCTTGTCGCTCAGATCTGCCAGGTTCTGTTTGAGCTGCGTCGACATAGGCAAGCCCAGTGCTGCATTCACGGGAGGAATGGGCTGCATGAACCACTTGTCATACAACTTGGAAAACTGGCCAGACTTCATCATGTCGCCAATCACTCCATCCACCAGCGCCTTGAACTTGGGGTCGGCCTTGCGCACCATGCAGGCATAGGGTTCCACCTGCAAGGACTCACCCACCACCGCGTAGTCCGCCGGCGTCTTGGAGTTGGAGATCAGGCCAAACAGCAAGATGTCATCCATGCCGAACGCCGCAGCGCGGTCGTTTTGCACCAGCAAGAATGCATCGGCATGGTCCTTGGGCATGACCATCTCAATGCCCCACTGACGCTCGGCATTCGCCTTGCGCAGCACCTGCAGGTTGGTCGTTCCCGCCGTCACAGCCACGGTCTTGCCCTTGAGGTCGGTGTAATCCTTGATGCCCGAGCTCTTCTTCACCAGCAAACGGGTGCCGGTGTAGAAGTGGTTGATGGCAAAGTCCACGTCCTTGGCACGCGTGGTGTTGTTGGTGGTGGATCCACACTCCATGTCGATAGTGCCGTTCATCAGCAAGGGAATGCGGTTTTGCGAAGTCACCGCCTGCCAGCTCACCTTCAAATCGCTCTTGCCCACGGCCTTCTTCACCGCTTCAACCACGGCATTGGAAATATCCACGGCCATACCGATGGGCTTGCCTTGGTCCAAGTAGCTGAAAGGCACGGAAGACTCACGGTAGGCCATGGTGATCTGACCGCTTTGTGCCACCTTGGCCAAAGTATCAGCATGGGCACCCGCCATGCATGCCAGACCCAGGCTGGCGCAAAGCAATGTGGAGCGAAATTTCATGGGGTTCCTCTCAAGTGGCTGCAAATGTGAAAGCCAGTGTAGGAAGCAGCGCCGCGCCGCTGTGATGCCAATCGCCACGCAACCCATGCCTGTTATTTATGCTTTCATGCTGGTTTTCACCAAGCCAGTGCAGTGCTGCCTGCGTGCAGTGCGGCATGCACCTTTGTGGGCAGGGTTTTCCGCAAGCCATCCGCTCCAGCACCCATAACATCAGCACATACCCTAGGAACAAAACGCCATGCGCAGGGCCTCCCGCGCAGACCTACATTCAACGCAGCAAGGAGAAATGACATGCATGTGTGTGTAGTAGGGGCAGGCATTGTGGGGTTGGCAACGGCCTATACCCTGCAGCAAGCGGGGCATCAGGTGACCATCGTGGAACGTGCCGCGCAAGCGGCCATGGGGGCCAGCGGCGGCAATGGTGCACAGCTGAGCTACGCCTATGTGCAGCCCCTGGCAGATCCCGGCATCTGGGCCATCCTGCCCAAGTTGCTGCTCGACAAAGACTCTCCCCTGCGCTTTCGCCTGCAAGCCGATCCCCGGCAATGGTCCTGGGGCCTGCAGTTTCTGGCCGCATGCAACGCCAACACCTCAGCAGCCAGCACCCTGGCCTTGCTAAAACTGGCGGCCGAAAGCCGCCAGGCTTTCGAGGCCATGCAGGCACAAGAACACCTGGACTGCGACCATGCCACACCGGGCAAGCTGGTGCTCTACCCCACTCAGGCGGGTGTGGACGGCGCCGCACGCCAGGTTGCGCTGCAGGCGCAGATGGGAGGGCCAGAACAGCGCATCGTGGATGCCGCACAAGCCACGCTGATTGAGCCGGCCCTGCGCGACTACGCCAGCCATATCGCAGGGGCGGTGTACACCGCCAGCGAAAGCGTGGCGGACTGCCGCAAACTGTGCGAGCAGCTGTGCCAGCTGCTGGTGCAGCGCGGTGCGACGCTGCTCTGGAACACCGAGGTGCAATCCTGGGAGCGCACAGGCGATGGCATCACCGCCCTGCACACCAACCAGGGCCGCATCCCGGTCGAGCAGGTGGTGCTCGCCTGCGGCTGGGAAAGCACTGTTCAGGCACGCCGGCTGGGCGTGCGCATTCCGGTCTACCCCCTCAAGGGCTACAGCATCACGCTGGATGCCACCCACGCACCGGCTGCGGTGCCGCACGTCAGCGTGACGGACACCAGCCGCAAAGTGGTGTTTGCGCGCATTGGCGAGCGCCTGCGGGTGGCCGGCATGGTGGAAATTGTGGGCGCCGACACCCAGCTGCAACCCGCACGCATTGAGAGCCTGCAGCAATCCACGCGCGCCGTGCTGCCGCAATTTGCACAGCCTGCTGATCTGCAAGCGTGGACCGGCATGCGCCCCGCCACACCCACTGGGCTGCCTATTACCGGGCGTGCGACCGGTGGGCCGCGCAATCTCTGGCTGCAAACCGGCCATGGCGCACTGGGGCTGACGCTGGCCTTTGGCTCTGCCCAGCGGCTGGTGGCAGCCATGGGCCAGGCGGCGTAGTTACAGCAGCTCGCGCAGCGCCTTGCGCATCTCCTGCGTCATGGCGCGTGCCAGCACGGAGCTGGGGCGCTGCGCCAGGTGCAGCGCATTCACGCTGACGGTGATGCGCGGCAGCAAGGGCACGACATGCACCTTGCGCTTGTCCGCAGCCGATGCGGTGCAGCCATCCACAATCGCAACGCCCAGCCCGTATTCCGCCATGGACAGCGCCGCGTGGTAGGTCTGCACCGTCACCACCGGGGTCAGGCCCACACCATGTTCGCGGCAGGCCTGGTTGATGCGCATGCCCAGCGGATCGCGCGCATCCAGGGCCACCACCGGCAGATCGGCCAGATCTTCCAGCGCCATGCCCGCCATTTTGACTTTGGAAGGCGCCATCAGCCCCTTGGGCACGATGCAATACATGTCCACCTCGGCCAGGGACTCGCGCTCCAGCGCATGCTGCCCCGCCGAGCTGATGACAAAACCCACGTCGGCCTCTTGCAGCAGCAGCCCCGACACCACCTGCGGGGTATGCAGGGCCTGCACCGTGACCTGCACATTCGGGTACTTGCGGCGGAAACCGGCCACCGCGTGCGGCAACACTTCGCGGCTGAGGGCAAACACGGTCAGCACCTGCAAGCGATCGGTCACCGTGCCGTGGCGCAGGCTGGTGGCCAGGCGTTGCACCTCGTCCAGCTGCTCGTACAGTTTTTCCACGTGCGGGAACAGGGCCATGGCCTCGTTGGTCGGCGTCAGCCGGCCACGGGCGCGCTCAAACAGCGCAAAGCCCAGCTGCAGCTCTGCGTGCTGCAGCGTGCGGCTGACCGCCGGCTGCGTCACATTGATCAGCCGCGCAGCCGCGCTGACGCTGCCAGTCTGCATGACGGCGTTGAACACCTCGATGTGGCGTAGACGCATGCCTGAGAGTTCCTTGAACGAAGTGGGTGATTGCCGTGCGTTGCATGGATCCACACAGGATCCGCCCCAGGGTATGAAAAACAAAAAAGGAGCTAAGAGCGCTTTAAATACATCGTGTTTCAATACTTTTCAGTAGGAAATACAGGATTTACGAGCGCAAGCTGCTCCTTTTTTTAAACGCATGACAGCAAATCAATCGCTCTCTTGCATCTGCGCCAGGCGCTCACTCTTCCAGTACACATCATCGCCGCCGTTCACGCGGTTGAGCACGCGGGCCAGCACAAACATCAGGTCAGACAGGCGATTGAGGTACTGGCGCGGTGCGGCGCGCAACGTTTCCAGCTCCTGCAGCGCCACCACCTGGCGCTCAGCGCGGCGTGCCACGGTGCGGCAGATGTGGGCCTGCGAAGCCGCGCGTGTACCTGCGGGCAAGATGAATTCCAGCAGGCGTGGCAGCTGCGCGTTGTAGTGCGCCAGGGCTTCATCCAGACGCAGCAGTGCATCGTCCTTGAGCATCTCGTAGCCGGGCACGGAAATCTCGCCACCCAGGTTGAACAGCTGGTGCTGCACATCCACCAGAACGGCGCGAACATCGGCAGGCAGTTCTTCACACAGCAGCAAGCCAATGTGTGAGTTCAGCTCATCCACATCGCCCATGGCGTGCGGGCGGGCGCTGTTTTTGGAAACGCGGGTGTTGTCACCCAGGCCAGTGGTTCCGTCATCCCCCGTGCGGGTCGCGATTTGTGTGAGGCGGTTGCCCATCAGAAGCTCCTTCATCTGCACGCATCCAACGCATGCCAGGCGGCATTGTGCGTTACATGGTGCACAGGAATGTTGGTGCAGGAAACAGCCGGCAAAAAACATGGACATCACCGGCGCGCTTCGGTGCAATGCCAACCATGTTGAATCGTTCCAGGAGCACCCCCATGCCAACCAACCCTCGCAACCTTCATGCCTTTGATCTGCGCAGCGTGGTGCTGTTTACCAGCCTGACATTGGGCGGCACCATGGCCGCCATGGCGCAAACGCCGGCACAGCCCGCTCCGCAGCCTCCCGCCACCACAGCCCCCGCACCTGCTGTACAGGCACTGACGCCTTCTGAAGTTTTTATGCGTGCCGATGTGAACCGCGATGGACAGCTCTCCCGCGAAGAAGCACAGAACCTGCCCAGCGTGGCTGAACAGTTTGACGAATGGGACCGCGACGGCAATGGCCAGCTGTCTTTGGAAGAGTTTTTGCTGGGCGCCAAACGCCACGGATAAGGCGCTTCCACGTGGGCCACTATGCCCACTTTGCGAGTGCAGCAGCCCCTGCGCCAGGGCCCTGCACCGCAGGGGCGGATGGTATTCTTCGCGCTCTCCCGGAGCCCCTCGATGAATGCACATACCCCCCCTCAGTCACTGCACACCCGCGAAATTCCTGCCGCATTTATGCAGGCACTCCAAGAGCGCTTTGGTGGACAGTGCTCCACCGCACAAGCCGTGCGCGAGCAGCATGGCCGCGATGAGGGATCGATCCAAGCACCGCCACCTGCTGCCGTGGTCTACGCCCACAGCACGCAGGATGTGGCCGACTGCATCCAGCTGGCCGCACAGCACAGCGTGCCAGTGATTCCCTACGGCGCAGGTTCCTCCCTGGAAGGCCACTTACTGGCCGTACAAGGCGGTATCAGCCTGGACGTGAGCCGTATGAACCAGGTGCTGCGCATCAACGCCGAAGACATGACGGTCACCGTGCAGCCAGGCATTTTGCGCAAACAGCTGAACGACGCCATCAAGGACCAGGGCCTGTTCTTCCCCATCGACCCCGGTGCTGACGCCTCTATCGGCGGCATGACCGCCACCCGTGCCAGCGGCACCAACGCCGTGCGCTACGGCACCATGCGCGAGAACGTGCTGGCGCTGGAAGTGGTGACCGCCTGCGGCGAAGTCATCCGCACCGGCAACCGCGCCAAGAAAAGCGCTGCGGGCTACGACCTGACGCGCCTGATGGTGGGCAGCGAAGGCACGCTGGGTATCTTCACCGAGATCACCCTGCGCCTGTACCCCCTGCCCGAAGCCGTGAGCGCTGCCATCTGCTCCTTCCCCAGCATTGCAGACGCGGTGCACACCGTCATCCAAACCATCCAAATGGGCGTGCCGATTGCCCGCGTGGAGCTGGTGGATGCCGCCACCGTGGCCATGGTCAACAAGCACAGCAACCTCTCGCTGCGCGAAGAACCGATGCTGCTGATGGAGTTCCACGGCTCACCCAACGGCGTGAAAGAGCAGGCTGAGATGGTGCAAGACATTGCGGGCGAATTCGGCGCCAAAGACTTTGAGTGGGCCGACACCCCTGAAGAACGCACGCGCCTGTTCACCGCCCGCCACAACGCTTACTTTGCCGGCATCCAAAGCCGTCCCGGCTGCCGCTCCATCACCACCGACACCTGCGTGCCCATCAGCCGCCTGGCTGACTGCCTGCTGGAGTCGATCGATGAAGTGAATGCCAGCGACATTCCCTACTTCCTGGTCGGCCACGTGGGCGACGGCAACTTCCACTTTGGCTACCTGATCGACCCCGACAACGCCGATGAACGCACCCGCGCGGAGGCCCTGAACCACGCCCTGGTGCGCCGCGCCATTGCCATGGAAGGCACTTGCACCGGCGAGCACGGCATTGGCATCCACAAGCAGGACTTTCTGCGCGAGGAATGCGGTGACGGCGCCATCGCCATGATGGCAGCCATCAAACAGGCGCTGGACCCGCAGAACATCCTGAATCCAGGCAAGATTTTCTCGCGCTGACCCGACGCGCATTACCGCGCATGCCTGCGCCAATGCAGGTGCTCCACGCACAAAAAAAGGTCTGCCATGCAGACCTTTTTTGATGTGTGACTGCTGCCCACCAGTTCAGCAGCTTTGCAGCGCCGACCACCGAGGAATGTCCCCGATCTGCCGGCGTTGGCACCCAGCTTTTAGAAGCTGTGGCGCATACCGATGGCGATGCCTGTTTGCGATGCACCAGCCGCCGGGTTGCCACCGGCAGCACCATTGCTGACTGCGGTGGTGTTGACGCCGTCGTTGCTCACATGGCCTGCAGTAATGTAGGCCGCTGTGCGCTTGGACAAGGCATAGGTACCACGCAGTGCAAACATGGTGGCTGCGTTGTCGGTGCGGCGGTAATCCAGCTTGAACACCTGGCCATCCAGGGTGAAGGCCGGTGTCACGTTGTAGGCCGCGCCCACATACCAGAGGTTGCTGCGAGCCTGGGTAGCGCTGGCATCGTTGTCACGCGCGATCAAGCCCGCGCCCAGCTTCAGGTTCGTGCTGGGCTTGAACCAAGCGGCGACAGTTGTACGGCGGTCTTTCAGATCGCTGCGATTCAGGCCCGCGAAAGCGCCTGCACCACCGCGAATTTCATCGACTGCAGCAGCCACGCCCCACTGCGCAGCGTTGTACTTGGCCATGACGCTCCACTGGCGGCAAGCCTTGCTGTCGGCGGCGTTTTCGCCGGCGCAATTGGTGCCAGAGGGGCTGGGGCCTGCATTGACCGTATCGCGACCAAAGCTGTAGGTACCGCCCAGCTCCAGACCGCCCCATTTGCCGCGATAGGCGATGGAGTTGTCCACGCGGGCATTGGGCAGGTAGCTGTCCAGCGAGCCCGATCCATAGAGATTAGGGCCCAGGATGTCCGCTTCCAGCTGCGAATAAAACAGCATGGAGTACTGGCGGCCCATCGACAGCGTGCCCCAATCTCCGCTCAGGCCCACAAACGCCTGGCGACCAAAACCACGGCCACCTTGGTTGAGCGTACCGCTGTCCACGCCCATCCCCATTTCCAGGGTGAACACGGCTTTCAGGCCGTTGCCCAGATCTTCAGTGCCGCGAAAGCCCAGGCGCGAAGGCACCGAGCCGCTCAGGCCTGGCATGCGTGTCAGCGACGTGCTGTCCACACCCACGTGGTTGATACGTTCGACCGCTGCATCCAGCAGGCCGTACACGGTCACATTGCTCTGGGCCTGTGCGGCAGCGGCCACCGCCCCCAGTCCAGCCATCAGGCACAGCGTGCGCAGTCGTGGCAAATAAGGCATTTTTTTGTCTCCTCGTTGTTGTCGTACTACCCATTGAAATGGCAGCGCTCAGGGCGCTGCCGACACCGCAGGGGCTTGCGCTGTATCGGCCCAGTCTTGGCACGATGCATCGGTTGCAGCCACGGAATACAGCACGGGCGCATTGCGCGTCTGAAGAAAAGCCTCCAGGCTTTCTCCGCGCATGGCCGCATAGATATGCAGGTTGGAGACCTTTAGCACCGCGCCCAGCTTCTCTAGCCCAAAAAAGATGGCGCCGTAATGGATCATTCCGCGCCAGTCACGGCGGCGCAGCAGATCGCACTCCTCGGCGTTCAGCCCAGCAGCGAGGAAAGCACTTTCCTCGTCGCGCAAGAAGGCCTCGCGGTGGTCCGGCAGGCGCATGTCACGCAGGAACTGGTTGAGCCGGTAGGCCTTCACACTGCGCTCCAAGTCAAACGCATACGTGCCCTGCAGTTGTTCCGCACCTTGCAACTGTTGTTGCATGCGCTGCAGGTGGCGCTGCTGCTCGCCCGCGATGACGGGGCCGGCCAGGTTTTCATAGACCGCCACGGCAATGCCTGTCATGGACGGCAGGTAGTAGGCCTGGTGCACCTTGCGCACCTGCGCAGACAGGCAGCCCCGCATCACCAGCCACATGATGACTTCCGCACCCTCCAGGCCGCCCAGGCTGGCGAATTCGGCATGGGTCAGCTGGGTCAGGCGCTCGGGGTCTTGCTCGATCAGTTGCAGAAACTGTGCATCCCAGCCCGTGTTGTTGAAACCCGCGCGCTCGCCATGCACCTGGTGCGACAGCCCGCCGGTGCCCAAGATGGCCACCTTGATGTCCTTGGGGTAGCTTTCAATGGCGCGGCGCAGCGCTTGCCCCAGGCGGTAACAACGCGCAGCGCTGGGAATGGGAAACTGCAGCACGCCCACTTGCAAAGGCACGATGCGCATGGGCCATGTTTCGCCGTGCTCGCACACCATGGACAGCGGAGAAAGACAGCCATGGTCCAGCGCCTTGTCCTGGAAGAAGGACATATCAAACTCTTCGTTGACCAGTGACTGCGCAATATGGCGCGCCAGCTCCGGGTCACCGGGCACTGGCGGCAAAGCGCGTGCGCCACCGCCTTCGTCGGCCACCGCATATTCAGGCCCCACACCCAGCGCGAATGCGGAGTAGTGGTCAAAGAAAAACGAGGTGATGTGGTCGTTGTAGATGGTCAGCACCACATCGGGGCGCGTTTGCTGCAGCCAGTCACGCACAGGCGCAAAGGCGGCAAAAACAGGACCCCATACCGGGTCGTCCTGCTGGTTCTTGTCAAACGCAAACCCAATGGTGGGGGTATGGGAACAGGCGATAGCGCCCACGATGCTGGCCATAACGACACGCTTTCACAAAGAAAAACTCTTGCAAGGTCATGCACAGGGACCGCCCTTGTCCTTTGTGCTAAATCAAAAATCAGCACGCCGCGATTCTGGAAATACCTGTGCGGTATGGATAGATGCCGCGATTACATGCGTGATAACGTGGCGTTATCGGGTCAAGCCCTTAGTCATCTGCATCCCCCTCCGCCCATGAAATTGCACGCCCTCCAAGCCCTGGTGACGGCTGTCGACACCGGCAGTCTGCGCAGCGCAGCCCGTAGCCTGGGCATGTCCCAACCCGCGCTCAGCAAGCTGATCCGCGAGCTGGAGCATTCGCTGTCCGCCACCTTGCTGCTGCGCTCTTCCCAGGGCGTCAAGCTCACCGAACAGGGCGACGTGCTCTATGCCCACGGTCGCAAGGTGCTGCAGGAGCTGGCCAGCGCCACCGACAAAATCCAGCAGCTGGGCGGTCAGTTCCAGGGTGTGCTCAAGGTGGCCGCCGTGCCCGTGGCCATGCTGCTACTGATTCCGGAGACGCTGCGCACCTTCAACCGCCAGTTTCCGGACATTCGCCTGCGCATCCATGAAGAGCTGTTTGTGCACCAGCTGCAGCGGCTGCGCAACGGTGAGGTCGACCTGGTGGTCGGAGGCATCCCCGAGGGGCTGCCCGCCGGAGAGTTTGTGGCCGAGGCCTTACTCGACACAGAGATGGTGCCCGTGGTGCGACAGGGCCACCCGCTGGCGCGCGCACGCAGCCTGGCGCAGCTGGCCGATCAGCGCTGGGTGTACACCAGCATGAGCACCGACACCGGCTACGCCAGCCTGCTGTTTGAGCAGCTGGACATGCCTGCGCCGCCTGTGGGGGCCGTGGTCAACTCCACCCTGGGCCTGCTCACGCTGCTGGCTACCAGCGACTTTGTGGGCCTGCTGCCACGCCAGATTGCACAGCACCCGCTGGCACGGCTGCATGTGGTGCCCGTGCCAGTGCAAGAGCCCGGGCTGATGCTGCGCGTGGGGGCCATCGTGCGGCGGGATACCGCCGTGTCCACCTCGGTGCGCCACCTCATCAACCACCTGCACCGCGCAGCCCACCCGCTGCAGCCCGCACAGCCGGCATAAAAAAAAGGAGCGCATAGCGCGCTCCTTCTCTCAATTTACCAATGCTTGTGCAGTGAAAACTAGGCAGCCAGTGCGCTGTCTGCTTCTTTTTTCTTCTTGTGCACACCCACCCCCACTGCACCGGCAGAGGCCACGCTGATCGCCAGCGCAATCGCTGCGCCAAAGAATACGGCGTTGGGCAGCTGGTGGTCCATCATCCAGCCGAACATGGGCGCGGCCACGCAAAAGCCCAGATCCAGCCCGGAATACACCGTGCCATACACGCGACCGGTATTGCCGGCTGGTGTGGCCCGCTTGATCAGCATGTCACGCGAAGGACCGGCCAGCCCGTGGCCAAAACCAGCCACCGAGGCCACCACCAGCGCGGCCATGCCCGGCAGCCAGCCTGTGGCCACCAGGGCCAGGCAGGCTGCAGCCAGCAGCAAGAAGATGGCAATGGTTTTCTCCAGCCGCTGCACCCGCGCCGCCAGAAAACCACCGCCGACCATGCCCACTGCACCGCACAGCATGAAGCCGGTCACCACCAGCGCCGTCATGCTCAATGGCAGGTTGTAAATCTGGTGCAGGGCTGCGCTGGAGAAGTTCTGAATGGCGCTCAGGCCCACCGTGCTCCAAAAGAAGAACGAGAAGCACAGCCACACCGCAGGCAGCTTCAAATAATCGAACGTACCGCTCTGGCTGGCCGCGCCTGTGGCGGCATGCTTGCCCGCTGCCTGGCCTTGATCGTCGAACGCACGGTCATCCAGCCAACGGCGGTTGAGCACCATGATGGTCAGCACCAGCGCCGCAAACACCGCACCGCACAAACACGCCAGACGCCATGACCCGCTCAGTGTGGTGATGCCCGCCATGAACACCGGCGCCGATGCCCAGCCCAGGTTGCCGGAGATGCCGTGCACCGAAAACGCATGGCCAATGTTTTGGGGCGTCACGCGCTTGTTCAGGATGGTGAAGTCCACCGGGTGAAAGGGCGCATTGCCCAGGCCGGCAAAAAACGAGGCGGCCAGCAGCATGGCGTAGTTCTGCGCCACGCTGGCAATCAGACCGGCGATCACAAAGCTCCCCAGTGCCGCCCACATCACGCGCTGCGCACCCACCTTGTCGACAATGAAGCCGGAAAGCATCTGCCCCACACCAGAGACGATGAAGAACAGCGACACCATCACCCCGAGCTGCGCATAGCTGTAGCCAAAATCGGCAATCAGCCACGGAAACAGCGGCGGCAGCAACAGGTGGAAAAAGTGCGAAGAGCCATGGGCCAAGCCCACCAGACCAATGGTGCGCGCATCACGGCGCTCGGGAGCTGCAGAAGCAATCACAGAAGCATTCATGAAGCGCATCTTAGGCAGCCCGGACTCGGCAGGTATGCGATAGTCGGCCAAAATCTATCGCAAAACTGCCAACTCTTGCGCCATGCCCTCCTCTGCCACCTTGCCTGCTGCTGCAACGGACACGAATCCCCACCGCCACGCACGCACACTGGCGCAGATTCCGCTGCTTGACCCCCAGCTCTACCAGCCCCATGCGCAGCGCCCAGTGCGCTCCAAAATGCGTGAGCTGAACAAAGACACGCTGATCATGCCCCACACCCATGCGTGGGCGCAGTTGGCCATCTCCACCGGCGGGGTCATCAAACTGTCTCTGGCCGATGCCACCTACATCGTGCCACCCCACCGGGCCGTGTGGGTACCACCCGGTGTGCAGCATGCCGTAACCATGGTGGAAACCGCCTGCCTGTACACCTTGTACTTTCTGCCAGAAACACACGGCGGCGGCAGCCAGGCGCGCTGGATGGACGATGCAGCCTGGCAAGCGTGCCGGGTGATGGAGGCATCCGCCCTGCTGCGCGCGCTGGTGGTGGAGATGGACATTGGCAGCGACCTGGCCGCACCACTGACGGCAGAACAGCAGGCCCGGGAACGGCACCTGAGCGCCCTGGTCTGCGATGAAATCCGCCGCGCGGCGGTGATTCATCTCGGCGTGCGGCTGCCCCAGGACAAACGCCTCAAACACCTGTGCGAGGCCGTGCTGCAAGACCCCACACGCCACGACACGCTGGAGGAATGGGCACTGGACACCGGTGCCAGCCTGCGCACCGTGGCGCGGCTGTTTCGTACCGAGCTGGGCTGCACCTTCACCCAGTGGCGCCAGCAGGTGGTGCTGGCGAAGGCCGTGGCCTTGGCCGCCCGCCAGCTGCCCATTGCCCATATCGCCGCAGAACTGGGCTACACCCCCAGTGCCTTCAGCGCGCTCGTGCGCCGCACGGTGGGCATGACGGCTGCGGCCTTCCTGGGCCAGCAGCACCAGCACCCAACGGTCTAACGTTCGCGGCGCTTGCCGCCTGGGCGGCCTCGGCCTGGATACAGACTCTGGCCATTCACCACAATGCCTTGAGGGCGCAGCGGCAGCATGCCGGCCACCTCGTCGCTTTCCACGCTGTCATGGTCGACCTCTGCCAGAGGCGCCTGGTAGGCATACACCTCCCGGCCATCTTCCAGCTCAGCCACACAGGTCGGCGTGATATCCGGGATGGGGAAATTCAAGCTCACCAGCCAGGTGCCATCGCGCATTTCACCGAGAGATTTCACCGCAGCCCGGCTCATGCTTTCGGGGCGCTGAAACAGGTACACCAGCTCAAACGGCCCCCATTGGATCTGCCACAAATCTCCACGGCGCACCGTGGCCCAGGGGCAGCGCACCGCGCTCAGCCAGCGCAGCGGCCAACTCCACTCCACACCGTGCACCTTGGCCTGGGGCCACGCACGGTGCAGGGCCTGCAAGCCATCTCCAGCGCCACAGCCCGCATCCAGCACGGCAGCGCCCTGCGGCAGCACGATGTGCGCCGACAACCCATCCAGCGCACCCTTGGGGGTCGGAAACACCGGCGCATCGCGCCACGCATTGAGCGGGTACACCATCAGCAAAATGCCCAAAGGCAGCAACCACAGCCACGCGGGCAAAGCCCCGGCTGCCAGCACCATCCAGGACAAGGGAAAGCCCAGCGCCAGCATGGCGCGCCGCCACCATGTTGTGCCCCCCAGGCTCGCCAGCAGGCTCAGCGCAGACGCGCTGGCCACCGCCGCCCACCAAGGCCATTGAGACGCCAGCAGCGCATAGCAGGCCCATGCCACAGCCCACACCAGCAACGCCGGAAGAGGCCACATCAAACGGTTCAAAAAGTACATGCAGCCATGTTGCACCAAAGATGACCCAGGTCACACCTATTCGCCCCCCTGTGGCATCCACAACAGGTTGACTATGATTTTCAACAAAAAATAGTTAAAAGCTGCTAAAACGTATCAAAACGAAACGATGTGTGCAGATTCTAAAAAAAGCAACAAGAATGGCGCCATTCAAAATGGGGTGGAGACGATATGCCAATGAAAAATTTAGGATGGATCGCGATCTCGCTGGGCCTGCTCTCCGCTTGCGCACAATCGCCATCCAGCCAGTTGTCGCGCGATGAAACCGTACGCGTCTGTACCGGCAACCGCTGTGTCGACCAGCACCGTGACACCGTCACATTCCAGGGCACACCTTCTGATCCCGAAGCTGAACGCCGCCTGGAAGCGCTGACCCAGCTGGGTGACAAAGACCCCAAGGCTGCCTATGACCTGGCGCTGCGTTTTCTACGTGGTGACGGCGTCCCGCACGACAGCTACCAAGCCATCGAATGGATGCGCAAAGCCGGTGACCAAGGCCTTGTAGAAGCGCAGTTTGCGCTGGGCCAGATGTACCTGGCTGGCGTGGAAGAAATGGGCTCCGACCCAGCCGAAGCTGAATCCTGGCTGTCCCGCGCTGCGGGACGTGGCCACAAAGAAGCCGCACGTCTGCTGCCCCAGGCCCAGGCTGCCAAACAGAATGAGCACGCCGCCTACCAAGTGCGGGAAACCTACCGCAAATCTTGGGGGGCATGGTGGTACTCCGGCGCGCCCTACTACTGGCACTGGAGAGGCTCCAGCTGGTACCTGCCATAAGAAGGCGCAATCTCACCCGTTGTGCCACCGGTCTTTGTATTTCAACGAGAAAGAACTCTATTCATGTCTAAACAGTCCTTGACCCTGCTCTCCGCTGCCACAGCCTTGATGATGACCGCCTGCGTCACACCCGGCGGCGGCCTTCTGTCCACTGGCAACGCCGGCACGGCCGCCACAGGTGCAGCCGGTGGCTCCAGCAGCGTCAATGCCAACGAGTCTCTGGAACGCTGCGATGCACCCTTGGGCACCATTGCGGTGGACGATGGCCGTGGCAAGGACTGGTATGCCAGCTTTGGCGCAGCCACCCAGATCACCACCATCGAGCCGCTGATTCGTCTGGCCGTGCAGCAGTCCAACTGCTTTGTGATCACCTCGATCGGCAACAACCGCACCGAAAGCAAGCTGTCCAACATCACCGACAAGCAGCGCAACTCGGGCGAGTTCCGCGCCGGATCCAAGCAGCAAAAGGGCCAGCGCGTTGCGGCCGACTATTACCTGGAACCCTCCATCATCATCAACAACGACACCGTGGGTGGCCTGGCCGCTGGCTTGGGCGGCCTGCTGGGCAGCACCGCCGGTCGTTTGGCTGGCAGCCTGCAGAGCAAGCAGTCGGTGGTCACCATGACTATGTATGACATCCGCTCGGGTGTGCAGCTGTCCATCTCCGAGGGCAACTCCACCGCCACCAACTACGGTGCGGCCCTGGGTGCCTTTGGTGGCGGCGTAGGTGGCAGCCTGGGTGGCTTCTCGCGCACCCCAGAAGGCAAGGCCACCGTGGCAGCCTTTATGGACGCCTACAACAAGATGGTTGTCTCCCTGCGCAACTACAAGGCCCAGGAAGTCAAGGGCGGTCTGGGCAAGGGTGGCCAGCTGAAGGTCGGCAAGTAAACGCTGGCACAGGTCACAAAAAAGGGCTTCCGAGGAAGCCCTTTTTTCATGGGAGAGCGGCTTCAGCCGCGCAGCTTTTCGATCAAGCCATTGAGCTCTTCCAGCGACCCGAACTGGATCGCCAGCTCGCCCATGTCCTGCAGCTTGCCGTGGCGCTTCACGCGCTTTTTCACACGCACTTCGACCTGTGCCATCAGCAGGTCCGACAGATCTTCTTCCACGCGCTGCACGTCGCGCGATTTGGCCACTTTCTTGACCTTGGCTGCGGTGGTGCCATCCTGGTTTTCTGCCATTTTCTTGACCAGGTTTTCGGCCTCACGCACCGACAGTTTCTTGGCCGCAATCTGGTTGGCCGCATTGATCTGTTCGGCCTTCTCCAGCGCCAGCAGCGCACGGGCATGACCCATGTCTACATCACCCGCCATCAGCATGGTCTGCACGGGCTCGGCCAGGTTCAGCAGACGCAGCAGATTGGAGGCCGCCGAGCGCGAACGCCCCACAGACTGCGCAGCCTGCTCGTGCGTGTAGCTGAACTCTTTGACCAGACGCGCCAGGCCTTGCGCCTCTTCCAGCGGGTTGAGGTCTTCGCGCTGAATGTTTTCGATCAGCGCCATCGCGGCGGCGGCTTCGTCGGGCACATCGCGCACCAGCACAGGCACGGTGTCCAGCCCAGCCAGCTTGGAGGCGCGGAAGCGCCGCTCGCCCGCGATGATTTCGTACTTGCCGGCATGCTCGCCCTGGGCCAGCTTGCGCACCAGAATCGGCTGCATGATGCCCTGAGCCTTGATGCTCTCGGCCAGCTCATACAGCGCGCCCTCATCCATGCGCGTGCGTGGCTGGTACTGGCCCGCCACCATCTCCGTCACCGGCAGCGTGCTGGGCACATCCGAGGTCGTAGCAGTTGCCGCCTCTTCCACTTTGGGGCCTAACAAGGCTTCCAGGCCACGTCCCAGGCCCTTGGGTTTCTTCGTCACCATGGCTTCAGTCTTTCATCAGTTGTTGCAGCAGCGCGTGACCTTGGTTCCAGTCACCCAGCCCGCTGTCGGTGTTGATATGGCCTGCAGGGCCGAGATCAACGAACGTGGAACCCCAGGCCTGTGCCAGCTGCTGCGCACGCTCCAGCGTGCAAAAAGGATCGTTCTGGCTGCCCACCAAAGTGCTGGGAAAAGGCAGGCGCTGCTGCATCACAGGCAGCCAGCCGGGCAGCACTGTGCGCAAATTCTCCTGGGCAGGATCACCTGGCGCGACCAGCAGCGCAGCCTTGACCTTGGTCTTGGCCAGCGGGGAATGTGCGGCCCACCAAGCCGTCAGCACACAGCCCAGGCTGTGTGCCACCAGCACCACGTCGCGGTCGCTGTCGAGTACGGCCTCCTGCAGCTGGATCGACCAGTCGCCGCGCAGCGGACGCAGCCAGTCATGCTGCTGCACACGGGTGTAGCCATACGCGGTTTCCCAGTGGCTTTGCCAGTGCCCGGCATCGGAGTTCTGCCAGCCTGGCAGCAGCAGAACACGCGGAGGATTCAGCACATCAGTCATTCTCTTTTGGTAGCTGCTAGCGCTTGCTATATCTACGTTTCAAGGTAATTTGGCTTGTAAAAATCACATCTTGCCGATGCGTTTGACCATCTCTTTGGCAAAGTCGATAAAGGCTTTGCTGCCCTTGGCCGATGCATCAAACACCACCCCGGGCAAGCCGTAGCTGGGCGCTTCGGCCAAGCGCACGTTGCGCGGAATGACGGTGTCAAACACCTTGTCGCCAAAGTGGGCCTTGAGCTGGTCACTCACCTGCTGCTGCAGCGTGGTGCGCGGGTCAAACATCACGCGCAACAGACCGATGATCTGCAGGTTCTTGTTCATATTGGCATGCACCTGCTTGATGGTGTTGACCAGATCGGTCAGCCCTTCCAGCGCAAAGTACTCGCACTGCATGGGCACGATCACGCCATGGGCCGAGCACAGGCCATTGAGCGTCAACATGGACAGGCTGGGCGGGCAGTCGATCAGCACAAAGTCAAAGTCGGCATCGGCCACCTGCAGGGCAGCCTTCAGGCGCTCGTTGCGGCGCTCCAGCGACACCAGCTCAATCTCGGCACCGCTGAGCTCCCGGTTGGCGCCCAGCACGTGATAGCCGCACTTCTCGGACAGCACGGCAGCTTCCTTGATCGATGCAGATTCCAGCAACACGTCGTACACGCTCAGCTCCAGCGCGCGCTTGTCGATGCCCGAACCCATGGTGGCATTGCCCTGCGGATCCAGGTCCACCAGTAACACCCGCTGCCCCACTTTGGCCAGCCCCGCCGCCAGATTGACTGCTGTTGTTGTTTTGCCGACGCCACCTTTTTGGTTGGCGATACAGAAAATTTTGGCCATGAGTGATTGCTGCTGATAGGCGCCAACGCGCTGAAGAAAACGCCCCTGTGCTGTAACTGCTTGCAGCACAAAGGAAAAAGGCCAAACCCGCAAGGGCGTTGGCCTTTCAATGCGGCACGTGAAACATGCCAATTATTTTGCTTGCCCACCCTCGCATTGAAACCTGTTTTTCGCAAAACCGAAGTTCACGAAAGCCCGAGTTTATGCGAGTCGTGCGTTCAGCGCATGTCAAAGTGTGTCAGCGGCAGGTTTTGCCCACACAATGCACCGCTCGGCATCCAGCCCCGGCACGGTCAATGGTTCCACGTGAAACACTTCAACGTTTTTGCTCAGGGCATCAATTTCATCCTGTGGGTGCTTGCCCTTCATAGCGAACCAGATGCCATTAGGGGCAATGGCTGCGCGTGACCATGTCGTGAAATCAATCAGCGAGGCAAAGGCGCGGCAGCTGACAATTTCATAAGGGCCCTTCAAGGTTTCCACGCGGGCGTGAATACCTTTGAGGTTAGGCAACTTCAGGGCGACCGCCACCTGCTGCAAAAATGCGGCCTTCTTGCCCACGGTATCCACACAGTGAATATCGACCTGCGGGCAGCACACGGCAAACACCACGCCGGGCAAACCACCGCCAGAGCCCACATCCAGCTGCGCCGTGCGCTCGCCTTCTGCCTTGCCCAGCGATGCCACATGGCGCTGCAGTGCAGGCACGGCGGCCAAGCTGTCCAGCATGTGCAGCGACAACATTTCCTGTGGGTCTCGCACCGAAGTCAGGTTGTAGACCTTGTTCCACTTTTGCAGCAGATCCAGAAAACCCATGAGTTTGTCGAACTGCTCGCCGCTCAGGTGCAAGCCAATCTTGGCTACACCCTGCTCCAGCTGTTGGCGCAAATCACTCATTCGGCAGACTCCTTGGCAGCCGCGGTGAAACCCTTGAATCCACCTTTTTTCAGGTGAATCATCAGCAGCGACACCGCAGCAGGCGTCACCCCAGAAATGCGCGAGGCCTGGCCCAATGTTTCGGGGCGGTGCTTTTGCAGCTTCTGGCGCACTTCAAACGACAAGGCAGAGACCAGCATGTAATCCATGTCTGCGGGCATCTTCAATGTCTCGTAGTGGGATGCGCGCTCGACCTCATCTTTTTGGCGATCGATGTAGCCCGAGTACTTGGCCGCAATCTCGACCTGCTCCACCACATCAGCGTGCAAGGCACCCAATGTTTCACGTGAAACGATGTCGGAGCTGTACTTGCCTTCGTTCATGGCCAGCAGCGCGTCATACGCCACACCCGGGCGACGCAACAGGTCGAACAGGTTGTACTCGCGCTCAATGTTCTTGCCCAGCACGCGCTCGGCATCTGCCGCTGGCAAGCTGCGTGGATTCACCCAGGTTGCCTTCAGGCGCTCTGTTTCACGTGAAACAGCATCGCGCTTGCGGTTGAACATTTCCCACTGCGCATCACCCACCACACCCAGCTTGCGGCCAATTTCGGTCAAGCGCATGTCGGCATTGTCTTCGCGCAGTTGCAGACGGAACTCGGCGCGGCTGGTGAACATGCGGTAAGGCTCGGTCACACCTTGTGTGGTCAGGTCATCCACCAGCACGCCCAAGTAGGCTTCGTCGCGGCGGGGTGTCCATGCATCCATATCGCGAGCCTGCAGGCCCGCGTTGATACCGGCGAACATGCCCTGTGCCGCAGCCTCTTCATAGCCTGTGGTGCCGTTGATCTGGCCTGCGAAGAACAGACCATGAATCTGGCGGGTTTCAAAGCTGGACTTCAGACCACGGGGGTCAAAGTAATCGTACTCAATGGCGTAGCCGGGACGCAGGATGTGCGCGTTCTCCAGGCCCTTCATGGAACGCACCAGTGCGTACTGAATGTCGAACGGCAGCGAGGTCGAAATCCCGTTGGGGTAGTACTCGTTGGTGGTCAGACCTTCGGGCTCCAGGAAAATCTGGTGGCTGTCTTTGTCCGCAAAACGGTTGATCTTGTCTTCCACGCTGGGGCAATAGCGTGGGCCCACGCCCTCGATCTTGCCGGTGAACATGGGGCTGCGGTCAAAGCCGCTGCGAATGATCTCGTGCGTGCGCTCGTTGGTGTGCGTGATCCAGCAAGGCATTTGCTGGGGGTGCATGGCCGCATTGCCACGGAAACTGAACACCGGCACATGGCCTTCGTTGATACCGCCAGGCATGCCGTCACCAGGCTGCTCGGTGCACTGGCTGAAGTCGATGGAGCGGCCATCAATGCGTGGCGGCGTACCCGTCTTCAAACGGCCCTGGGGCAGCTTCAATTCCTTCAGGCGCGCCGACAAGGTCACGGCGGGTGGGTCACCCGCACGGCCAGCGGCATAGTTGTCCAGGCCCACGTGGATCTTGCCGTCCAGGAACGTACCGGCCGTCAACACTACGGTTTTGGATTTGAATTGAATGCCCACCTGGGTGACGGCGCCCACCACGCGGTCACCCTCCACCATCAGGTCATCCACCGCCTGCTGGAACAGCCACAGATTGGGCTGGTTCTCCAACATCTCACGGACGGCTGCCTTATACAGAATGCGATCAGCCTGTGCCCGCGTGGCGCGCACGGCCGGGCCTTTGGAGCTGTTCAGAATACGGAACTGGATGCCGCCAATGTCGGTGGCCAGCGCCATGGCACCGCCCATGGCGTCCACTTCCTTGACCAGGTGCCCCTTGCCAATACCGCCAATCGAGGGGTTGCACGACATCTGACCCAGCGTCTCAATGTTGTGCGACAACAGCAAAGTTTTGCAGCCCATACGGGCTGCGGCCAGCGCCGCTTCGGTGCCAGCATGACCGCCGCCAACGACGATCACATCAAATTCTTGGGGGTACAGCATTGTTCTTACTCCATCGCAGGCGGCGTATGCCCATCCGCCCTGAGCCACCGAGCCGGTGCGCGGTGGATGCCACCTGCACGCCTCCATGTGTTTGCGGGTGCAGGCAAACCCTGAATTTTCCCACCCTTTGCCCAACTTGTCTTGCCGCAGCCAGCCCCCGCGTCTGGGGTACGGCTTCTTGGGCACTGCTGCCGATGCGCAGTGCACCCACTTGGGCGTAGCATGGCGGGGCGAATTCACCTCACACCCCCGGAAAGGTTTTAGAGACATGAAGCTTTATTTCAGCCCTGGCGCTTGCTCGCTGTCGCCCCACATCGTGGCCGAAGAAGCCGGTCTGCCTTGCGAATACATCTTGGCCAGCACCAAGACCCACAAGCTGCAAGACGGCACCGATTACTACAGCATCAACCCGCTGGGCTATGTGCCCTTCCTGGTGCTGGACGATGGCCAGACCCTGCGCGAGGGACCGGTGATCGTGCAGTACCTGGCAGACCAAGTGCCCCAGAAAGGCCTGATCCCTGCCGTGGGCAGCATGGAGCGCTACCGCGTGCTGGAGTGGCTGAACTTCATCGGCACCGAGCTGCACAAGAGCTTTGGCCCCCTCTTCAAGCCAGGCACGCCCGAAGACTACAAGCCCAGCGTGCGCCAAGCACTGCGTGGCCGCTTTGAATGGGTAGAGCAGCAGCTGGCCGGCAAGGACTACCTGATGGGCAGCCAGTTCACCGTGGCTGATGCCTATCTGTTCACCGTCAGCGGCTGGTCCAAGTTCGTGGGTCTGGATCTGAGCGATCTGCCCCAGCTGCAGGCCTATCTGGCCCGTGTGGGCAGCCGCCCTGCGGTGCAAGCCGCGCTGCGTGCCGAGGGCTTGCTCAAAGGCTGAGCAACCGCGCCCACCATCAAAAAAGGCTTCCCGAGGGAAGCCTTTTTTTGCGTGCAGTTTTCAAAAAGTGAAGCTGCTGGCGCTTGTCTGCACTGCATTTCAATACAAAAATGACTTAAAACCGTGCATTGGCAAGCGCTACTTGCTCTTGTTTTATTAACCCAGCAAGGCCGGCTTGGAAGCCGACAGCGCTGGACGCTGGGCCACGCCTGGCAGGCTGGCCATGGGCTGGGCGTGGTGGGCGCCCTGCTCCAGCTTGAACTGCTGCACCACCTCGGCTAGGCGTGCGGCCTGGTCCTTGAGCGAGTCGGCCGCTGCGGCCGACTGTTCCACCAGGGCGGCGTTCTGCTGCGTCATGCGGTCGATATCGCCCACCGCCTGGTTCACCTGCGAAATACCGCCAGACTGCTCGTTCGCAGCCGCCGTAATCTCGCCAATGATGTCACCCACACGCTGGATGCTGCCCACCACGGCCTGCATGGTCTGGCCCGCTGTTTCCACGTGCTTCACGCCACCGTCCACCGCAATCACGCTGCTTTGAATCAGGCGCTTGATCTCGCTGGCCGCCTCTGCGCTGCGGCGCGCCAGCAGGCGCACTTCACCGGCCACCACGGCAAAACCACGGCCTTGTTCACCGGCACGCGCGGCTTCCACCGCCGCGTTCAGCGCCAGGATATTAGTCTGGAAGGCGATGGAATCGATCAGGCCAATGATGTCGCCGATCTTTCGGCTGGCCGCGGCAATCTCATGCATGCTGTCCACGGCCTGCGCCACCACTTCACCGCCCTGCGAGGCCGTTTGCGAGGCCGATGCCGACAGCTGGTTGGCCGTTTGTGCCGACGAAGCTGTCTGCTGCACCGTGCCGGTCAGCTGCAGCAGCGAAGCCACGGTTTGCTGCAGGTTGCTGGCGGTCTGTTCGGTGCGGGCCGACAGATCGCCGTTGCCCAGCGCAATTTCCTGGCTGGCCAGCGCAATATTGCCGCTGGCATCACGCACGCGGCCCACCATGCCGTTGAGGTTGCTTTGCATGGTCTGCAAAGCACGCTGCAGATCCGCCACTTCGTCATTGCCCACCACGTCCAGCTGTTCGGTCAGATCGCCCTTGGCAATCGCATCGGCCAGGCGCTTGGCATCGGCCAGCGGACGGCAGATCGAGACCATGTTCAACAGCGTCAGCGGTGCCACCACCACCACGGTGATGACCAGCGCCAGGATGAACATCCACTGCGTCTGCGATGCCACCTGGCTGCCGCTGGCCTCTGCCGTCTGTGCCTGGGCCTGCAGCAGCTTCTCCAGCGACTCCAGCTGCTTTTCAGCCTCCACAAACTCGGCACTGGCACGGCGGCCTACGCGCTGCGCCACGGTGGCACTGTCGTAGCCCCCAGCCAGCAGCTGGCGCGCCACAGGCTGGAACAGCTGTTCGTACTGGTTCAGGTGCTTGACCAGCGTTTGCAGCGCCTGCACGTCCTGCTCGGGGGCACTTTTCACAAACGCCTCACCCGCCGCACGCACCGCTTTCAGGCTGTCTTGCCAGCTGGCATGCAGCTTGGGCAATTGCTCCGTCTGCTCGTACTGGATGATCATGTCCTGCTCCAGCGCGTGCACCTGGTTCATGCTTTTTTGCACCTGGGCCATCAAACTGGCCTGCTGGAACGGGCCGCTCAAAAAGCTCTGGTTCAGGTCATAAATGCGAAACATGCCAAACATGCCCGCCCCGCCCAAGATACCCAGCAAAACCAGCACCACGGCAATCGCGCCGAGCATGCGGACCTTGATGGAGAACATTCGCATTAGTCCAAACAGATCCATGATCTGAATTCCTCTCTATCGCTGCTTTGCAGCAGGCAACCCTTGGCAGGTTGCCAAGGCAGTGTGTGCACGCCGAGCATGCACAATGCACCGCTCGTAACAATATGTGCAGTTTGCCAGACATGTCTGACAGCAGTGTCTAAAGAAAACCCCTTCTTAGGTCTACTTTTACATTTGTCAAAGGCGGATCTTGAGCAGGTAAACGGTGCAAAACCCGTTCCACGTGAAACATCACCACCGTGGAGGGGTACAGTTACGCTGAACCACTGAATGAAGGAGTCTTTATGGAACACGTATTTCAAGTCAGCGGCATGACCTGTGGTCACTGCGAACGCGCTGTGCAACAAGCCATTGCGGCCGTCGACGCGCAGGCACAAACCCAGATCGACCGTGCCAGCGGCAAAGTTGTGGTGCAAAGCCAGGCTGCACGCGAAACACTGACCCAGGCCATCCAGGAAGAAGGCTACAGCGTCGCCTGACGCGGCAACGCAGCCCTCCCGCCCGCACGGTGTGCTCCACGCCTGTGCGGGCCGCTCAGCGCCCTCTCCCGTTGTGAAAGCACCGCACCTGTGGTCACTGTCGCAAGCACGCTTGGCAGTTGATTGCTGCAACCGCACAATCGTTGCCAGCTTTGCATCAACAACGATTGGAGACAACGCATGAGCACCCGTGAGATTTTTATCGTCAGCGCGGCCCGTACCGCCATCGGCACCTTTGGCGGCAGCCTCAAGGACGTTGCCAACACCCAGCTGGCCACCACCGCCGTCAAGGCAGCCATTGAGCGCGCGGGCATTGCCCCTGATGCCGTGGGCCACGTGGTCATGGGCAATGTGATCCCCACCGACACCAAGGATGCCTACCTCTCGCGCGTTGCCGCCATTGATGCAGGCTGCCCGATTGAAACCCCGGCCTTCAACGTCAACCGCCTGTGCGGCTCCGGCCTGCAGGCCATCGTCTCGGCCGCGCAAGCCATTGCCCTGGGTGACTGCGACGTGGCCATTGGCGGCGGCTCCGAATCCATGAGCCGTGGCCCCTACTTCGACCAGGCCTCGCGCTGGGGCGCCCGCATGGGCGATGCCAAGAGCATCGACTACATGCTGGGCATCCTGCACGACCCCTGGCAAAAAATGCACATGGGCATCACGGCCGAAAACGTGGCCGAGCGCTACAAAATCAGCCGCCAGATGCAAGACGAGCTGGCCGTGCTCAGCCAGACCCGCGCCGCCGCCGCCATTGCGGCGGGCCGCTTCAAGGACCAGATCGTGCCCGTGGAAATTGCCAGCCGCAAAGGCACGGTGCTGTTTGACACCGACGAACACGTGCGCGGCAGCACCACGATCGAAACCCTGGCCGGCATGAAACCCGCGTTCAAGAAAGAAGGCGGCAGTGTGACCGCAGGCAATGCCTCCGGCATCAACGACGGCGCCGCCGCCGTGACCCTGGTGGCCGGTGACCGCGTGCAGGCCCTGGGCGTTAAACCCCTGGCGCGCCTGGTGGGCTACGCACACGCCGGCGTGGACCCCGCGTACATGGGCATTGGCCCCGTGCCCGCCACCCAGAAGGTGCTGGCCCGCACCGGCCTGAAGATCCAGGACATGGACGTGATCGAAGCCAATGAAGCCTTTGCCGCGCAGGCCTGTGCTGTCATTCAGGCGCTGGGCATGGACCCTGCCAAGGTCAACCCCAACGGCTCCGGCATCTCGCTGGGCCACCCCGTGGGTGCCACGGGCGCTATCATCACCACCAAGGCGGTGTATGAGCTGCACCGTACCGGCGGGCGCTACGCACTGGTCACCATGTGCATTGGCGGTGGCCAGGGTATTGCCGCGATTTTTGAGCGCGTCTAAACCGCACGACGGCTGACTGCCCGGGTCTGCGTACCGGGTACGGTCAGCACTGCTCAGGGCTTGCAGTCTTTCAGGCTGCAAGCCCTTGCTGCATCTGCGCAAGCTGCTCTTTTTTTGTTAAAACAGCCAGGCACGGCCGTGTGGCGGCAGCGCACCACCGCCGTTGCCATCGCCAACCGCCATTCACACCCGCACTGAAAAAGTGACAAGATTTCACCAAAACGGTGGTATCTCTGACTTGAGAGCACTGCGGGGCCGTCTATGCTTGGCCCGCTTACCAGCCACCACGGGCTCAATGGCCCGTGCATTTCCAGCCACTCTTTGCATCTCAGCCATGGATCCACTGCTGCAACGCCTGTCCGAATCTCTGTCTCAAGCCAATAGCCAGGAAGAGCTGGTCAGGCCGTTGCTGGAAATGCTGGAGCAGGTCACGCAGCTGGAATCCACCTACCTCACCACCATCGACTTCGCCAACGATCTGCAGCACGTGCTGTATGCGCGCAATACGCAGCAGATGCAGATTCCCGAAGGTCTGAGCGTACCCTGGAACGACACCCTGTGCCAGCGCGCCTTGGCCGAAGGCCGCACCTGTACCAGCAATGTGCAGGAATGCTGGGGCGATTCCGAAGCGGCCCGTGCGCTGGGCATTCGCACCTACGTCAGCGCGCCCGTGCGCCTGTCCGACGGGCAGATTTACGGCACGCTGTGCGCAGCCAGCGCCCATTCGGCCAACCTGCCCAGCAGCACCGAGCCCGTGCTGCAACTGTTTGCCAAACTGATTGCCCAGCACGTGGAGCGCGAGCGCCTCATGCAAGAGCTGCAACAGCGCAACAGCCAGCTGACCCACCTGGCGCTGACCGACCCACTCACCCAGCTGCCCAACCGCACCGCCCTGCTCGACGAGCTGCAGCGCCTGCTGGCGCGCGCGCAGCGCAGCGAAACCAGCGTGCTGGTGGCTTTTATTGATCTCGATGGTTTCAAGGCCGTCAACGACGTCCATGGCCACGCCACCGGTGACCGTCTGCTGCGCAAGCTGGCCCAGCGCCTGGCTGAGGCCCTGCGCTCCGGCGACATGGTGGCGCGCATTGGTGGGGATGAATTTGTCATGGTCACCCCCGGCCCCACCGATCCGCAAGAGATACAGATCGCGCTGCAAGCGCTGGAGCAGCGCCTGCGCGAAGCTTCAGTGTGTGATGTGGAGCTGGACAACGGCGGCACCCTGCACTACCCAGGCTCCAGCATCGGCCTTGTGCATGTGATGGGTGCCTCCACCGTCGATGAGGCGCTGCAGCACGCCGACGACAATATGTACGCCGACAAAGAGCGCCGCCGCGCTCTGGGCATCGCCCCACAGCGCGCTGCGCGCGCCTGATTGACGCTTCAGGCCTTCACCCTGGCTTTGCCCTTCACCAGCCGCTGCACAGCGGCTGGTGGCCGTTCAGGGCCTTAGAACGGGGCTTCTTCGGGTTGCGTGTCTTCGGGTGCAGTGCGGGGGCCTGTCACAGCCCCTTTGCCTGCCACGCGCACGGCCAAGGTTTCGGCGGCCGGTGCGGGCTGGCCAATCTCGGTACGGCCTTCGCCACCCAGCGCCTCGATCAGGTCGGGAATCAGTTTGGACAGCTCACCCGTGGCGATCGCCACATCGGTGTCAAAACCGCCCTCATCACCTGCCTGGTCCATCACCGTATCGGTGAAACCAATCTTCTTGAGCTGCAGGCTGTCGGCCAGCACAAAGCTCACGCGGTCATCCCAGGTCATGGCCAGCTTGGTGGGCAGCTTGCCGTGCTCCACGTGCTGCTTGACCTCATCGATGTCCAGCGCATGGCGGGCATAGCGCACCACGGATTTGGACTCGTCTGCCGCCTTCAGCTCGCACTCGCGGTCAATGCTGAAACCGGCAGGCGCTTCCTGCGTGATCAGCCAATGCGCCATGGCGGCCTGGGCGCTGGTTTGCGTATCTAGCAGCGCCACGCCAAAGCCCTTGAGGCTTTCCACCAGCAGCGTCACCACCTCGTCGGCCTTGCCCTGTGCACCCGTGTCCAGCACCAGGAACTTGGCCTGCGGATCAATCCACACCCACAGGCTGGACTGCTTGGTAAACGCCATGGGCAACAAGTCCAGCTTGGCCTCATCCTTGAGGTCGCGCTTTTCCTTTTTGCCGGGCTTGCGGCCAAATTCTTTTTCAATCGCATCGGCCTTTTCATGCACCTTGCGATTGAGCACGCTGGTGGGCAGCATCTTGGATTCGCTCATGAAACGCAGAATCCACTGGCCGCCAACGCTTTCGGCCAGCAGGCCATTGGCTTCACCACGGGGAGGCACCCAGCCCGACGACTTCTCTTGCGTGGCCCCACAGGCCATGAAAGGCGTGGTTTGCAGCGCCTCTTCCACCTGCTCCAGCGAGCCCTCCCATTGCGCCGCCATGCGGTACACGATCATGTTCTTGAACACGCAGCCACCTTTTCTGTATACATCCCAACTCCAACCCGGCTGACTGCGCCAAAGCGCGCACACCAGCCTCCAAAAAATCATGAGCTATCAGCGCTTGTACAGCAAGCGCTAGAAGCCCAAAACACGCCCATATTGTGTGCAGCAACGCACACAGCTTTGTATTACTTTACACAGCAGCAGCAAAGCCGGATGCCGCGCTTTACAAAGCCGCCCCACACTGGAACCCATGGACACAGCACAACGCTGTTCTTACCGCAACACTGCTTGAAAGGAGCTTGTTATGGCCATCTTCCAACGTACTTTGACTGCCGCTGTCGCCGCTGCTGCCTTGGCCGGCACATTCGCCATCAACGCCAACGCACAGCCTGCACAACCCCAGCCTCCTGTGGCGGCCGTGGCACAGCCCGCACAGCCAGCGGCCCACCGTGGTCACCATGCGGAACGCACGGATCGCCTGAAAACCATTTTGCAGCTTCAGCCCAACCAGCAAGCGGCCTGGGACAAGTATGTGAAAGCCATCACCCCTGAGCCCCGCCCTGCCACCAAGGAAGCACGCCCCGACCTGCGCAAGCTGACCACGCCGGAACGTCTGGACCTGGCCCAGCAGCGCCGCAAGGAGCATACCGCCAAGGCGGAACAGCGTGACCAGGCCACCCGCAGCTTCTACAGCAGCCTGAATGCCAGCCAGCAAAAGGCATTTGACGAGCTGACAGCCCGCGGCCCCGGCAAACACCACGCCGGCCACGGCCAGCGCAAAGGCCCCCAAGGTGGCCACCCGCACGGCCCTGCTGCACACCCACCCGTGCACGCAGCACCCGCAGCGTAAGCCACCTCAGCGGCACACGCTTTCCCTCCAGCAGGCTTCGGCCTGCTTTTTTTCGTCTTTGCGCCAGCCAGCGCCGAAGGCTTGGCGTCCTCGGTGAAAAGATTTTTTCGTTGTGCACAGGCCTGAAGCGCCATGCCCGCACTGTGCACATGAAGGCGCCACAGCCTTCAGCGCCCTGGCCCATCAACCTGCCAGGGCCACGGCACCAGCCGCCCGTTCGCAGGCGGGCATGTCCATGAACCCGGTATTTCATACCGTGGTTACATGCAAATTCATCATCAAAAACAATAACTTAGGCGAATAAAAACGCATGGCATGTAACTCAGGGTTTACCCTGTAATTGAGTTACATCCGCCTTTTGCTCACTTTTTTGTAACGCAGTTACGCCAGCGACTGTGGTCTGGCAAGCCGCCTGCTCCAGGCCTCAGGTGCATGTGGATAACTTTGGGTAAAAAAAAAGGGCAACTCCATGCTTATCCACATGACTTTGCCCGACGCCCTATTTGTACCCAAACGCGTGACCGTTCGTCCCCCCCTTCAGCCACATAGTTTGAAGTTCTTCAATCCATTGATTTGAAAAACACTTTTCAACTTATCCACATAACTGGACGGTGCTTACTATTACTACTAATTAAAAATAGAAAACATAAAGAATAACAACCGCGCGAAAAATCGCGCAAAAAAAGCCACGACTTGCTGCAACGTTCCGCGTTTTTCAGGAAATGGCTTGGCTTCGGTTCGCGGCTTGTGTGTTCACAAGGTATTCGCGTGTCATGAAAAATAGCTGGAATCCAGTTATTCACATCATTTTTTATAGCAATAAGTGCTTATTTTTCTTAGTAAAACTGCATAAAACAAAGTTACATCAGAGAGCAGAGTCACTTGTGGACAGATCATTGTGTAAAACAGAGATATCCACAGAATTTCATTTTTTTTTAAAGTTATCCCTGCCAGCGTGACAGCAGGAACAGGGCCTGGCCCACATGATTTGGCGCTGCGCAAGTGCTTGATCTGTGGTCTGAAAGACAAGTTATCCACATAAGAACGCAAGCCTTACTACTACCTACTATTCTTTTTTAAAATGAAAAAGAACAAGTCAAAGGCAAAGACAGAAAACCGGGCCTCGGATCTGCGCTTCGAGGTAAAGGCTTGTGAAATCGATGAAAAAAGCCACGGACATGTGCATGGCCCAGGGTGTGCACGCTCTCACGCATGCCTCAGCACGCCGTATTGAAAAAAGCTTTGCAAAGCGACTTATCCTTTGCCCTCAGCTTGTCCACAAGAAGTTATCAACAGATGGGGGTAAGTCCATCTTCCTCGCGCAGGCCTCGGTGGCAGCGGCACAGGGTGAATATTCAAAAAAATTCAATGGACGGCCAAGTGCTTGTTAGAGCTGATGAAACCAGTCATTCAAAGCCAGGAAAATACTTTTCAAGTCTTTTTAGCCTCAAGCCTTTGCACAGCTTGCGGTATCAGCTATCAAATCCATCACGTGGTGATGGCAGCTTGCGCCGTGGTGTGCTGGGTGCACTGGCCAGCATGGCTGCGCTGCGTGCCTGCGCTGCCTGAATGAGGGGCGAAATCAGCTGGGCTTCGGGCAGGTTGTGCCAGTACCTGCGCGGCATTTCTTTGCGCATGGCAGCCACCTTCAAGCGGGCCGGATTGAAGATGTGGGCGTAGTAGGTGAGCCACAGCGCCTCTCCAGCGTCCGCATCGGGGGCATCGCTGGCCTGGGCACCGGGGCCCCAACTTAAAACGCCTGGCCGGCCTTTGAGGGGCTTGAAGGCATATTCAGCGCTCACCCCCTGCCCCGCCAGATCCTCAATGCTGGGTGCCTGTGGCCACCAGCGCAGGCAGCACTGCGGGGTCAGCAAGGTCCAGCGCATATTGGCAAAGCGCTGGACAAAAAACGGTGCTGCGGCCTGCACGATGTGGTGCATGGGTTCAAACCACGCCACGTACAGGGGGCCGCTGCCGTCCAGCGGGTGGTCAGCCAGCGCCACGGGGCGAAAGCGCACAAAGGCGTGCATTTTGTGCACTTCATGGCGCACGGCCTTGGCCCACAGCTGCATCTGCACACGGTCGGGGTCCAGCGGGTCATGGCGCACACCGGGCTCCAACTGCATGCGCCAGAGCAGGCGGTAGAGCACACCAAAGCGCTCGGGGGAGCAATGCAGCAACGCCTTCTCGGCCAGGTCCATCCAGCTGCGTGGCACGGTCAGGCTGCGTGCTGCAACCGGGGCCTGCGGCAAGTCCGCCAGCTGGGTGACCTGCACGGCCGGGGCAAACAGGTCAGGGCTTTGGCGCTGGCTGTCTTCGGTCAGCCAGACCACGTCTTGCGGGGCGATCTGCTGTGCCCACAACCAGCGGGCCAGACTGCGCCAGTGGGCCAGGTCGCAACCGTCGCCGGGCAGGATGAGGGTCTGGCAGGCCATCGGTATTCACCTCAGAACAAGCTGGCTTGCTGCGGTTGGGGGGCCATGGGTTGCACCAGTTTGGCGGCCAGCAGGGGGTCGTCCAGGCTGCGCCCCGGCGTCCAGCCCACGCATTCCACAAACGGCAAAATTTTGCCCAGCGGCACTTTGAGCTGGTTCAGGTCATGGCGGTGCAGCATGCGCCAGCGGCGGGCCGCCAGCAGCTTGTCGACCGACTTCACACCCAGCCCCGGCACGCGCAGCAGCAACTCGCGCGGGGCCGTGTTCAGGTTCACGGGAAAACGCTCACGGTGGGCCAGTGCCCAGGCCAGCTTGGGGTCGTGTTCCAGCGACAGCATGCGCTGGCCCTGCGCACCCACGGGCACGATTTCTTCGGCCTCAAAGCCGTAAAAGCGCATCAGCCAGTCGGCCTGGTAGAGGCGGTGCTCCCGCACCAGTGGCGGGGCGATGAGCGGCAGATCCTGGCTGCTGTCAGGGATGGGGCTGAAGGCCGAGTAGTACACGCGGCGCAGACCGTAGCCGGTGTAGAGCTTGGCGCTGGTGAGGATGATGTCGCCGTCGTCGGCCGCATCGGCGCCCACAATCATCTGGGTGCTCTGGCCGCCAGGTGCATAGGCCGGCGGCTTGGCCGCCTTGGTGCGGCGCGACTGCGGCAAGGAGATGATTTGCGTCTTGCTGGCCTCCCGCCGTTCGGCCTTGGACGTGGCAATGTGCGTATGCAGCACGCCCATGGCACCGTGGATAGTGGCGCTGTCTTTCTCGGGCGCCAGCTGGTGCAGGCCTTGCACCGTGGGCAGCTCGATGTTGATGCTCAGCCGGTCTGCGTACAGCCCGGCCTGGGCCAGCAGTACCGGGTCGGCATCGGGAATGGTTTTGAGGTGGATATAGCCCTTGAAGCCGTGCTCCAGCCGCAGGCTGCGGGCCACGCCGACGAGCTGCTCCATGGTGTAGTCGGGGCTGCGGATGATGCCGCTGGACAGGAAGAGCCCTTCGATGCAGTTGCGCTTGTAAAAATCCAGGGTCAGATCCACCACTTCCTGCACCGTAAAACGGGCACGGGGAATGTTGGACGTGACGCGGTTGATGCAGTACTTGCAGTCGTAGATGCAGAAGTTGGTCAGCAGGATTTTGAGCAGCGAGACGCAGCGCCCGTCGGGCGTCCAGCTGTGGCAGATGCCGTTGCCCGTGGTCGAACCCATACCGCCCGCCGCGGCGTTGCGCTTGGCGCTGCCGCTGGAGGCACAGGAGGCGTCGTATTTGGCCGCATCTGCCAGGATGGCCAGTTTGTTTTGCAGTTCCACTGTATAAATATACAGTTTTCTCGCATACCAGTTCCCGCATCCAGGAAAAAAGCCAGCGCGGGCCATGGTCTGGCAGCGGCTGGCTTTGATAGTGTTTTTGGCTTTTAACGCTTATCGGGTCTGCGCAGAAAGCTATGAGTTTTCAATCCACCCGTGCGCTGTGGTGGCCCTGCTGTGGGGCGTGCCGCATGCCCGTCAGCGCGGCCGAAGGGTTGGCATGACTACCGCCGGTGGCGCTACCTGCCCGGCCTCAGGCCTTCTTCAAAAATTCCGATTTGAGGATGAAGGGGCCTTGCTCGGTCTTGCAGTCCACATCGTGGTCACCGTTGTCATAGACCAGGCGGATGCCTTTGATCTTGCTGCCCTTTTTGATCACTGTGGAGGAGCCCTTCACCTTCAAGTCCTTGACCAAGACCACGCTGTCGCCATCGGCCAGAGGGTTGCCATTGGCATCTTTGATGATGCGGGGGCCGTCTTCATCGTCAGCGGCTTCGGCCGTGGCTGACCACTCGTGCGCGCAGTCGGGGCAGATGAACAGCTGGGCATCTGCGTAGGTGTTGGCTTGGCCACACTGGGGGCAGGTGGGGAAGGTGCTGGTGTTCAAGGGCATGGCTTTCAAAGTGGTATGAATTCGTGAGCAGCTAGCGCTCGTTATTGCTTGTTTTTATGGCTTTTAAAGGCGAAAAGCAAGCAAGAAAAGGCGCTGGCAGCTCTTGTTTTGAAAGCAGCCCCTAGGCCGCACGCTTTTCCAGCGTGAACGGTGGCAGGCCTTTGAGCAGCTGCGCCCCGTAGCTGGTGTTGACCAGGCGGCGGTCGTAGCAGTAGACATGGGCCTGGTCTTCCTCAGTACGAATGGCGCGGCCCACCCATTGCGCCAGACGAATGGCGGTGGCGGGCACCACCAGCTCGTTGAAGGGGTTGCGCCCGCTGGTGCGCAGCCATTCGGCACGCGACTCGCCCACGGGGTCGTCCGGCGGGGCAAATGGCAGCTTGGTGATGAACAGCGATTCGCACAGCGCTCCGGGCAGATCTAGCCCTTCACCGAACGACTGCATGCCAAAGATGATGCTGGGCAAGCCCTGCTCCACGCGGTTGCGGTGTTCGGCCAGCAGCATGGCGCGCGGCATGGCGGTTTGCACCAGCACCTGGCTGCGCATGGCCGTGGGCAGGGCATCGACCGCCTGGCGCATCTGTTCGCGCGAGGTAAACAGCACCAGCGCCCCGGCCTGCACGCGGCTGATGTCGTGCATCAGCTGGTTGACCATCTCCTGCGTGAACGCGGCGGCCTCACGCGGGTCGGCGCGGGTCTGGTGCGCAATTAGGGTGCCTTGGGCGGCGTAGTCAAAGGGGCTGGCCACTTCCAGCGTCTGCACTGCTGCATCACCGTGCAGACCGGCTTCGCGCAGGAAGAAGTCAAAACTGCCGCAGCTGGTGAGGGTGGCGCTGGTCAGCACGGCACCGCGCACCTGGCTCCACAAATGGTGGCGCAGCGTGGCGCCAGGCAGGATGGGGCTGGCATGGCCTTTGACGACGATGTAGTCGCCCTCCACTTCCAGCGTGAACCATTTGGCGTTGGGCACGCTTTCCGAGCCGTCTTCGCGTGTGGTGGGCTGCTGGCTCAGCAACTGGGCGGTGTCGTGCACGGCCTCCAGGCGGGGCGCCAGCGTGCCCACCTGGGCGTACAGCTGGGACAGGCGCTGGGCTTCCTCGGGCTTGTCCTTGATTTCGGCCTTCAGGGCCTTGGCAATGGCGCGCAGCACGTCCAAAAAGCCGCTGGCGTGGTGCATGACCTGGGACAGTGGGTCAAGCAAGGCCGTGGGCAAATCTCCGCGTGCCACGCGCACACGGGCCGGGCCCCAGCTGTCTTTCTGGCCCTTGAGTTGCTCGCCGTACACCTCCATCACCAGGCGCGCCAGCTCGGTCAGGTGCTCGCGCAGGCCGCTGCTGTAGCCGGCGATGTCGGCAATCTCATCGACCTCCATGAGCTGGCCCACGCGCAGCGCACGGCTGGCCAGTTTGTCGATCCACTGCAGGCGACTCATGTCCATCTCGCAGGCAAATTGCGACAGCGCGGTCTGCGGCAGATGGTGGGCTTCATCGAGCACCAGCAGGCTTTCATTCAGGTCAGGCAGCAAGCGTGCGCCCAGACTGGAAAGCAGTAAATCATGATTGGCGACAATGACTTGCGCGGCCACCATGTCTTTGCGCCGTTCGTAATACGTGCAGTCGTTGAACACCGGGCAGTGGCGCCCTGTGCAGGAGCTGCCCTCTGCTGCCACGGGGCTCCAGGCTTCCGATTCCGGAGGGTTGGGCAGGCTGTCGCGGTCGCCATTCCAGTCACCGGCAGCCAGTGCATCGGCCATGGATGCGTAGAACTGCATGCGCGCTTCGGTTTCGGCTTGCGGGCGTTTCTTGCGCTGTTCGGCTGCTTCGTCGGCGAACAAATCGTCCGCTTCGTCGCTGTTTTCGCCTGAGCTGGCTAGGCGCTCCAGCTTGAGTTTGCAGACAAAACGCCCGCGCCCCTTGGCCAGCGCAAATTTGAAGGGCGTGGGCAGCTGCTGCGCCAGCGCAGGCAAATCCTTGTTCACCAGCTGTTCTTGCAGTGCCACCGTGGCCGTAGAAATTAGCACCCGCGTGCCCCGGGCCAGTGCCATGGCGATGGCGGGAGCGGAATACGCCAGCGATTTGCCCACCCCCGTCCCGGCCTGGATGACGGCAATGGATTTTTTGGGCTCAGGAGCGCCCTCTTCGACTTTGCCGAGCTGGGCCTGCGACAGCGACTGCGCGATTTGGGCGGCCATTTTTCGCTGTCCTTCGCGAATCCGGAAACCCGGAATGGAAGCGACGATGGCATCAAAGGATTCCAGGGCCTCCGTGGCCCATTTTTTTTGGCTCATTGTGGGATTTCTATGCCGCAAAAAACGATTGCGGAGGCTGAAAAATTGTTTTCAATACAGAAGATTCACAGTCAATGCATCTTTTTACTTATCCAAAGTGTGCAATCGACGGCCATCCGTGATGAAAATTTATACAAAGCAACACTGTATTTGTTGCACACAAGCGAGATGCAAAGGCATGGGTGACTTGTGGAAAACACATTATAGATTGTGGATGGATGATACGTTCACTGCAAAGATGGATCCCGTTCAGCAGCATTCTTCTTCTTTATAACCTTGTGGAAAAGTGTGTGAGATGTGTTTGCTTTTTTGATGAAAAAATCTTTTCAAACAATATCTAGATATCCACAATTAAGTGATTGATGTGCATCTGTGGAAAAGTTGAAAAAAGGTGGATTCAAGGCTTGTCAAACTATCCACTGATCTTGAAGTGAAGTTATCCACAGCATGTGTGCAAGTGGTTAGGGTGTTGTTGCCGATATGAACGCTAAAAGGTTTTACTTACGTTTAGATGCATGCACAGTGGCGGATGAAATTTTTGTAGTAAAAGATATTTTTTAGCTATTTGATGCGTAGTTGGTGTGCTGGATTGTTGTGATTTTTGAATATTCGAAGGGTTTTATGAGAGTTTTTGCTATTTTTTAGTGTGGTAAAACTTTTCTTGTATTAAAAATAATCATTCAATCAGCACGAATCACAGGTGTTGCGTAAAAAATAAGCAAAAACTACCGTGGTGGCGCTGGCTGCCTGTGATTTCGCTGGGTAATACACGTGTGGGCGCAATCCGTGCACTGCTGTCACAGTGGCGGTGGCGGCGGGCGCTACACTGGCCCACTGCTTTTTTGACGGTTTTTCACCTCTGACGCTATGCACGCAGCTTTTGGTTGGTTGGATGCAGTCATCCTTGGACTGGTCCAGGGTTTGACGGAGTTCCTGCCCATTTCTTCCAGCGCACACTTGCGCATCCTTGGCCCCTTGCTCCCTGGGGGCGCTGATCCGGGCGCTGCGTTTACCGCCATCACCCAACTGGGGACGGAGTTGGCCGTACTGATTTACTTCCGCAAGGATGTGGCGCGCATGCTGCTGGCCTGGTGGGCCAGCCTGCCCGTGGTGGGCAGCCGCAAGTCAGGCGAGCCTTTGACGCAGGACGCCAAGCTGGCATGGCTGGTGGTGCTGGGCACCATCCCGATCTGCGTGCTGGGCCTGTTGCTGCGCAGTTGGATTGAGACCACGTTCCGCACCTTGGCGGTGACAGCGGTCATGCTGATTGTGTTTGGCCTGCTGCTGGGCTGGGCCGAACGGCGCGGCACCCAAACCCGCAAGGTGGGTGATCTGGGCTTGAAAGATGGCATCTTGCTGGGCTTTGCCCAGGCCATGGCGCTGATTCCCGGGGTTTCACGCTCTGGTGGCACGATTACTGCAGGTTTGCTGCTGGGTATGACACGGGAAGCCGCAGCGCGCTTTTCCTTCCTGCTGGCCATCCCTGCGGTGTTGATGTCGGGCTTTTACATGCTGCTGTTCAAGCGTGAGCCCATGACCACCGAGCAGTGGGGCATGACCTGGACAGCGACCGTGGTGGCCTTCCTGGTGGGCTATGCCGTCATCGTCTGGTTTATGCGCCTTATCTCCAGCAAAGGCTTTGGTTTGTTTGTGATCTACCGCGTTGTTCTGGGGGTTGCAATCTTGCTGGGCCTGTATTTTGGATTTATCCATTAATCTTCAGCCTGTTACTGTTTACTAGAGCGATTGTGAAAGGACGCTCAACACCATCATGGAAATTCCTATACTTATCGCCCTCATTCTTCTCAATGGCGTGTTTGCCATGTCTGAAATTGCGCTGGTCACAGCGCGCAAGGCAAGGCTACAAAAATTGATTGATGAGGGCGATTCCGCCGCAGCTGCAGCGCTCAAGCTCGGCGAAGATCCCACGCGCTTTCTGTCCACCATCCAGATCGGTATCACCTCCATCGGTGTGCTGAACGGTATTTTTGGTGAAGCAGCCCTGGCCGCACCGTTTTCTGACTGGCTGGAACAGCTGGGTCTGGCGACCAATGTGGCCGACCCGCTGGCTACGGCCATCGTGGTGGTGGTCATCACCTATTTCTCGATCGTGGTGGGTGAACTGGTGCCTAAGCGCTTGGGCCAGAGCAATCCCGAATCGATTGCGCGACTGGTGGCACGGCCGATCAATCTGCTGGCCAAGATCACCAAGCCTTTTGTGCTGTTGCTGACCTCTTCCACCCAGGCATTGCTCAAGATGCTGGGCGTCAAGGACAGCAACGAGTCTTCTGTCACGGAAGATGAAATTCATGCTGTGCTGGCCGAAGGCACCACCTCGGGTGCCATTGAGCTGAACGAGCACAACATGATTCGCAATCTGTTCCGCCTGGATGATCGACAGATCTCCTCGCTGATGGTGCCGCGCTCGGATGTGGTGTGCCTGGATGTGAGCTTGCCGTTTGAAGAGAACATGGCCATCGTCGAGTCGCACGACCACGCGCGCTACCCGGTGATTGATGGAAACTTTGAGAACCTGCTGGGGGTGATCAATTCGCGCCAGTGGCTGGCCAATGCCGTCAAGGGCAAGCGCGAACTGAGCGAATCCAAAGACCTGATTCAAAAGCCCATCTACATTCCGGAAACCATCACCGGCATGGAGCTGCTGGAGAACTTCAAGCAGTCGGCTGCGCCCATCGCATTTGTGATTGATGAATACGGCGAGGTGCAGGGCATCGTCACGGTGCGTGACCTGACCGAAGCCATTACCGGCGAGTTTGTGCCCGAAGACCCGAGCGACGCCTGGGCGGTGCAGCGTGACGACGGCAGTTGGCTGCTGGACGGCCACATTCCCATCGTTGAGCTCAAAGACTGCCTGGGTCTGAAGACGGTACCTGAAGAGGAAAAGGGCCGCTACCAGACCCTCAGCGGCATGTTGATGCTGCTGACCGGCAAACTACCGACGGAGACCGATAAAGTGGTCTGGGAATCGTGGGAGTTTGAGGTGGTGGACATGGATGGCAAGATCATCGACAAGATCCAGGCTAAAAAGCTGGACGAGCCGGTGGTGGAAGTGCCGGATGAGTCCTGACGTTTGTCGTTCCCCATAAAAAAAGCAGCCTGATGGCTGCTTTTTTTATTTCTCAGAAGCTTGCGCGGTAACTGGTGGCATCGAGTGTGCAGTGCTGTTGAATGTCACCCGGCAAGATAAAAAATTGGGGCCGCTCACGAAATTCAAACACGCGGTACAGGTGGAACCTGTCAGTGTGTGCCTGAGACACTTCCAACTCGTTGTGGCTGATGAAGAAAGGCGTTTCTTTGGCATAGCTGGTGGTTTTGACTTCGATCCAACGCTCATTGCCATGCACATCAAAAGATCGCACATCGAAACCGTGGCCGTCACCTTCGGTGACTGCAACATGCGTAACGCGTTCAGCAAGACCCGGAAAACCAAGGGTCTGAAGCTTCCAACGTTCATAGGCAACGACAAATTTTTCACCCGCCAGACCTAGAGATTGATTGCGTGATTCCTGTGCCAGATAGTCACGTCGAACGGGGCTTCGCACTGCGTATTTCGCAATGTCTTCACGGACTTTGGGGGCGACTTTGGGGGCAGTTTGTATGGCGCTGTGGAAGTCATAGTGTGCAGTGACTTGTGCCGGTAAATTCACGGCAGCTTGCACCTGGAAATGCAGATCAGCATTTTTTAAAAGCTGATGTTCAACTTCTTGTAGCAATGACTTTTGAAAGTTGTGGCGAGGCTTGTATCCGCGAATGCTGGGGTATTGCAGCAATTCCATGACAGCGCTGACGTTGCAGTATTTGAACTCAATGGAGCCGTTGCTGCGCACGCCTTGCAATTGCTCAAACAGGGCTTTTCTGTAGTCGCTTTTTTTGTATTTTTGGCCAGCCTGCTCTAGCGCCCACATACCTAGGTAGCTTTGCACTGCAGCAGCAGTTTCGATGGCGCTCCAGGGCGAGTTTGTATTTGACAAAGACATGCAGCGATCTTGCCAGGCCGTATGCCCGGTGTGAAGTGCCGCCGCCCTCAGCGCATGCGCTTGTCGCCATACGCGCACCAGCCCGGTTTGGGGCCTTTCTTGGGGTGCAGGCGGCAGGTTTCCGGGCGCTTTTCGTAGACCGTGCAGCGGCGGGTGGTGGCATCCAGAAAGTTGCAGTCACCGCTGGCGCGGCGGGCCATGGTGAAGATGTGGTGCTTGGGGTTGTAGTGGTCGATCAGCTTGGCTTTGAGCAGGCGTTTGGCGATCAGCTTGGGATCGATGTTGTCTGCTTCAAATGGATCGACCAGCTCCAGGCGCACCAGATCCGGAAGTTGGACTTCCAGCGGCATGGTGCAGCAGTTGGCACCGCAGGTGTCGCACATACCGGGCTTGTATTTGCTCCAGGTTTCGAGACGGTCCACGTCTACGATGCGGATGGAGGGCTTCATGGGAAAACGCGGGCGGTCACTGCCGTTCAGGAAATACTATGAAAATATGAGCTTATTGCGCTTGTTTTTCCTTGTTTTCATGCATAAAAACAAATGAAGTGCTTATTCATCAAGCGCTAGTAGCTCATAAAAATGATTGTGCGCCATGGCTGGTGCCGCACGTAGCGGGTGAATATAACCAGCGTAGGCCCCACCCGGCAGGTGCGGGCTGCAAAGCCTGTGTTTGCGGCCAAGGCTTGTGGTTGGGATAAGCGTGCACGCAGGCCGCCGTAGCGGCGTTGGCGCCTGGTGCTAGCTGTGCCCAAGTGCGCGTGCTTAAAAGGCCCAGCTCAGATCGGCGCCGAGTTCTCGGGTGGTGTTCTTGGGCTCTACGTACGCAGCACTGCCGCTGGGGGCTATGCGGCTGTCTGAGGCTCCCATTTTCAAATAGCGCCAGAACGGGCGAATGCACAGCCCCGTGCCATCGGCGCGGGTTTGCGCAAAGGTGGCTGATACATCCCAGCCATGCCCCTTGTCTTGCTTGAGGCGCAGGCCCCCATCCAGACTGGCTTTCTGTCTGCCATCGATCAAATGCAGATAGCGCAGCGCGGGTTGCAGCGCCCAGCTGTTCGATAGCTGGAAGCGGTGTTCTGCCCCCAGCGTTGCAAAGTAGCTGGTATTGATACGCTGGTAGCCGTATGGAATTTGGTGCAAATCGTCGGTCAGCCGGCGCGCCATCAGACCTGCAGACAGCAAGGCACCATTCCAGGCGGCAGGGGTGTAGAGGATGTCAGCTTGTGCCTGGATTTTTTCGCGGTCAATGCCGCGGTAGTGCAGGCTGCCGTAACTGCTGCTGGCGGTCGATCCCGTGTAGGTGCTGTCACCCCGTGCGTATTCGCCACCCAGGCGGGCTTGCCACTGCGCGGCCAGTGGGGTGCTTACGCGGGCCTGGATGCCTACCATGCGGGCCTTTTCCTGCATGATGCGCGCGCCGCTGGGGGCCGTTTCCTGGTAAGTCTCTTGGTAGGCGGTCAGCCCCAGCTCCAGCTGTAAACCGTGCAGCATGCTGGTGTGTGCGGTGGGTGTATCCTGCGCATACACGGTGGAGGACAGCAAACCGAGGGCACAAAGGCCCCAAGACTGGCAAAGAGTGGCTGAGCGCATGTGGATCACGAAGCTGTGATGGACGGTGCAAGCCGGGCCGCGCGGGCCCATTCCTGCATGGGTATCACTTCATAGATCACAGTTGGGACATGGCCTGTCAGCCAAGGCCATGGGGCGGATAAAAGGTTATGGCGACTGGTGCACGCCCACCAGGAACTGGCTGCACACCGACGCTTCCGACGCGTTGTTGGCGCCTTCTTGGGGAATGCTGAGCTTGTCTGCCACCGAGCTGTAGCTGCGCTTGAGCGTGCTGCCTGTCAGCACCCCCAGCTCTCTGACCTGCAAGGTCGTCAGCATGTTGCTCTTCACGGCGGTTTGCATGGCCACGCACACGCTGCTGGTGGCGTCATAGCGGGCGACGGTGTTGGCATAGAAAAAATAGCCGCCCGCAAAACCGAGCAAAGCGGTGATCAGCGCAATGAAAAAAATCTTGGTTTTGCTCATCGAAAACTCCTGAAGCAACAGTCAAACAAATCGGCCATGTCGCGCGGTGCGTAGTGCCACACAGCGTATCTGCGCAAGTATGGCCATGGATGTGGGAGAGCACACGCACAGCGCGTGCGTGTGGCACGCAACTCTGGTGCAAAGGATGTGCACAGCGCGCACAAGTGGTGCAGCGCGTGACGCCATGGCGCACACGCGGATGAAAAAAAGAAGATGCCGCCATCCTAAAAGCTGGCACGGGGTTTGCATTGAGAGACGTCAAGCACTTGTGTACCAGCTTGTATTCAAGTGTTCGAAAGATTTACCAACGCCCTCACCTCCAAGGATTTGCCATGCTGTCTCGTCGCCTCTTGCTTGCTTCTTTGACCTCTACCGCTCTGTCGGTTGCGATGGCTGCGCCTGCACAGGCGCAAGACAAGGTGATCAAGGTGGGTACGCTCAAGCTGATCCACGGTATCACGCCTTACTTCTACGACAAGTTCACGCCAGCGGGCTACAAGATTGAAGTGATCCCGTTTGAGACCCCCACCGACGGCAAGAACGCCGTGGTGACCAAGTCGGTGGACTTTGGCACTTACGGACTGGCAGCGGCCACGCTGGGCGCGGGCGCCGGTGAGCCCGTGGTCATCGTCGCCCCGACCTGCAATGGCGGCATGGCCGTGGTGGTGGGCAAGAACAGCGGTATTGAGAGCTTCAAGGGCCTGAAAGGCAAGCGCGTGGGCATCTTGCCAGGCTCTACGCAAGAAGCCGTGTTTCTGGACCGCCTGAAAGCGGAAGGCATGACGATCAAGGATGTGAAGTCGGTGCGCGTGTCCTTCAGCGAAATGGCCGGTGCTTTGGAGCGCGGTGATATCGATGGTTTCGTCGGTGCCGAGCCCGGCCCTTCGATCAGCACCATCCGCGGTGTCGGCAAGGTGCTGGAGTTCCCCTACAGCACGCCCACAGGCTCGGTGAACATGGTGATGACGGCCCATGCAGACACCGTCAAAAACAATCCTGAACTGGCCAAAGTGTTCCTGGAAATTCACCGCAAGGCCTCGGAATACGCCATGTCCCACCGCAAGGAGCTGGTGGAGATGGCCGGTGCCAAGCTGGGTCTGCCAGCGGATGTGGCCAACCTGGCGGCCGACAACGTACAGCTGACCTGGAAGATCGATGAAGACTGGATCACCCGCAGCAAGTACTACGGCTCGCTGATGCTCGAGCGCAAGCAAATCCGCAAGCTGCCCGACTACAGCACGTTCATCGTGACCAGCCTGAACCCCACGCTGTAACCCTTCTACAGGGCGCTTTGCCTGCGCCCTGCTTTCCCTTTGCCTGAGTTAGGAATGCTTGCCATGCCATCCCCCGCCCTTGAAACGCCCGCCGGTGCTGTGGCCAGCGCCGCCCCTGCCGTCTCAACGCCCCCTGCGCTGCTGCTGCCCGCGCAGCCTAGTGCTGCCAAGGTGTGGATGACCAACTGGTTGGTCCCTGCCGTGCTGCCCTTGTTGCTGCTGCTGGCCTGGGATATTGCCGTGCGTGCCTCGGGCACCATGCTGGTGCCGTCACCCAAGGAAGTGGGCATCATGCTGTGGGACTTCGCTTTTGGCGGCATTTATGACGATGCCTTCAGCGAAACGCTGGGGGTGCACTGGATCCAGTCCATGTCGCGTGTTTACGGGGCCTTTGCGCTCGCCGCACTCGTCGGCATCCCTCTGAGTCTGGTCATCGGAAAAAACGCCGCCATACGCCGTTTTGTGGACCCTACGCTGCAAATGCTGCGTCCGGTGCCGGTCACAGCATGGTTGCCGCTGTCCATGATCTTCTTTGGCGTGGGCCCGAATGCCGCGATCTTCCTGGTGTTCTTGGGCGCGTTCTTCCCCATCGTCATCAACACCACATTTGGTGTGAAGTCGGTGGAGCCGCGCTTGTTTGAAGCCGCTGCCATGCTGGGCTGCACAGGCACTTCCATGTTTCGCCAGGTGGTGCTGCCTGCGGCCATGCCATCGATCTTCAACGGCCTGCGCTTGGGCCACGGTATTGCGTGGTTCCTGATCGTGGTGGGTGAGATGACAGGGGTGCCCGAAGGTCTGGGCGCCGCCATCATGGATGGCCGCATGCTCTCGCGCACCGATGTGGTGATCTCCGGGATGGTGGTGATTGGTTTCACCGGCTTTGTCACCGACCGCTTGCTGGTCGTCCTCAATAACCGTTTGCTCAAGTGGAGTCCGCAACACAATGTCTGAAATCCTTGCACACCGCACCCCCGCGCCGATTTTGGATATCGCCAATGTCAGCAAAGTCTTCAACCTGAATGGCCGCCCGATTCATGCCTTGAAAGACGTGAATCTGCAGATTCAAAAAGGCGAATTCGTTTGTCTGATTGGGGCCTCTGGCTGCGGTAAATCGACGCTGCTGCGCATCATGGGGGGCTTTGAAAATGTCTCGACCGGCGTGGCCAAGATGTACCACACGCCGATTACGGAGCCCGGTCCCGATCGCGGCATGGTGTTCCAGGACTACGGGCTGTTCCCTTGGCTCACCGTCCGCCAGAACATTGCCTTTGGACCCAAGCAGCGTGGATGTACAGACGCCAAGCTTCGGGAGATCTCTGACCACTACCTGAACATGGTGGGGCTGACCAAGTTTGCCGATCACTTTCCCAACCAGCTGTCGGGTGGTATGAAGCAGCGGGTATCGATTGCGCGTGCCTTGGCCAATGAGTGCGAAGTACTGCTGATGGATGAACCCTTTGGCGCGCTGGATGCACTGACCCGTGAGGTGCTGCAGCAAGAGCTGCTGGACATCTGGGCCAAGACCAAACTCACGGTGATCTTTGTGACGCATGCGGTGGAAGAAGCCGTGCTCATGGCCGACCGTGTGGTGGTCATGACAGCAGGCCCTGGCCGTGTGGAGCGTGACTACCGCATTCCGCTGGAGCGCCCGCGCTGCATCACGGCACCCGAGTTCAACCTGGTGCGCCAGGAGCTGACGGAAATGCTCAGCAGCCACGTGGCACACCACGCGAAAGCTGCCTGATGCTGGACTGTCTGCTGCATCTGGATGAGGCCGCCCGCAAGGCGGCCTACGACAACACCAGCGCTGTCGCCGACAGCGCGCAGCAACTGGCGGAATTTGAGGCCTGCAGCGCTGTTGTGGTGCAACAATTTCGTGCGGATCTGGATGTGGTTTGTGGCCCCCAGGAGCGCCAGCGTTTCGACTTTTTCCATGGCGATAAAGGCACGGCCACGCTGCTGTTCATCCATGGCGGTTATTGGCAGATGCGGCATAAAAACACCTTCCGCTTTGTTGCAGAAGGTGCGTTGCAAAAAGGGCTGAATGCGGCACTCATTGGCTACACATTGGCACCCGATGCATCGCTCACCCAGATCGTGCAGCAAGTGCGTGCAGGCATCGCCGCCGTGCGTGCACATGCACAGCAACATGGCGGCTCAGACCGTATCTTGCTGTGTGGCTGGTCTGCGGGCGGACACCTCACGGCCATGTGCCTGGATGCCCCGGGCGTAGTGGTGGGGTTGGGCATCAGTGGCATCTACGATATGGGGCCGATTGCGCACAACTACCTGAATGCGGCGCTGCAGCTGACGACGCAAGAAGTGGCACAGCTCAGCCCCTTGCGTTTGCCCGTGGTGCCAACCCCGTGGGTGACGGCCTATGGCACGGCAGAACTGCCGCAGTTGCAGGCCCAGAGCCAGGCCTTTGCAGCACACCGCAGTGCGTGCTGCGATGACGTGTTGCTGCCTGTGCAAGGGGCGAATCATTTCAGCATCTTGCGGTCGCTTGCCGATGTGCAAGGGGGCTTGCTGAACGCCTTGGTGCAGCACGCATAAACGGTGGGTTATGCATACAAAAAATGCAGGCCAGTGCCTGCATTTTTGTAGCTTATAGCGCTTGTACATTCTGCCTCAGCGGCGTTTTGAGGCGTGCACTTTGCAGCGTGTGCAGCGTGATGTTTTTCACCTCATCGCGGCTGGTGCGAATGTGTTTTTGCAGCAGCACTTTCGCTTGCAAACCATCGCGATCCAACAAGGCCTGCAAGATGCGGCTGTGTTCTTCGTAGGTCACATCAATGCGGTAGTTGCGCGTGAACTCCAGGCGGCGCACGATGCGAATTCGGTCGGTAATGTCGCGGTGAATGCGCGCCATCTCCAGGTTGCCGCTGGCGGCAATCAAGTCCATGTGAAAGCGTTCGTCGTTGCGTGATACTTCGGTCATCTCGGACAGCCGCTGCGGTGCGGGGATGCACCACAGCGCAGTCAGTGCATGCAGGCGCTGGGCCAAGTCTGGTGTGGTCACCAGCAAATCCACCGCTGCACATTCCAGCACGGCACGCACGTCGTACAGCTGCTCAAACATGGTGAAGTCAATGTGGTTGACCACCCACCCCAGTTTGGGCATGACGGAGATATAGCCCTCGCGCTGCAGGCGTACCAGGGCTTCGCGCACGGGGGTGCGGCTCATTCCCAGCTCGGCGCCCACTTCGTTTTCGCTGAAGCGATCTCCGGGCACGTAATGAAAGTTGTCCAGCGCTTGGCGCAGCTTCTCATAGGCTACGTTGGCGAGGCTGAGTGTGGGCACAGCATGTCTCCTTGTGGTGCAAACGTGCACGGTTGCAGCGCCCCGGAACGGGGCGCTGCAACACCGGCATCAGCGTGACTTGCAATACGCGCGCCAGCCACCGAATGCCGTGATGTCGGTGGCCTGCTGCAGCGCCATGCCTTCGCAGATGAAGCCCTTGACCATGCGGCCATCTTCCAACTCCACATTGCCTATCCCCAGGGGAGCGGGAACGCCCGCCACAAAGCGGCCAAAGTTGGCCACAGGCATGTGCCACACTTCAACGGCAATGGCTGACCCGCTCTCGGCTTTGGCCAGGCCTGGCTTGGGCGGTGCTGTGCCTTGCAGGGCATACAGGCGATAGTTTTTCGCCGTGTGCGTGGCGCTGTGAAACTGCGCACCGCAGGCCAGCAACTCATGGTTCAGCGGCATGCCGCGCAAATGCGCGCCCACCACCGCCACTTCAATCAAAGGCCCGTGTGCAGGCACATGCCAGGTGGGCAGGGCGGCATCTACCTGGGCGTGCAAGCCTGTGGTGCCAGCGGGCAGTTGGGCCTGCGCTTGCAGCTGCTGCGCCCAGCGCACCAGATCGGGTTCACGCCAAGCAGGGGCAATCAAGGTGATGCCAAATGGCAGACCGTTGGGGCACAGCGCGGCGGGAATGGCGATGGCCGACCAGCCCAGCAAATTCACAAAGTTGGTGTACGTGCCCATCTCGCTGTTCACGGCGATCGGCGCTTCCTCCACTTCGGCCAGCGTGGGGTGGCGTGGGGCGCTGGGCACGCACAGCACATCCACATCGTTCCAGATGGCTTCGGCTTGGCACTTCAGGTCCTGTAGCTGGTATTGCGCAGCAAAAGTGTCTGCCGCGTTGAAGCGCTGGTGCACATCCAGCACCTGCCGAATCACGGGCAGCAAGTCTTCGGGGCACTGCTCGTAAATGCTGCGCGCGCCCACCACGCGCTCGGCCACCCAGGGGCCGTAGTAGAGCAGGTTGGCCACCTCAAACAACGTGTCGAATGCCAGCGTGTGCACTGCCGATGTCTGTGGGCGTAGCTGGGCCACGTAATCGGTAAAGGCCATTTCGTAGTCTGCGGACAGCGTGCGTGCGGCAGGGATGCCCACACGCAGCGCAGACAGCGGCTGGTGCTTGCCCACCCAGGGGCGTGGCTGACAATAGCTATCGCGGCCGTCCGGGCCTTCCATCAGGCTCATGACCAGCGCGCTGTCGGCCACATTCAGGGCCAGCACGCCGATGCAGTCCAGCGTGCGGCACGCAGGCACCAAACCTGTGCTGGCCACTGCACCGGGCGTGGGCTTGAGCCCCACAATCTGGTTGAACGCTGCGGGCACGCGGCCTGAGCCCGCAGTGTCGGTCGACAGCGCAAACGGCACCAGCCCGCGCGCGACCACCGAGGCCGACCCCGAGCTGGAGCCCCCCGCAATCCGCGTGGGATCGATGGTGTTGGGGACCGCCCCATACGGTGACCGGGTGCCCACCAAACCAGTGGCAAATTGATCCAGATTGGTCTTGCCCAGCACAATCGCGCCGGCACTTTTCAAGCGCGCTACAGCCGTGGCATCGGCTTGGGCCAGATAGGCAAAAGCCGGGCAGGCCGCCGTGGTGGTGAAGCCCGCCACATCGATGTTGTCCTTGACGGCAAAGGGAATGCCGAACAAGGGCAGCTGTGCACGGCCCTGTGCGGCCTCCAGCGCCTGCAAGGCGGTGATCTGGGCTTGCAGTTGTGCAGCGCTGGCAATGCTGATCCAAGCCACATCATCGGCCTGCAAAGCCTGGCGCTGTGCTTCCAGCAGTTGAGTGGGGCAGGCCCCATCGTTGTATGCGCGCTTCCAGTCGTCGAATGTGCCAATCAGCATGATGAATACCTAGATGTATACAAGATGCTGTTTCTAAGCAGGTTGTGTGCCAGATGGAGGCGTGGGACGGACTGTGATGCCGTGCTGACGGAGTTGGTGGGCGTGGTCTGCCAGGCGCACCAACGATTGAAACCATAAAAAAGGCTTGAAGCCTTGTGCAGCTTGCGCTGACAGCTCTAATTTTTGAAATTAGACGTCAATATTGCCAGCACGCAATGCGTTGTCTTCGATGAAGTTGCGGCGGGGTTCCACTTCATCGCCCATCAGCATGGTGAACACGCGGTCGGCTTCGATGGCGTCGCCAATTTGCACTTGCAGCAGGCTGCGCACTGCGGGGTCCATGGTGGTTTCCCACAGCTGCTCAGGGTTCATTTCACCCAAGCCTTTGTAGCGCTGGCGGCCGGTGGTGCGTTCGGCTTCGCTGATCAGCCATTGCATGGCCTGGCGGAAGTCGCCCACGCGCTCGGTCTTGGCCTTTTCGCCTTCGCCACGGGTGACCTTGGCACCTTCGCTGAGCAGGCCGGCAAAGCTGTCGGCTTCTGCGGCCAGGGCCACATAGTCCTGGCTGCGCACAAAGTCCTGCGTGAGGATGGAGCTCTTGATGTTGCCGTGGTGGTGGCGGCTAATGCGCAGGATGGGGTTTTCGGTATGGGGATCGATCTCCGCCGTCACTGCTGCTGGCACGCCAGTGGTGGTCAGTTCGCGCAGCTTGGCTTCCAGCACGGGCGCGCAGGCTTGGGCTTCTTCCAGCGTGTCGAGCTTGATCTTCACACCATCGGCGATGGCGCGCAGGGCTTCGGTATCCAGGAAGTGCGACAGGCGCTCAATGACCATTTCTGCGGCCAGGTGCATGTCTGCCAGCTTGGCCAGCTCTTCGCCTTCGATGTTGCGTGCCGCAGCGCCGCCGGTGGTGACGGTGGCGTGGTTCAGCGCAATCTTCAGCAGGTACTTGTTGAGTGCTGGGCCATCCTTGAGGTACAGCTCTTCCTTGCCGTTCTTCACTTTGTAGAGTGGAGGCTGGGCAATGTAGATGTGGCCACGTTCGACCAGCTCAGGCATCTGGCGGTAGAAGAAGGTCAGCAGCAGGGTGCGGATGTGCGCACCGTCCACGTCCGCGTCGGTCATGATGATGATGCGGTGGTAGCGCAGCTTGTCCGGGTTGTAGTCGTCGGAGTTGCTTTTGCCCGAATCAGCGCTCACCTTGCCAATGCCGGTGCCCAGTGCGGTAATCAATGTGATGATTTCCTGGCTGGACAGCAGCTTTTCATAGCGGGCTTTTTCCACGTTCAGGATCTTGCCGCGCAGGGGCAGGATGGCCTGGAACTTCCGGTCGCGGCCCTGCTTGGCAGAGCCACCGGCGGAGTCACCCTCCACGATGTAGATTTCGCACAGCGCCGGGTCTTTTTCCTGGCAGTCGGCCAGTTTGCCGGGCAGGCCCATGCCGTCCAGCACACCCTTGCGGCGTGTCATTTCACGGGCCTTGCGGGCCGCTTCACGGGCGCGGGCGGCTTCGATGATCTTGCCGCACAGAATCTTGGCGTCGTTGGGGTTCTCTTCCAGGTAGTCGGTCAGCGTCTTGGCGACGATGTCTTCGACAGGCGCACGCACTTCCGAGCTGACCAGCTTGTCCTTGGTTTGGCTGGAGAACTTGGGCTCTGGCACCTTCACGCTCAGCACCGCGCACAGGCCTTCGCGCATGTCGTCGCCAGAGACTTCGACCTTGGCTTTCTTGGCCAGTTCGTGGTCGGTGATGTACTTGCCGATCACGCGGGTCATGGCCGCGCGCAGACCGGTCAGGTGGGTGCCGCCATCACGCTGGGGAATGTTGTTGGTGAAGCACAGCACTTGCTCGTTGTAGCCATCGTTCCACTGCATGGCCACTTCCACACCGATTTCGGTGCCGGGAATGCCGCCGTAGGTGTCGGCAGGGCGCGAGCCGGTGGCGTAGAACGCGGTGGGGTGCAGCACCTTCTTGTTGGCGTTGATGAAGCCCACAAAGCCTTGCACGCCGCCGGCGCCGGAGAAGTCATCTTCCTTGCCGTCGCGCTCATCCTTGAGGCGAATGCGCACACCGTTGTTCAGGAACGAGAGTTCGCGCAGGCGCTTGGCCAGGATTTCGTAACGGAACTCGAAGTTTTCCTTGAAGATTTCCTGGTCGGGCAGAAAGTGCACCTTGGTGCCGCGCTTGTCGCTTTCGCCGAGCACGCGCATGGGCGAGATTTCCACGCCGTTGACGGTCTCGATGAGGCGGTTTTGCACAAAGCCGCGCGAGAAGTCGATCTCGTGGCGCAGGCCTTCGCGGCTGACGGTCAGCTTGAGCCAGATGGACAGCGCGTTCACGCAGGACACGCCCACGCCGTGCAGACCGCCCGAGACCTTGTAGCTGTTCTGGTTGAACTTGCCGCCCGCGTGCAGCTCGGTCAGGGCGATTTCAGCGGCCGAGCGCTTGGGCTCGTGCTTGTCGTCCATCTTCACGCCGGTGGGAATGCCACGGCCGTTGTCGATCACGGACAGCGATCCATCGGCGTGGATGGTCACCAGAATGTCATCGCAGTGGCCTGCCAGTGCCTCGTCGATGGAGTTGTCCACCACTTCGAACACCAGGTGGTGCAAGCCGGTGCCATCGGACGTGTCGCCGATGTACATGCCGGGACGCTTGCGCACGGCCTCCAGGCCTTCCAGGATCTGGATGGCGCCTTCGCCGTAACCCATGTCTACGGGGGCGGCGGTCTGGTTTTCTGGCTGGTTCTCGTCGGTCATGAAGTTGCCTTGCTGCTGCAATAACAAGAGCTGTTTGCGCTTGTATTGCCTAGGAAATACCAATAAATCGATCTAAAAAGAAGCGCTGACAAGCGCCAGCCGCTCCTTTTTTGTTGTGAACAGGCTAACACGCCTGTCCGCACGCACCTTAAATGCGCATGGGCATGACAACGTATTTGAAGTTGTCGTTGCCAGGGATGCTGATCAGCGCGGAGCTGTTGCTGTCGGCCAGATCCACCTTGACCATGTCTTGCGACATGTTGGACAGCACGTCCAGCAGGTAGGTCACGTTGAAGCCGATGTCGATGGCGTCGCCGCCGTAGTCGATATCGAGTTCGTCCATCGCCTCTTCCTGGTCAGCGTTGTTCGAGGCCACACGCAGGGTGCCGGGCTCGATCGTCAGGCGCACGCCCTTGAACTTGTCGCTGGTCATAATGGCGGTACGCTGCAGCGAAGCCAGCAGCGGCGCGCGGCCCAGGGTGATGCTGTTGTGGTGGTTGCGTGGAATGACGCGGTTGTAGTCGGGGAACTTGCCCTCGACCAGCTTGGTCACAAACTCCATGCCACCAAAGGTGAACTTGGCCTGGTTGTTGGCAAACTGCATCTCGATGCGGGGCGAGTTCTCGCCGCCCACGTCGGACAGCAGGCGCTGCAGCTCCAGCACGGTCTTGCGCGGCAAGATCACTTCTTGCTTTTCGCCCACATCCACATCCAACTCAGCGCTGGCAAAGGCCAAGCGGTGGCCGTCTGTGGCCACCAGGCTCAGCGTGTTGCCTTCAGCGACGAACAAAATACCGTTGAGGTAGTAGCGAATGTCCTGCACGGCCATGGCAAACGAGACCTGGCCCATCAAGTCCTTGAGCACTTTTTGCGGCACGCTGAACACGGGGCCAAAGTTGGCCGCTTCCTGCACCAGCGGGAAGTCTTCCGCAGGCAGGGTCTGCATGGTGAAGCGGCTCTTGCCGCCCTTGAGGATCATCTTGGACTGTTGCGACTCCAGTGCCACGGTCTGGTCGCCGGGCATGGTCTTCAAGATGTCGATCAGCTTGCGCGCGCCGATGGTGGTGGAGAAATCTCCCGTGTCTCCACCCAGCTCGGCGGTGGTGCGGATCTGGATCTCCAGATCGCTGGTGGTGAACTGCAGCGCGTTGCCGGTCTTTTTGATCAGCACGTTCGCCAAAATGGGCAAGGTGTGGCGGCGTTCAACAATGCCGGACACCGATTGCAGGACCGCGAGAACTTTGTCTTGTGTGGCTTTCAGGACGATCATGTCAACCTCTGTGTTTCAGGATGCGGGTCTCTTCAAGAATGAGTGGCGGCACATGGTTGCGCCCCCTCTTGCCACTCAAACCCCCTCATTTTGCCCGGTAGGCCCGGACTGGACGAGGGTAAATTCCATCAGCCTTTGAGCGTTTGCTCCAGCACATGCAACTGCTGGTTCAGCTCGGTCAGTTGCTGGCGCTCGGCGGCAATCTTGCGCACCGCGTGCAGCACCGTGGTGTGGTCGCGGCCGCCAAACAGCTCGCCAATCTCGGGCAGGCTCTTTTGCGTCAGCTCCTTGGCCAAATACATCGCAATCTGGCGCGGACGGGCAATCGACGCGGGGCGCTTCTTGCTGTACATGTCTGCGACCTTGATCTTGTAGTAGTCGGCCACGGTTTTCTGGATGTTCTCCACGCTGATCTGGCGGTTTTGAATCGACAGCAGATCGCGCAGCGCTTCACGCGCCAGCTGGATGGAGACTTCTTTCTGGTTAAAGCGCGAGTAAGCAAGAATCTTGCGCAGTGCGCCTTCCAGCTCACGCACGTTGGAGCGCACGTTCTTGGCCACGAAGAAGGCGACCTCTTCGGGCATCTCGGCATTCTCGGCGCGGGCCTTGTTGATCAAGATCGCCACGCGCATTTCCAGCTCGGGCGGCTCAATCGCCACCGTGAGGCCGGAGTCAAAGCGCGAAACCAGGCGCTCGTGAATATTCGTCAGGCCCTTGGGATAGGTGTCCGACGTCATCACGATGTGGCTCTTTTTAGCCAGCAGGGCTTCAAACGCGTTGAAGAACTCTTCCTGAGTACGGTCTTTGTTGGCAAAGAACTGGACATCATCGATCAACAACAGGTCGAGCGAGTGGTAGCGTTCCTTGAACTCATCAAAGGTGCGGCGCTGGTAGGCCTTAACCACATCTGAAACAAATTGTTCAGCATGGATGTAGAGAACCTTGGCATCCGGTTTGTCTTTGAGCAACTGGTTGCCCACGGCATGCACCAAGTGGGTCTTACCCAGACCCACACCGCCATAAATAAACAGCGGGTTGTACAGGTGGCCGGGCGAGCCGGCCACGTGCATGGCTGCAGAGCGCGCCATGCGGTTGGCCGTGCCTTCCACCAACGTTTCAAACGTCAGCGCAGAGTTCAGGCGGTTGCGGAAGGCCGGTGCTGAAGCCTCTTCGGAAGCGACGCTTGCGGGCAGCAAGGTAGCGGGTTCGGCGGGGGTGGTGCGTTCAGCCTGGTAGGGGCGAACATAAGTGCGCGTCACACTTTCGCGCTGAGCGAGTGCTAACTCCAGTGCTACAGGTTGGCCGTACAGATCTTCGAGCAGACCGGAGATGCGGGCTGCGTACTGGGCACGGATCCAATCGAGCTTGAAACGGTTGGCGACATACACCGTGACTTTGGAGAAGTCTTCGGCCACGACAGCGGTCAAAGGCTTGATCCAAGTGTTGAACTGTTGCTCTGGCAGGTCTTGGCTGAGCTGCTCAACGCATGCTAGCCACAGGCCTAGGCCAGCGTCGTTGGTGGGTTCCTCTGTCATTTCAATGGGAGCGCTTTTTGTGGATAGGAGGAACGGTTTCGGGGCTGTGATTGTAGCTTTTCAAATGGTTATCCACAAACCTGTGACACTTTTCCATCACCGCCTTGCGGGGTGTGTATTTTGGACCATGTTTGCAGGGGCATTGCAAGAGGGGCGTAACACTGAGATAATTTCGGGTTTCCCTGAATGTGTTCAGGGTGATAAGCCCCGCGCGAAGCTTTTATTTGCGGGCACCGGCCATGTGGCGGGTGCGTTTTGCAGGCATGCTTGGCGGGGGAAATTTGGGCAGTGTGCACTCATGTGGAGTGCATGGGCCAGTAAAAACTGAACCTTCTCAAGGAACGAACATGAAGCGTACATACCAACCCTCCAAGACCAAGCGCGCTCGCACCCACGGTTTCCTGGTGCGCATGAAGACCAAGGGCGGCCGTGCCGTCATCAACGCTCGCCGCGCCAAGGGTCGTAAGCGTCTGGCCGTCTAAGGTCAGCTCGCTTGGCCGACTGCCTGACACCATCCCCTGTGCCTAGCCAGGGCTTGCTGTGATGCAACGGCTGCAAACGCGCCCCCAATTTCAGGCCACCATGTCCGGGGGAACCATTTCCCGGACGCCGCACTTTGCACTGCACCGTTTGGTGCTGGGTGCAGCGGATGTGGCCAAGGACGCTGAGCCAACAGGGCCCGGTGCATCGCTCCCAGAGCAGGCACCGCAGGCCCTGTTTGTCGTGCCCGGGTGTCAGGCACCCCAAGTGTGGCTGGGCCCCTTGGTGCCCAAGCGCTGGGCCAAGCGTTCGGTGACGCGCCACACCATCAAGCGGCAAATCTATGCCGTTGCCAGCGAATTTGACGCACAGTTGCAGGCCCTGCCGCCCGCAGCGTATGTGGTGCGTTTGCGCGCTGGGTTTGACCGCAAACAGTTCATCAGTGCCACGTCAGAGCCGCTCAAGCGTGCTGTGCGTGCTGAACTGTTGCAACTCTTGACGCATGCCACGCGGCGCAAGAGCCCGAAACCTGAGGCGCCAGCCGAGGTTGTACAGCCCCCAGCGGTGGCTGTAGAAGGTGCGGGATAAGCCCATGGTGAAAGCCCTGCTCATGGCCTTGGTGCGTGGCTATCGTCTTTTTTTGAGCCCTTGGCTGGGCTCGGCTTGCCGTTTTGAACCGACCTGTTCGGCCTACTCTTTGAAGGCTTTAGAGCAGCACGGTGCCGCGGCGGGCACGTATTTGACACTGCGGCGACTGGTACGCTGTCACCCGTGGTGTGATGGCGGGCATGATCCAGTGCCTGACCAAGCGCCCAAGCTGTTTACCGGTTTGACCTCCTCTTCCTCACCAAAGAAGTCTTCATGAACGACATTCGCCGCACCATTTTGTGGGTGATATTTGGCTTTTCCATGGTTTTGCTGTGGGACCAATGGCAAATCCACAATGGCAAACAAGCCACGTTCTTCCCGTCGGCGCCCAAGGCAGTGGCTACCGCTGCTGCTGAAAAGCCTGCCGATGTGCCAGACGCCCTGACGGCGGCAACGCCTGCTGCTTCGGCTAGCGACGTGCCCGGTGCCGCACCCGTGGCTGCTGTGGCCCGCGAAAAAATCACCGTCACCACCGATGTGATGCGCCTGACGCTGGATGGCCAAGGCGGTGCACTGGTGCACGCCGAGCTGCTGAAGTACGGCAGCGACGCCGACAAGTCCAAGCCTTTTGTGCTGTTCGACGAAAGTGCGGACCGCGTGTACATGGCACAGACCGGTCTGGTTGGCGGCAATTTCCCCAACCACAAGACCGTGATGAGCGTGCTGCCTGGCGAGCGTGAGCTCAAGGACGGCCAGAACGAGCTGCAAGTGCGCTTTGAGTCGCCCGAGCAAGATGGCGTGAAGCTGGTCAAGACCTTCACCCTCAAGCGCGGCGCGTACGACATTGCGGTCAAGCACGAGGTGGTGAACACCGGCGCAGCCGCTGTCAGCCCCCAGCTGTACCTGCAATTGCTGCGTGATGGCAATGCAGTCGACGGTGGCAATGCTTTCTATTCCACCTTCACCGGCCCTGCGATCTATACCGACACTGCCAAGTACCAGAAGGTCGAGTTCAAGAACATCGACAAGGACAAGGCTGAGTTCGAGAAGTCGGCCTCGGCGGGCTATGTGGCCATGGTGCAGCACTACTTTGCCAGCGCCTGGTTGCTGGGTGATGGCATCCAGCGCGACAACTTCGCCCGCAAGGTGGGTGACAACCTGTACGCTGCCGGCATGATCACCCCTGTGGGCACGCTGCAGCCCGGTGAGACCAAGGCGATTGAATCGCGCCTGTTTGCCGGCCCTCAGCTGGAAAAGACGCTGGAAGCCCTGGCACCTGGCCTGGAACTGGTCAAGGACTATGGCTGGCTGACCATTCTGGCCAAGCCGCTGTACTGGTTGCTGGACCACATCCACAACATTCTGGGCAACTGGGGCTGGTCCATCGTGGGCTTGGTGCTGTTCCTGAAGATCTTGTTCTACTGGTTGAACGCCAAGGCCTACAGCTCGATGGCCAAGATGAAGGCCATCAACCCCAAGATCATGGAAATGCGCGCCCGCCTGAAGGACAACCCTCAGCAGATGCAGCAAGAGATGATGCGCATCTACCGCGAAGAGAAGGTCAACCCCATGGGCGGTTGCTTCCCGATCGTGATTCAGATCCCCGTGTTCATCGCCTTGTACTGGGTGCTGCTGTCCTCGGTGGAAATCCGTCACGCACCTTTCATGCTGTGGATCACTGACCTGTCGGCCAAGGACCCCTTCTTTATCCTGCCTCTGTTGATGACCGCTTCTTCGCTGCTGCAAACTGCGCTGAACCCCGTGCCACCAGATCCGATGCAAGCCAAGATGATGTGGTTCATGCCCCTGATCTTCAGCGTCATGTTCTTCATGTTCCCTGCTGGCCTGGTGCTGTACTGGTTGACCAACAACATCTTGTCGATTGCACAGCAGTGGGTCATCAACACCCGCATGGGCGTGCCACCGCAGTTCAACCTGCCTAGCTTCTTGAAGAAGAGCGATGCGGCCGTGACGGACGTGAAAGCCAAGAAGAAGTAAGCCACACGAATGGCTTGAATCCATCAAGGGCCGCGCAAGCGGCCTTTGATGTTTCTCCCCTCTGGTGTTTTTAAAAACAAGAGCGCTTAGCGCTGGTCAAACAAAGGTTTTTCGTGTTTTTGTGCGTAAACCTTAGGCGAATCCAGCGCTGAGTGCTCCTGCTTTTGAAACCTGCTTGCCGTTGCCCTTGGCTATCATGGGCAGCTACCCTCTCAAGGATGTGAAGCCATGCTCGCGCGCCAAACCGATCCCATCGTCGCCATTGCCACTGCCCCCGGGCGCGGGGCTGTGGGTATCGTCCGCGTGTCGGGCAAAGCCATTGGTGGCTTTGTGCGCGAGCTGTTGGGCAAGGACCTGAAGCCGCGTGAAGCCACCTACCTGCCGTTCAAAGACGCCAAGGGTGCGCCGATTGACCATGGCCTGGCCATCCACTTTCCGGGCCCCAACAGCTACACCGGCGAAGATGTGCTGGAGCTGCAGGCCCACGGCGGCCCCGTGGTGCTGCAGCTGCTGCTGGCGCGCTGCCTGGAAGCGGCCCAGGCCACACAGACACTGCCTGGTTTGCGCTTGGCAGAGCCGGGCGAATTCACCCAGCGCGCGTTCATGAACGACAAGATCGACCTGGCCCAGGCCGAGGCGATTGCCGATTTGATCGACGCCAGCACCGAAGCCGCAGCGCGCAGCGCCAGCCGCTCGCTGTCGGGCGACTTCTCGCGCGAGATTGGCGAGCTGCGCGAAGCCTTGGTGCACCTGCGCATGCTGGTGGAAGCCACGCTGGACTTCCCCGAAGAGGAAATCGACTTCCTGAAAAAAGCCGATGCCTATGGCCAGTTGGATGCGCTGCGTGACCAGCTGGGCCAAGTGCTGGCCCGCACCCAGCAGGGCGCGCTGCTGCGCGAAGGCATCAAGGTGGTGATTGCCGGCCAGCCCAATGCCGGTAAAAGCTCGCTGCTCAACGCCTTGGCGGGGGCGGAGCTGGCCATCGTCACCCCGATCGCAGGCACCACGCGCGACAAGGTGCAGCAAACCATCCAGATCGACGGCGTGCCGCTGCACGTGATTGACACCGCTGGCCTGCGCGACAGCGACGATGAGGTGGAGCGCATTGGCATTGCCCGCGCCTGGGACGAGATTGCTGCGGCTGATGCCGTGCTGTTCCTGCACGACCTTTCGCGCATGGCTGAGCAGGACTACGTGGCTGCCGATCTGGAGATTGCGCAGACACTGGCCGCGCGCATTGCACCGAATATTCCCGTGATTGACCTGTGGAACAAGACCGATCTGGCCGCCGACGGCGTGCAGATGCAGCCGCTGGCACCGTTGGTCGGGCGCAAGGGCAGTGAAGCCAGTTTGAGCCTGTCGGCCCGCACGGGCGCGGGGCTGGATGCGGTGCGCCAGCGGCTGCTGCAGGTGGCGGGCTGGCAATCGGCCGCCGAAGGCCTGTACATTGCCCGCGCGCGCCACGTAGAGGCGCTGCAGGCCGTGGGTGCACACTTGGAAGAAGCGCACCTGCAGCTGAACGTGCCCGGCCCGGCGCTGGACATCTTGGCCGAAGAGCTGCGCCTGTCGCAGACGGCGCTCAACAGCATCACGGGTGAGTTCACCTCCGACGATTTGCTGGGCGTGATCTTCTCCAGCTTCTGTATTGGAAAATAAAGCGAATATTCAATAAACATAGCGTTTGGCGTGCATGAAAAAAGGACTTTAAAGTGGTTTCGCTTTGAAGTCCTTTTGCATGGAGCGTTAGGCGCTCACTTTTTCTGATTCTGCGGCAGCAACTGGTTGTGCAGAATGCGCCGAATTTCGACGATGGCGCGCGGGTGCTCCTGCACGCTGTGGCCGAACGGCACGATCAGCTCGGATGCCGCACCGTCGAGGTGGGCGCTGCGGTAGGGCACGATGCCATCGCTGCTGTCTTGCAGCGGCACGTTGGGGGTGTTGTTGCCGATGATGGAGTGGTAGCGAATGCGCGGATCAATCGGCAGATTGGCGGCCATGCGCACGTAGTCATCGTCATCGCTGAGGTTGTCGATGCTGTTGGGAATGCGCAGCAGCGACTGTTTGCCAATGCGCGGCGAAGCATGGGCCAGCGTGCGGGTGATGTCGCCAAATTGTTCGACCATGGAAAACGGCAGCGTGATCAGGTTGGACACCCAGCGGGCAATGCGGTTGTTGGCGAAGTCGGTGCCGCGGTGCGGGGCCGCGACAAAGATGGCGCTGCTGACCTGGGGGACTGCCTCAAACTCCATGAAGGGGCGCAGTTTGTCGCTCAGCGCACCCGCATCGGCGGCTTGCACGCCGTAGGTGTCCGTGATGCTGGCCAGCATCTGCCCCTGGGTGTTGCTGACCATCAGGCGCGAGAGCACACCGCCCATGCTGTGGCCTACCAGCGTGATGTCTTTGGAGGCGCGAGCGCTGCCTTGCGGGTCAAAGTGCTGCAGCGTGCGCTGCAGTGCCTGGCGGATGGCGTAGTTGTTCAGGGCGAGTGGCGCATTCGTCGGGTAGTACACCTGCCAGACCTGGTAGTTGCGGCGCAGGGTTTCGTCACCCAGCACTTCGTTGGCCACGTTGATCCATGCCTCCGGGCTGCTGGCCAGTCCGTGCAGCATGACGATGATGCGCCGGTTGGGGTCATACGGCTGCATCAGGTAAATGCTGGGTTTGACGATACCGTTGTTCAGCCCCACCAGCGTTCGCAAGGCCTGTGTGGAAAAGCCGGAGCGCGCCAGCCACAGGCCGTAGCCTGACGAGAAGTTGCCGGCCAGCGGCACATGCTGGTTGGCCAGATCAATCTGGCGGAAACGGTAGGGGTCAAAAGCCTGCAGCTGTACCTCTTTGGTGGACAGCACCTCTTGCATGGTGCGCCCGCCAAAGCTGAGCACGACGGTGACGGCGGGGAACAGCGACTCCTGGTAGGGCGGCTGCGGTGGCCCGTCCAGGCTGGCATCGGCTTGCAGGGTGGATGAGCGGTCTTCCTCGCTTTGGAACACGGCCACCAGCTCGGCGCCAAAGCCATCGCGGCGGTACTGGTTGCGCAGGCCAGAAAAACGCAGCGAAGAGGCCGGAATCAGCTCGCTGGGAATGCTTTTGTTGGATGGCAGCCAGACGCCCGAGAAGTCGGTGCTGAACTGCCAGCGGCCCACGCGGTTGCTGGTGTCCAGCAGGTCATGCAGGCGCAGGGCAAACAGGCCTGTGACCGCTTGCTGTACGGCGTGGTTGTAGTAGTTGCGCACCTGAATCTGGCGGTCTTCAAAGGCGCGCTCACTGGGCTTGCGCTCGGTGAAGAAGAAATAGGCCCAGGCGTGGCGGGCGGCTTCCAGCCAGGCATCGACCTCGGCCTGGGTGCGGGTGCCCGGCAGCGAAGGGGCTTGCTGGGCTTTGCGCGCTTGCAGCGTCCACAGTTCCGCCAGCGAGGCCATGCGCTGTTCGTTGTACAGGCCTGTCGCTGAAGTCAGTGTGTAGTGGCACATCGGCATGTCGGCCAGACAGCTTTTGGGGTCCAGGTCCAGGACGCGCAAGGCTTCCTGGGTGGCCGGGCTGAGTTCACCGGAGGTCAGCACGTCGCTGTTGCGCTCTGCCAGGTAATGGGCCGGGGTGGTTGTGCGCACCGTAACGCCCGCACAACCGGTGAGCAGGGCCGCAAGGAGGGCAGGGACTAAGCAGCGGGGCAGCGAAAACGACGTCATAGCCCGTGAGTGTAGGGCGGCGCCAGAGGCAATGCTGGCACATCCGGCGCATTCGCCCTGTATGGCGGCAGATGGTGCAGGTAGGCGCGTGCCTTGCGCCAGTGTCCTCTGCGGCGGTGGCTACATACCCTGGCGGATATGGCTGGAGAAGTCTGCGCTGGCGGCTGCGTCGTTCGCATCTTCCGGGGGCTGCCAGCTTTGTGCCCGCGCGGTGATATTGCCCTGGGCGCGCAGCAAATCCAGGGGCTTCATGGAATACAGCCCGCCAACATCACGCAGGTACTCTGGCAGGTAGCCGGAAGCCAGCAAGCGCCAGTCGGTTGGCAGCTCTTGGCCAATGCGGCGGGCCAGCTGCCAGACGATAGTGGTGCAGTTGGCTGTGAGGGTGTGGTAGAAGCGCGGCGCAAAGGCCAGCTGACTGGCCTGGCGGCTGTAGGCCATGAACAAATCGCGCATGCTGTCCTTGGACATCTTGACGCGGTACAAGTGCACCTGCTCGTCCCGGACATTGGTTCGCACCGCCAAGATGTCGCGCTCATCGGCAGCAACCAGGGCCATTTCATACTGCTTGAAGAAGCCTGCAAGGGGATCGAACTGCTCGTGTGTTTCCTTGCGGATTTCGATGGAAAACACCAGGTGCTGTCCATCTTCAAAACCAAAAGAAACCAAGGTGTGGGCAATGGCTGGGCCCATCCAGTAAGACAGGGCGAGATCTACACTGACCAGCTGTGACAGGTCAAAGCTGCGGCTTTCCCAGCGGGGCGTAAATTCGGTGTCGCTGCGCCAAGTGAAGTTGCGCACATTGCGCAGGTGTACGACGTCGGGCTGGGTCTTGTCTCCTTGGACTTCCACCAGGTGCGCCACATCGGGGGCCCAGGCACGCTCTGCTTGCGGCGTGATGGTGGCCCACCAAGTCAGGATGGCCAGCATCAGGGCCAGGCCACCAGCCCAGATCGGCAACATGCGCCGCTGCAGCGCTCCGTAGCCCAGCAAAATGACCCACGCGAAGCCCCAGACGAGGGTCAGCGCTGCTGCAATGTTGTGATTTTTAGGGGCCTGGGTGTACAGGGCCATGCCTCCCCATGCCGCACACAGCAGCACCAGCGCCACCAGAAAAAGCCATGCGATGCCCATCCACCAAGATTGCCATGCAGGAGTGACAGGCATCAGTCGATTGCGTTGAAAGGTTGGCATGGGGGCTGCTGGCGGAGGGATGGTGTGGGACAGGCGCAGTGTGCCGTGACAAGATAGTGCAGGCTGTGTCTGTATATATCTGTTGCATTCTGACCTACATGTGCCGCAGACATGAAAAAAGCCGGTGTGACCGGCTTTTTGTGGCGTGGGCGCTGCTTAGTGGCCTTCGAAGTCCACCAGCGTAAACAGGGGCAGCTTGCCGGTGTCTTGGAGCAGCTTGGAGCCACCCAGCTCTGGCAGATCCACAATGGCGGCCCCTTCCATGACGGTGGCCCCCAGTTTCTCCAGCAGTTTTTTGCCAGCCATCATGGTGCCGCCGGTGGCAATCAGGTCGTCAATCAGCAGCACCTTGTCGCCAGGTTTGACGGCGTCTGTGTGCAGCTCCACCGTGGCGCTGCCGTATTCCAGTTCGTAGGTTTCCTCCACGGTGGTGAAGGGCAGCTTGCCTTTTTTGCGGATAGGGACAAAGCCGACATTCAGCTCATACGCAATCACCGCGCCGAGGATAAAACCGCGGGCATCCAGGCCGGCCACGACATCTGGGCGCATGTCGGGGTCCATGTAGCGGTGGACGAAGGCATCAATGAGGATGCGAAAGACCTTGGGGTCTTGCAACAACGGCGTAATGTCGCGGAACTGAACACCAGGCGCCGGCCAGTCGGAGACGGTGCGAATGTGCTGGCGAAGGTAGTCGTTAACGCTGGTGGTATGCATGGTGGGTGGACTCAGGGGGCGGTGCCATGCCGACTATGGGCTGGCAGCAGGTTGGTGGTGTTCGGTCACAAGGGTGGGCTGCGGTTGGCGACTGCCCACGAGCCATTGGGACCTGAATAGGTGAAAAGTGTAATCAGTGCGCAGGGAATGTGCGCATACCTTGTGGATCAATGCACTGGGGCTTGTTGGTATCGGCAGTCACGCGGTGCTGCTGGATAGCGTGCAGCAGGTGCAACGTCAGCAATCCCTTTATTTCAACCGAGGTGTTCGTGCTGTGTGGAGCAGTCTTGCAGGCATCGATAAAATTGCTGGATGAATACCCCTTTGCACACTGCGCCGGTTTTGGGCGCTTCGCAAGCGCTGGCGATGGCGCGCGAGACGTTAGCCATTGAAATTCAATCGCTGCAGGCCTTGGCGCAGCGGCTGGATGACCGTTTTGTGCAGGTGGCGCAGGCCATGCTGGGCACGCCGGGCCGCATCGTGGTGACAGGGATGGGGAAGAGCGGGCACATCGGGCGCAAGATTGCTGCCACGCTGGCATCGACCGGAACACCTGCTTTCTTCATGCATCCGGCAGAGGCCAGTCATGGTGACCTGGGTATGGTGACCAGCAAGGATTTGGTGCTGGCGATCTCCAACAGCGGAGAGAGCCATGAGCTGACCGCCTTGTTGCCTGCACTCAAGCGCCAGGGCGTGCGCATTGCAGCCATGACGGGCGGGCTGACTTCCAGCTTGGCCAAGCATGCGGATTGGGTGCTGGATACCAGCGTGGAACGTGAAGCCTGCCCCTTGAATTTGGCGCCTACCGCCAGCACCACGGTGCAACTGGCTCTGGGGGATGCGTTGGCCACCTCCTTGCTGGATGCCCGCGGTTTCAAAGCGGAGGATTTTGCGCTGTCTCACCCCGGTGGATCGCTGGGCCGCAAGCTGCTGACACATGTACGCGATGTCATGCGCAGCGGGGAGGAGGTACCGCGTGTGCTGGCCGAAGATGGTTTTGATCGTTTGATGCGCGAGATCAGCGCGAAAAACATGGGCGCCAGCGCCGTCGTGGATACCGACAACCACGTGCTGGGCATCTTCACCGATGGGGATTTGCGTCGCCGCATTGAAGATGGCACCGAGTTGCGCACAGCCCTGGCGGGCGACTTGATGCACCCGCACCCCCGCGTCATCTCGGAAGATGCACTGGCCGTGGATGCGGCTCAGTTGATGGAGCGCCATGGCATTACGTCGGTGCTGGTGGTGGATGCACAGTCGCGTTTGGTGGGCATGGTGCATATCCGTGACCTGATGGTTGCCAAGGTGATCTGATGCCCAAGCCCTATATAGCCCCTGCGTTGCGTTGCGAGCCTGAGCTATTGCTGCAGGCCCAGGCCATTCGCATTGCCTTCTTTGATGTGGATGGGGTGCTGACCGATGGCGGCCTGCACTTTACAGAGCAGGGTGAGACCACGAAGCGCTTCAATACCTTGGATGGGCATGGCATCAAGCTGCTGCAAAAAGCCGGCATTGTGCCCGCCGTGGTGACTGGGCGAGACTCCGCACCACTGCGTTTGCGGCTGCAGCAGCTGGGGGTTCAGGATGTGGTGTATGGCACCGAAGATAAAGTGCCTGCCGCCCAGTCCATTTTGGATAGCCTGGGGCTGGGTTGGGAGCAGGCTGCCATGATGGGTGATGATTGGCCAGACTTGCCGGTCATGCAGCGCTGTGCGCTGGCTTGCGCACCGCGCAACGCACATGCTGAAAATTTGGCGATTGCTGATTTCGTGACCCAGGCAGACGGTGGTCAGGGCGCGGTACGGGAGCTGTGTGATCTGCTCTTGCTGGCGAGTGGCCAGTATCGGCGGGTGTTGGAGGTGTATCTGCCATGAAAAAACCTTTGCAACGGGTTGGAGAGCAAGTCTCCATCTATCTCCCCGTGCTGCTGATGGCCATGCTGGCCATGGGTACCTGGTGGTTGGTGCGCAATGCGCCTAAGCCGTTGCAAAGCAACGTCGGGCAGGTGGTGTCGGACGAGCCAGACTATGTGATGGAAAAATTTTCCGTGCACCAGTTTGATGGCGCAGGCCGTTTGCAAAGCGTCATGACTGGCGATGAAGCACGCCATTTACCCAGAATGGACACCATGGAAGTGGATGCGGTACGTACACGCAGCATTGCGCCAGATGGGATGGTGACCATTTCGTCTGCCAATCGTGGCATCAGCAACTCTGACTCTTCAGAGGTGCAGTTGGTCGGCGATGCCAAAGTCGAGCGTCAGCTGGCGCAGCAGCCTGGACAAACGACGCGCTATGCCGGTGATTTTCTGCACATCTGGACCAATGAAGAGCGCGTGGAATCCCATTTGCCTGTTGTTTTGACACGAGGGGATAATCAATTCACGGGTGATCGAATGAACTACGATAATTTGTCCCGTGTGATTGAATTAAAAGGTCGTGTCAAAGGTTTGATATATCCTGGAAAAAATAAATAGGATTTATTCTTAATATTCTGTAGGAATAATCTGAAATAAAAAAAGACCCTTTGCGGGTCTTTTTTTATTCGAGCCGTTTTATTGCTCGTTGCGATAACGGCTGCCGGAATTATTGCCAGATTCAAATCCTGTGCTGGAGCGGTTGCGCGGGCCAGTGCCATAAGGGCTGCGAAAGTTGCCTTCGTTGCGCCCGGCATAGCCGTGTCCGGCACCGTAGGTGTCAGAGCGTGGTGCCCGTGGCTCCATGGGTCGAGCTTCATTGACGACCAAGCTGCGGCCGCCTAGAGGTTGGCCATTCATGCCCTGGATGGCGGCATTGGCCTCACTGTCACTGCCCATTTCGACAAAGCCGAAGCCCTTGGAGCGGCCCGTGTCCCGCTCCATCATGACTTTGGCGCTGACGACCGTTCCAAATTGCGCGAATGCCTGTTGCAAATCTAGATCGCGCACGCCATAAGGCAAATTACCCACGTACAACTTACTACCCATCACAGACTCCTCGACCAATAAAACAATGGGGTGCGCTATCACGTACCGCGCATTGACACTTGAATAACGGCTTTTAATAAACCGCGTAAATATTATTGGAGAAGCTTGAAGAAAATGACAACCGTTTGGTAGAAAAAAGCGATGGAATAAAAAAAGGAACCCGAAGGTTCCTTTTTATTACCAAAGCGCTGCTAAAGCGCTAGAGGTTTGGCTTAGTAACCGCCGCGGCCACCGCCGTAGCCGCCGCCATTGCCACGGCCGCCGCCGAAGCCGCCGCCATTGCCGCCGCCGAAGCCACCGCTACGGGGAGGACGTGGCTCCATGGGGCGTGCTTCGTTCACGACCAGATCACGGCCGCCGTAGTTTTGGCCGTGCAGACCTTGGATAGCAGCTTGTGCTTCAGCATCGCTGCCCATTTCCACAAAGCCGAAGCCCTTGGAACGGCCTGTGTCACGCTCCATCATGACCTTAGCGCTTTGAACGGCGCCGAATTCAGAGAACGCCTGCTCGAGGTCGTTGTCGCGGAAAGCGTAAGGCAGGTTGCCTACGTACAGTTTGTTGCCCATGGTGGACTCCTAGAAAAAGACTTGAAACGCGATGGAGCCCTAACCGAAAGCCAACTTGACGTGACCTACCTTAGAGACGCAAACGCACTTGCTCATGTGTGCTATCGCATTCGTGAGCGAGATCATTATGAGGCAAGCGCTTAGCCCGACAATGGGGTTTTCGTCAAATTTGTACTCCTATACAACATGATTGCGGGGTTTCCCGGGCTTTATCAGGGTGATAGTCATTGCAAATGACTACAATAGCGGAGTCCTTGGGGAGTAGTCCGTTTGGCGTGCAACGCGCCAAAAGCATGTATCAACAGACTTGGCGCAGACGCGCTATGGTGCATGCGGCTCGAAAGAGCTGGGCAAGACCATTGACTGCAACCGCTCCAAAGGCTGGCGCGGTGGTAGTCAATGCACGCTTGAGCCAGCCTCTCTAACTACATCCCTCACATGGAAGCCTTCCTCGTCTCGACTGGTATTGTTGCCCTGGCAGAAATGGGCGACAAAACGCAGTTGCTCTCCCTCGTGCTGGCTGCACGCTTTCGCAAACCTTGGCCGATTGTTCTGGGCATTTTTGCCGCCACCGTGGTCAACCATGGCTTGGCCGGAGCCGTGGGTGCCTGGGTGAATTCCTTTATTGGCCCCGATGCCATGCGCTGGATCCTGGGCTTGTCGTTCATTGCCATGGCCATCTGGATGTTGATTCCGGACAAACTCGATGACGATGGCATGGAAAGCCATTCCCGCTGGGGCGTATTTGGCACGACCGTGGTGGCGTTTTTCCTGGCAGAAATGGGCGACAAGACGCAGATCGCCACGGTCATGCTGGCCGCGCAATACAACGCCTACCTGTGGGTGGTGCTGGGTACGACCTTGGGCATGATGCTGGCGAATGCGCCGGTGGTGTGGCTGGGGGACAAGCTGGTCAAGAAAGTGCCCATCCGCATGGTGCACGTCGTATCCGCCGTCATCTTCCTGGTGCTGGGCGTTGTAGCCTTGTTCGCCAAAGGGGTGCCGGGTTTGGCATAATCCTTGGCATGCGCTGATTTGCTTCTGCTTGCGGGCGCTTTACAAATACTGCTAAAGACGAAACGGCATCTTCAAACCCGGCCTCGTTTTTAGCGATGCCGGGTTTTTTTATGTCCTTCATCGCCACACCACAATCCATGCACTTTTCGGATGCCTTGCCGCTGCAAAGCGGCAAAAGCATTCGTGACTACACCCTTGCGTTCGAAACCTACGGAACGCTCAACGCCGACAAGTCCAACGCCATCTTGGTGTGCCATGCGCTCAATGCCTCGCACCACGTCGCTGGCGTGTACGAAGGCCAGCCCAAGAGCGAGGGCTGGTGGGACAACATGATTGGCCCGGGCAAGTCGGTGGATACCAACAAGTTCTTTGTCATCGGCGTCAACAACCTGGGCTCGTGCTTTGGCTCGACCGGTCCGATGCACACCAACCCGGATACGGGTGCGATCTACGGCTCTACCTTCCCGGTGCTGACGGTGGAAGACTGGGTGAATGCCCAGGCGTTGTTACTGGACCGCTTGGGCATTCAGCAGATGGCCGCCGTGCTGGGCGGTAGCCTGGGCGGTATGCAGGCGTTGAGCTGGACGCTGCAATATCCAGAGCGCATGCGCCATGCTGTGGTGGTGGCCAGCGCGCCCAATTTGAACGCCGAGAACATTGCGTTCAATGAGGTGGCTCGCCGCGCCATCGTCACCGACCCCGATTTTCATGGTGGCGACTTCTATGCCCACCACGTGGTGCCGCAGCGGGGCCTGCGCATTGCCCGCATGATCGGTCACATCACCTATCTGAGTGACGATGTGATGAACCAGAAGTTTGGCCGCGAACTGCGCGATGGCCCGAACATCAAGTTCACCACGCAAGACATCGAGTTCCAGATTGAGAGCTATCTGCGCTACCAGGGCGATAAGTTCAGCGGTTACTTTGATGCCAACACCTACCTGCTGATCACCCGGGCGCTGGACTACTTTGACCCGGCCAAGCAGTACGGCGGCAGCCTGAAGGCGGCGCTGGCGCAGAGCCTGGCCAAATTTTTTCTGGTCAGCTTCACCACCGATTGGCGCTTTGCACCGGGTCGCAGCCGCGAGATGGTGCAGGCATTGCTGCAAAACGGCCGGGATGTGAGTTATGCCGAAATCGATGCACCCCACGGGCACGACGCCTTCTTGCTGGACGACCCCCGTTATCTGAGCGCCATGCGCGCCTACTTTGAAGGTATTGCCAAGGAGATCGCAGCATGAGCGCCACCCCAACGATGCAAGCATTGGCCCAACTGGTGCCCCAAGGGGCCCGTGTGCTGGATTTGGGCTGCGGTGACGGCAGCTTTCTGGATTTTCTGCAGCGCGAGCGCGGTTGTACCGGCTATGGCGTGGAGATTGACGACGCCAACGTGCTGGCCTGTGTGAAGCGCGGCATCAATGTGCTGCAGCTGAACCTGGACGAAGGCCTGGCGATTTTTGAGGACAACAGCTTTGACATGGTGCTGCAGATCAACACGCTGCAGCACTTGCGCAATGCGGAGACCATGTTGCGTGAAACCGCGCGTGTGGGCCGTATGAGCGTGGTGAGCTTTCCCAACTTTGCGCACTGGCCCAACCGTTTCTCGGTGCTGCGCGGGCGCATGCCGGTGACGCGCCATCTGCCCTACCAGTGGTATGACACGCCCAATATCCGCGTGGGCACATTCAAAGACTTTGAGGTTTTGGCCCACAAGAACCGTTTGAATGTGGTGGATTCTTTTGGCCTCAAAGAGGGGCAAATTATCCGGACCTTGCCCAATCTGCGGGCCAGCACGTCGGTTTTCTGCCTGGAGCGCGGTTAACACTGTGAACATGGCCCGTCTTGCCCCGGTGCTGCGGCTTCGCAGCAGGGCGGAAGTCGCATATCTTTGATGTGCAGGGTGGTGTTCACAGCGTTTCATGGCCCAACGGGCGTGACAGCTGGCTGCCGTGAAGTTTTGATAAGGGAACCATGCCACGCTTTGCCGCTAACCTCTCCCTGATGTACACCGAACTGCCGTTTTTGGCCCGCTTTGCAGCGGCTGCCAGAGATGGTTTCCGCGCGGTGGAATACCTGTTTCCTTACGCCTATCCCGCGCAAGAGCTGGCGGAAGTGCTGGACAAGCACGGACTCAAGCAGGTGCTGTTCAACGCACCACCGGGCGGGCGCGATCTGCCCGAGATGATGGCAGCCTGGGACCAGGGCATGCGCGGCACGCTGTGTCGCCCGGGCGAGGAGGCCAGCTTTCGCAATGGCGTGTGGGAGGCGCTGCGCTACGCGCAGGCGCTGCAGTGCCCGCGCATCCATGTGATGAGCGGCCTGATCCCGGAAGGCGCGGCACGCTATGCGCTGCGCAGCCGCGTGCTGTCCAATCTGCGCTGGGCGGCACAGGCGGCGGCGGATGTGGGCGTGGAGATCATGATTGAGCCGATCAACGGTCGTGACATGCCTGGCTACTACCTGCAAACCCAGGACCAGGCGCACAGCCTGGTGCAGACCGTGGCAGCGCCGAACCTGAAGGTGCAGATGGATCTGTACCACTGCCAAATTGCGGAGGGCGATGTGGCCACCAAGCTGCGCCGCTACCTGCCAACCGGGCGTGTCGGGCACATCCAGATTGCGGGCGTGCCCGAGCGGCATGAGCCGGATGTGGGCGAGCTCAATTACCGCTATCTGTTCGAGGTGATTGATGCGCTGCACTACCCGGGCTGGGTGGGCTGTGAATACCGCCCACGCAGCGGCACCAGCCAGGGGCTGGGCTGGATGCGGGATGTGTAAGTGTTGAAAAAGTGAGCGTGTAGCGCTCGAACCATCTTGATTTCAGGCTGTTTTGTGTCTGAAAGCCATAAAAAATGAGCGCCTAGCGCTCATTTTTTATGGGGGTGCTTACTTGAGCCAGCCGCGTTTGCGGAAGTACAGCATGGGGCCCACGGCGCTGGCAATCATCAGCAGCACCACATAGCCATAGCCAAACTCCCACTCCAGCTCGGGCATGAAGCGGAAGTTCATGCCGTAGACGCTGGCGATCAAGGTGGGCGGCAGCAAGGCCACGCTGGCCACCGAGAAGATCTTGATGATCTTGTTCTGGTTGATGTTCAGGAAACCGACGGTGGCATCCATCAAGAAGTTGATCTTGTCGAACAAGAACGCGGTGTGGCTGTCCAGCGACTCAATGTCGCGCAGGATCTGGCGCGCTTCTTCAAACTGCTCGGCATTGAGCATTTTGCTGCGCATCATGAAGCTGACAGCGCGGCGCGTGTCCAGCATGTTGCGGCGGATGCGGCCGTTCAAGTCTTCCTGGCGCGCAATATCGGCCAGCACGGCTTGCGCTTGGTCGTCGGTGACGTTGCCGTCCAGCACGCGGGCGCTGACGTGCTTGAGGTCGTCGTAAATGCCTTCCAGCGTGTCGGCGGAGTATTCGGCGTCCGCGTCGAACAGCTTGAGCAGCACATCCTTGGCGTCTTCAATCAGGCCCGGCGCACGGCGCGCGCGCAGGCGCAGCAGGCGGAAGACCGGAATGTCTTCTTCGTGGATGGAAAACAGCACGCCGCAGGACTTCAGCTCGGTGTTGTGCTGGTTCAGGATGTAGGCCACGCGCACGCTGCGGGGGTCTTCCTCGTCGTCCAGCAAAAAGTCGCTGCGAATGTGCAGATCGCCGTTGTCTTCTTCGTAAAAGCGGGCGGACTCTTCGATGTCCAGGTCCATCGCATCGTCAGGAATGGACAGGCCGTAGTGCTGCTTGACCCAGCGTTTTTCTTCGGGTGTGGGCGACTCCAGGTCGACCCAGATGGGCTGGAAGCGGGTCAACTCTTCCAGCGATTCGATTTCTTCCTGAACCAAGCGTCCGTTGGACAGCGAAAAAATATTGAGCATACGGCTCTCCCAAATGTTGTTGTGGCTTTGGCGGGGGAAAGATGGGGCACGCTTCCAATCCTTTCTCATGCCGCCCAAAACCTGGGGGAGAGGGGATGGAAGCTACCAACTAGGGTAGGTTTCCACAGTGATATCTCGTAAATATGACAAGCCTGCGATTATGCCGGGCCTGCATGGAGTGTGCAGGGACAGCGTCCCTCAGGCACACGGCGCGTCAAGCGGCTGAGGGTGGGCGCAGCGCGTGTGCGCGGCACAAGTCCGCCCAGGCCGCAGGTTTGGCGTGGGGAGAACGCAGCAGGTAGGCGGGGTCATAGCTGACCACGGCCGGGATTTGCTGCACCTGGTGGACCTGCGCGCGCAGGCGGCCCAAGGCCTCTTGGCTGCCCAGCACCGCACGCGCTGCGTGCAGGCCCAGCACCAGAATGCGTGCAGGGTGGGTCTGTTGCACACAGGCAGGCAGGCCTTGGTCAAGCGCTTGCCAGGTGACCGATTCCGCAGGCAGACCCGCCACGGCCAAGGCCTCGTGGCCAGGGCGCTGCATGCCGGCAATCCATACGTGTGCGCTGTGGTGCAGGCGCAAGGCGCGCAGCATGTTGTTGAGCAGCTTGCCTGTGTCGCCCTCCAGCGGCGCGGTGGGGTTGGCACACTCCCAGATCACCAGCCAGGCATCGGCCGCATTGCCGCCGGTGGCAGCCGGGTAGGCCTGGACGGCGGGGGCCATGCGCCAAGCGATGGGGGCGGCGGCTTCAGCATCAACCGCTGGAGCGGCCACGGCGGGTGTGCTGGCTGCCACAGGGGCTGGCATGGGTGCAGGCACTGGTGTGGGTGCTGGGTGCACGGTGGCCGGCGCCACCGCCATGGGGGCGGCAGGGCTTGCGACGGCCGCAGCCACGGCTTCGCGCTGCACCACCGCAGCAGCGGGTGCAGGCGAGACAGCCACAGGTTGGGGCAACCACAGTGTGATGCCCATTTCCTGCAGCATGGCGCGTTGGCGAGGGTCGAGGTTCAGGGCCATAGGGGCATGCTCATCAAGATGGCGGTTTCACGTTCGCCATGGTGTACCGGATAGTACTTCTTGCGCGCCCCCACTTGGGTAAAACCGTGGCGTTCATACAGCTGGCGTGCACGGGTATTGCTCTCGCGCACTTCCAGCCACAGCCATTGGGCTTTGGCGCTGTGGCGGCTCCAGTGCACCAGGCTGGCCAGCAGCTCACGCCCCAGCCCCTGCTTTTGGTGCAGGGGGGAGATGGTGATGTTGAGCAGATGCACCTCGTCGAGGATCTGCATGGCGATGAAGTAGCCCAGCACCACATCGTCTTGCATCAAGACCTGGGCAAAGTAACCACTGCGCAGCGCATCGGCAAAGTTGCCGGGCGTCCAGGGGTGGGAGAAAGCCACATTCTCAATGGGCAAGATGGCGTCCAGCAATGCAGGCGTCATGGGCACCAGGTGGTGGCCCGCAACCATGGGCACCGCCGCCTCCAGGGGGGCAGCGCTGGCGGCGTCCGTTGGCGGCTGGTGGTCCGTGTGCATCATGCGTGGGGCGGTGTGGGTGCGGCCTGGCGTTCGGCTTCGCGTTCGGCGGTGGTTTTGGCCACCTTATCGCGGATGTACAGCGGCAGCGCGTAGGAAGCACCAATCAGCTGACCATCGGCAATCAGCGCAGGGGCCAGGCGGAGCAGTGCGGTGGCGGTGGGCAGCGCGGGCAGGTGGGTGGCGCCAGGGGCCAGGCGGTCGGGATAGACGGCATGGGCATTGCCCACCACCGGTGTGCCCGCAGGCACCGACAGCGCCTCTGGGGCGCTCAGGCCCAGCTCCTGGGTGGCTGCCCAGCGCTGATCTTGCCAGCGGTAGCCTGCGTGGTAGACCTCGGACATGCGCGCATCCAGCACGGCCATGACCTCGGTGCTGCCGTGCAGGTGGCGGGCTTCTTCGGCCACGGCCAGCAAGGTGTCGATGGGCAGCAGGGGCAAGTTGGCGCCAAAGGCCAGGCCCTGGGCAATCGCGCAAGAGGTGCGCAAGCCGGTGAACGAGCCAGGACCACGGCCAAACACGATGGCCTTAAGGTCGGCCAGCTGCAAATCCTGCGCCTTCAGGCCTTCCTGGATGGCCGGAATCAGAGTGGCTGACGAGTTAGCGCCTCCGGCTGCTTGGTGTTGCCACAGCTGGTCGCCACGCTGGATGGCGATAAACAAGGTGTCGGTGCTGGTGTCAAAAGCAAGCAAATTCATGGTGCGCACTACAAGGATAAGCCTGGCGCAGAGCGCGCCAAAGCGCTCAATTATCGACCGCGTGGCCCGCTTGCGTGCAGGGGCTCCGCCAAAACCGCGTGGGCCACCACTACACTTTGTGGCTATGTCCCCAACCCTGATGTGGCGCAGCCTGCGCCTGAGTGTGGCTGGCGTGGCGCTGGCCGGTGCCGGTGCAGCGCTGGCGCAATCGTTGCCAGCCCCGGTCGAAGCGGCGCTGGCGCGTGCCCAAATTCCCCGTGAAACGGTGTCGCTGTATGTGGCCCCCGTGGAAAGCCGCAAACCCGCGCGTCTGACCTGGCAGCCCGTCAGCCCGATGAACCCGGCCTCGGTGATGAAACTGGTCACCACCTATGCCGCCCTGGAGCAGTTGGGCCCCGCCTACGTGTGGCGCACGCCGGTGTACCTGGATGGCGTGGTGGACAACGGCGCATTCCGTGGCACGGTCTATATCAAGGGATCGGGCGATCCCAAGCTGGTGTCCGAGCGCCTGTGGCTGATGCTGGGTCGCCTGCAGGGCATGGGCGTGCAGGTCATCGTGGGTGACATCGTGATCGACCGCACGGCCTTCCAGGTGCAGGGCCATGATGCTGCGGCGTTCGACGGCGAGCCATTCAAACCCTACAACGCAGGCCCCGATGCGCTGCTGGTGAACTACAAAACCCAGGTGCTGGGCTTTATGCCGGACCCCGCTGCCGGGGTGGCCCGCATTCACTATGAATTGCCTATGGGCCATCTGCAGGCCCCGCAGAGCGTGCCCCTGGCCCCAGCAGGTACCGCCTGCGGAGACTGGCGCACGCAGCTGCAGGCGGACTGGTCAGACCCGCAGCGCATCCAGCTGGCCGGGCGCTACCCCGCCAGCTGTGGCGACAAAAACTGGCCGGTGGCGCTGGCAGATCCGCAAAGCTTCGCGTTGAAAGCAGTGGAAGGCATGTGGCGCAGCATGGGCGGTCAGCTTACGGGCAGCGTGCGCGATGGCGTGGTGCCTGCCGGGCTGAAGCCCGCGTGGGAGAACCAGTCGCCTGCGCTGGCCGAGGTGGTGCGTGACATCAACAAATACAGCAACAACGTGATGACGCAGCAGGTGCTGCTGACGCTGGGCAAAGAACGCCTGGGCACTGGCAGCTTTGAGGCCGGGCGCGCCGCGCTGGCGCAGTGGTGGCAGCTGCGCTGGCCGGCGGCAGACATGCCGGTGGTGGAAAACGGCGCAGGCCTGAGCCGCGATGCCCGCATCAGCGCCCAAGCGCTGGGCCGCATGCTGCAGGCTGCGTGGTCGTCGTCGGTGATGCCGGAGTTTGTGGCCTCCATGCCGATTTCCGGGATGGACGGCACGCTGCGCCGCAGCAAAGCCAGTGCGAACGCCCACCTGAAAACCGGTTCACTGCGTGACACCAATGCGCTGGCCGGTTATGTGCACGGCAACAGCGGCCAGCGCTATGTGCTGGTGGCGCTGATCAACCATGCCAATGCGGGCAATGCCCGCCCGGTGCTGGATGCGTTGGTGGACTGGGTGGCGCAGGACTGAGGGCCGCAAGGGCTGACAGCATTTTTTGTGCTGGGTCCGGGCATCCTATTTGATGCCCGGACCCTTGCCGAAACACTGCTTGGTGTGTGTCAAGGTTTGGGAGAGCATGGCTTTTTGAATGGAGGCCATGCCATGGATATGCACCACATCCCCTTCGGGACGACAGATTGGTCCCTTATTCCGCGATCCGAGCATTCGGCACAAGCAGGACAAGCTTTTTGGCAAACGCAGCAATTTGGCAGCATTCGCGTGCGCATGGTGGAGTACACCCCCGGTTATGTCTCCGACCACTGGTGCCGCAAAGGCCATGTGTTGCTGTGCTTGGAGGGGGAGCTGCACACCGACTTGGAGGATGGACGCAGCTTCACATTGGTGCCGGGCATGAGCTACCAAGTTGCGGATGGCGTGGACGCCCATCGCTCCCGCGCCCCACGTGGCGCCAAGCTTTTTATCGTGGATTGATACCAACTTGCGTAAGCACGCCGGTCCAAGCGCTGAGTTCAAGGGAGCGCAACGGGCGCATTAGCCCGCCGCTGCTGCGCGCTGCAGGCGGTCGCGCACGCCTTCCCAGTCGGCGGTGTCGGGTGGGGTTTCAATCCAGATCAGCTTCGCGCCGATCTCGTCAAAGTCACGCAATGCGCTGAACAGCTCGTGGGCGGTGCCCAGGGCTTGCTGGGGCATGGCCCGCAGGTGCACGCCCTTGGAGGCATTTTGGAGCGCGCTGCGGTGGTAGACGGCAATGTTTTTGCCATCGGCACCCAGTACATCCAATGCAGATTGCAGCTGCTTGGCATCCATCAGCCGCACTTTGGCGTTCGGTGCATAGTGGGCCAAAAGTGTGCCGGAGGCGCGCGGGGTATGCGCTGGCAGCTCTTCTTTGGAGAGTGGGCGCTGACCGCAGGCTCGCTCGATATCGTCGCGTGTGATGGCGCCGGGGCGCAGCAGCACGGGAATGCCGCGCGTGCAGTCGACGATGGTCGATTCAATGCCCACTTCGCAGGCACCGCCGTCCAGCACCAGCAAGTCGTCACCAAATTCGGTAGCAACATGCGCTGCCGTGGTGGGGCTGACGCGGCCAAACTTGTTGGCACTGGGCGCCGAGACACCCCACACGGGCGGATTCAGCTGCTGGCAGGCCACGAGCACGGCATGCGCTACCGGGTGGCTGGGGCAGCGCAGGCCCACGCTGTCTTGGCCGCCGGTGGAGGCTTTGGCGGCATCGGGCAGGCGCGGCAGGATCAGGGTGAGCGGGCCGGGCCAGAAAGCATCGATCAGTTGCTGGGCAAAGACCGGCACTTCCTTGGCATAGCGGGTGATGGCGTCGGCGCTTGCCACGTGCACGATCAGCGGATGGTTGGCCGGGCGGCCCTTGGCGGTAAAGATCTGAGCCACGGCCGCGTCGTTGTCGCTGTCTGCGGCCAGGCCATAGACCGTCTCGGTGGGCAGGCCCAGCAGCTGGCCTTGTTGCAGGGCAACGGCTGCAGCTTGTACCGAGGCGTTCAGCGTTCCATCCAGAATCACGTCAGTTCCTTAAAACGCTGCAATGCCGAGGATTTCGGCAGCCTTGAGCGCAGTTGCACGCGCCTTTTCGGGCGTGGCGGCGGTGATGTTCAGGTGCCCCATCTTGCGGGCGCGCTTGGCATCGACCTTGCCGTACAGGTGCAGGTGGCAGCCGGGCAGGGCCAGCACCTGGTCCCACGCAGGGGTCTTGGCGGTATCGCTGTCCTTGAACCACAGGTCACCCAGCAGGTTCAGCATGATGCTGGCGCTGTGCAGGCGGGGCTGCACCAGGGGCAGGCCGGTCATGCAGCGCACTTGCAGTTCAAACTGCGAGACATCGCAGCCGTTCTGGCTGTAGTGGCCGCTGTTGTGCGGGCGCGGTGCGATCTCGTTGACCACGAGTGAGCCGTCTTGCAGCACAAAGAATTCCACGCACAGCACGCCGACGTAGTTCAAGCCTTCTGCTACAGACTTCGCAGCAGCTAGCGCTTGTGCTACTTGGGTTGAAGGTGGATTTCCTTCGTAAACCTCGGTGACCGCCAAAATGCCGTCGCGGTGCAGATTGCGCTGCACGGGCAGGTTGACGATGCTGCCGTTGCGGCCACGTGCCACGATGACGGAGCATTCGTGCGCCAGCGGCAGCATTTTTTCCAGCACGCAGGCCACGCGGCCCAGCTCGTCCCACGCCTTGGCGAGTTCTTCCAGGGTTTTGACACGCACCTGGCCCTTGCCGTCGTAGCCCATGCGCGATGTTTTCAAAATGCCGGGCAGCAAATCGGCCGCTACGGCGGCCAGTTGTTCGGGCGTTTCGATCACGGCATGCGGGGCCACGGGCACGCCGCACTTCACAAAGTGCGCTTTTTCGGCGGCACGGTCCTGGGCAATGGCCACGGAGGCGCCGGCGGGCGATACGGGCAGGCTTTGCGCCAGGGTGTTGAGCGCACCGGCGGGCACGTTCTCAAACTCGGTGGTCACGGCCGCGCACAGCTGGGCCAGCTCGGCCAGCCCTTGGGCGTCTTCGTAACCGGTGCGAATGTGGTGGTGGCTGACCAGGCCGGCAGGGCTGGTCGCATCCTTGTCCAGCACGGCGGTGAAGTAGCCCATTGCTTGTGCGGCATGGGCAAACATGCGGCCCAGCTGGCCGCCGCCGAGCACGCCCAGCGTGGCGCCGGGCAGGATCACGTGCGTGTCGTTGACGCTCATGCGGCCACCGGTGGCAAGGTCATGGCGCGGGCAGCAGCGGTCTGCTCGGCGCGGAAGGCTTCGAGCTTGGCGCGCAGGGCCGGGTCTTCATTGGCCAGCAGGGCCACGGCGAACAGGGCTGCGTTGGCGGCACCGGCTGCGCCGATGGCGAAAGTGGCCACAGGCACGCCCTTGGGCATTTGCACGATGGAGTGCAGCGAATCCACACCTTGCAGGTGGCGGCTGGCCACAGGCACGCCCAGCACGGGCACGGTGGTCTTGGCGGCAATCATGCCTGGCAGGTGGGCAGCGCCACCGGCACCGGCAATGATGGCTTTGAGGCCGCGGTTGGCAGCGGCTTCAGCGTAGCGGAACATGTCGTCCGGCATGCGGTGGGCCGAGACCACTTGCGCTTCGTGGGCGATACCGAATTGCTGGAGGATGGCAACTGCGTGTTGCATGGTGTCCCAGTCGCTGCTGGAACCCATGACCACACCGATCTGGATGGGGTTCATGTTCTCTCTCAAAGGGCGCTTGCGGCCCGGCCAAGTGGAAGCGCTGATTTTACGGGTATCCCCCAGTCAGAGAGGGTTGCGGGGTCGTCTGTGCTGCCGCAGCCTTGAAATCGCGCACGACAAGCCTATCTGGAAAGAGGCTGGCCGAATTGCTAGAGAATGCGTGTTGTACGCCTGTCGGGCACCGATGGACTGGGTGCGCCTTGCGCGCGCCGCACAGAGAACAATTTCATGATTGATATCACCCTTGAAAATTTTGAAGCCGAGGTGGTTGCCTCGTCGATGGCCATCCCTGTGCTGGTGGACTTCTGGGCCACCTGGTGCGGCCCCTGCAAGACGCTGATTCCCACCCTGGAAAAACTCGAAGCCGAGTACGCGGGCCGCTTCAAGCTGGCCAAGGTGGATGTGGATGCCAACCAGCAAATCGCCGGCATGTTCGGCATTCGCAGCGTGCCAACCTGCGTGCTGATGATCGGCGGGCGCCCGGTGGATGGGTTCCAGGGGGCGCAAACCGAAGGCCAGGTACGCCAGTTTCTGGACAAGCACCTGCCCTCCGAAGGCGAGCTGGTAGCCGAGGCCGAAGTCGATGAGGCGCAGCAGATGCTGGAGTCGGGCGACACCCAGGCAGCGCTGCAGAAGCTGGCAGAGGCCCTGCAGGCAGATCCCGCCAACGACGATGCGCGCTTTGACTATGTGCGCCTGCTGATCACCACGGGCGATTACGCCCAGGCGGCCGACCTGCTGCACGAGCCCCTCAAGCGCCTGCCCAAGCCCATGCAGTTTGAAGCGCTGCACCAGTGGCTGCAGTGCATGCTGTTTGTGCACAACGATGAGCGCGGCAACTGGGAACTGGCGCAGTTTGATGCGCTCATCGCCCAGAACAAGCGCGACTTCGACACCCGCTTTGCCAAGTCCCAGGTGCTGGCCGCAGAAGGCCAGTGGACCGTGGCCATGGACGAGCTGCTGGAAATCATCATGCGCGACAAGGAATGGAACGGCCAGGCCGCCCGCAAGCTGCTGGTCGGTATTCTGGAACTGATTACGCCCGCCAAACCGAAGAAGCAAGATGCAGTCCCCGGCAAGAGCGCTGGCGGCATTGAGCTGCTGGGCAAGAACACGGCTGAGCAGGATGAGATGACTGCGCTGGTCAACAGCTACCGCCGCAAGCTGAGCATGGCGCTGAATTAAGCGCCTGCGTTGCGGTGGTTGCACCGTATAAAAAAGGAGCCCTGGTGGCTCCTTTTTTTGTGTGCCTTTGCACCCGTTGGATGCCCGGTTGTGCAAGCCAATGCTTGAAAACCATAGCGATTTGCGCTTGATAAACCTGGGTATCAAGGGTGTTGGGCTGTCAGCGCCAGGTTTTACCAGTGCTGGCAGCTCTGCTTATCGGAGCGTGGCCAGCAAGTCCTGCGTATGGGGGGTGGGCTCTGGCACGCTGTAGATGCTGGGGTCTGCCTGGATCATGCGGGCATCGAAACGCTGGCCCGACAGGTAGTCGCGCACCGATTGCAGCACGACGGGGCTGCGGTGCAGGTGGGCGGTGGCCTGCAGCTCTTCCAGCGTCAGCCAGACGGCGCGCACAATGCCTTCGTCGAGCAGGCGGTGGGCGTGGTGCTGACCCAGCTGGCCGGTGAAGGCAAAGCGCATATAGGTGATGTCGGAGCCGGTGCGGGTGCGGATGAACCGGTTCATATAGATGCCGACCAGATCCGTGGGCTGGAAGCTGTAAGCGGTCTCCTCCAGCACTTCGCGGGCACAGGCCTGCAGCGGTGTCTCGGCAGGGTCGAGGTGGCCGGCAGGGGTGTTCAGGCGCAAGCCGTCGGCCGTGTTTTCTTCCACCAGCAAAAAGCGCTGATCGCGTTCAATCACGGCTGAGACCGTGACGTTCGGTTTCCATCGGTTAGGCATGCGGGGATTATCGCGACGCTGGCGCGGGCGTTTGTCAGCGAATGTCTCGATTATCAGAAATCAGAGCGTCATCGTCATGTACAGAGCGCCATCACCATAGGTTTTCAGGTGGGTGGACTGTTGTGCATCCATGACGGGGCATACAGAAAAACCTTGACGTTCCCAATAGGCGCGAGAGCCTTGGACCGAGACCAGTGCGGCCTGGTACAGCCCGCGCTGGCGAGCGTGCTGCAGGGTGTGTTGCAGCAGGTGGCGTGCCACCCCTTGCCCGGCCAGTGCGGGCAGCACGGACATGTCGTGCAGGAACAGCACCTGCTCACCCTTTGATGGGGCGGCAAAAGGGGCGTTCAGCGGGGTGATCTTTCCTGGGTTGGACCAGTAGGCCGCCAGATAGGCCTGCAGCGCGTGTGTGCCTGCTGCCACCACGCCGATGGAGCAGTGGTGCGCACAGCCCAGGCGCTGGGCGAACACGTCACGGCTTTCCAGAAAACCATCGCCATAGCAGATGGTTTGCACATGCAGCAGGCTGTCAACGTCGTGTACTTCCAGAGGGCGCACGATCCAGGGAGAAGGCAGGGCAGACACAGTCATAGCCTGCATTATCTAGGGCGGGCTACAGGCTGTCGGCCAGCGCGGGCTCTTGCGCTTCGTCGGTCCAGCGCTGGCGGATAGCTTCGAGCTGTGGTCGCAGACCGATGAAAACGGGCGCCAGCGCCGGGTCAAAGTGCTGGCCTGACTGTGCCTGGATGTGCTGCAAGGCCGCATCGACCGACCAGGCGCGCTTGTACGGGCGCACGGAGGTGAGTGCATCAAACACATCTGCCAGGGCCACGATCCTGGCTGCCAGCGGAATGTCTGCACCGCGCAGGCCACTGGGGTAGCCGGACCCATCCCATTTTTCATGGTGGGTCAGGGCAATGCTGCGCGCCATCTGCAGGATGCCGCTGTCGTGCTCGCCAATGATCTCCGCACCAATGGCGGGGTGCTGGCGCATGGTCTGCCACTCGCTGTCGGTCAGGGGGCCGGGTTTGAGCAGCACGGCATCGGGGATGCCGATCTTGCCCACATCGTGCATGGGGGCGGCGTGTAGCAGGTCGTCGGCCCAGGTGGGGGGGCAGCCAATGGCCAGCGCCAGTGCCTGGGCAAAGTGGCTCATGCGCATGACGTGCATGCCGGTCTCGTTGTCCTTGTATTCCGCCGCGCGGCCCAGGCACTGCACAAGGTGCAGGCGTGACTGGCGCAGCGCCCGGGTGTCGACCAGCGAAAGGTGTGTGCGCACCCGCGCCCGCACCAGCGGGGCACGCACGGGTTTGAGGATGTAGTCGACCGCACCGGCCTCAAAGCCCTGGGCTTCGTCGCCGGTTTCGGACAGGGCCGAGACAAAGATCACCGGGATACTCCGCGTCTTGGGGTCAGCCTTGAGCTGCCGGCACACGTCATAGCCGCTGAGCGCCGGCATCATGATGTCCAGCAGGATCAGATCGGGCGGCTGGTGGGCCACCAGTTGCAGGGCTTTGGCGCCATCAGTGGCAAATTGCAGGCGGTATTCCTGCCCGAGTATCTGGCGCAGCACATGCAGGTTGGAGGGCTCGTCATCCACCAGCAGCAGGCGTGGCCGGTGGTCTTCATGGCTGGGCAACATGGGGCGGCTTTGTCGTGTCTAAAGGGGGCAGGTCTGTCATCAGCAGCTGCACGCATTGCAGTGCCTGATCCAGGTCGAACAGGTCCAGCGCCGCTTGCAGCGGTGCGATGGCGGCAGTGGGCAGCCATTGGTGGAGGCTTTGCATGGCGTGGCTGTCAATTTCTCCCACATGCAAACTGCTTGCCAGGGTGTGCAGCGCCGCTTGCAGCTGTGCTTGCGTGTGCGCGGGCAAGCCGTGTGCCACGGCGGGCGCTGGGGCGCTGGCGGTGCCGCCAGCAGGCTCTGTGGCGCGCAGCAAGGCTTCCACCTGCGCCAGGGCAGAGCCCAGGGCAGGCAGCTGTTGTTGCAAGCTGCTGCAATCACCGTTGCGGGCGGCGGTCTCCAGCACACCCAGCAGCGTATGTAACTGGGGCAAGGCCAGATTGCCCGCCGCGCCGCGCATGCGGTGCACGATGGCGGCGGCCGTGGTGGCGCCCGACTGTTGTGTCAGCACATACAGCTCTTGCACGCGGTTGTGCTGCTCGGCCATGAAGCGTGCCCAAGCTGCGCGCAAAGGTGCGGGGCCTCCCCACAGCTGCAGGCCGGTGTGCCAGTCGGCCACGTGGCTATCCATCGGCAGCTGGGTGGCGGGCTCGGCATCCGCTGCGGGTACGGTGGTGGCGTTGCGTTGCTGCAGCACGCGCGCCATCTCCAGCATCAGCTTGTGGAGCTCCAGCGGTTTGGCGGCGAAACCATCCATGCCCGCGGCATCGCAGGCGCGCCGATCCTGCTCCAGCACGCTGGCGGACAGGGCAATGATGGGCATGCGGTCGACAGCGTTCTGGGCCTCCCATTCGCGGATGGTGCGCGAGGCCTCCAGGCCATCCATCAGCGGCATCTGCAAATCCATCAAGATCAGGTCGAGGGCCAGGGTTTGGCGCAGTTGCACGGCTTCCAGTCCGTTGCGTGCCAAATGCACCTGGTGACCGTGGCGCTGCATCACGACCTGCAGCAGCTCCAGGTTTTGCGGCACGTCGTCGACAGCCAAGATCTGCAGCGCAGGCAAGGGTGTCACCACCGAGGGCACGGTATTGCGCGGGGCTTGGCCAGCGGCCAGCGGCAGGGTGACGTGAAACTCTGTGCCTTGCCCGGGCTGGCTGCGCACGCGGATGTCTCCGGCCATCAGTTGCGCCAGCTGGCGTGAAATGGTGGTGCCCAGCCCTGTGCCGCCAAAGCGGCGGGTGGTGGAGGCGTCGGCCTGGGCAAAGGGGGCAAAAATATGCTCCAGCTTGTCGGCGGCAATGCCGATGCCCGTGTCCTGAATGCGCAGGTGCAGCGTGCCGTGGCCATAGCCCACTTCCAGGCGCACATGGCCGTGTTCGGTGAACTTGACGGCGTTGCCCATCAGATTGGCCACGATTTGCTGCACCCGCAGTGCGTCACCCTGCAGGTAGTGGGGCACTTCGCTGTGGATGTCGAGCAGCAGCTGCAGCCCTTTTTTCTCGGCCTGAATGCGCTGTGCCCCGACGACCAGATTGCACAGGTCGGCGATGGAGAAATCATCCACCTCCAGGCTAACGGCACCCTTGTCGAGCTTGGCGGTGTCCAGAATGTCGTTGAGCAGGCGCAGCATGGAGCGCGCCGAGCGGTACACCGTGTCCACATAGCGCTGCTGCATGGGGTGCAGCGGGGTGTCGAGCAGCGCCTCCGAGAAGCCGATGATGGCATTCATGGGGGTGCGAATTTCGTGGCTCATATTCGCCAGGAAGGTGCTGCGCGCGGCCGCTGCGGCCTCGGCTTTTTCCTTGGCCTGTAGCAGGGCTTGCGCCAGGGTGTGGCTGGCCGTGATGTCGGTGACGAGCTGGGTGATGCGCACGGGCTGGCCATTCGCATCCAGGATGGGGCTGAACGAGGTGTTGACCCACAGCAGCCGATCGCCGCTGGCGCGTGCCTGGCATTCCAGGCTGACGTGCTCACCGCGCTGCAGCGATTGCCACATGGCGGTGTCCTGGGCGTGTACCTCGGGGGTGTCGAGGCAGAACATGCGAAAGTGCTGGCCCTGCACGTCGGACAAGCGGTAGTGGAACATCTGCAAAAAGTGCTGGTTGGCGTGCAGCACATGGCCGTCCAGGCTGTATTCCACGAGGGCGATGGCGCGGTTGATGGCAGCGATCGTGCCCTCAAACTCTGCATTGCGGGCCTTGGCCTCGGTGTGGTCCATCAAGACGCCGTCAATCCAGCGCACATGGCCTTGCGCGTCATAGACGCCGCGGCCGCTTTCCGTCACCCAGCGCAGGCTGCCATCGCGGTGGCGCAGGCGGTACTCGCAGGCATAGGCCACCCCGGCTTCCAGGGCTTCGGCCACGGCGCGGTGCAGGGCGGCGCTGTCGGCCGACGGCAGCAGCTGTTCCATGCGCCGGGGCTGGGCCAGCAGGGCTTCGGCGGGCCAGCCGGTCAGCGCTTCGACGGGGGTGCTCAAGAACAGCGGCTGCCAGGGGGCGTGGGCGGCGCGGCGGAAGGTGACGCCGGGGATGTTGCTGATCAGCGTGCGGTGCTGCTCTTCGCTGTGGCGCAGCGAGGTTTCCATGGCATTGCGCTGGCGGATGTCGGTCAGAAAGCCGACGAACAGTGGCTTGTCGGCCTGTGCCACCGGGCCCACGGCCAGGCGCACATCGATCAGCGTGCCGTCTTTGTGCAGTGCCTGCACTTCACGGCCTGAGCCGATGATGCTGGTGTGCCCGTTGGCCAAGTGGCGCTGCAGGTAGCCGTCATGCGCGTGGTGGTGGGGAGCCGGCATCAAGGTGTTGACGTTGCGCCCGATTACCTCGTGTGCCTGCCAGCCCAGCAAGCGCTCTGCTGCGGGGTTGAAGGCCACGATGCTGCCATCCCCCTCAATCATGATGATGCCGTCCACAGCGGTGTCGACCACGGCGCGCAGGCGCGCTTCGCTGCGGCGGATTTCCGCAAACAGCTGGCGCCAGCGCCAGCCAATGCTCAGTGCCAGCAGCACCATACCGACCAGCAAGCAGGCGCTGGCACTGAGGGTCAGCGGTGTCCACGGGCTCTCCAGGCGAACGCTGCGCATGGGGTCGGGCCCCACGGGCAGGTGGATGGCATCCATGGCGATGTAGTGCATGCAGGCAGTAGCCAACCCCATCACTGCGCCGCTGAGCAGCACCGTGGTGCGTGGGCCCGCACCCAGGTCTTGCAGGCGGCCATAAACCGTGATGGCCAGCACGGCCAGTGCCAGGCCCAACGCCAGGGCCAGCGCCAGGCCGATGGGGGCGTAATCCATGTAGTGCGTGGCTTCGGAGGCGCGCATGCCCCAAAAGTGCATGGTGGCCACGCCCAGCCCCAGAGCCAGGCCGCTGAGCAGCATGCGACCCCAGCGGCGCTGCGGGTGGCTGAGGGTGTGCACCACCAGACCTGCAGCAAGCAGGCTGGGCAGGGCGGAGAGTGCGCTGTGCAGCACGGCAAAGCTGCCGGAGCCGCAGGGCGTGAACGCCTGCATGCCGATGAAGTGCATGCCCCAGACCCCGCCGCCCAGGCTGACCGTGCCAGCAGTCTGCCAACCCCGGCGGTGTGTGCCCAGGCTGGCGCGGTGGGCGCAGTGCAGCGCCAGCATGGCCGTGCACACGGAGACGGCGATAGAGACCGCTACCAGCCGTGGATCCATCCAGGCCCATTGCATGGGCACATAGGCCAGGTCATCCGAGAGAAATCGAATCCACATACACAAGAAGAGGGGCAGCAGCGCAGAAGGTCGCCATCTTGCCTGAAATGTGTGAATTTGTAGGATTTGTCTTACTTTGTATGCCAGCACACCTTGTGCATTGACCGCTTTCATGGCACGGCCCAGATAGGGTGTGGCGATGAATGCAATAGCAACTATCAAATTTAATTATTAATTGCTAATAGCTATTATTTAACAACTTTCCATTGAGGCCGTTGTTATGTCGAACATCCACCACCTGCTGCGCAAGAACGAGACCGTGCTGCTCAAAACCGCCAGCTACTACGTGATCCACGTGGTGGTGGCTGCCTGCGTGGCGTATGCGGTGACAGGCAATGCCCTGGCCGCGCTGACCCTGAGCCTGCTGGAGCCCAGTGTGCAAGCCGTGGCGTACTTTGTGCACGACAAGGCCTGGGCGCGCGCATCGCTGCAGCGCTGGCGCACGCTGGTCAAGACGGCCAGCTACTACGGCGTGCACCTGACCGTGGCTGTGGGTGTGGCCTATGCCGTGACGGGCGATTGGCTGGCGGCGCTGACCCTGAGCCTGCTGGAGCCCACGGTGCAAATGGTGTTCTTCTTTCTGCACGAGAAAGCCTGGGAGAAAAAGGCCCAGGCCCGCCAAGCCGCCCGCACGATCACCTTGGTCTGCGCTTCGGCCTCGGGCTGCACCCGCCAGCAAGCCTGTGCCCAGCACTGCGCGCTGCAGCATGTCGCATGAATGTGCACCGCCCTTTGCTATCAGGAGTCGCAATGTCCCAAACAACATGGTGTGGATTTGAGCAATGGCTGGTGCAGCGCCTGGCAGGCATGGCGCCATGCCACAGTTAAAAAAGTAGCGCCTTGCACTTGTGCTTTCTTGTTTTCAATGTGAAAACATCTGGAATTAACCGCACAGCATGCGCGGCATGCTCATAAAAAAAAGCCCTGCCACCTTACGGTGCCAGGGCTTTGTGCCTGAAGCGGTACTCAGTCCAGCGTGATCTTGGCGGTCTTGATCACTTCACGCCACTTGGCCACTTCGCTTTGCAGGAAAGCGGCAGAGGGCTTGGTGTCCAGACCGGCAGGCAGCACGCCGCCCGCATCCAGCTTGGCCTTCACATCGGCGTCGGGCAGGGCCTTGGCGATTTCCTGGTACAGACGGTCGACGATGGGCTGTGGCGTGCCTGCAGGCACGGCGGCCATGAACCAGGCATCGGCCGTGAAGCCCTTCAGGCCGGCTTCGGTGGTCGTGGGCACATCGGGCATGGAGGGCAGACGTGTGTCGTGGGCCACGGCCAGTGCGCGCACATTGCCCGCCTTCAGTTGCGAGTTGATGGTGACGGCTGTCAGGAAGCCAAAGTCGGTTTCACCCGCCACCAGCGACACCACGGATGGCGCGCTGCCCTTGTAGGGCACGTGGGTGATCTTCACGCCGGACTGCATGGCGTACAGCTCGCCACCCATGTGGTTGGGGCCGCCGGTGCCGGACGAAGGGTAGTTCAGCTTGCCGGGGTTGGCCTTGGCGGCAGCGGTCAGGTCAGCCAGCGATTTGAGCGGGCTGTTGTGGCCGACGGTCAGCACCAGCGGGCTGCGGCCCACCAGGCTCACAGGCGTCAGATCCTTGAGCGGGTTGTAGGGAAGCTTGGGGTACAGGCCAGGGGCCATGGACATGCCGCCCACATCGCCCAGCACGATGGTGTAGCCATCGGGTGCGGCCTTGGCCACACGGTCGACACCGATGGTGCCGTTGGCGCCGGGCTTGTTTTCCACCACCACGGAAACGTGCATGTTCTCGCTCATCTTCTGGGCCAGCAGGCGGCCCACGATGTCGGTGGAGCCACCGGCAGAGAACGGAATCACCAGCGTGATGGGCTTGCTGGGATAGGCATCGGCGGCCTGGGCAGCGCCCGTGAGGCTGGCCGCAGCCACCGTGACAGCGCCCAAAGTGGCACGCCAAATGGAGACAGAAGAATTCGCCAACTGCTTCATTAGATTCCCTAATCAATGGTTAGTAAGGTTAACGAAAGAAAGCATAGCGGCTAAAACACAGGGTGTGTGCATGCAAGCTGTCGTTTTGCTGAATTTCGCGAAACACGATTGAGGTGCTCTGGGTTGAAGGTGTTTGACCCCAGCGTGTGGCAGAGCACATGCTGTTTTTGATAGCAACCACCTACAATGGATTACTAAATATCAGAGATTGCACGTTCGATACGCTGTGTGCAATTGCAACTTTTTGCGTCCAGGGAGACGAGACGACATGTCCGAGACCACCACCCCCGCCTTGCCCGATAAACGTGCTTTGCTGCGCCAGTCCGCACTGGAGTACCACGAGTTTCCCAAGCCCGGCAAGGTAGCGATTGCTGCCACCAAGCCCATGGCCAACCAGCACGATCTGGCCTTGGCCTATTCGCCCGGCGTGGCCGCACCCTGCGAAGAAATCGTCAAAGACCCCGCAGCTGCTTTCAAGTACACCAGCCGTGGCAACCTGGTGGCGGTGATCTCCAACGGCACGGCCGTGCTGGGCCTGGGTGACATCGGTGCGCTGGCTTCCAAGCCCGTCATGGAAGGCAAGGGCGTGCTGTTCAAGAAGTTCGCCGGCGTCGATGTGTTTGACATCGAAATCAACGAAAAAGACCCGCAAAAGCTGGTAGACGTGATTGCCGCCTTGGAGCCTACGTTCGGCGCTATCAATCTTGAAGACATCAAGGCGCCCGAGTGCTTCTTTGTGGAGCGTGAGCTGCGCAAGCGCATGAACATTCCCGTCTTCCACGACGACCAGCACGGCACGGCCATCACGGTGGCGGCCGCCATGGTCAATGCGCTGAAGGTGGCGGGCAAGAAAATTGACGAGATCAAGCTGGTGGCCTCGGGGGCCGGTGCCGCCGCTTTGGCCTGCTTGAACCTGCTGCTGGAAGTGGGTCTGAAGCGTGAAAACGTTTTCGTCACCGACATTGCGGGCGTGGTCTACGAAGGCCGTACCGAGCTGATGGACGAGGACAAGGCGCAATTTGCCCAGAAGACCGATCTGCGTACCCTGAGCCAGGTGATCGAAGGCGCCGACGCCTTCCTGGGCCTGTCGGCTGGCAATGTGCTGAAAAAAGACATGGTGGCTAAGATGGCCGCCAAGCCCATCATCTTTGCGCTGGCCAACCCCAACCCCGAAATCCTGCCGGAAGACGTGAAGGCCGTGCGTGACGATGCCATCATCGCCACGGGCCGCACGGACTACCCGAACCAGGTCAACAACGTTCTGTGCTTCCCCTACATCTTCCGTGGTGCGCTGGACTGTGGTGCGACCACCATCACCACCGAGATGGAAATTGCCGCTGTGCATGCGATTGCCGCGCTGGCAGAGGCCGAGCAGTCGGAAGAAGTGGCTGCCGCCTATGTGGGCCAGCAACTGAGCTTTGGTCCTGAATACCTGATCCCCAAGCCGTTTGACCCGCGCCTGATGCTCATCGTGGCACCGGCCGTGGCCGATATGGCCGCCAAGTGCGGCGTGGCACAGCGCCCGATCCAGGACATGGATGCTTACCGCGAGCACCTGAAAACGTTTGTCTACGCGTCTGGCACCGTGATGAAGCCCATCTTCACCGCTGCCAAAAAGGCCGCGAAGAAGCGCGTGGCCTACGCGGAAGGCGAAGAAGAGCGCGTGCTGCGTGCCGCCCAGATCGTGGTCGACGAGCGCATTGCCCGCCCCACGCTGATTGGTCGCCCAGCCATCATTGCCCAGCGCATTGAAAAGTTCGGCCTTCGTCTGGAGCAGGGGCGCGACTATGACGTGGTGAACGTGGAAGATGATCCCCGTTACCGCGACTTCTGGCAGACCTACCACCGCATGACAGAGCGCAAGGGCGTGACTGCCCCCATCGCCAAGATCGAAATGCGCCGCCGCCTGACGCTGATTGGCTCCATGCTGCTGCACAAGGGTGAGGTGGATGGCCTGATCTGCGGCACCTGGAACAACACCTCCATTCACCTGCACTACATCGACCAGGTGATCGGCAAAAAGGCCGGTGCCACCACCTATGCCTGTATGAACGGCCTGATGCTGCCCGAGCGCCAGGTGTTCCTGGTGGACACACACGTCAACTACGACCCCACGGCTGAGCAGTTGGCCGAGATCACCATGATGGCCGCCGAGGAGATGATGCGCTTTGGTATCAAGCCCCGTGCCGCGCTGTTGAGTCACTCCAACTTCGGCACCAGCAACCAGCCCAGCGCTATCAAAATGCGCCAAACGCTGGAATTGCTGCGCATTCAAGCCCCGTGGCTGGAAGTGGATGGCGAAATGCATGGCGACGTGGCGCTGGATGCCGAGGCACGCATGAAGCTCATGCCCAACAGCAGCCTGAGCGGTGAAGCCAACCTGTTGGTGTTGCCCAACATTGACGCGGCCAACATCTCCTACAACCTGCTCAAGCAGGCAGCCGGTGGCGGTATTGCCATTGGTCCGGTTTTGCTGGGTGCCAGCCAGCCCGTGCATGTGCTGACCCCGAGCACCACGGTGCGACGGATTGTGAACATGACCGCCTTGACCGTGGCCGACGCCAACGTGGGCCGCTGATCGGTCACTGCAGGGAGTCAAAAAAGGGCTGATTGCTGATGGCGATCAGCCCTTTGTTCTTGCAATTTGAAAATCGCTGCGTCACACTTGCGGATCGAATTTCTGGGCTGAGCCAGACTTTCTGAAAGGTGTTGCGTGATGCGGAATACGGTCATCCGCCCGGCGTTTCGGGCGGTGGGTGCCATGGTGGTGGGAGCAGTGCTGGCGGTATCCGCTGGGGCATTGCAGGCGCGAGGGACGCTGTCTGCCGATCAGGCTGATGTTGTGTCTCTGGACGAACTGCCCTCGCAAGCACGCACCACATATCGACTGATTCTGAAGGGCGGCCCGTTTCCCTACGACAAAGACGGCACCGTGTTTGGTAACCGCGAGCGTCTGCTGCCAGCCCAAAAACGGGGTTACTACCGCGAATACACCGTGAAAACACCGTGGTCCCGCGACCGGGGCGCGCGGCGCATTGTGTGCGGTGGGGTGCCTGTGACGCAGCCTGTGGCTTGCTATTACACCGGCGACCACTACAACAGTTTTCGGAAGATCACGCCATGAGCGCACTGGACCTGGACTGGAATCGCAGCGCCACATACGGGAACTTGTGGACCAGCACGCGCTCCATCACTCCCACGCCCTCCGCTTTGAGTGGGCAACTACGAGCTATAGAAAGAATTACGGAGATGGACACACCGTCTTGTCCCGAACCCCAGAACCTGTTGCGAGGTGTGCGTAGCAACATCGTGCAATCGATCCGCGCGTTCCGCATTTCGGATTTGCAGCAAGCGGCAGAGGCCACGGGGCAGCATTTTCTGTATGCCAATCTGGCCCATGCGCAGTCCAAGCAGGATGCGCTGGATCTGATTGCCGTGCAGTTTCACTTTCCGGTGCACTTCGGAAAGAATTTTGATGCCCTGTACGACTGTCTGACCGATCCTCTGCACAAGGCGGGGCCGCAGCCAGGTTTTGTGCTGGTGCTCGATCAGTTGCCCATGGCCCACAAGTTCGACAAAGAAATGCGCGAGCAGTTTTTGGATTGTTTCCGCGATGCTGCCGATTACTGGGCCGAACGCAAAATTGCCTTCCGCTGCTTTTACTCCTTCCTTTAAGCGACGGATGCCCGTAAAAAAGCGCCCTCATGAGGGCGCTTTTTTTGAGTCTAATCATGTGCTGGCGCTTATCCAGCAAGCGCTGTTAGCTCTTGTTTTGTGAGAGTTGTGCAGCCAGTGCCTCATATTCGGCCACAGGCACTTCCTCGGCGCGGCGCTGCACGTCGAAATCACCGCTGAAGCCTTTTTCATCCAGCCATTTGCCCAGCGTGTTGCGCAAGATCTTGCGGCGCTGGCTGAAGGCCACCTGCACCAAAGTCTCGAGCAGCTTGGGGTCAAGCGCAGCTGGATTGGCGCGCGGCACCATGCGCACCACGGCGCTGTTGACCTTGGGTGGTGGGTCAAAGCTTTCGGGGGGTACAAACAGCACGTTCTCCATGGCGTAGCGCCACTGCAGCATGACGGACAAGCGTCCGTAGTCGGAGTTGCCAGCATCGGCCACCATGCGGTCGATCACCTCTTTTTGCAGCATGAAGTGCTGGTCTTGCACCACATCCACGTGCTCGAGCAAGTGAAACAGAATCGGCGATGAGATGTTGTAGGGCAGGTTGCCGGCCACGCGCAGCTTGGGCACGTCCAGCGTCTGGGCCAAGGCGGTGAAGTCCACCTTGAGCACGTCCGACTCGATCACGTTCAGCTGTGGCTTGGTGCGCAGGCGCGCAGCCAGGTCACGGTCCAGCTCAATCACGGTGATGCGGCCGGTGCGTTCCACCAGGGGCTGAGTCAGAGCCATCAGGCCCGGGCCGATTTCCACGAGGGGCTGGCCGGGCTTGGGGTCAATGGCAGCCACGATGGAATCGATGATGCCGTGATCGGTCAGGAAGTTCTGACCGAAGCGTTTACGGGGAATATGTTTCACGCGGAGAAATTATTGGGGTGGTTCGCGGTATTCCACATAGGCTTGTCCGCGCAGCTCTTGCAGCCAGTTGGCATGGGCCTTCTCCAGCTTTTCTTCGCGGATCACGTCACGCAGCATTTCGCGTTGCTCACGGGGCGTCAATGTGGCTTGGCGGCGATCCACCAGTTGAATCAGGTGCACACCAAAGCGTGAAACCACGGGTTGGCTGACTTGGCCAGGATCCAGGGCATTGAGGGCTTGCTCAAACTCGGGCACATAGCGGCCAGGACCGGCCCAGCCCAAGTCACCGCCCGTTTGGGCGCTGCCATCTTCCGAATACTGGCGGGCCAGATCTTCAAAATGGGCGCCGCCTTCGATGCGCTGACGCAGTTCTGCCAAGCGTTGCGCAGCTTCACGTTCCCCCAATTGTGGCGAAGTCCGCAGCAGAATGTGGCGTGCATGGTTTTGTGTGACAACGGCGGCCACACCGCTGGCGCTCTTGTCGATCACCTTCAGAATGTGGAAGCCTGCTGCCGAGCGGATGGGGCCCACAATGCCGCCGACGGGGGTGGAAGCCACCGCCTCGATAAACAAGCCGGGGTAGCGATTGGCGGGGCGCATGCCCAGCACGGCCTGACCGCCTTCGGAGAAGCGTTTGGCCACGGCGGCAAAGTCGCCTTCCGTGCGCGCGGCTTCCAGTGCTTGCTGGGCGCGTGCTTGGCGCTGTGCAATTTCTGCCTGGCTGGCGCGCTCGGGCACGGTAATCAGAATGTGCCCCAGGTTGATGGCGGCGGTGGCCATGTCGGTCTGGCCATTTTTGCGGCGTTGATCGGCCTGGTACTGGTCAATGTCCTGCTCGGTGACCTTGACGCGGCCATCGACTTCGCGGTTTTGCAGGCGTTGCATCAGCAGCTGGTTGCGGATTTCTTCGCGGAAAGACTTTTCCGACAGCCCTTGCTGGCTCATTTCCCGGCGCATGGCTTCAGGGCTGAGGCCGTTTTGTTGTGCCAGGTTCTGAATGGCTTGATCCACGGCGTAGTCATCGACCTTGATGCCGGTTTCCTTGGCTGTGTGGATCTGTGCCTTCTCGACGATCAGGCGTTCCAGGACTTCGCGAGCTAGCTCCTCAGGGGCCGGCAACTGCTTGGCACCTTGTGCCTGCATGGCCTGCGTGACCCGCTGTATCCGGGCGCGCACCTCGTTGTTGGTCACCGGATCTGCGTTGACCACGGCGACGATGTAATCGGCCGAGCGCAGTCCTTGCGTGGGTTGCGCCACGGCAGCGGGCTGGCTCGATGTAGACAGGGCGCGGGAGAGGGTTTTGTCACCATTGGCAGGACGCATGCCCTGTGCGTGAACTGACCATGTCGAAAAAACTGCGGCACAAACCAGCCCAAAAGCGATGTGACGAGGTGAGGAAATCAGGTGGCGCATAAAAAGCATTAGTCGTAATTGCTAAAGCGGCTTGGTGTGGTGCCATCGCGATCGCGCAAGGCACGGTAACCAGGAACGAACTCTTGCAGGCTGCGCAGCGGATCTGCACCCAGGCTCAAGCGAGAGAAGCCCACAAATTCAAGTTGAAAGAGCAGGCGGGTATTGGCCTCAACGCGGCTATTTTGCATGCGTTCGATCACCACGCGGCCAATCCAGCAGCAGCTGTCATATTCAAAGCCCACGATGGCATCGACCAGTTTTTTGTCCTGCATGCTGTAGTTCAGGCGACCGACGCTGTACCAGCGGCCTCCGCCCGTGGCTTCGCCAAAGCTGTTCTTGTTGCCAGCGTTGAGGGGCCATTGCCAGCCTACATCGACTTGCTCACTGCCGGAGTTGGCCACAGACAGGCTGTTTTCGCGCTGGTAGCGATAGGCTGCGCTAAGGGTTTTGTAAGGACCCGGTGTGTAGCGTCCACTGATCGAGGAGCGTGTGGTGCGTTGGATGTCACGGTTGTATTGCACCAGTGCATCGGTGCTCCAGCGTTGGTTCCAGGTGATGCCACCACCGACCAGGATGTCCGACCAGCCTTTTTCGCCCAAGGTGTCATAACCCAGGCCCACGCGCTGGTCTTTGAAGCGCAGGCGCTGCGCCACACCAAGGCGTGCTACTTCTGATCCATCATCGGGTTTGAGATAACGGGTCGCGAGGCCCACGGTCAGCATGTTGTTGTCGGCAATGCGGTCGCGCCCGGTATAGCTGTTTTCGCTGTAGATGGAGCCGAAATTGAAGTCAGCCAGTGCGGTGTCGTACAGCGGCACCATGCTTTGGTCGCGGTAAGGCGTATAGGTATAAAAAGCGCGTGGCTCCAGGGTCTGCACATAGTTGCGTCCCAGCAAGGATGCATCGCGTTCATACACCAGCCCGCTGTCCAGGCTCAAGGTCGGAATGGCGAACGATTGGCCGCGTGCGCGGTATGCGCCATCGTCAAACTGGTAGTTGCTGGCGTGGAGTTGGACCTTGGGCGTGATGAAGCCGCCTGGGAGCAGGTAGGGGTGGCTGATCTGGCTGAGTATGTAGCTGCGCTGGCCATTGTCCAGGCGCTTGCTGCCATTCCAGTTGTCGGCTTCAAAGCGCGTGGTGTCAGCCAGGAGGTTGACATCCCAGCCTTGGGCTGCCCATGCGGTGGTGTCGTAGCGCCACTGCAGTTGGGGCATGCGATTGAACGGCGGCGCAATTGGAGCATCGATGTCCTGCAAGACCTGCCACTTCTGGGCATACAGCGAAATGTGATGACGCCTGGATGACCATGACAGCCGACCATCACTACTGAGCAAACGGTGGTTGGTATTGCCGAAACTGCTGCTGGCACTAGGCATGCTGCTGAAGTCGCGCCAATAGTTATCGTCGCTGACTCTCTGGAGGTTCCAGGTCAGATCTAGTTTGCCCAGCGGCGATGCAAGGGCAGAAGCATGCTTCCAGTTATAGCCCCAGCGATCCCGATCACGCAGCTTGTCATCGGGCATGTACAGCGTATCGATGGCTCCGGAGTAGGTGGGCTCCAGATAACGGAATTCTGTGCCCAAGCTCACCCCGCGTTTGGTCATGAGGGTAGGCGTGATGGTGGCATCGCGGTTAGGTGCGATGTTCCAGTAGTACGGCTGGCTGTATTCAACGCCACTGACACTGTCAATCCCAATCGTGGGTGGCAGCAGGCCCGATTTGCGCTTGTCCGAGAGCGGGAAGCTGATCGCAGGGATGGGCAAAATGGGGACGCCCTTGAATTCCAAGGCGCCGCCATAGGCCACACCAACGTCTTCCACTCGATCCAACGTGATGCGGTTGGCACGGATCATCCAGTCCGGCTCCCAGCTGTCGCTGTCATCGCGCAAACAGGTGGTGTAGGTGGCTTTGTAGACCACGGTGTTGTCGCGGTCGATGAACTCGATGCGCGATGCATCGCCGTGGCCCTGTGTTTCCAGAAACTGGTAGGTGGCTTCGGTGAAGTCCCCCTGGAATGCATCCACTTGCAGTTTCAGGGCGGTGCCCTGGTAGACGTTGCCGCCGCGGTTGATGTGCACATTGCCTTGGGCATCGACGGTGTCGTTGGCAATGGTGTATTCCACGCGGTCCGCGCGAATCACGGTGTCGCCACGGCGCAGTTCGGCGCCGCCTTCCAAAACCGAGTTGATGTCCGCTTGACCGGTGATTTGCTCTGCCTTGATGTAGGAGGGTAGTTGGTCACGCAGCGCCGGGCTCAGGGTCTCTTCCAGCTGGCTGCTGGATTTGAGGTGTGGCGCGGGCAGTGCCGACTCCCACAGGCTGTGCTCTTTGTCTTGCGCCTGCACGTTCCAAGCCGCTGTGGCGGCCCAAGCCATTGCCAAGGACGCCGCCAGCGGGCGCAGGCGGTACGAGGAAATTTGCTGAGGCAAGGAAAAAGCGTGTGGGCTCACAGGCGCATTCAATCAAGGCGGAGATTAGAGGGCAAGCACGGAGGGGTTCCAGGCCATTTGTAGAATCGGATTATCCATGAGCGATCCTATCCTCCCCACATCTACCGTTGTTTGGACCGACCCCGGTCGTCAAACATTGTTTGAACAATGGCTGCTTGGCCTGACCCAGCAGCATGCGTTGCTGCCGGGCAGTGTACGCCCGGCGTCGGCGGACGCAAGTTTCCGCCGTTACTTGCGTGTCGACACGCACAGTGGCGCCAGTCTGATCATCATGGACGCGCCGCCCGACAAGGAAAACTGCCAGCCCTTTGTGCAGGTGCAGGCCCTGATGGCGCAGGCGGGCTTACCCGTTCCGCAAGTGCTGGATTGGGATGCCGCCCACGGCTTCATGCTGCTGACCGACATGGGCAGCCGCACGCTGATTGAAGTGCTGGACCCTGAAAAGCCGCGCGATGCCGAGCCCTGGTACCGCGAGGCCACTGATTTGCTGCTGCGCTGGCAACTGGCCTCCCAGCCAGGTGTGCTGCCAGTGTATGACGAGGCCATGCTGCGCCGTGAGCTGCAGCTGTTCCCGGACTGGTACATCGTCCAGCATCGCCAGCTGACGCTGGATGACAAACAGCAGGCCGTGCTGGCCAAGACCTTTGACACCATCGTTGCGCAGAACCTGTCGGCACCCAGCGTCTATGTGCACCGCGACTTCATGGCGCGCAACCTGATGCTGCCCGCGCAAGAAGGCGCGGGCCTGTCCATTCTGGACTTTCAGGATGCTGTCTACGGCCCGGTCACTTATGACATTGCCAGCCTGATGCGCGATGCCTTCCTCACCTGGGAGGAAGACTTTGTCATCGACATTACCGTGCGTTACTGGGAAAAAGCCCGGAAAGCTGGCCTGGTCGGGGCGCGCAGCGCCAGCGGCTGGGGCGATGACTTTGGTGAGTTCTACCGTGCCGTCGAGTGGATGGGGCTGCAGCGCCACCTCAAAGTGGCCGGCATTTTTGCGCGCCTGACGCTGCGCGACGGCAAGCCCAAGTACCTGGCCGATACGCCGCGTTTCATCTATTACCTGCGCTCCACCTGCAGCCGCTACCGCGAGCTGGCGCCGCTGCTGCGCCTGATCGATCAGATCGAAAACATCCAGGCCCAGGTGGGCTACGCTTACGGGCGCATGTAAACCATAGCTGTTAGCGCAGATCAATGCTTGATTTCAGGTAAAAAACTATTTGAAATTTAGATTTATCAAGCGCTAGCAGCTACTTTTTTTTGAGGCTGCTATGCCCCGTTTCCACTGTCCTCTTCCGCTGGCTGCCGGCATTGACGTCGATCTGCCACCCGGTGCTGCGCGCCATGTGCAGGTGCTGCGCATGCAGCCGGGCGACACCATCACCTTGTTCGAAGGCCGCCAGGACGGCATCGGTGGCGAATGGCAAGCCACCATCTTGCGCATGGGCCGCAGCGATGTGCAGGTGCATGTGGACAGCCATGCCGCCGTCGACCGCGAAAACGCCCGCCCTGTGCACCTGCTGGCGGGCATTACCGCCAATGAACGCATGGACTGGCTGGTGGAAAAAGCGGCCGAGCTGGGCGTGACCAGCATCACCCCCCTGCTGGCTGAGCGCAGCGTGCTCAAGCTCAAGGGCGAGCGCGGTGACAAAAAACGTGCGCACTGGCAGGCCGTGGCCGTGGCTGCGTGCGAGCAGTGCGGGCGCAATCGCGTACCGGTGATCCATGAAGCGCTTACCCTCGCGCAGTGGGTGCAGCAGGCCCCGGCAGACGGCCTGCGTGCGGTGCTGTCGCTGGCCGACGGCACGCAGCCCCTGCCGCAGGTGCTGAGCGACCAGCCTGCCCAGCAGGCGGTGTTCTTCTTGTCTGGGCCCGAAGGCGGGTTGACAGCGCAGGAAGAGGCGCTGGCCCGCAGCAGTGGTTTTGCGCCTGTCACCCTGGGGCCGCGTGTGCTGCGTGCGGAGACCGCACCACTGGCCGCGCTGGTGTTGTCTACTTTGTAGGACAACACGCCGTTTAGGCAGGGCGGTCGCGTGTAAGCCGCCTGTATCCACACTCGTTCACATTCACCCGGGCAAACCCGCAAGACTGTTTTTTAGACTCTGTCCAGAATCGCTGTAACCAAATATTACAAGTGACGCGCTAACGACAGAATCCGAATGCAGCGTCCGCAGACAGAGGACTTCCCTTGCCTAGTTTTTGCCAGCGCAGCACCGATTGGCTATTTTCCGCCGATCCCGTTTTGCGCGTTCGCTCCAGTATGGCCATGTTGGCAGTGCTGCTCATGTCGGGCAGCGCTGGGATCATGCTATGGCTGGGCTACGCCGGTATCGGCCCTTTGAAAGCCATCGCATTGTGGTGCGTGTTTGCCGTCGGCGGCCTGGCGGTGATGGCGGCCATGGTGCGCCTGGGCTGGAGCCTCACCTGGCGCGATCCGGCGCTGACGTTTCAGCAGATTCTGTGGGCCATCACCTCCAGCGCCGTGGCCTATGTGCTGGCGGGCGAGGCCAAGGGCATCGTGCCGGGACTGCTGGCCGTCACCATGCTGTTTGCGGCCCTCAATCTGCGTGCCAAACAGATCGTGGCGGTGTCTTTGTATGCGCTGGGTGCCTTCTCTATCGCGGTGCTGTTTGCCATTGAGTTTGATACACGCGCCGAGCTGGGTTTGGAGCTGGCCTATGCCCTGGTGCTGGTGCTGATGCTGGTGGGCTGCATGTTGCTGAGCTTGCGCCTGTACCAGCTGCGTGGGCGCTTGCGCAAGCAGCGCCAGGAACTGGCCATTGCGCTGGAAGAAAACCGCGAGCTGGCCTCGCGCGACCCACTGACCGGCCTGATCAACCGCCGCCACATGCTGGAGCTGCTGCATCTGGAGCAGCGCCGCTGCATGCGCGGCCAGCGCACCATGCTGCTGGCGCAGATGGATATCGACCATTTCAAAAGCATCAACGACACCTACGGCCACGCGGTGGGCGATTTGGCCCTGCAGACGTTTGCTGACGTGGTGCGCGAGAACATTCGCAGCTCGGACGTGCTCGCCCGCTGGGGGGGCGAAGAGTTTGTGTTGCTGCTCAGCGATACCGATGTGGATGGCGCCCTGCTCACCCTGCAGCGTGTGCGTGTGGCGGTGGAAAAAGCCGTCATCACCGGTGCGCCACCGGCGCTGGCAATGACCGTATCCATCGGGCTGGCGGAGCATATTGCGGGCGAGGCCTGTGAGCTCACGCTGGACCGGGCTGACAAGGCGCTGTACGGCGCCAAACGCGCGGGCCGCAACCAGGTGGTGGGGGGCGCCCGCCCGGTGCTGGCACCGGCGGCGGCTTCGCCCCTGCCGGATGCCGCAGTACAAGGGCAGCCCTCTGGGCCTTACTTCTTTTAAAAAAGTGAGCGGAACGCGCTTGGTATTTCTAGGGTTGCAGGCAAAAACGTTCTGAAATAAAGAAAGCACCTGCGCAAGGTGCTTTCTTTTTGGATAGCGTGGCCGATCAGGCTGCGACGGGCATGGCCGCAATCACCTGGGCCACCGCTGCGGTCAGCTTCTTGGCGTAGGGCACGTGCAGGAACTCGTTGGGGCCGTGCGCGTTGCTCTTGGGGCCAAGCACGCCGCAGACCATCATCTGAGCCGTGGGGAAGCCCTGGCTCAACAGGTTCATCAGCGGAATCGTGCCGCCCTGGCCGATGTAGCCGCAATCCGAGCCAAAGTGCGCGCGGCTGGCCTGGTTCAAGGCGTTCTCAAACCAGGAGCTCATGTCTGGCGCATTCCAGCCGCTGGAGCTGGACAGGCCTTCCCACGTCACCTTGGCCTGGTAGGGCGCGTTGTCTTCCAGCAGCTGTTTCATCTCCTGCACGCAGGTGGCGGCATCCACCAGTGGGGGCAGGCGCAGGCTCAGCTTGAAGGCGGTGTAGGGGCGCAGCACATTGCCGGCGTTTTGCAGCGTCGGAAAGCCTTCAGCCCCGGTCACGGACAGTGTGGGCTCCCAGGTGCGCTTGAGCAGGGCTTGCACCGGGTCGGTGGTGGTGGGCAGGGCCACCAGGGTGCTGCCGCCGCAGTCATGGTGTGCCCAGGGGAAGCGCTTGTACGTTGCCTCACCCAGGATGGCGGCAGTGGCCTTGGCCTGGGCCAGGCGTTCAGCGGGCACTTCGCAGTGGAAGCTGGCAGGCAGCATGCGGCCGGTGGCGCTGTCTTCCAGGCGGTCCAGCACCTGGCGCATGATGCGGAACGACGAAGGAACGACCCCCGAGGCATCGCCCGAGTGAATGCCTTCGGTCAGGATTTCCACCTTCAGCGTGCCGCTGGCCATGCCGCGCAGGCTGGTGGTCAGCCACAGCTGGTCGTAGTTGCCGGCACCGCTGTCCAGGCAGATCACCAGTTCCACCTTGCCCAGGCGGGGGCGCAGGGCGTCGATATAGGGCAGCAGGTCGGCAGAGCCGCTTTCCTCGGCAGTTTCAATGATGCCGACGATGCGCGGGTGCATCACATTCTGGCTTTTCAGCGCCTGCACGGCGGCCACGCTGGCGTACACCGCGTAGCCATCGTCCGCGCCACCGCGGCCGTACAGCTTGCCGTCTTCGTACTTGGGCGTCCAGGGGCCGAGGTCGCTGCGCCAGCCTTCAAATTCGGGCTGCTTGTCGAGGTGGCCATACATCAGCACGGTAGGGCTGTCGGCGTTGTTGGCGTTGGGCTGGGTGCCAGCCACTTCAAAGAACAGCACCGGGGTGCGGCCAGGCATGCGCACAATTTCCAGCTTCAGGCCTTCCACCTTCTGGGCTTCCACCCAGTTGGCCGCATTGCGCAGCACGGTATCCAGCAGGCCTTGCTGCTCCCAGTCGGGCGCAAACATGGGCGATTTGGCGGGAATGGCGATGTAGTCCTTGAGTTGGCCAACGATGTCGTTGTCCCACTTCTGGCTGACTTGCTCCAGCGCCTGGGTGGTGTTGAGGGCGTTGGCAGGAATGCGTGCGTTCATGGCGAACCTCCGAAAGCAGGGCGGCTACAGGCCGCATAGCAATGCATTGTGCGCCAATCAAAAAAGCCCGCTGCGGCACAGGCCGAGCGGGCGGGGCGGGATATGTCTCCTGTCGATAAAAGGCCGCCTTTTGTCCGCAGAAACAGCCATGCAGCAATGCAATGCTGACATTGGCTCCCGATTCGCTGCCCGGTGGGTTTAGGCGCGCAGCCCTATCAACAGCTGTTCCACCATGTGCTGGGCATAGCGGCTGGCCACCGCGTGGACAAAGGCGGGAAAGTCCACGTGGGCGGCATCGTCGGCCCGGTCAGAGATGGTGCGCACTGCGGCAAAAGGGATGCCGTAGTCGGCACACACCTGGGCGATGGCAGCGCCCTCCATCTCCACGGCCAGCGCGGTCATGCCGGCGGCCTGCAAGTCGGCATGGATGGCCTGAGAGACGGCGGCAGACACGATGAACTGGTCACCGCTGACGATCAGCCCCGCGTGCACTGCAGGGCGGTGGCCCGCCAGCAGAGGCTCGGCCCACTGTGCGGCCATCTGGGTGCAGTGCTGTGCCGCGCGGCACAGCTGCGCGGTCAGGTGGGCATCACACCCAAAACTGGGCTGGGCATAGCCGGGCACCTGCCAGCGCGGGAACAGGGGACGCACATCCATGTCGTGCTGCACAAACTGCTGGGCGACCACCACATCACCCACACGCACGTCGGCGCCCAGGCCACCAGCCACGCCGGTGAAGACCAGTTGCTGGGCCCTAAAGTGTTCGATCAGCGTGGTCGTCGTCGTGGCAGCGGCCACTTTGCCAATGCCGCTGAGCGCCAGCACCACGTCGGTGCCGTGCAAGCGCCCCTGCACAAACTGTCGCCCGGCGCGTTGCACCTGGTGTGCATCTTCCAGGGCGTGGGCAAGGCCGTGCTGTTCTTCGGGCAGGGCGCTCAAAATGGCTAGCGTCATAAAGGATCAGGCGTCAAAAGACATGAAAAACGGCCCCGAAGGGCCGTTGGCAGGTGCAGGCAGTGCCCGCCAGTGTACGGGCTGGGGTCAGCGCAGTTCGCGGCGCAGGATTTTCCCCACGGGTGTTTTGGGGAGTTCGGTGCGGAACTCGATGATGCGCGGCTGCTTGTAGCCGGTCATGTTTTCGCGGCAGAACTTGCGCAGCACCTCTTCGGTCAGGCTGTCGTCCTTTTTGACCACGACCAGCTTCACGGCTTCGCCCGTCTTCTCGTCGGGCACGCCCACCACCGCGCACTCCAGCACGCCGGGGCACATGGCCACCACGTCTTCCACTTCGTTCGGGTAGACGTTGAAGCCGCTGACCAGCACCATGTCCTTCTTGCGGTCCACGATCTTGATGTAGCTGCGCTCGTCCATGGTGCCGATGTCGCCGGTCAGGAAGTAGCCGTCTGCCGTCATGACCTTGGCGGTCTCATCGGGACGTTGCCAGTAGCCAGCCATGACTTGCGGGCCTTTGACGGCAATTTCGCCGGTTTTACCGATTTCTGTCACCGTTTCACCGTTGTCAGCCACCAGTTTGACGTAGGTGCTCGAATTGGGGATGCCAATCGTGCCCGTGAACTCTTTGGCCGTGACGGGGTTGCAGCTGACCACGGGGCTGGTCTCCGACAGGCCATAGCCTTCCACAATCGGGCAGCCTGTTTTTTCCAGCCACAGCTTGGCCACAGCACCTTGCACGGCCATGCCGCCACCGACGGAGACTTTCAGGTGGCTCCAGTCCACGGTGTTGAAGTCTGGGTGGTGAGCTAGGCCGTTGAACAGCGTATTGACGGCCGGGAAGTTGTGGAACTTGTGCTTGGACAGCTCCTTGAGCGTGCCCGCAATGTCACGGGGGTTGGGGATCAGGATGTTTTTGCCCCCGGTGTGCATGGCCAGCATCATGTTCACCGTGAAGGCGAAGATGTGATACAGCGGCAGCGCACACACGCTGGTGACTTGTTCGCCTTGCTTGCGGATGGTGTTCAGCACGGGGTTGAACCAGGCTTCGCACTGCAGGGTGTTGGCAATGATGTTGCGGTGCAGCAGTACGGCACCCTTGCTCACACCGGTGGTGCCACCGGTGTATTGCAGCACAGCGATGTCATTGGGGCCGACTTCTGCGCGGGTGAACGTGGCATTGCGGCCTTGGCGCACCGCGTCTTTGTAGCGCACCGCCTTGGGCAAGTGGTAGGCAGGCACCATCTTCTTGACGTTGCGCACCACGTAGTTGACCAGGCAGCCCTTGAGGGTGCCCAGCGTATCGCCCATGGCGCACAGCACCACGTGTTCGACGGGGGTGTTGGCAATGCATTGCTCCAGCGTGTGGGCAAAGTTCTCAATGATGACGATGGCCTTGGCGCCAGAGTCCTTGAGCTGGTGCTCCAGCTCGCGTGCGGTGTACAGCGGATTGACGTTCACCACCACAAAGCCAGCGCGCAAGATGGCGGCCACGGCAATGGGGTACTGGGGCACGTTGGGCATCATGATCGCGACACGATCACCTTGTTTCATGCCCAAAGACTGGAAGTAAGCAGCAAATGCCTGGCTTTGCTGATCCACATCCCCAAAGCTGATGTCTTTGCCCATATAGGAGTACGCCGAGCGTGGGGCATAGGCCTTGAAGGCTTGCTCCATCAGCGCCACCAGAGAGTGATAGCTGCTGGGATCGATGTCTGCAGGTACGCCTTCAGGGTAGGCCGCCAACCATGGACGCTCACTCATTGTTTGTCTCCGCTCAATTGTCTTTGTTACGCTGGAAAGTGACAGACATGGCGGTAGATGGCACACCTCCCCATGCCCAGGGTCTGTGCCCTTTGGCTGGATTGTGGTGGGCGGGGCGGCAGAGCGCCCCTGTGCAAACCCTAGGTTGAGCGACTCAAAATACGCTTTTTGAGTAAAAAAACGAACGATTGTGCGTTTTTAGATGCACGCCTTGATCCGGGTCTAGTTCCGCAGGCCAGAAAAAACCCACAGGGCTTGCGCCGTGTGGGTCTGGAGTGGGGGGTTGCGCGGTTTAGTTCGCCAGCGCTGCCTGGTTCAGCGTATCGCGCGTGGTCAGCGCCGCCTGGCGGGCTGCCGCGGCAAAGTCGTCCCCTTGCGATGCGTACAGCACAGCGCGTGAGGAGTTGATGATGATGGGGCCGCCGCCTATTTTGGCCGCCTTCACCGTGGCCACGGCATCACCGCCCTGGGCACCGACACCGGGAATCAGCAGGGGCAGGCTGGGCGCCACGGCGCGCACGCGCTCGATCTCGTGGGGGCGGGTCGCGCCCACCACAAGGCCCAGCTGGCCGTTGGTGTTCCAGGGGCCCTGGGCCAGCTTGGCCACATGTTCAAACATATGGGGCTGTCCGGGCACATCGGCCAGCACCTGGGCCTGCAGATCATCGCCGCCGGGGTTGGAGGTGCGGCACAGCAGGAAAGCGCCCTTGCCCTCGTACTTCAGGTAAGGCGTGATCGAGTCAAAGCCCATGAAGGGAGACAGGGTCACGGCATCGGCGCCGTAGCGCTCAAAGGCTTCCTTGGCGTACTGCTCGGCGGTCGAGCCGATGTCGCCGCGCTTGGCATCCAGAATCACCGGCACATGGGGCGCGACGCGGCGCATGTGTTCCATCAGCTTTTCCAGCTGGTCTTCGGCGCGGTGCGCGGCAAAGTAGGCAATCTGGGGCTTGAAGCTGTTCACCAGATCGGCAGTGGCATCGACAATGGCGGCGCAGAAGTCGTAGATCTTGGAAGCGTCGCCACGCATGGCAGTGGGGAACTTGGAAGGCTCGGGGTCCAGTCCCACGCAAAGCATGGAGTTGTTGCGCGTGGACGCGTCGCGCAGCATGTCGAGAAAAGTCATGAGCAGCAATTGTAGGTGGCGGGCACAATCTACAGCCTTATGCCCGCATTTACCCCCCGACAACTGCTTCTTCTGGTGCTGCTCACGCTGATTTGGGGGGTGAACTGGCCCATCATGAAGCTGGGGGTGACGCACTTTCCCCCGCTGAGCTTTCGCGCGCTGGCCATATGGATCGGGCTGGCCGTCGTCTGGTGTGTGCTGCGCTGGCAGCGCCAGGCGCTGCATGTTCCGCGCGTTCAGTGGCCCATGCTGGGCAAGCTCACGCTCTTCAACATGGTGATCTGGCACTGCCTGGTGATTGTGGCCATCCCCATGGTCTCCAGCGGGCGGGCGGCCATTCTGGGCTACACCATGCCCATCTTCTCTGCCGTGCTCGGCAGCCTGGTCTGGCGCGATCGCCTGGGTGGCCGGGCATGGAGCGGCGTGGCCGCTGCCTTCCTGGGCGTGCTGCTGCTGCTGTGGCATGAGTTTGGCGCACTGGGCAGCCGCCCCACTGGCGCATTGCTGATCCTGTTCGCCGCCCTGTGCTGGGCGCTGGGCACGCAAATGATGCGCCGTGCCGCCATGCCGCTGCCCGTGCTGGTCATGGCTTTTTGGATGATGCTGGTCACCGCGCTGGTGCTGTCCGTGGCCGCCATCGCCTTCGAGCACAGCCTGTGGCACATGCCGGACACGGTGGCGCAGGCCACCATCTGGTTCAACGGCTTGCTGGTGGTGGGCTTTGCCCAGGTGGTGTGGTTTGTGCTGGCACGCAGCCTGCCCCCGGTGGCCTCTACCCTGAGCGTGATGTTCATTCCGGTACTGGGCGTGCTCAGCGGCGCCTGGTGGCTGGGTGAGGTGCTGCACTGGCAGGACTGGACCGCCGTGGGCCTGATGGTGCTGGCCATTGCGACGGTGCTGTGGCCCAGCCGGCCTGCAGCTTGACACAAGCATGCAACTTTTAGGAGCAGTGCCGCTCATACCGGGCTCTGCGTTGCTCACTATTGCTGGATTTTTCTATGCTCAGTCACCTGCTCACCACCCTCATCGACGAGATAGACGGTGACACCATCACCCTCAAGATGCTGCTGGAGCGCAGTGGCCGCCAGGGCATGCTGCTGATCTGCGCACTGTCCAGCTTGCCGTTTTTGATTCCGGTGTCCATTCCCGGTGTCTCCACCGTGTTTGGCGCGGCGATTGTGTTGTTGGCTTCGGCGCTGTTTTTGGACCGGTTGCCGTGGCTGCCGCAGCGCATTCTGAACAAGCCGCTGGATGCCCACAAGCTGGTGCCCGTGCTGCGCAAGGGTGTGGGCATTGTGGGCAAGATCGATCGCTGGGTGCGCCCACGCTGGATGGGGCTGACGTCGGTCACCATGCTGCGCCTGAACTGCGCAGCGGTGGTCTTTGGCGGGCTGCTGCTGATGGCGCCGCTGGGGCCGATTCCGTTTTCCAACACAGCACCGGCCGTGGGCATTTTGCTGCTCACCATCGGGCTGCTGCAGCGCGATGGGCTGTTTGTGCTGCTGGGCTACGTGGGTCTGGTGCTGAGCGTGGCGTATTTCAGCGTGCTGGGCTATCTGGCGTGGACGGGCGGCAGCTACCTGCTGGGCTGAACGTCGGGACGAACAAAAAAGCCCGCAGTGTTGTGCACTGCGGGCTTTTTTTTTGATAGCTGTTGGCGCTTAACCTGTAAGCGCTAGAGGTCAATTAGGCTGAAATTTTGAATCAGCCGTTGGCGCGCTTTTGCAAAATCTCGAACGCGGGCAGGGTCTTGCCTTCCAGCACTTCCAGGAACGCACCGCCGCCGGTGGAGATATAGCCCACCTTGTCTTCGATGCCGTACTTGGCAATAGCGGCCAGGGTGTCGCCACCACCGGCAATGCTGAAGGCCTTGGATTCGGCAATCGCGGCGGCAATGGTCTTGGTGCCGTTGGCAAACTGGTCAAACTCAAACACGCCCACGGGACCGTTCCAGACGATGGTGCCGGCCTTCTTCAGCATCTCGGCCAGCTTGGCCGCGGTTTCAGGGCCGATGTCCAGGATCATGTCGTCGTCTTCCACCTCGGAGGCCTTCTTCACGGTGGCCACAGCGTCGGGGGCAAACGCCTTGGCGCAGACCACGTCGGTGGGCACGGGCACGTCGGCGCCGCGGGCGGCCATGGCGTCGATCACGGCCTTGGCTTCGGCGATCAGGTCGGGTTCGGCCAGGCTCTTACCGATCTTCAGACCAGCAGCCAGCATGAAGGTGTTGGCAATGCCGCCGCCGACGATCAGCTGGTCGACCTTGTCGGCCAGGCTCTTGAGGATGGTCAGCTTGGTCGATACCTTGGAGCCTGCCACGATGGCCGCCAGAGGGCGCGCAGGGGCGGCCAGGGCCTTGGTGATGGCATCAATTTCGGCCGACAGCAGGGGGCCTGCGCAGGCAATCGGTGCAAACTGGGCGATGCCGTAGGTCGTGCCTTCGGCGCGGTGGGCGGTGCCAAAGGCATCGTGCACAAAAATGTCGCACAGGGCGGCCAGCTTCTTGGCCAGCTCTTCCTTGTTCTTCTTCTCGCCCACGTTCACGCGGCAGTTCTCCAGCAGCACGACCTGGCCGGGGGGCACTTGCACGTCGTCCACCCAGTTGGCGACCAGCGGTACTTCGCGGCCCAGCAGTTCACCCAGGCGCTGGGCGACGGGGGCCAGCGAGTCCGCAGGCTGGAATTCGCCTTCGGTGGGGCGGCCCAGGTGGCTGGTGACCATCACGGCAGCACCGGCCTTCAAAGCCATTTCGATAGCAGGCACCGACGCGCGCACGCGGGTGTCTTCGGTGATCTGGCCAGCATCGTTCAGGGGTACGTTCAGGTCGGCGCGGATAAAAACGCGCTGGCCCTGGACTTTGCCTTGGGCGCACAGGTCGGAGAAGCGAATGATGTTCATGGCAGCAACCGTTGAAGTCTTATAGAAGTGTGAAAAACTGGGCCGCATTGTAGGGCGCAGCTTTTTCGGGGGTTATTTCCAGCGCTCAGGCTCGACAAACACCGTGCCCAGGTTGCTCGACAGCGTCAGCTGCCCTTCCTGGATGGTGGCTTGCAGCTGCATGCTGCGCTCGGCCAGGCTGCCCAGCTGCTGGGCGATGTCGGAGTCGATGTACAGCACTTCCAGCTTGCTTTGGCGGTTGACCTTGCCTTCCAGCCCCTTCCACCAGACGTTGGCGGCGTGGTTGAAGGGGTAGACCAGCACGTGGTCGGACTTGTTGCAGGCCTTGTTGATGGGTTTTTCTTCGGGCTGGCCGACTTCGATCCACAGGCGTTTTTGGCCGGTGTAGTCGGTGATGTGCACGTCTGGATCGTCCGGGTCGGACAGGCCCACGCCAAAGCCCAGGGTGCCGTCGCCGTTGCACAGCGCCTGCAGCTGCCAGGCGTTGAGTGCCAGGGCCACCAGACGGATCATCATGCGGTCGTCCGTCTCGCTGGGGTGGCGCGCCAGGGTCAGGTTGTGGTCGGCGTAGTAGTTGTGGTCAATGTCGGCAATCGACAGATTGACTTTGTAGACGGTGGATTTCAGAGCCATGGCGGGTGTCTTTGCAAGCGTGCCCGCAGGCGGGCTGAAAAAAGAGGGTTCAAAAACAAGAGCTGCCTGAGCAGGTATTTCCTCGCATTGGCAGCTCTTTGTTGCTGAAGCGCTTGTTTGGAAAGCGCTAGCAGCTATGGTTTTGCGTTTTACACGCGGCGGGCCAATTCGGCCGCCTTGCCGATGTACGACGCAGGGGTCATGGCCAGCAGACGGTCCTTGTCGGCCTGGGGAATCTCCAGGCCGTTGATCAGGCGGTGCAGGTCTTCGGCGTGCACGGTCTTGCCACGGGTCACTTCCTTGAGCTTCTCGTAGGCACCTTGCACACCGTAGCGGCGCATCACGGTCTGGATCGGCTCGGCCAGCACTTCCCAGGCGTGGTCCAGGTCTTCGGCCAGACGCTCTTCGTTCAGCTCCAGCTTGTTCAGACCAGTCATCAGCGAGGTGTAGGCCAGGGTGGCGTAACCCAGTGCCACGCCGATGTTGCGCAGCACGGTGGAGTCGGTCAGGTCACGCTGCCAGCGGCTGACGGGTAGCTTCTCGGACAGGTGCTTCAAGATCGCATTGGCCAGGCCCAGATTGCCTTCGGCGTTTTCGAAGTCGATGGGGTTGACCTTGTGCGGCATGGTCGACGAGCCAATTTCACCGGCCTTCAGGCGTTGCTTGAAGTAACCCAGCGAGACATAGCCCCAGACGTCGCGCGAGAAGTCCACCAGGATGGTGTTGGCGCGGGCCACGGCGTCGAACAGCTCGGCCATGTAGTCGTGCGGCTCGATCTGGATCGAGTAGGGCTGGAACGTCAGGCCCAGACCTTGGGGTTCGGGCGACTCGATCACTTGCTTGGAGAAAGCTTCCCAGTCAAAGTCAGGCCAGGCCGACAGGTGGGCGTTGTAGTTGCCCACGGCGCCGTTCATCTTGCCCAGCGTCTTGACGTTGGCAATGTTGTCCACGGCCTTTTGCAGGCGCACCAGCACGTTGGCAATTTCCTTGCCGACGGTGGTGGGGGATGCGGTCTGGCCGTGGGTGCGGCTGAGCATGGGCACTTCAGCGTACTGGTGCGCCATTTCGCGCAGCTTCAGCACGATGCGGTCCAGTGCGGGCAGCACCACCATGTCGCGGCCGACACGGATCTGCAGCGCGTGGCTGGTGTTGTTGATGTCTTCGCTGGTGCAGGCAAAGTGCACGAACTCCGCCGCTTTTTGCAGCTCGGGGCGGCCATCGAACTTGCCCTTGATCCAGTACTCCACGGCCTTCACGTCGTGGTTGGTGGTCTTCTCAATTTCCTTGATCGCCTCGGCATCAGCTTCGGAGAAGTTGCTGACCAAACCGTGCAAGTAAGTACGTGCACCTTCGCTCAGCGGCGCGAATTCGGCAAAGCCGGCGTCCGAGAGTGCGATGAACCAAGTGATTTCCACTTGAACACGGCGGTGCATATACCCCTGCTCGCTCATGATGGGGCGCAGGGCGGAAAGCTTGGCGGCGTAGCGGCCGTCAAGCGGAGAAAGGGCGGAGATGGAAGACAGGCTCATGACCCGGGATTGTAGGTGCCCCTGCCGGATGCTGCACTGCGCAAAATCCACATGCAACGTGGTAGCTGCAAAAAACAAGGGCACCTTGCGGTGCCCTTGGGGGGAATAAAAAGGCTGCGAAGCGTCTTGAAGTGAATTAAGAGAGGGAGGGAGGAGATGCACCCCAAGACGGACAAACACAAAGGTCGGCTTCGCAACACTGAAACTGGCCGGGATCAAACCCTTACAGAGCTATCTGAATCTGTAGTTTGGGGTTAGTTCCCCAAAAACTAGCAAGAAAGTCGTTAGCAGCTGTTTCGAATGATCATAGGGCCAGCAATTTCTCCAGCGGTAGGCGAACCCGCACTTCTTTGTGTGCGACAGGGCTGACAATTTTCCAAGCTGCCTGTGCTGTGTCACGCGGAATGGGCTCGCCTGTAGCCATGCCAGCACGGTTGAGCAGCACGGCAACGCGCGGCGTGGCCGCGGAGGCACCGCGGCGCACCACCACGCCAATTTCTTCACTGGCCAGCTTGACCCAGGCCCCGGGCGGGTAGATGCCCAGCGCCTTGACCAGCGCTGCGCCAGCCTCATCCATGGACTTGGTCTCGTCGTAATAGCTGGCCTGCATGGCCGAGGTGACGGACATGGGCTCGCGGTTGACGCGCGGCGCAATGCGGGCGCCAAAAATGTCCGAGCGCTGGATCAAACGCGCCATTTGCTGGCCCAGCGTTTTCTCCGACAGCTTGCCGGGCGCGCGGTGGTGGTGGGTGCGCACGGCATCCAGCCATAGCGGATCGGCAATACCCATGGCGCGCAAGATGCTCACAGAGGCGTCCGAGTGCTGATCAACCTCTTGCGCCTGCAGGGGGGTAAGCGGAGTGCTTTGCTGTGCCAGCTCATCTTGCAGCTGGGCCATGCCAATATTCATGCTCAGCGCCGCACAGCCCAGGGGTTGCACGCGGTTCTCGGGCCAGCGCAGGGTTTCGCGCGCGACGGTCATGCAGATGACCGACGCCAGCATGGAGTGCGTGGCACTGTAGTAGCGGGTTTCTTCGGCAGACATCTGCATCAACGCCAGCAAAGCCCCGTCCGGGTTCTTGAGCAGGTAGTTGTTCAGGGCCGAAAACAAATCCAGAAAACGCTGGGCAAAGTCCGCAGGATCGGGGTTGCGCAGCAACTGAGTCAGACCCAGCTGCCACTCGCGCCAGGGAGGTGGGCCGTCGTCGGTAGGGGCTTTGACCGCTGCCACCGTGGTCTGCAGCGTCATGTTGGCGATCTGATTCAGGGGCTTGTTGGAGAGCAGCAAGGACTGAATCTGCGACAAGAAGGCGCGGTAGCTTTCCCCCGACTCGTCGGTATCAACATACAAAACCTGGCCACGGGCAAGCAGCACGCGCAGATCGTCTGCAGAGCGGATGACATGCCCTTTGTTGGCCAGCAAGCCTCCGCCTACGCCGCGCAGCGCGAAAGGGATAGGTTGGCCAAAGGGAATGGTCGAGAGGTTGAGTTCAACGAGGTTCATCTGAGTTCAAACGCAGTTGAACACATTCTTACATTTTGAGGCCGTGTTGGCGGCGGGAATGACCCGGGAAATTTTGAAATGGGGTTATTCCTGCGCAAAAACTGCCTGCCACAGCGCCAGCACTGCATCGCGGTGGGCGGTGATGAGGTGGGCGCTGACCAGACCATTGCCTTCATCCAGACGCGATGTGTGCTGGATGCGTCGCAATTCCCGGTAGGCCACTGCGGCTGCCTGCCCCACGCCCGCTGGCAGCAATCCGGCTGCTTCGGCGCGTTGCAGCAAGGCGATATTGCCTACGTTGCCCGTCAGCTCTGGGTGCTTTCCAGACTGCGAGAGCACCAGGTATTGCACGGCAAACTCCGCGTCCACCATGCCTCCGTGGCTGTGCTTGACGTCGAACAGCTCGCTGCGTACCGGGTGTGCATGGCGCACTCGCTCCCGCATGTTCACGATTTCTTCCCTGAGCGACGGCGCATTGCGCTCTGCGGTGATGACGGCAGAGCGCACGGCATCAAAGCGTTGGCGCAGGGCGTCGCTACCCAGCACAAAGCGCGCCCGTGTCATGGCCTGGTGCTCCCAGGTCCATGCCGTGTTGCTGCCGCGTTGCTGCTGGTAGTCCGCATAGGACTTGAAGCTGGTGACCAGCAAGCCCGAATTGCCATTGGGGCGCAAGGCGGTGTCGATTTCGTACAAATCGCCTTCCCCGGTTTTGACGGTGAGCCAGTTGATCAGCTTGCGCACCCAGGCGGTATAAATCTCGGCCGCGTTGTCATCGTCGTCGTCAAAGATGAAAACGATATCCAGATCGCTGCCATAACCCAGCTCTTTGCCACCCAGCTTTCCGTAGCCAATGATGCCGAACTGGGGATCTTCACGGTGGCGTTGTTTCAGGCGTGCCCAGCACCATTGGGCGGTGACGCGCAAGACACTGTCTGCCAGCGCACTCAAGTCGTCGGCCACCTGCTCGACAGTGATGGCGCCCTCCACATCGCGGGCCAAGGTGCGGAAGGTTTCCGCATGCTGGGCACGGCGCAACAGATTGAGCAAATTCTCGTCGTCGTCTTCGCCGGTGCTTTCCAAGGCTTTTAGCCGCAGCGCCATTTCGTTTTCGAAGTCAGCGGCGTTAAAGCGCTCGGTAAAAAGCTGGTCGCTGGCCAGTTCATCGATCACGCCGGGGTGCTGCTGCAGATAGCGTGCGGGCCACTTGGCGGCCCCCAGAAGATCCAGCAAGCGCTCATGGACGGAGGGGCGCTCCAGCAGCAGCGCCAAATAGCTTTCGCGCCGCAGCAAAGGCTCCAGCCAGTTGATGAAACGAATGGCGGCACTTTCTTCCAAAGCGCCGCTGCCCACACGTTGGGCCGTTTGCTGTACCAGTCGAAATAAGCGGGCTCGCGCTTCGTCGCGCAAGCCGCGCACTTTGATGTTGTCGCGCCACTCGGTAATGCGCGTGGCCATTTGGGCGGGCAGCTGCTCAATCAAAGTTTCCAGATCGGGGGCGTTGGCAGCGCCGGTGACCGAGCGCGGACCGTTGCACAGCCCGCTTTGGCATTGCCCGGCCTGGTTGGCGCCCAGCAAAATGTCAAATTCCTGGGCCACCAGCTCGCGGTGTGTATCCAGCTGCAGCAAAAAGCTGCGGATGTCAGTACACCCCATGGTCTGGGCAATCCATGCCAGATCGTCGTCGCGTGTGGGCAGCACATGGGTTTGCTGATCGTCCAGGTACTGGATGCGGTGCTCCACATTGCGCAAAAAGGTATAGGCCTGCGCGAGCTGATCGGCCGTGTCCTGCGGCATGAGGTTGGCGCGTGCCAGGCGTTGCAGCGCCTCCAGGGTGGGGCGGCAGCGCAGTTCTGGAAACTGGCCACCGCGCACCACTTGCAGCAGCTGGACGGTGAATTCCACCTCTCGAATGCCGCCGCGCGAGAGTTTCACGTCATTGGCGCGCTCGGGGTGGCCCGCGCTGCGGCGCGCCGCATGCTCACGGATCTGACGGTGCAGTGTGCGCAACGAGTCAAAGACGCTGTAGTCCAGGTATTTGCGGAACACGAAAGGCAGCACTACGGCGCGCAGTGCCTGTACATTGGGTGCTTGCACGTCCGCGAAGGGGGCGACGACGCGGCTTTTGAGCCAGGCAAAGCGCTCCCACTCGCGGCCATGCACCTGCAGATAGTCCTCGAGTGAGGACAGGCTGATGGCTGCGGGCCCCGAGTTGCCGTGCGGTCGCAAAGCCAGATCCACGCGAAACACAAAGCCGTGCTCGGTGGTATCGCCGATCAGGGTGTAGATGGCTTTGACGGCTTTGCCAAAGTATTCGTGGTTGCTGATCTTGCCGCGCCCGTCCGCGAGGCCGAGTGTTTCACCCTCTTGTTCGTACACGTAGATGAGGTCAATGTCGCTGGAGACATTGAGCTCGCGAGCGCCAAATTTGCCCATCCCAATGATCCACAGAGGTACGGCTTCGCCATCAGGGCCGCTGGGGGCTCCGTGGCGGGCATCCAATTCCTGGCGCACATGGGTGCAGGCGCGGTCCAGCGCCAATTCAGCCAGAGCAGTCACGCCACGGGTGATGGTGGCTAAGTCAGCGGCTTGTGCGCAATCCAGCACCATCAGGCGTTCCATTACCAGTTGGCGCAACACGCGCAACGCCGCGGACAGCTCCAGACCATGCTGGGTTTGCAGTTGCTGCAAAGCGTGGGCGATGGTGGTGCGATCAGGTGGGCCTGGCGGCAGCACTGCCATGACATCGGCATAACGGCGATGGAGGCGTTGCCAAAAGCGCGAGTGAGCGGCCGCTGGGCTCGCAATAGGCGTCTGAATATGGTCTGCGATCTGCATGCTTGGCACTGATTGGTGCGAGTTCACAGATGCTTGAGGCCGTTACCCTTGGTGTCATGCCCTGAACAGAGCAAGCGGGTGATAATTCCAGCCACCTGTGAACCCACGAATGATCGATCCGAGTCTCAATCCCTCGCGCCAGTTACGCATTTTTGCCCACATTGCCCGCTGGTCATTGGGCTTGGTGCTGGCTTTCTGGCTACTGCTGGCAGCGGTCTGGGGGACTCTCCATGGATTCATTGTGCCGCGAATTGGTGAGTGGCGCGTTGAAGTGGAACGCTTGGCGACGCAGGCTTTGGGGGCACCGGTTCGGATCGATGCCATCTCGGCTCAGTCCGACAGTCTGTTCCCTGTGGTGTTGCTATCTGGCGTGCATGTGCTGGATCCCCAAGGCCGGGAAGCGCTGAAGCTGCAGAGCGTGACGGCCACTGTGTCGGCACGGTCGTTGTTGCGGCTGGGTCTAGAGCAGCTCTATATCGATGCGCCAGAGCTGGATATTCGCCATCTGCCGGATGGACGCTGGCAAGTGGCTGGCCTGGATGTGGTGCAGGGCGATTCGACTGAAAGTACGGCCTTGGACTGGTTGCTGGAGCAGCCTGAGCTGGTGATTCGGCAAGGTCGTGTGCATTTCACGGATGAGCAGCGTGCGCGGGCAACCGTGCAGTGGCGCGATGTCGATGTGACGATACGTAATCGTCACTGGAGCCATGTGCTGCGGGTGGACGCCACTCCTGAGGCCGGCGAGCGCGAGCGCATGCAGCTGGTGGGCGCGTTTCGACAGCCCTTGCTGCCCTCCTCCAAAGCGCCGTGGATGAATTGGAGCGGCCAGTGGTATGCCTCGGTGCACCTGGAGCAAGTGCCCTCGCTACCTTGGCCACAGGCATGGGGTGTGCAAGCTATCCAGGGCAATGGCTGGGCGCGTGCCTGGGTGGACATCCAGCATGGCCAACCTGTAGGGGTGACGGCGGATCTGGTGTTGGCCCAAGCACAGGTGCAGTGGCAAGACGCCCAGGTGGCGGATTTGGATGTGCAGCAGTTGAAGGGGCGCTTTGAAGGAAGCTGGCAGGCGCAGCGTTGGGGGGTGAGTGGCAAGGACTTCAGCTTCCAGCGCACGGACGGTAGCCAATGGCCGACCAGCAACTGGGCGGTGAAGGTGGAAGGTCCGGCCTCAGCGCCCGCCAGCACCTATGTCGAGCTGGACTATGCGGACCTGGCGATGGTGGGTCAGGTGGCACAGTCCCTGCCCATTCCCGCAGGCGTTCGCCAGGAAATGATCCGCTGGGCGCCCAAGGGCGCGCTGCGCCAGCTGCAGCTGACGTGGCAGAGTCTCCAGAGCTACCGGGCCAGCGGGCAAGTGGCACAGCTGGCTTTGCCTGCACAGCCTGTTGACGTGGGGGTGGGAGTCCCTGGGCTTGAAGGGCTGGACGCAGCGTTTGAACTGACCGCGCAAGGTGGAAAAGCCAGCTTAGCGATGCAGGCCGGGGCCTTGCATTTCCCTGGGGTGTTTGAGGAGCCCTCCATTGCACTGGATACCTTGGAAGCGCAGGTGCGCTGGCGCATCCAGCAGGGGCGGCTCAAGGTTGAGGTGCCGCAAGCGCAGTTCGCGAATGCGGACGCTCAAGGCGTGTTGCATGGCTTCTGGGAGATGGGGGAGGCGGCTCAGGATCGCTTGCCCGGTTATTTGCAGCTGCAAGGGCAGCTGCAGCGTGCAGATGGTGCGAAAGTGCACCGCTATTTGCCGCTGGAGGTGCCAGAAATGGCGCGCCATTACGTGCGTGACAGCGTTAAGCAGGGGCGAGGCAGCCAGGTAGAGTTTGAGGTGCGAGGCAATTTGCACGATATGCCATTTGATCGACCCGGTACAGGTCGTTTCTGGATCAAGGCCCCTGTCCAGGACGTGGTCTACGCTTTTGTCCCCCCCGCATTGTCTGCTCCCGGGCAGAAAGCTTGGCCAGCGCTGACCGGGTTGAGTGGCACTTTGGTTTTTGAGGGATCGGCCATGCATGTTCAGCAGGCCGACACGGGATTTGCCGGATTCCCCAAGCTACGTATGGGCTCCGTGGCTGCGCAGATCCTTGATCTGAAGCATCCGCATCTCACAGTGAATGCCGTGGGGCATACCGATTTGAATGCCGCATTGGGGCTGGTCAAACAATCGCCCTTGTCAGGTTTTACCAGCCATGCACTGGACACTGCCAAGGCACAGGGCGATGCCCACATCGCGTTTGACTTGGATTTGCCCATTGATCACCTGGATAAAACCACGGTGCGCGGGCGAGTAGGTTTTCAAAACAACGGCTTGCAATTCAATCCGGAAACGCCGCAGTTGCAGCAGTTGCAAGGCACAGTGCAGTTCCATGAGCAGGGCTTTGAGCTGCAGAACGTGCGTGGACAAACATTGGGCGGAGGCTTCAAGATGGAAGGCGGGATGCCCTCGCTGGAGCGCGGTGTGAATCTGCAGGCGCGCGGTACTGCGACCGCCGTGGGATTGCAAAAAGATGGCAACGTCCCCCTGATGGCTCAGATCGCGGCACGTGCCAGCGGGCTGGCTGCGTATACCGTGGAGGTGGCAGCCAGCCATGGGGTGCAGAAGGTATGGGTACGCTCAGACTTGCGTGGGCTTGCGCTGAATTTACCGGCGCCCTTCGGCAAAGCCGCTGACGAGAGCCTGGGTTTGGGTGTGCTGCAGTCTGTGAATGAGCAGCACCAGCAGGATTTGCGGGTGGATGTGGGCGAGCGCGGATTTGTGCACTATGTGCAAGACGTGTCGGTAGCGCCTTCCAAGGTGCTGCGAGGACAGATTGTGGTGGGCACCGCCCCGGTGGCACATGGCGGTGATGGTGTGGTTGCCGACGTGCAGCAACCGTCATTGGATGTGGATGCTTGGCTGGATGTGTTGAAAACCGGAGGCAACGGGGTGAAAAATGTGGCATCGCCGCAGTCCGCCATGTGGTTGCCGCACAAGATCCGGTTGAATGTGGATCGCTTGCTGCTGCAGGGGCGGGAGCTGGAAGGGGTGCAGGCAGACCTGACGCAGACAGAAGGCGTCTGGCGCAGCCGTTTGAATGCCAAGCACTTTGCGGGAACGGTCGAATACCGCCCAGCGGGAGATGCGGATACTTCCGGGCGCGTCTTTGCACGCTTGACACACCTGTCGGTGCCAAAGGCGGAGGTGCAGCGGCTGAATCAGGAACCTGCTGGGTCCGACAACGCGGAGTTGGAATCTTTGCCTGCCTTGGATATTGAGGTGGAGCGTCTGGAAATCGCAGGCAAGTCTCTGGGCAAGCTGCAGCTCAAAGCGCGCAACAGCGTGGGGCAGTTTGGGCGTGAGTGGATGCTGGAACAGTTTGATCTGACTACGTCTGAAGCACGCTGGCGGGCCAATGGCTATTGGGGGGCTGCAGCACGTGGCGCGCCCCGTTCGACCCACCTGAGCTTTTTGTTGGAAATGGAAAGCTCCGGGAAGCTGCTGGAGCGTTTTGGTATGCCCGATGTCATTCGCGATGGGCTGGGGCGCCTCAGTGGCAATATCGCATGGCAGGGCGCACCGATCACGCCCCACTGGCAGAGCATGGATGGTGGTGTGCACATGCAGGTAGAAAAAGGCCAGTTCCTGAAAGTGGAGCCTGGCATGGGCAAGTTGCTGAGCGTGTTGAGCCTGCAATCGCTGACACGGCGGATGGCACTGGATTTTCGCGATGTGTTCAGCCAGGGCTTTGCGTTTGATTACGTGCGTGGTGATATCAGCGTGGAAAAAGGCATGGCGCGTACCAACAACTTGCAGATGAAAGGCTTGAACGCAGCCGTGCTGATGGAGGGCAAGGCCAGCCTGGTTGATGAGACGCAGGACCTGAAAGTGGTGGTGGTGCCAGAGATCAACGCCATGACGGCTTCACTGGCGGCGACGGCCATCAACCCGGTCATTGGGCTGGGAAGCTTTTTGGCCCAGATGTTCTTGCGAGGCCCATTGATGGAAGCCGCCACACGCACCTTCCATATCAAGGGCACCTGGGCGGATCCGGTGGTGGAGCCCGTCAGCAAAAAAGCGCTGGAAGCGCAAGGGAGCACGCCATGAAAGTTGCTGTTTTGCAAATGGTTTCCACCCCTGATGTTTCGGAGAACTTGGCCTGTGCACAAAAGCTGGTCGCACGTGCCAGTGCGCAAGGGGCCGAGCTGCTGGTGCTGCCCGAATATTTCTGTGGGCTGGGCTGGAAAGACACCGACAAACTGGCATGGGCGGAAACATTGGGCAAGGGCCCCATTCAGCAGGCGATGGCGACTTGGGCGCAGACCCATGGCATATGGCTCGTCGGCGGTACCGTGCCAATACAGACGGCCAGCGCGCAGCGGGTACACAACACGTCCATGCTCTTTAATCCGCGCGGTGAGTGCACGGCGTATTACGACAAAATCCATCTTTTTCGTTTCACCACGGAGCAGGAGCATTACGACGAAGCCGTGGTGATTGAGCCCGGCAGCCGACCGGTTGTGGCGGACATGACCGACCGCAGCGGCCGGGTGTGGAAGCTGGGGCTGAGCGTCTGCTATGACTTGCGCTTTCCGGAGCTGTACCGTCAGCATGCGGCCCAGGGGGCGCATATTCTGCTGGCCCCCGCCGCCTTCACCTGTACCACGGGCCGTGCACATTGGGAATTGCTGCTGCGCACCCGTGCAGTGGAAAACCAATGCTGGATGCTGGCCGCCGCGCAGGGCGGGCAGCACGTGAATGGCCGTGAAACCTGGGGGCACAGCATGGTGGTGGACCCATGGGGGCAAGTGCTGGCGGAGCAAACGGCCGCCGGTGCTGGTATCACGTATGCAGTGCTGGACGCTGCATTTTTGCAGCAAGTGCGTCAGCGCTTGCCTGCTTTGGAACATCGTTGTTTGTAAATCCTCTACAGCCTTGGCCGTGGCAGCGCTGGCACAGCGCATGGCGCCGTTGGTCCCTCTGGACGCTGTTGGTTATTCTGGTGCTGGGCATGCTCATCATCATGGTTTGGCTGGCGGGTCGCTATGAGGCCTCACAGGTGCAAGACAAACTGGACCGTGATGCCGCCCAGGCTGTGGTGGAAATTCGCGCTGGACTGAATCGCAATCTGCAGGATTTGCAGGCAGTGGGTGCACCGCATGCCACGCCCACGCAGTGGAGCGTGCGCGTGGCGGAGATGATGCAGGTGCGCCGGGAGCTGCTGCGGGTGGAGTGGCGCAACACCGAGATGCATGTGCTGCATGCCGCTGAAACACCCTACCGCGCCCTGGAGTGGGACGTGGGCAGCCGCGAAGAATCGTTCAGCAACGCCGTGGCTGCGTGCACGAATGCCAAACGCACCAACACGGCCTCCTACTCGGCAAGTTATTTCCAGATTCTGGGCGACACCATGGGCGCAGAGCTGATGGAAGTGTGTTTGCCACAGGTGGAAAACGGTCAGCTCAAGGGCTTCATGGTGGGCACTTATTCGCTGCAGAACATTTTGCTGACGCAGTTGAGCAAGAACCTCACGCAAAGCCAGGAAGTGTCCTTCACCGAGCCCGATGGCACACGCCTGGCCTTGGTGGGCGCGGCCTGGCGCGGTTCGCGCGTGTTTACAGCGCAGCAGTTGCTGGATTTGCCGGGCAACACCATGGTGCTGCGGCTGGACAGCTGGCACCGCGCGCCCAGCGTATTTCCCAACGTCCTGACGGCGCTGGTCACCGGCATGGCGATTGCTCTGGGGTCGGTGATGGTGGTGCTGGTGCGCGACAACCGTCGACGTTTGCGGGCTGAGCGTGATCTGGGTGATGCGCTGGCTTTCCGCAAGGCGATGGAGGACTCCCTCATCACCGGCTTGCGTGCCCGCGATTTGCAAGGCCGCATCAGCTATGTGAACCCGGCGTTTTGCGCCATGGTGGGGTTCAGTGCGGAAGAGTTGCTGGGGCAGAGTTTTGCTCCGTATTGGCCGCCGGAGTTGGCAGAGGAATACGTGCGGCGTCAGGCGCGGCGCCTGTCTGGGGCCATTCCTGCCGCCCGCGAGGGGCATGAGTCGGTCTTTATGAGCAAAGATGGCACACGCTTTCCGGTACTGATTTTTGAGGCACCGCTGATCAATGCGCAGGGTCAGCAAACGGGGTGGATGAGCGCGTTTATTGACATCACCGAGCAGCGTCGTATGGAAGAGCTCTCGCGTGCTTCGCATGAGCGTTTGCAGGCCACGGCACGCCTGGCCACGGTGGGTGAGATGGCCTCGCTGCTCAGCCATGAGCTGACGCAGCCTTTGATGGCCATGTCCAGCTATGCCAACGGCTCGCTGAACATGCTGCACAGCGATGGCGATCTGTCGCAACTGAGCCCTTCCACGCTCAGCCAGCGCCTGCAAGAGCTGAAATCAGCGATGCAGCGGATTGCCTTTCAGGCGGACCGGGCGGGCAAGGTGATCAAGAGCGTGCGTGACTTTGTGCGCCGCCGCAGCCAGACGCACGAGGCCATTGCGGCCGAGGAGCTGCTGGATGCCGTGATGCCACTGGTGCGCCTGCAGGCCAGCAAGCTGGGCGTGATGGTGGATGTGGAGATTGAGCCGCGTTTGCCGCCTGTGGTGTGTGATACCACTATGATCGAACAGGTGCTGCTGAACTTGGCTCGCAATGCCATGCAGGCCATGGAAACCGTAGATGCCAGTCAGCGCAAGCTCACCATTCAGGCGCGCTGGAGCGAATCAGCAGGCCGTGTGGTGTTCGCGGTGGCAGACCAGGGCAGTGGCATTCCCGCCGAAGTGGCGGAGCAGCTGTTTACCCCTTTCTTCACCACCAAGCATGAAGGCATGGGACTGGGGTTGAGCATGTGCCGCACGGTCATGGAACAACATGGCGGAGAATTGCGCCACAGCGCCAATGCCCCACGTGGGACGGTGTTTACCTTCAGCCTGCCTGTGGCTGAGACCCAAGAAAAGTTAAGCTGAACCTATGGAACCAGTGACTAACGCCACGGTGTATATCGTGGACGACGACGCAGATGTACGCGACGCCTTGGCGTGGCTGCTGCGTTCGCGTCGTTTGTATAGCGAGAGTTTTAGCTGTGCAGAAGACTTTTTGCAGATGATCGATGCGCGGCCAGTGCCCCGTCATCCCCAGTGTCTGCTGCTGGATGTGCGCATGACGGGCATGAGTGGCCTGGCCTTGTTTGAGCTGCTCAAGCAGCGCGAAGGGGTGATCGAGACGGTGCCCGTCATCTTCTTGACCGGGCATGCAGACGTGCCTACGGCGGTGCAGACCGTCAAGCAAGGGGCTTTCGATTTCTGTGAAAAACCGTTCTCTGACAACGTGTTGGTAGACCGCATTGAGCAGGCACTGCAGCAATCCACAGCCTACCTGGAAGCGACGGCCCTGCGCCATGCGCTGATGCATCGCTTGGCCGATTTGACGGACCGCGAGCGCGGGGTCATGAAGCTGGTGGTCGAAGGGGTGCCCAACAAACTGATTGCCGACCAGCTGGACATCAGCGTGCGCACCGTGGAAGTGCACCGCGCCCGCGTGTTTGACAAGATGCAGGTGAAATCGGCTGTGGAATTGGCCAACGTGTTGCGCGCCCACGGTCAGCTGTAAATCTAGCGATACAGCAGGCACAAAAAAGGCTCTGAATAACTTCAGAGCCTTTTTGCCATCTAGCCCTTGCTGGACAAGCGCTAGGTGCTATTTTTTATTGTGAACGTTCGCCCACAAAAATTTCTACACGGCGGTTTTTCGCGCGGCCTTCAGCGGTGCTGTTGGAGGCGATAGGCTGGTAGGAACCGCGACCTTCGGTGGCAATGTGGCTGCCGCTGACGCCACGGTGCATCAGGTAGTCACGTGTGCTGTTGGCACGGTTGAGCGACAGCGGGTTGTTGATGGCATCCGAGCCCGTGCTGTCGGTGTGGCCCACGATGCGCACTTCTGCAGTGGGGCTGCTGCGCAGACCTTCGGCGAAACGATCCAGGATGGGGGCAAAGTTGCCCTTGATGTCATAGCGGCCGGTGTCGAACGAGATGTCGCTGGGGATATCCAGCTTCAACTGATTGTCGGCAGTCTGCGTGACGCCCACGCCTGTACCTTGAGTGGCCGCTTCCATTTCTTGTTTGCGCTTTTCCTGGTTTTGCGACCAGATGTAAGTGCCCAGGCCGCCAATGGCTGCACCGGCAACAGCGCCCACGCCGGCCTTGCCGCCGGTGGCTGCACCGATGGCAGCACCTGCCAGAGCACCTACGCCAGCGCCAGTGGCGGTACGCTTGGTGTTGGTAGACATGCCGTCGGTGGCAGCACAGCCAGAAATCAGCAGGGCGGCGGCCACAGCGGCGGTAATGGTGAGGTTCTTGCGCATGGTTTTTTCCTTCGCGTGATGTGCGCTACGACCGTAGCGCGACAGGCATTCCATTGTGAAAAGCTGCTTCCGTGGGTGTATCAGTCGCACCAGATGGCTGCCGTAGGAATTGCAGCCGCACACAGATCAGTCCTTGTCTTGGATGTCTTCGGGGGGATCGAGTTCCCCCTTGGAACGACCTTGAAACATTGTCCACCAGACAATCGCGACCAGAATGACCAAAGCAAGCAAAGCTTCAAGCAAAATCAGCCCCATGACCGTATCTCTCCTGCTCCGTGTTTCGATGGCGCTGATTGTAGGCACCCTCGCTGCGTGCTCCACTGGCCCGCGTGGCCCCGCTTCCTCGCATGATGGTCCTGCAACCAGCTTCCCGACAGGAGAGGTGGTGGACACGGCTCCGCTGGGCCCTGCCAGTTACCGCGTGAAAAGCCGCTGGCTTCCCGTGCGCTGGGCCGAGCTGCCCGGTTTTCAGAGTGATGCTCTGCACGAAGCCTGGAATGCGTGGCTGCGCAGCTGCGAGCGCCCACCTGCGGCGCTGGCCCCTTTGTGCCACGACGTGCGCCGCATGAGCATTGCCAGCGCCGAAGAGCAAAGCCACTGGCTGCAGTCCAATCTGCAGCCTTATCGCGTGGAGTCGCTGGATGGCAAATCGCAGGGCATGCTGACGTCGTACTATGAGCCCGAAATGGTGGGCTCGCGCGTGCGCACGGCAGAGTTCAACATTCCGCTCTACAGCACCCCGGCAGGGTTCGGCGTGCGCAAGCCCTGGTACACGCGCCAGCAGATCGATACGCTGCCGGAAGCCCAGGCCGCCCTGGCGGGGCGTGAAATCGCCTGGTTGAACGACCCGATCGATGCCCTGGTGCTGCACATTCAGGGCTCGGGCCGCTTGCGCGTGACCGAGGCCGATGGCCGCGTGCGCCAGATTCGCCTGGCCTATGCGGGCACGAATGACCAGCCGTACAAGAGCGTGGGGCGTTGGCTGCTGGATCGCAGCCTGATCACCGATGCCAGCTGGCCCGGTATCAGCGCCTGGATTGCGGTGAACCCTGGCCGCGTGCAGGAGATGCTGTGGAGCAACCCGCGCTATGTGTTCTTTAAGGAAGAGACCCTGGAAGGGCTGGACGCCCAGTTTGGCCCCAAGGGCGCGCAAGGGGTGCCGCTGACGCCCGGGCGCTCCATCGCCGTGGACCGTGGCAGCATTCCCTATGGCACGCCGGTGTGGCTGTACTCCAAGGGCATGGAGGTGGAATACAAGCGCCTGGTGATGGCGCAGGACACGGGCAGCGCCATTGTGGGCGCGGTGCGTGCCGACTACTTCATGGGCTGGGGCAAAGAAGCCGGTGACTTGGCCGGCCGCATCAAGCAGCCGCTGCGCCTGTGGGCGCTGTGGCCCAAGGGCCTGCCGGTTCCGCAATAAATGCTTTCATAAAAAGAGCGACTTGCGCTCGTCAAATAAAGCATCTGCAGTGGTTTCTATCTGAAGTCATTGTTTAACCAGCGCTGAATGCTCTTGTTTTTGAATTCGGCATGGCAATAAAAAAAGGCTGTCTCAAACAGCCTTTTTTCTTGAGAAGCGTACACCGGTGTGCGTCAGTCCGTTTCAAAGTAGCGGCTCACGCGCGGTGGCGCATCCAGCACATGGAAGGACAGCTTGCGCTCGCGCAGTGCCACATCGGCGGCCGTGACGCGGTCAAAGCGGCGCAGGTGCTCGATCCAGGACTCGTCCACGATTTCCTCGATATAGCGCTCCGGCCGCTCCATGCTGTGCAGCAAGCGCCATTGCAGCGCACCCTGGCGCATGCGGCTGCGGCGGCTTTCCTGCATCAGCGTGCGAAAGCGCTTGGCCTTGGCGGGGTTGATGATGAACTCAATCTGCACCACCACGCGCCCTTCTTCGGGTTGGCTGTGGCGCGGCGGGATCCAGGCTTTGGAGGGGCTGAGGTCTTCTAGCACCTGGCGGTCGGTGAAGATGCGCTGCACGATCAGCATGCACACCACGCCGGTCATGGCTGCGGCAATCAAGCTGGTGGGAACCGAGGCCAGGGACGCCACCTTGCCCCAGAGTGCGGCCCCTAAGGCCGTGCCGCCCATGATGGACATCTGGTAGGCCGACATGCCGCGCGCGCGCACCCAGTTGGGCAGGGCCATCTGGGCTTTCACGCCCAGGGTGTTGGCGGTGGAAATGAGCGACAGACCCGCCGTCATCATGCAGACAATGGCCAGCGGCAAATTGGGTGCCAGCGCCACACCGATGGTGGAGGCGGCCTGCAGGCAGGTGCCACTCAGAACCAGCGGCTCTCCGGCCAGCGCCTGGCGGATGCGCGGCAGAAACATGGCACCAATGATGGCGCCCGCCCCCATGGATGCCAGCAACACCGTGAACACCCCAGCGCCGCTGATGAAGCCAATGCCGTCAAAGCGCTTGGCCGTCAGCGGCAGCAGCGCCATGATGGCGGTGGACATGAAGAAAAACGCCACCGTGCGCGCAATCACGGCGCGCATGCGTGGGGATTCTTTGATGAACTGCAGGCCCACGCGCATGGCGCTGGGCAGGCGCTCACGCCCCAGCGGGTTAGCCGCCTGTTCGCGCCGCCAGCGCAGCAAAATGACACCGGCCACGATCGACATCAGCGCATTCAGCACAAACACCCACAGCGTACCGGCGCTGGCAATGATGGCACCCGCGACCAGCGGGCCGACGATGCGCGAGGCATTCATGGCCACCGCGTTCAGCGCCATGGCCGAGGGCAGCAGCGGCTTGCTGATGACTTCCGGAATCAGGGCCGAGAACACGGGCCAGCGCATGGCCATGCCAATGCCGTTGGCAAAGGTCAGGGCCAGCAGCAGCGGTGCACTCATCACATCCAGCGCCAGCGCGGCGCACAGCAGCACGGCCACCACGGCCACCCAGAACTGCGTGAAGATGAAGTATCGGCGGCGATCCAGAATGTCGGCCAGCGCGCCGCTGGGCAGCCCCAATAAGAAAACCGGCAGGGTGGATGCGGTTTGCACCAGCGCCACCAGAACGGGCGAGGTGGTCAGCGAGGTCATCATCCACGCGGCGGCCACATCGTTCATCCAGACGCAGATATTGGCGACTAGCGTCACGCTCCACAGCAGGCGGTAAGTGGGGGTGCGCAAAGGAGCCCAGGTCGATGCCATGGGGCTGGGCTGGGGCGGCGGCGCGGTGCCGGGCTCTTCAAGAATGCGGCCAGCAGGCGTAGAGGTAGGGGAGGCTTGTGCGTCTGACATTGCGCCCGATTGTCAGGCCAGCAACGGTTTTGTGCAGGCCATCACTTGTAGGCGTGGGTGCCATCGTGGACGCTCACAGTGCGCCGGGGACCGGCGGCAGGCTGGACTTCACTTCCCCCAGCGAAAAGCTGGTGTGCATGTCTTTCACATTGGGCAGGTGCAGCAGCACGTTGCGGGTGAAGTGGGAAAAGCTTTCCAGGTCTTTGGCCACTACCTGCAGCTCAAACATGCCTTTGCCGCTGATGTAGTGGCAGGAGATCACCTCGGGAATCGCGCGGATGGCTTCTTCCATCTCTCGGGTGCGGGCGCCGGAGCTGATTTCTGCATCAATACGCACAAAGCCCAGCACGCCCAGGCCGATCTTGTGGCGGTCAATCTCCGCGTGGTAGCCACGGATGTAGCCCGCTTGCTCCAGCGCACGCACACGCCGCCAGCAGGGCGCGGCAGACAGGCCCACCCGCTGCGCCAGATCGGCGTTGGTCAAGCGGCCATCGGCCTGCAGATGGGCCAGGATGGCGAGGTCAAATTTGTCCAGAGTATTCACGTTTTCCCTTGTTTTAGAAAGGATCTTGCTCAATCTTGGTATTTGTGGGCAAAAAAAGCAATCACCTATCGCGCGCCCACTTCTACACTGGATTCAGGTCATCGCCCACATACAAAACGACCAGCACAGCGCATGGTCGACCCACAAGGAGACAACGATGAATGCCCCACTGAACGACGCGGTGCGCAAGGCCCTGGAAAGCGTGACGCTGGACGATAAATACGACCTCCAGCATGGCCGTGCTTTCATGAGCGGAGTCCAGGCCTTGGTGCGCCTGCCCATGCTGCAGCGCCAGCGCGATGCCAAAGCCGGGCTGAACACCGCCGGCTTCATCAGCGGCTACCGGGGCTCGCCCCTGGGTACGTATGACCAGTCGCTGTGGGCCGCCAAAAAGCACCTGGAAGCCAACCACATCGTCTTTCAGCCCGGCGTGAATGAAGAGCTGGGCGCCACCGCCGTCTGGGGCACGCAGCAGCTGGACCTGTACCCAGACTCCAAAAAATACGATGGTGTATTCGGCATCTGGTATGGCAAAGGCCCGGGGGTGGACCGCTGCTCGGACGTGTTCAAGCACGCCAACATGGCGGGCACTGCCCAGCATGGCGGCGTGATTGCGCTGGCGGGGGATGACCACATCGGTAAAAGCTCCACGGCGGTGCACCAGAGCGACCACATCTTCAAAGCCTGTGGCACGCCGGTGTTCTTCCCCAGCAATGTGCAAGACATCCTGGACATGGGCTTGCACGCGTTTGCAATGAGCCGCTTCTCGGGGCTGTGGTCGGGCATGAAGACCATCCAGGAGGTGGTGGAGTCGTCGGCCAGCATCTCGGTGGACCCAGACCGCGTGAACATCGTGCTGCCCGAGGACTTTGTGATGCCGCCAGGCGGCTTGCACATCCGCTGGCCCGATATTCCGCTGGAGCAAGAAGCGCGGATGATGGATTACAAGTGGTACGCCGCACTGGCCTATGTGCGGGCCAACAAGCTCAACTACAACGTGGTGCAGGGTGCCAACGACCGTTTTGGCCTGATCGCCAGCGGTAAGGCCTATAACGACATGCGCCAGGCCCTGGTCGACCTGGGGCTGGACGACGATACCTGCCGTCAACTGGGCATCCGCGTGCACAAGGTGAATGTGGTCTGGCCGCTGGAGGCATCGATCACGCGTGACTTTGCCCAAGGGCTGCAAGAGATTTTGGTGGTCGAGGAAAAGCGCCAGATCATCGAGTACCAGCTCAAGGAAGAGCTGTACAACTGGCGGCCTGACGTGCGCCCCAATGTGCTGGGTAAGTTCGATGAGCAGTCCGAGGACGATTCGGGCGGTGAATGGAGCATGCCCAACCCCAGTAAAAACTGGCTGCTGCGCCCCAAGGCCGATCTGACGCCGGCCCTCATTGCCCAGGCCATCGCCAAACGCTTGAAAAAGCTGGGTGTGCCTGCTGACATTGAAGCGCGCATGGCGCAGCGCCTGGCGGTGGTTGCCGCTCGCGAGCGCGCCTTGGCCGAGGTGCCGGTGGGTGCAGGCGACCGCACGCCGTGGTTTTGCAGCGGCTGCCCGCACAACACCAGCACCCGTGTGCCCGAAGGTTCACGCGCGGTGGCCGGGATTGGCTGCCACTACATGACCACTTGGATGCCGGACCGCAATACCAGCACCTTCACGCAGATGGGCGGTGAGGGCGTGACCTGGGTGGGGCAGGCACCGTTCACCACCGAAAACCATGTGTTTGCCAATCTGGGCGACGGCACGTACTTCCACAGCGGCCTGTTGGCCATCCGCCAGAGCATCGCCTCGGGCGCCAACATCACCTACAAGCTGCTCTACAACGATGCCGTAGCCATGACGGGCGGGCAGACCGTGGGGGAGCGGCCCGAAGGCCATTCGGTGGCGCAGATTGCCCACAGCCTGCGCGCCGAAGGCGTGGTCAAGCTGGTGGTGGTGACCGATGACCCCAGCAAATACCACGGCCGCACGCACACGCTGGATGCCAACCCTGCGCGCGCCCAGCACCACGAGCTGGTCAACGACCTGCCGCCAGGCATAGAAGTGTTTCACCGCGATGAGCTGGACCGCATCCAGCGCGAGTTCCGCGAGATCAAGGGCTGCACAGCCATCATCTACGACCAGACCTGCGCCACCGAAAAGCGCCGCCGCCGCAAACGCGGCACGATGGCCACACCGAACAAAACCGTGGTCATCAACGAGCTGGTATGCGAGGGCTGTGGGGACTGCTCGGTGCAATCCAACTGCCTGTCGGTGGAGCCGGTGGAAACCGACTTCGGTCGCAAGCGTCGCATCAACCAAAACACCTGTAACAAGGACTATTCCTGCGTCAAAGGTTTCTGCCCCAGCTTTGTCACTGTCGAAGGTGGCGCTTTGAAGAAGCCCAAGAAAGAGAAAAAAGGCGATTTGTCAGCCCTGCCCGCGATTCCCGAACCCATGCTGCCTGTGGCTGAAACCGCCTGGGGCATTGTGGTGGGGGGCGTGGGCGGCACCGGGGTGATCACCATTGGCTCGTTGCTGGGCATGGCGGCCCACCTGGAAGGCAAGGGTGTGGTCACGCAGGACGCCGGCGGTCTGGCCCAAAAGGGTGGTGCTACCTGGAGTCACATCCAGATCGCGAACCGCCCTGAGGCCATCTACACCACCAAGGTGGACATGGCCAAGGCCGATCTGGTGATTGGTTGCGACCCCATCGTGGCCGCGAACAAGGCCTCGCTCGCCGTGATGCAAAGTGGCCGCACCTTTGTGGCCCTCAACACCCACGGCACGCCTACGGCGGCCTTTGTGCACAACCCAGACTGGCAGTTTCCTGGTGGCAGCTGTGAAGCGGTGCTGGCCAGTGCTGTGGGCAGTGAGCTGGTGGGCAGCTTTGATGCCGAGCAGGCGGCCGTGCAGCTGCTGGGCGACAGCATCTACACCAACCCGCTGATGCTGGGCTACGCCTGGCAAAAGGGCCGGGTGCCGCTGAGTCATGCAGCGCTGATGCGCGCCATGGAGCTCAATGGCGTGCAGGTGGCCAACAACCAGGCCGCATTTGAATGGGGCCGCCGCTGCGCCCACAACCTGGCCGAGGTGCAGGCGCTGTACCAGGCGGCGCAGGTGATTCGCATCGTCAAAAAGCCTTCGCTGCAAGAGCTGGTTGCCAAGCGGGTGGAGTTCCTCACGGGCTACCAGAACGCGGCCTATGCGGCCCAATACCAGTCCGTGGTGGACCGGGTGCATGCCGCCGAAGGTGTCTTGGCACAAGGTACGCAGCTGAGCGAAGCCGTAGCGCGCTATCTGTTCAAACTGATGGCCTACAAGGATGAATACGAGGTGGCGCGCTTGCACACCGACCCGGCCTTCACCCGCAAGATCACCGACATGTTTGAGGGTGACTTCAAGCTGGTGCACCACTTGGCACCACCGCTGTCGGCCAGCAAGGACGACAAGGGCCACTTGGTGAAAAAGTCTTACCAGCCCTGGATTCGCAGCGCGTTTGGTGTGCTGGCCAAGCTCAAGGGCTTGCGCGGTACAGCGCTGGATCCGTTTGGCAAAACGGCAGAGCGCCAGATGGAGCGCGCGCTGATTACGGAGTACCGCACCAGCGTTGACATGTTGCTGGCGGGGCTGTCAGCAGCCAATTTGCCACTGGCCGTGCAGATCGCCCGCATTCCAGAAGACATTCGTGGCTACGGCCATGTCAAAGAGCGCCATGTGCAGGCAGCCCGCAGCAAATGGCAGGCCCTGGTGCAGCAGTGGCAGAGCCTGCCGGAGCAGGCGTAATTGACGCGCCAGCCCCGCAGGGCCTGCGCAGATGTTCATGGCTGGATGGAGGGTTGCTTCTGAAAAAGTAGCTTGTAGCGCTTGGTGCATAAGCGCTACAAGCCAATTTTATGCGTAAAAAAAACTGCGGCAAACACTGGTAGGTACTCGGGTTTAGCCGCAGCCTGGGTTCAAGCACACGCATACAATGCTTCGTTGACTTGCGCTCGGCTATGCTGTAGTGCTTGCAGGCCGCTCGGCCTGTTCTTTTTTGACCCATTCCATTGTGGAGTTCGTCCGTGTTTATTTCTTCTGCTTTTGCCCAAACCGCTCCTGCCGCCGCTGCTGCTGAAGGCGGCATGATGTCCTCCCTGACCGGCATGCTGCCTCTGGTGCTGATGTTTGTGGTGTTGTACTTTGTGATGATTCGTCCCCAGATGAAGCGCCAGAAAGAGCACCGCGCCATGGTGGAAGCGCTGGGCAAGGGTGACGACGTGGCGACAGCCGGTGGCATCCTGGGTCGCGTGGTGGACTTGGATGAGCAATTCCTGTTCGTCGAAATCGCCGCAGGCGTGAAGGTGCAGATCCAGCGTTCTGCCGTGGTGCAAGTGCTGCCCAAGGGCACTGTCAAGTAAGACCAGACTTTCTTCTGGTTGAGCGGGCCGGTGGGCATTTTGTAGGCATGCCGCGCCCTGTTTCTAGCGTGAGAGATAGAGCGCGATCATGAACCGATACCCGGTCTGGAAGTACGCGATCCTTGTGGTCGCGCTACTCATTGGGGTGATTTACACCCTGCCCAATTTCTTCGGCGAGGCACCTGCGGTGCAAGTGTCCTCGGCCAAATCCTCGATCAAGGTCGACGAAGGTGTGCTCGCCCGTGTGGAGAGTGCGCTGCAGTCCGCATCGCTGTCACCCGACGTTCTGAGTCTGGAAGGCAGCTCGGTGCGTGCGCGTTTCAATACGCCCGACGAGCAGCTCAAAGCCAAGGACGTGATCGAGCGCGCCTTGGTCAGCGACCCTGCTGACCCTGGTTACATCGTGGCGCTGAACCTGGTGTCGCGCTCACCGCAGTGGCTTTCGTCGCTGGGTGCCAACCCCATGTACCTGGGCTTGGACTTGCGTGGTGGTGTGCACTTCATGCTGCAAGTGGATATGCAGGCCGCGCTGACCAAGCGTGCCGATTCGCTGGCGGGTGATCTGCGCTCCATGATGCGCGACAAGAGCATTCGCCACGGCGGTATCAACCGCGATGGCCAGTCGATCGAAATTCGCCTGCGCGACGAAGCCAGCCTGACAGCGGCCCGCAACCTGATTGCGGACCAGTTCCCGGATCTGGTCGCTACCGTGGTGGGTGAAGGTGCCGACGGCCGTTTGCGTGCCTCCATCAAGCCTGAAGCGCTGCGCAAGGTGCAAGAGCAGGCGCTCAAGCAAAACATCACCACGCTGCACAACCGTATCAATGAGTTGGGTGTGGCAGAGCCCGTGATTCAGCAGCAAGGTCTGGATCGCATCGTGGTGCAGCTGCCTGGCGTGCAAGATACCGCCAAGGCCAAGGACATCCTGGGCCGTACTGCGACGCTGGAGTTGCGCCTGGTGGATGAATCCACGGAAGGCCGCGCTGCGGAAATGGGTTCGGGCAATGTGCCCTTTGGCTCGGAACGCTATCTGGATCGCAACGGTAGCGCCGTGATCGTCAAGAAGCAGGTCATCCTGACGGGCGAGAACCTGACCGATGCCCAGCCTGGTTTTGACAGCCAGACCCAGGAACCGACCGTGAACCTGGTACTGGACGCCAAGGGTGCACGCGTGTTCAAGGACATCACGCGCGAGAACATCAACAAGCGCATGGCCATCATCCTGTTCGAAAAGGGCAAGGGTGAGGTGGTGACTGCGCCGGTGATTCGCTCCGAAATTGGTGGCGGTCGCGTGCAGATTTCTGGCCGCATGAGCACGGTGGAAGCCAACGATACCTCGCTGCTGCTGCGCGCTGGTTCGCTGGCCGCACCCATGGAAATCATCGAGGAATACACCATCGGCCCTAGCTTGGGTGCCGACAACATCGACCGTGGTATTCACTCGGTGGTGTGGGGCTTCGTCGTCATTGCCATCTTCATGTGCATTTACTACCACCTGTTCGGTGTGTTCTCCACCGTGGCGCTGGGCGTGAATGTGTTGCTGCTGATGGCCATTTTGTCCATGCTGCAGGCCACGCTGACTTTGCCTGGTATCGCGGCGATGGCGCTGGCCATTGGTGTGGCCATTGACTCCAACGTGCTGATCAACGAGCGTATTCGTGAAGAGCTGCGCGCGGGACTGTCGCCGCAAGCGGCCATCCATGCGGGTTACGACCGTGCGTGGGCCACCATTTTGGACTCGAACCTGACGACGCTGATCGTGGGTCTGGCCTTGCTGGCCTTCGGCTCTGGCGCAGTGCGTGGCTTTGCGGTGGTGCACTGCATTGGTATTGCCACCAGCATGTTCTCGGCCGTGTTCTTCTCGCGCGGTTTGGTGAACCTCTGGTACGGCCGTCAAAAGAAGCTCAAGAGCGTGTCCATCGGTCACATCTGGCGCCCCGACGGTACCTCCGTCGATGAAGCGAAGTAAAGGAGGAAGACATGGAACTCTTCCGCATCCGTAAAGACATTCCGTTCATGAAATACGCGTTGGTGCTCAACGCGATTTCCATCATCACTTTTGTGCTGGCCGTGTTTTTCCTGACTACCAAGGGCTTGCACCTGTCGGTGGAGTTCACCGGCGGTACGGTCATGGAAGTGGCCTACAGCCAGCCGGCCGACCTGGAAAAGGTGCGTAAAACCATCCAGGACAAGGGTTACAACGATGTGACCGTGCAGAACTTCGGTACCGCACGCGATGTGATGATCCGCATGCCGGTACAGCAAGGCGTGACATCGGCACAGCAAAGCGAGCAGGTGCTGACGGCACTGAAGGCACAGGATCCCGAAGTGACCCTGCGCCGTACCGAGTTTGTCGGTCCTTCCGTGGGGGAAGAGCTGGTGACCAATGGTCTGCTGGCTCTGGCCGTGGTGATGGCCGGCATCATCATCTACTTGGCATTCCGCTTTGAGTGGAAGTTCGGCGTGGCGGCGGCGTTTGCCAACTTCCACGACGTGGTGATCATTCTGGGCTTCTTCGCGTTCTTCCAGTGGGAGTTCTCGCTGCCCGTGCTGGCCGGTGTGCTGGCGGTGCTGGGCTACTCGGTGAACGAGTCGGTGGTGGTGTTTGACCGTATCCGTGAAACCTTCCGCAAGCAGCGCAAGATGGATACCAAGGAAGTGATCAACCACGCGATCACTTCGACCATGAGCCGTACCGTGATTACCCATGCGTCGACGGAAGCCATGGTGCTGGCCATGTTCTTCTTCGGTGGCCCTAGCCTGCATTACTTCTCGCTGGCGCTGACGATTGGTATCGTGTTTGGTATTTACTCGTCCATCTTTGTGGGCGCCGCCATTGTGATGTGGCTGGGCGTCAAGCGCGAGGATCTGGTCAAGGCCTCAACCAAGACGGAAAACGACCCTAACGACCCGAACTCGGGTGCTGTGGTGTAACGACCGCTGTCATCAAAAAAAGGCACCGCAAGGTGCCTTTTTTATGGGCGAAAGGGCCTTATCCGAGGCCTGTGCGCTGGTACAGGCCGCCTGGCAGGCGGCTGACATAGCCTTCCAGCTCCAGTTCCAGCAATTGGGCTTGCAAGTCTGCGGCACTCCAGCCTGTGCGGTCAGACAGGGTGTCCAGGTGCAACGGGTCATAGCCCATGGCCTGCAGCAAGGGGTGCGCATCTGCGCTGGCTGGTGCGGCTGTGCTGTCGGCAGTTGCAGGCGTGTAATCGCTGAACTCTTCCAGAATGTCCTGCGCCCGTTCTACCAACTTGGCGCCCTGGCGAATCAGGGCATGGCAACCCCGGGCCTGCGGGCTGTGGATGGAGCCGGGAATGGCAAACACCTCGCGCCCCTGCTCGGAGGCTGTGCGTGCCGTAATCAACGAGCCGGATGCCAGCGCCGCTTCCACCACCAAAGTGCCGCGCGTGAGCCCGGAGATGATGCGGTTGCGCTTGGGGAAATTGCTGGCAATCGGTGGCGTGCCCAGCGGGAATTCGCTGATCACCACTCCGTGGTGGGCAATGCGGTGCGCCAGAGGCTTGTGCTGGCGCGGATAGACCCGGTCTACCCCGGTGCCCACAACGGCAATGGTGGGTGGGGCCGTGGTGTTGCCTGCACTTAGGGCGCCTTCGTGTGCTGCAGCATCAATACCAAGCGCCATGCCAGAGACAACGCACCAGCCTTGGTGGCCCAGGTGCTGGGCAAAGTGCAGGGCATTGTCAGCGCCCTGTGGCGTGGGATTGCGCGAGCCGACGATGGCCAGGCTGCGCTGCCAGTCCACCAAGGGTGCAGCGCGCTGCAGCCATTGCGCGGCTCCGGCGGCATACAGCATCAAGGGTGGGTCGGCGGTGTGCAGCAGGCTCTCGGGGTAGCGCGGGTCGCCCAGCGTAATGAGTGCATGGGCAAAGTCGGCGTTGTCCTGGTGCAGCCATTGCCAGGTGTGTTCGCTGGCCTGGGCAAAGCCTTCGGGCGGATGGCGCAGCTGGGACGCCTGGGCCAGGCTGACACAGGCTTGCAGCTCTGCCACAGATTCTTGAAAAATGGCGGTGGCAGAGCCAAAGCGCGCCAGCAAGCGGCGCGCTGCAGCATTGCCCACCCCGGGGGTGAGAGCCAAACGCAGCCATGCCTCAAGCTCTGCACGCTCCCAGGGCGGTATGGCTGTGTGCATGCGCGCGATTAGCGTGGATTGCTCAGGCGGTCGCCCACTTGTACGCCGCGCTGGATGTCCATGATCAGCACATAGGACACGCGGTCAAAGCTGCGGAAGACCATGGCCAGGCCATTTTCCTCGTCAGGCAGCTGCACCGTAGGGCGCAGGGGATCGGTCTTATCGACGATCTTCTGGCCCTTGGTCATCAAAGACAGCACCATGCCAGGCGCCATGCCGTCGCGGCTGCCTTGGTTGATGGCCACGATCTGGTGCTGGGTGCCATAGCGCATGGCCGTGCTGCCATAGAGCGAGACCACATGGGCTGTCACGGCGTTTTGGGGCGCATGGGGAACAAAGTTCACGTACTGGCGTGGCGGCTCAGGCAGCAGACGGTCGCCTGGCATGAGCTCTTCCTTGGTCCGGGTGATGATGACGGTGGCTGGCAGGTGAGAGGGGGCAGCACCTTCGGCGGTAGGCGCTTGCGGTGTTTCGCCGCGCTCTAGCTCGGCACGGCCCAGGTATTGGGCCTCGTAGCCCAGCAGTTCGCGGGTGATCGGGTCGTGCAGCGGCACGGCCTGGCGGAACACGCGGTAGTTGGACGGCGTTGCCGCTTCGCGCAGCAGCGGGGCTGAAGCGGGGCCGCGCACATAGGCACGGTCGCCAGGCGCACGCATCATGCGGTCGTCGTCGCCTGCAATGATGCGCGGGGCGTTGACCAAGGTGTTGTCGTCAATCACCAGGGGTTCGCTCAGAAACGCCTCAATGATGTGCATCTGTAACGTGGGCAGCGCCAGGTCGGACAGGCTTTCGCTGCGCACTTGTGGAGAGAGCTTGACGTTGGGGGTGTCGCCGTTGCGTGCGGTGCTCAGTCGTGCAAAACCGCCGTTTTTCTCCAGGTACAGTACCTGGCCTGGGTAAATCAGGTGGGGGTTGGCAATGGCTTGCAGATTCATGCCCCACAGCTCGGGCCAGCGCCATGGCTGGCGCAGAAACAGCCCGGCAATGCGCCACAGCGTGTCACCGCGACGCACGGTGTAACTGTCAGGAGCTTGCGGGCTCAAGGCGGACAGCGGCACGCCTTGTTGGGCCACTTGCTGGGCAGTTGCGCGCTGCCCTTCGGTGACAGGAAAAGACTGTGCTTGTGCAAGACCGATGCTGCCGCAAAGCGCAGCGCTCATGGCTAAGACACAAGTGGTGGCATTTCCCTTCATGTTTTTCCCTCTCTGGTACAGGCCTCGTGCGCCGTTTTGTGTAGATAAAGCTGGCTTGATTCTGATTCCAAGGCCTTGATTGGGCAATGCGTATCAGCAACTTGCGCTGCGCCAATTAGCGAAAGTGGCGAAAATAGCGACACATTTCCCAAAATTTGCCATGGCCTTACTTCCTATTCTTTGCTTTCCCGACCCTCGCCTGCACAAGGTGGCCAAGCCTGTGGAACAGGTGGATGACCGCATTCGCAAGCAGATTGAGGATATGTTCGAGACCATGTACGACGCCCAAGGCATTGGCCTGGCGGCGACGCAAGTGGATTTTCATGAGCGTTTGATCGTCATCGATGTGTCGCAGGATCACGACCAGAAGCTGGTCCTGATCAACCCCGAAATCACCTGGGCCAGCGACGAAAAGCGCGTGGGTGAAGAGGGTTGCCTGTCTGTGCCCGGTATTTATGACGGCGTGGAGCGCTCGACGTCGGTCAAGGTGCGCGCGCTGGACGAAAACGGCCAGTCTCGTGAGGTCGAGGCCGAAGGCCTGCTCGCCGTGTGCATCCAGCACGAGATGGACCACCTGATGGGCAAGGTGTTCGTGGAATACCTCTCTCCGCTTAAGCGCAACCGCATCAAGACCAAGATGGTCAAGATGCAAAAAGAGGCGGCACGCTGATGCTGCGCGGCCCAGTGATTCCTTCGGGGTGGCTCTGGGCTGCTGCTGTGTGCGTGTTCGCACTCAGCGCTTGCGCGGTGCCGGAGTGGCAAAAGCCAGGCACATCTGCCGCACAAATTGGTCAGGACATGGGCCAGCCGCAGGTGCGTGTGCCGCTGCCCGATGGCAGCGAACGCTGGGTGTACAGCCGCCAGCCTGCGGGGCAACAGGTCTACCACATGGTGTTTGATGCGCAGCAGCGCTTGCTGCGGGTCGAGCAGGTGTTGCAAGAAGCGCACTTTCAGGCGTTGAAGCCGGGTGTCGACGATCGCCGCAGCGTGTTCAACTACTTTGCCAAGCCTGCGCTGGTGGAGCGTGTGGGCAACTTCAACGGCGATATCTGGACCTACCGGATCCGCGAAAATAGCATCGACCGCCAAGCCCACGTCTTCATTGATCCGCAAGGTGTCGTGCAGCGCATCATGTTCACGGATGAAGCGCGCAACGACGACGACCCGCACCGCTGAAGGCACCCGCCTCTTGCAACGCAGCGAGAGGCCCGTGTCACGGTCAACGCTGTAACTGCCCAGCCAATGGCAGTGTTCCCTGGATGGACGCATGAAAATCATTTTTGCAGGCACGCCCGACTTTGCACGCGTGGCCTTGGAACGTTTGCTGCAGGCCGGCTTTGAAGTGCCGCTGGTGTTGACCCAGCCTGATCGCCCGGCAGGCCGTGGCATGAAGCTGCAGGCGTCGCCCGTCAAGCAATGTGCGCTGGAGCATGGCATTCGGGTGGAGCAGCCCCTGAGCCTGCGCCTGGATGGCAAATACCCCGAAGATGCCGCCGCTGCCCGCCAGGCCCTGCTGGATGCCAAGGCCGACGTGATGGTGGTTGCTGCCTATGGGCTGATCCTGCCGCAATGGGTGCTGGATCTGCCGTCCAAGGGCTGTTTGAACATCCATGCCTCGCTGTTGCCCCGCTGGCGCGGTGCAGCGCCCATCCACCGCGCGATTGAGGCCGGAGATGCCACGACGGGTGTGACCATCATGCAGATGGACATTGGTCTGGATACCGGCGACATGTGCCTGATGGAGCACGTGCCGATCACCACAGCGGACACCACCGCGAGCCTGCACGACAAGCTGGCCGACCTGGGTGGCAGCATGATTGTGGAAGCGCTGGAGATGAGCGCCTGCGGTGGCTTGCCCCGCACGCCGCAGCCCGCGGAAGGTGTGACCTACGCGCACAAGATTGAAAAGGCCGAGAGCTGGATGGACTGGCACCTGTCTGCGGCAGAGCTGGATCGCCGCCTGCGCGCCTTCAACCCCTTCCCCGGGGGCGCTACCCAGCTGGGTGAAGAAGTCATCAAACTGTGGACAGCCACGCCGCAGGCCTATGCGGGTGCAGCGCAGCCTGGCACCGTGTTGTCTGCCGATGCGCAGGGCGTGGTGGTGGCATGCGGTAGCGGCGCTTTGTGCCTGACCCAGCTGCAGCGCGCCGGCGGCAAGCGTTTGGCTGCGGCCGATTTCCTGCGTGGCTTTGAGCTGCCAGTGGGTGCGCAGCTGTTTACCCCTGCACAGGCCTGATGCCATGAACGCCCGTGCTTTGCAGCGCCGTGCCACAGGTATTGCGCAAGATCCGGCCTTCAACCAGGGCATTCACGCCGTGCTGGCCACCATGCTGGGCATTGGCGCCTGGGGGCTGGTCACAGGGGTGGCCATGGTCAAGGCCGGCATGTCGGTGCCATTGGCCATTTTCATGTCGCTCACCGTGTACGCCGGCAGTGCGCAGCTGGCCATCTTGCCGCTGATGGTGGTGGGTGCGCCGCTGTGGGTGGTGTGGTTTACCGCCACCTGCGTGAACCTGCGCTTTGTGATTTTGAGCAGCATGTGGCGCACTTACTTTGGCCACCTGCGCCTGGCCCACCGCATGACGCTGGGGTACTTCAGCGGCGACATCATCTTTGTGGCCTTTACCCAGCGCTACCCCACAGCAGAGAAAAAACCAGAGCAGCTGCCCTTTTTCTGGGGCGCAGCTGTGGCCAATTGGGTGTTCTGGCAGGTCTCGTCGATTGCCGGTATTTTGCTGGCCAATGTGATTCCGCTGGAGTGGGGCCTGGGCTTTGCCGGCGTGTTGGCCTTGCTGGGCGTGCTGTATTCCATGTTGAAAGACAGTGCCACCTGGGTGGCCTGCGTGATGGCCAGTGGTGCGGCGATTGCCACTTTTGCCCTGCCGCTGAAGATGAATATCTTGGTGGCGATTGCGGCAGCCATCACGGCAGGTCTGCTGATGGAAGCGGCCGAGCGCCGCGCGGCCCGCCTGCGGCCTGCGCCCGCCATACGCCCGCCGGATCCGGCCAAGGGCGAGCAGCACCAGGTGTTACCGCTGCCCGAGCGCGCCCATGACAAGGAGCAGCCATGAGTGCTGAAATTTCCGGTATCTGGCCCTGGATTACCACGTTGGGACTGGCCGTGGTGACGGTGGTGACCCGTGCCTTCTTCATGATCCCTGAGCGTGAAGTTCCCATGCCGGAGTGGTTCAAGCGCGGGCTGAAATACGCCCCCTTGGCAGCGCTGGCCGCCGTCATCGCCCCGGAGCTGCTGATGAGCCAGGGCGCACTGATCACTTCTTTGGCTGATGCGCGCCTGCCAGCTGCCGTGTGCGCCACGCTGTACTTCTTCTTCAAGCGCGGCATTCTGGGCACCATCGTGGTGGGCATGGCGGTGTACTTGCCGCTGCACATTGGCCTGGGTTGGTAAAAATATAGCTGCCAGCGCTTGGTTTTTATGGGTTTTAGGCATAAAACACCAGGAAATCTAGAGATAACGGGCGCAAGCAGCTACTTTTTTATGATTTTTGCTCAGCGGCCCGCTCCGCATAGCGGGTAAAGCGCAAGGCTTTGCCCTCCACCGTAATGCGCTGCCAGACCGCGCGTTTGGCATAGGGTGACAGGCTCAGCCACTGCTGCACCTCTTCAAAACTGCGCCCGCAGCCCTTGCACTGCGCGTCCCCCTGGCTGGTGGAGCAGATGGCGATGCACGGTGTGTCGGGCTGGGTGTCATACCAGGCCAGCCAGGCTTGCAGCGCTGCATCCGGCAGGGCCTGCGGTGCAATCTGCGTGCTGCGGCGCACAATCATTGCGGCGTACACCTCTGCCAGGGCGCTCACGGGGGCGGCCAGTGCCTGGCCCGGCCCCTGCGCGCTGCGGGCGCGCCAGTGGTTGATGGCAGCTTCGAGGTCGGTGATGTGAATGCAGTCCATATCGGTGTCAGCCTAAGCGCTGGAGCCCGTAAAAAATGGATTTCGTAAAAAACGTAAGCACATTAGCGCGCATCAGGCATTAACTTGTGGTTAAACTACGGGCTTCAAAGGGGAGTAGCTCCCCGCTGGGTCTGCGCAATTGCAGCTGCAACCCGGCGGATTGGCAAGTCGTCAATACGAAACTGCGGTTTCCGGCTTGTCAGGTGAGGTCCAACAGGATCTTGCGGGCAAGACCTTTGGGTGACTGATTACACGTGGTCCCCAAAGAAGCTCCCATAGTGAGCAAGGCCTTGCTTTGCCCCACGAAAAGACTTTCCCCCGGGTGATCATGCGTAAGTAACCACTGCAGGCGTGCTTTGTCGCGCATGCAGGTTTCCAACTGAGGTTTACTATGGATTTGGACTTCCTGACCCATGCCCCGTTCTGGATTGCGCTGGGGCAAATCATCATCATCGACATCTTGCTGGGTGGCGACAACGCGGTTGTGATCGCGCTGGCCTGCCGCAAGCTGCCGCCTGAGCAGCGTCGCAAGGGCATCATCTACGGCACGGCCGGTGCCATTGTCTTGCGCGTGATCTTGATCGCCTTCGCCATGGTGCTGCTGGCTCTGCCTGCGCTGAAGCTGGTGGGCGCCCTGCTGCTGGTGTGGATCGGTATCAAACTGATCGCTCCGGACGAAGAGAGCCACGACAACATCCAGGGCAGCGACAAGCTGCTGGCGGCCGTCAAGACCATCATCGTGGCCGACTTGGTCATGTCGGTGGACAACGTGATCGCCATCGCGGGTGCGGCCCAAAGCTCCGGTGAGCACCAGATGCTGCTGATCGTGCTGGGCCTGCTGATTTCCATCCCGATCATCGTTTGGGGCTCGCAGCTGGTGATCAAGCTGATGGAACGCTACCCCATGATCATTGTGGCCGGCGGCATGCTGCTGGGTTGGATTGCTGGTGGCATGCTGGTGACCGATCCACTGTTCGTGAATCCTGACAAGTGGACTTGGGCGCCCAAGTTGCTGGCAGCTGACGAGCAAGGTATGGCGGTCTTCAATGCCTCGATGCCTATCTACTGGCTGGCCCACGTCGGTGGTGCGCTGCTGGTGCTGGCACTGGGTAAGCTGGTGGCCTCCAAGAAGAGCAAGCCAGAAGAAGCTGCGCACTAACCGTGTCATGGCACCTTGAGTGCCATTGCAAGCCCTGCGGGTGGCAATGCCCAGGAACTTTGTGTGTCCTGGCGGGTCTCAGCAGGGCTTTTTAATTGCAGTTGGGTGCACCAGTTGCACTCACCTTCTTGGTTGATGAGGAAAAATGCCGTGGAAACTATCATCGTGTACGTGGATGACGCCGATTACGCCAAGCTGCTGCTGCAAACGGCGGGGCGTACGCCCCAGGCCCGCAATGCCCGCTGGGTGCTGGTGGGCTGTGCACCGCGCATCACCCATCGGGTGAGTCGCTTCGTCAGCAACCGTTCGCGGGAGAACTGGCGCAACAAATGGGCAGAGCGTTTGTTCCAGGACTGTGTGCCTGTGCTCAGTGAGCAAGGCATTCAAGTAACCACGGTACTGGCGCGCGGCCCCCTGCAGGAGCTCCTGGAAGCCCTGCAAGCCGAGCACGGTGCCCAATCGCAAGTGATTGATATGCGCCGCCCCAAGCAGCAGGCATCGGAAGCTGTGGTGCACCAGACCGAGTCGCCGCTGCGCAAGCTCGCAGGAACGCTGGCCAGCGTGGGTGCGCTGTGGACGGTGCTGGTGGGCGAGACGCTGGCGGCCTGAAGTTCTCCATCGCTGCACACCAGGGGCTTCGGCCCCTTTTTTCATGGTCGAAAATTTGGGCCTGCGCGGTCTGCCGCACAGCCGCTGCACCGCCTGCTATGCTGGTGTGCATGAAACTTTTGCTGAAATGGTTGCTGAGCGCGGGAGCGCTTTTGCTGGTGGCTGCGGTGTTCAGCGGCGTGCAGGTGCAAAACTATGGTTCTGCATTGCTGGCGGTGATCATCATCAGCCTGCTCAACACTCTGGTACGCCCGCTTCTGATTGTGCTGACGCTGCCGGTCACGCTGATCACGGTGGGATTGTTCCTTTTCGTGATCAACGGCCTGATGCTGTGGGCGGCCTCGGGGCTGCTGGGCGGCTTGCACGTGACGGGTTTTTGGGCCGCCGTGTGGGGTGCCATCCTTTACTCGCTGCTGGGCATGGCGATCGAATCACTTCTCGCGCGCCTGTTCCCGCAATAAGGCCTCGACCGCACGTAAGCGCGTATCCACAATGGATGCCTCAATGTGGTCGCCTTGGCCACGGCGTGCCAAGTCTTGCGCGGCTTTGAAGCGATCCACGGCCGCGGGATAGTCGTAATGCGCCACATGGGCTTCTGCCTCTGCGCGCACGGCACGCAAACTCTGGTTCTGTGCGTGCCAGGCCTGGGCCAGCAACCGCCATGCGGTCGCATCGTTGGGGTGATCGACCACCCACGACTGCAGGCGGTCAGAGACTTTGCTGGCCTGCCCTGTGGCCATCAGCGCTTGGCTGCCCAGCACCAGCGCAGGCCGTGGCTGCGGGCCGCGCAGATCGGTGTGATCCAGCAACTGCAGCGCAGCCTGTGGCTGCTGGGCTGCCAGCTCCAGCTCTGCACCCAGCCAGCGCACCTGCTGTTTGGCAGCCGCATTGCCCTGTGCCTGCACATGCGCTGACAGCTGCTGCCACATCTTGCGCGCTTCACTGAGGTTCTTTAGCTCCATCTGGCTTAACGTGGCCACATACCACTGGGCTGCCTGATCATTGGCGCTGAGCTGTGCAAAACCTGGTGCATCGGGCATCTGTGTCCATTGGCGCAGCGTATCAATGCCCGGGCGGCTCAGCACCCGTGCGCGCCCTGCCATCATGGCGTGCTCCATCGTAGGGACAGGGGGCTGGGTCTGGCCGTGGGGCACACGGGTTTGCATGTCGGCCATGCGTTCCGTGGTCAAGGGGTGGCTGCGCAGGTAAGGCCAGCTGCCGTTGTCATTCAGGCGGCTGGCGTGCTGCAGCTTCTCAAACATGCTCACGGCCCCCTGGGGCGCGAACCCCGCAGGCGCCAGCAGGCTGTAGCCAATACGGTCGGCCTCGCGCTCCATGCTGCGTGAAAACCCCAGCTGGTTCTGGATGGCCGCCGCTTGCCCGCCCACAATCAGCGCATTGGCTGCATCGGGGCTTTTGCTGGCCGCCAGCGCACCCAGCACCATGCCCGCGATCATGAAGGGCAGGTTCTTTTTCTCTTCGCCAAACATGCGCGCAATGTGGCGCTGCGTCACGTGGGTCAATTCGTGGGCCATCACCGTGGCCAGCTCATCACTGCTGGAGACTGCGCCAATCAGCCCCAGGTGCACGCCCAGATAGCCACCGGGCAGCGCAAATGCGTTGATGCTTTTATCGCGCCCCAGCAGCACCTGCCAGGCAAAACGCTCTTGCAGCTCTGGCGACAAATCACCGCGCGCTTTGGAGGCCTGTACCAGCGGCTGCCAGATACCCATCACATAGGCGTGCAGTTGAGGGTCATCGATGTAGTCGGGATCGCGGTAGAGCGAGCGAATGATGCGGTCGCCCAGGCGGCGCTCTTCGCTGGTGGTTAGGTCTGCCCCGTCGCCCATGCTGGGCAGCGCAATTTGCGCATGCGCAGCCGCCCCGTGCCACATGGGCACACCCAAGGCCAGCGCCAGCACGCTGGTGCGAAGAACAGGGGCCGAAAGGCGTAGCAGTGCAGAAGTCATGGGCAGGCAAAAAGGCACAAGGCCGTCTGAGGCAACAACAGCCTCTTATGATGCCTGCATTGCGCCCGTGTTCCCAGCTTTACATGCCTGCCAAGGCAAAGGCCTGAACACGGCAGCCCTGTATCCCCGAATATTGCAAAGACCATGAGCGACACCCTTGCCCCCAATGACGGCCTGACCCACTTTGACGCCCACGGCCAAGCCCATATGGTGGATGTGGGCGGCAAGGCGCCCACGCACCGCGTGGCCGTGGCCGAAGGCCGGATTGTGATGCGTCCCGAAACGCTGGAAATTATTCAAAAAGGCTCCGCCAAAAAAGGCGACGTGCTGGGCGTGGCACGCATTGCCGGCATTATGGCAGCCAAGCAAACCAGCAACCTGATTCCGCTGTGCCACCCCTTGGCACTCACCCGTGTCGCCGTGGATTTTGAACTGCTACCCGCAGACAACGCCGTGCGCTGTGAAGCCACCGTGGAGCTGCATGGCAAGACCGGTGTAGAAATGGAAGCACTCACCGCAGTCCAGATCAGCCTTCTGACCATTTATGACATGTGCAAGGCGGTGGACAAAGGCATGGTGATGGAGGGCGTGCGAGTGCTGGAGAAGCACGGGGGCAAGTCGGGCAGCTTTGTGGCCGCTTGATAAAGGCTTACTGGAATCCGTCTACCGCTACGTGCCCCACGATGTAAGCCTGCGCGTCGAGCATGACGATCCAGCTGTCGAGCTGGTGGCTGGAGACCAAGGGCAAATAAAAAGTTTGGGCTATGGATCGTTGAATTTTGTGCAGTTCGGCATCTATCAACGTGCGCTGTGCGGCAGGTGCGCGCTGGTGCAAGGCTTGCAAGGGCTGCATACGTGCAACCACTTGTGGCCTACTGAGTTCGTAGCTTTGCCACCAGTTGGGTCGGGCGCTGGGCTCTAGGCCTTGCAATGACAGCTCAATGCTCTGTAGCTTTTCATCGGGGCTATGAGGTGCACGGGTGCCTAGTAATTGTGGACCGTTCCATGAGAGTTTTTGCAACTCGGCTGTAGCCTGCGTTAATTCCTTTGTATGGACCTGCGAGGCAGACACTACGGCGAAGCGATCGACTTCAAAGACTAGGGCGACAGGGCGGGCGTTGGCAATCGTGTGCAAGCCGTAGGCCAAAGCACCCAGCTGTATGAGTACCACCATAGCGAAATCCAGTCGCAGCTCTTTGCGGGGTTTGGCAGGGTTGGCCAGTATGGCCGTCAATAGGGGTCCACACACCACATCCACCAGCAATAACACGATGAATAGCTGGGGTGCTTGCACCAACCCTTGGTAGGGCGCAGGTACCCAGACAGTGAATACCAGCCATGCAACGGCCAAGGCTACGGCGCAGCTGGCTGCCAAATGAATGCCCAATGCTTTGCAGGCAAAGGACAGGCGTTTTTTCTCACTGAACATAACGGTAAGAGACAAGGGGAAAAGAAAAAGGATTCCATTGGGAATCCTTTTTCGATCAGCTAAGTAACTGAATTAACGGCACTCAGCAGGAGCGAAACGAGCGAGCAAAGTGCCTGCTGTTCCTACCATATTTCGTGCAGTGGCTGTAGCGGTTGTAACGGATTGGCAAGACCAGTCCAAGGAGCCAGTGGCGCCCGCTGCTAACGCAGCTGCCAAGGTTTGAGGAGCACCTGCAGTATCGCGTACCCATGGGGACAACACCAAGGTGCTTTCAGCGGCGGCAATACCGACGGCTGCGTTGTTATATGAAATTACAACTTCACCGCTCACGCCTGCTGCGGTTGGCTCGCAAGTGGTAGCAGGAGCACTGGTAGCTGCGAAGCAAACAGAAGTTACCATTTTGCTATTGGCACCAGTATTTGCGGCTTGAGCATTCCATGTTGTACTTGCGACAATTAGGTCTGCTTCGGTTGAGACATCGCTTGCAACCATCGCTTTGGCGCCTTGGGCGATACCTAACCCTTCAGTCACACGTGCACGCACGGTGTAGTCTTGATAAGCAGGCAGTGCCACCGCAGCCAAAATACCAATAATCGCCACCACGATCATCAGTTCGATCAGGGTGAAACCCTTTTGCATCGTACGCTTCATGAAAAGCTCCTTGGAGTGAAGAAAAAAGAAAGTACCTCCATGGGTGAGCAAACGGCGTGCCAGCGTTGTCCTACAGTGATTTTGTAAGGAAAAGAAAGAATTTCTTGTTGAATGACAATGAATGTCACATCGCAGCAGCAACGAACGTCATTGAGCTGACGTTTTTGTCAAATTGATGCAGTAGATCGCATGCCTTGAAATTCATAGCGGCAAGCGCTTGTGTTTCTTGTCTTTGGCATGGAAAACGGTAAGAATTTATTGAACGATCAAAGCTCACCGCTTCTGTTTTTGAAGTGCTGGGTGGCTGAGTGTGACGGCTTGAAAAGAGTATCCCGTTCCGAGTGCGCATTTCGCCATAGTGGGCCCGGAGAGCGTGGTTGGAGTGCGTTGTAGCAGCGCCATTACCCACCTTTACCCACAGCGTGCGCATAGCAGTCGCTATTTAAGTAAGGCTAGGCCCGCGCAAGAAATATGGACCAATAAAAAAGGACGCCTGAGGCGTCCTTTTTTTGTATGCAGCGGTTGTGCTTACACCTTGGCAGGTGCTTGCTGGCGGTTTTGCATCCATTTGCCCAGGCCGACGACCAGCACGGCGCCTGCAGCTGCGGCGACATAGTGCAGCCAGGGGTGGGCCATGGTGTAGCCGTGCAGCAGGTTGTCATTGACGATGGTTTCGCCACCAACCCAGCCAATCAGGGCTGCGCCCAGGGTGATGATGACGGGGAAGCGTTCCATCAGCTTGATCATCAGCGTCGAGCCAAAAATCACCAGCGGGATGGAGATGGCCAGACCCAAGATCAGCAGCACCATATTGCCTTGCGCGGTAGCGGCGACGGCGATTACGTTGTCCAGGCTCATCACCAGGTCGGCAATCAGAATGGTGCGAATGGCTGCCATCATGGAGCCGTTGCCCTTGGATTCGCCTTCACCGTCTTCTTCGCCGGTCAGCAGCTGGTAGCCAATCCACAGCAGCAGGCAGCCGCCCACCACTTGCAGGAAGGACAGCTCCAGCAGCTTGGCCGCCACAATGGTCAGCACAATGCGCAGCACCACGGCAGCGCCAGAGCCAAACATGATGGCTTGCTTTTGCTGTGCGGGGGGCAGCGAACGGGCTGCAAGGGCGATGACGACGGCGTTGTCGCCCGAAAGAATGATGTTGATCCAGACGATCTTCACCAAGCCGATCCAGAAATCGGCACTGTTCAAAAACTCCATATTTACTCCACTGTTATGAATGGAAAACGCCAGCCGGTTTGCACTGGCTGGCGCTTCCTTTTTTGGGGAATGGGCAGTGTAAGCGGCAGTTTTTGGTGAAGCGTGCGTAATTCTGCGTAAAAGCGTGGCACACCACCGAGGGTGGGGCACGAAAAAAATGCCGCCCCGACGTGCATCGGGGCGGCATGGTGGTCAGCGTGCGGTTGCTGGCTTACTTCTTGAGCAGGCCTTGCAGCAGGCGACCCATTTCGGAAGGGTTGCGGGTGATGGTGAAACCGCACTCTTCCATGATGGCCAGCTTGGCATCGGCTGTGTCAGCGCCGCCGGAGATCAGCGCGCCAGCGTGCCCCATGCGCTTGCCGGGAGGGGCAGTCACACCAGCGATGAAGCCCACGATAGGCTTCTTCATATTGGCCTTGCACCACATGGCTGCTTCGGCTTCGTCCGGACCACCGATTTCACCAATCATGATCACGGCGTCGGTGTCTGGGTCTTCATTGAAAGCACGCATCACGTCGATGTGCTTCAGACCGTTGATGGGGTCACCACCGATACCGACGGCCGACGACTGGCCAATGCCCAGTTCGGTCAGCTGTGCCACGGCTTCGTAAGTCAGTGTGCCGGAACGGCTCACCACGCCCACGCGGCCCTTTTTGTGGATGTGACCGGGCATGATGCCGATCTTGATTTCGTCAGGCGTGATCAGACCGGGGCAGTTGGGGCCCAGCAGCAGGGTCTTCTTGCCGCCAGCCGCTTCCTTGGCCTTCATCTTGTTGCGCACTTCCAGCATGTCGCGCACTGGGATGCCTTCGGTGATACAGATGGCCAGGTCCAGATCGGCTTCCACAGCTTCCCAGATGGCGGCAGCTGCGCCTGCTGGTGGCACGTAGATCACGGACACGGTCGCGCCCGTGTCTTTGGCGGCATCGCGCACGGAGCCGTAGATTGGGATGTCAAAAATGCGCTCGCCGGCCTTCTTGGGGTTCACGCCAGCGACGAAGCAGTTCTTGCCGTTTGCGTATTCCTGGCACTTTTCAGTGTGGAATTGGCCAGTCTTACCAGTAATGCCCTGGGTGATGACTTTGGTGTCTTTGTTGATAAAGATCGACATGTTGTGTATCTCCGGGGCGTATTACTTAACGGCAGCAACGATCTTGGTCGCAGCTTCAGCCATGGTGTCGGCAGCGATGATGGGCAGACCGGAATCCTTGAGAATTTGTTTGCCCAGCTCTTCGTTGGTGCCCTTCATGCGCACCACCAGTGGCACGCTCAGGTTCACGGCCTTGCAAGCGGTGACCACGCCGTTGGCGATGGTGTCGCACTTCATGATGCCGCCGAAGATGTTGACCAAGATGCCCTTGACTTCAGGGTTCTTGAGCATGATCTTGAAGGCTTCAGTGACCTTCTCGGCCGTTGCGCCGCCGCCCACGTCCAGGAAGTTGGCAGGCTCGCCGCCGAACAGCTTGATGGTGTCCATGGTGGCCATGGCCAGGCCAGCGCCGTTCACCAGGCAGCCGATGTTGCCGTCCAGGGAGATGTAGGCCAGATCGAACTTGGAAGCTTCGATTTCTGCAGCGTCTTCTTCGTCCAGATCGCGGTAAGCCACGATTTCTGGGTGACGGAACAGGGCGTTGGGATCAAAGTTGAACTTGGCATCCAGGGCCATCAGGTCGCCCTTGGAGTCGCAGTTCAGGGGGTTGATTTCCACTAGCGACGCGTCGGTGTCCATGTAGCACTTGTAGATCTTGGCGAAGATGTCTACGGCTTGGTCGATGGACTTGCCTTCCAGACCGATGGCAGCAGCCACCTTGCGCGATTGCGCTTCGGTGATGCCAGTCTGTGGGTCAATCATCTCGGTGATGATCTTCTCGGGGGTGGAATGGGCCACTTCTTCAATGTCCATGCCGCCTTCGCTCGAAGCGATCAGGGCCACCTTCTGGGTCGCGCGGTCAGTCACCAGCGACACATACAGCTCGTTCTTGATGTCGGCGCCGTCTTCGATGTACAGGCGACGCACCTTCTGGCCTTCCGCGCCAGTTTGGTGGGTAATCAGCTGCATGCCGAGGATTTGCTCGGACAGTGCCTTCACGTCGTCGATGGACTTAGCCACCTTCACGCCGCCGCCCTTGCCGCGGCCACCAGCATGGATCTGCGCCTTCACCACCCAAACTGGGCCGCCAAGCTTTTGTGCTGCCTCTACAGCTTCTTGGACGGTGAATGCCGGAATGCCACGGGGTACTGGCACGCCGAATTGACGCAAGATTTCCTTGCCTTGGTATTCATGAATCTTCATGAGTCTTGTCTCTCTGAAACGGAGGGGAAATTGCCCGTTTTCCTGCTGCCTAAACATGCGGAGCCGGGCTCGTATGACATGGCAATCAAAGAATGTACCATGTTGCATTGCAACCAAAAAGTGCTTTGTCCAGTGGGATCTACGTATGTCTATACGTAAGTCAATACGTAGATTGCAGCGTCGGACAAGAGAGAAATCCACGGGTTTACCCATGGGCGTGCGGTGCTAAATCACTTTTTCACATGCAGTTCGGCTGCAGCAGCGACAATCCGTTTTTTTTGATGGTGCTGCGGCACAGATACAGATATGCGCCGAGGGGCGCGGGAGCGTTGAGATGTCCAAAGTCTTTATTGATGGCGAAGCTGGCACCACGGGTCTACAGATCCGTGACCGCTTGCAGGGGATGGCTGGTGTGGAGCTGGTCAGCATTGCGCCAGAGCTGCGCAAAGACCCGGCGGCCAAGCGTGCGCTAATCGCTGGCGTGGATCTGGTGATCCTGTGCCTGCATGACGACGCCGCCAAGGAGACCACGGCCATGGTCGACGGCATCACGGCCGAAACCGGTCGCGCCATCAAGATCATCGACGCTTCCACCGCGCACCGTGTGGCCCCCGGCTGGGTCTATGGCTTTCCAGAGCTGTGCGCAGGCCAGCTGGATGCGGTGAAGACCGCGACGCGCGTCTCCAACCCCGGTTGCTACGCCACCGGCGCGATTGCGCTGTTGCGCCCGCTGGTCGATGCGGGCCTGCTGCCCGCGGACTACCCCGTGGCACTGCCTTCTATCTCGGGCTACACCGGCGGTGGCCGCCCCATGATTGAAACCTACGAAGCCGGCACGGCCGCGCCCTATGAAGCCTACGGCCTGGGTCTGGCGCACAAGCACATCCCGGAAATCCTGCAGTACACCGGCATGACCCGCCGTCCCGTGTTCATTCCTGCCGTGAGCAACTTTGCCCAGGGCATGCTGGTGCAGCTGCCCCTGCATCTGGACCTGCTGCCTGGCGCACCCAAGGCACAAGATCTGCACGATGCGCTGGCCAGCCACTACGCGAAGACCAACACCCCCGTGCAATGGGTGAAGGTGTTGCCCCCGACCGACGACAACAAGCTGGCTGCCGATACGCTGGCCAATACCAACCAGCTGGAGCTGCGCGTGTTTGCCAATGAACAGCACCGCCAAGCCGTGCTGATTGCACGCCTGGACAACCTGGGCAAGGGTGCCAGCGGCGCAGCAGTGCAGAATCTGCAGCTGATGCTCGGCCTCTAAGCGCTGGCGCTCGCCCGGGCTGCGGCACGGCGGGCATGGCACTGACACACAGCGGCCTGCGGGCCGCTTTTTTTGGTGGCTGCGCGGCGCACAGGTGGCCAAAATATGAATAAAAACCGTTGCTAGCGCAGGTGTAGCAAGCGCTAGCAGCTCATTTTTTTGAGATGGCATGACTTCCTCGCAAATGCATGCAGCGCAGGTGCGCCGCGCCACCCTGATTGGCCTGGTGGCCGTGCTGTGCTGGAGCTGCACCGTCGGACTGATGCGCTCGGTGGCCGAAGCGCTGGGCGCGCTCGGTGGTGCCGCCATGCTCTACACCGTCAGCGCGGCCATGGTGCTGCTGGTCAAAGGGCGGCCCACGCGCGCGCAGCTGCGCAAGGTCTCCCGCGTGTATTTGATCGTCTGCGGCCTGCTGTTTGCGCTCTATGAAATCTGCCTGTCCGTGGCCATCGGCCTGGCGCATGACCGCCCGCAATCGCTGGAGCTGGGCATGATCAACTACCTCTGGCCCTGCCTGACGATTGTGCTGGCCGTGGCTTGCCGCCAGCAGCGGGCGCGCTGGTGGCTGTGGCCCGGTGTGACGCTGTGTCTGTGGGGCCTGATGCTGGTGGTGGGTGAGGGCGCAGCGACCGGGGAAGGCCCGTGGTGGCACAGCTTGACCGCCCACATGGCGGCCAACCCGCTGGCCTACGCGCTGGCCTTTGGCGCCGCCGTGATGTGGCCAACCTATTCCGTGCTGGCGCGCATGTTTGGCGGTGGCTTCAATGGGGTGGGGCTGTTTTTGTCGCTCACCGCCGTATTGCTGTGGCTGCAATGGCTGGCGGTGGCCACACCGCCCATGCAATGGAGTTTGAGCGTGGGGCTGCAAGTGCTGGCCATTGGTGCGTGCACGGCCTTGGGTTATGGCTGCTGGGAGCATGGCATTCAGCGCGGCAATCTGGCCGTGCTGGCGGCGGGGTCGTACTTCACGCCGGTGCTGTCTGCCCTGTGGGCCAGCGCTTGGCTGGCGGTGCAGCCCGGGCTGCCGTTCTGGCAGGGCGTGGTGCTGATTACCGGCGGCTCGCTGGTGTGCTGGTGGGCCACACGGGACTGAGCGTCTGGCGCTGAGGGCTGGGTCTAGGTCAGGTTCAAGCCACCGTCGCACAGCAATATTTCACCGGTCACATAGTCTGATGCGGCTAGCAGCGACACGGCCTGTGCAATGTCGTCGGGCGTGGCGGCACGTTGCATGGGTGATTGGTTGCGCCATGTGGCTTGAGCTTGCGTCCAACTGGCGGTCAACGGGGTATCGACCAGGCCAGGGGCTACGGCGTTCACGCGGATATGGGGCGCCAGTGAGCGCGCCAGCAAACGTGTCGTGTGATTGAGCGCGGCTTTGCTGGCTGCGTATGGAATCGATGCCCCCTTGGGCCGGACACCCGCGTGGGAGCTGACATTCACCACGCAACTGGGGGTGCCGCGCAGCTGGGCCGAAGCCAGCAAGGCAGGCTGTGCCAGCGCTACCAAACGAAACGGCGCCACGACATTCACTTCGTGCATGGCGTGCCAGACCTCGGGGGTGGCGGCGCTCAGATCGTCGTGGGCAATGATCTGGCTGATACCGGCGTTGTTGACCAGTACATCCAGGCGCCCCCAGACAGCAACGGCTTTTTGCACCAGCCGTACGCGATCCGCGTCGAGCGCCAAGTCCGCCTGAATATAGGTGGCATTGCCCAGCTCCTGCACCATGGCAGCCCCTGCGGCCCTCGAACTGCGGGAATGCACGATGACGGCATAGCCCTCACTGGCCAGTCTGCGTGCAATGGCTTGACCTATGCCCGATGTGGAACCAGTGACCAAAGCGACAGGGTGTACAACAGACATAGTTAACGTGCAGCGACCGCTGCGGCGTGGTGGTGGATGGTGCCGGATTATGGTCAGTGCATGTGGGCAAGGCCGTCACCCATGTGCGCTGGCGGCGGGCTTACACCTCGGGTGCTTGCCCGCGCAGCACCTTGCTCACCACATCGCCGCCAAAGCCGCGGCTGGCCAGAAAGCGCATCTGCTTCATGCGCGCCTGGGGGGTGTCGGCCACTTCGCCAAATTTGCGCAGCCATACGTCGTAGGCGCGCGCGTGTTCGCTGTCTTTGAGTTGTTCGGCCGCAGCGCGCACCACCTCGTCATCCAGGCCCTTGCTGCGCAACTCGTGCAACACCCGCGAAGTGCCCAGCTTGCTGCTGCGCCGGTAGAGCACGGATTGCGCCACGCGCTCGGGGTTGATGAAGTTTTTGGCCTCCAGCGCATCCAGCACAGCGGCCAGATCCTCGCCTTCTTCCACATGGGGGGCGAGCTTGCGCTCCAGCTCCAGGCGCGAGTGTTCGCGCTGGCCCAGCAGTTTGATGGCGCGGCCGGTGAGTGAGATTTTCTGAAAACCCATGGTCTAAAAAAAATAGCTGCCAGCGCTTGTGCAGTCAGCGCTGGCAGCCTATTTGGTCATTGAAAGAGCGGGGTGAATTAGCCGATCACACCGTCTTCGTCGGCTGCTGCAGCACCCTTGTCACCCTTTTTGCCCTTGGCGGGCTTGGCAGCGGTTTCGCCTTCGGCCACGGGGATCAGGCTGATGCCCAGGCTCTCACGCACCTTGTTTTCAATTTCCACGGCCAGGGCGGCGTTTTCTTTCAGGAATTCGCGGGCGTTGTCACGGCCTTGGCCGATTTTTTCACCGTTGTAGGCATACCAGGCGCCGGATTTTTCCAGCAGCTTGGCTTCCACGGCCATGTCCAGAATCTCGCCTTCGCGGCTGATGCCTTCGCCGAACAGAATGTCGAACTCGGCCACCTTGAAGGGGGGCGAGACCTTGTTCTTGACGACCTTGACCTTGGTTTCGTTACCAATGGCGTTGTCGCCCTTCTTGATGGTGCCGGTGCGGCGAATGTCCAGGCGCACGGAGGCGTAGAACTTCAGCGCATTACCGCCGGTGGTGGTTTCGGGCGAGCCGAACATCACGCCAATCTTCATGCGGATCTGGTTGATGAAGATGACCGTGCAATTGGTCTTCTTGATGGTGGCAGTCAGCTTGCGCAGCGCCTGGCTCATCAAACGGGCTTGCAGGCCGGGCAACTGGTCACCCATTTCGCCTTCGATTTCGGCCTTGGGCACCAAGGCGGCCACCGAGTCGATGACGATCAAGTCCACCGCACCGGAGCGCACCAGCGAGTCCACAATTTCCAGCGCTTGCTCACCGGTGTCGGGCTGGCTGATCAGCACTTCGTTGAGGTTCACACCCAGCTTTTGAGCGTAGGAGGTGTCCAGCGCGTGTTCCGCGTCGATGAAGGCGCAGGTGCCGCCGATCTTTTGCATCTCGGCCACCACTTGCAGGGTCAGCGTGGTTTTACCGGACGACTCAGGACCGTAGATTTCGATCACACGGCCGCGGGGCAGGCCGCCCACGCCCAGTGCCACGTCCAGGCCCAGCGAGCCGGTGGACACCACCTGGATGTCTTCCACCGCTTCGCCTTCGCCCAGCTTCATGATGGTGCCCTTGCCAAACTGCTTTTCAATTTGGGCCAGGGCGGCGGCCAGTGCCTTGGCTTTTTCGCTGTTGGCGTCGGTGTTGCGTGCGATGGCGTTCATGGTGTGTTCCTTGAAGAAAAAAGGGGATGACTTTCACAAGTGCATCCCCTGTAATTGCCCACAGGCTGGATGCTTGAACAGTAGTGTATGTGGGTTTTGAAAATTTATTAGTCAAGTTGTTTGACTATTCGTTAAACTGACTTTTATGCAAATTCCCACTATTGCTCCCGTCGATGAAGCCTGGCGCCAGACGCACTTTGGCCGCCTGCTGGGCCACGCCATGCGCAAGTTCGATGCCCGGGTGCGCAGCCTGATGGCGCAGGACGATGAAACGCCGCTGGCCCTGTCCAACCTAGCGCTGCGCGACAAGGTGGGTGCGGCGCACATCCACATCACGCGGCATTTGTCGCTGCAGGGGGACCGCATCACCGATCTGGCCGAGCGTGCGGGCATGAGCAAGCAGGCCATGCTGGATGTGGTGGACCAGTGCGAGGCCTGGGGCCTGGTGCAGCGCGAGGCCGACCCGCACGACCGCCGCGCCAAGCGCGTGGTGTACACCGATGCGGGGCGCGAATGGCACTGGGCTTTTCAGCGGGCGGTGCAGCAGGCCGAGGCCGAGTTTGTCGAGGCCGTGGGCGCTGACATTGCCGTGGTCACGCGCATGGGGCTGGAGGCCTATGGCAGCGATGCGGGGGATGTGGCTTGATGCGCATCAAGCGCTGCGGGCTTTATTGCAGTGCAGCACCCGCGTAAACACTGTGGGGTGCGGTGCAGGGTGACTTCTAGAATGGGCTGAGCCATGGTGCCTCTGAGCGGGCACCCGGCGTGAACTGGCCCTGACGGGGCATGCCCGCTGCAGCCGCGACCCGAGATCGTGGCGCAGCAAGGAGACCAAGCGATGCGCATCCTCATTGCAGAAGACGATCAAGTACTGGCCGACGGCCTGCTGCGCAGCCTGCGCGGCGCGGGGGCGGTGGTGGACCATGTGGCCAACGGCACCGATGCCGACACGGCGCTGGTGACCAGTCACCATTTCGATTTGCTGATTCTGGACCTGGGCCTGCCGCGCATGCACGGGCTGGAAGTGCTCAAGCGCATGCGCGGGCGCGGGGATGCGCTGCCCGTGCTGATCCTCACCGCCGCCGACAGCGTGGATGAACGTGTGCAGGGCCTTGATTTTGGCGCTGACGACTACATGGCCAAGCCCTTCAGCCTGCAGGAGCTGGAAGCGCGCGTGCGTGCGCTCACGCGCCGGGGCATGGGCGGCACGACCAGCTCCATCAAGCACGGGCCGCTGGTCTACGACCAGGCCGGGCGCGTGGCCACCATCGACGGCAAGATGGTGGAGCTGTCTGCCCGTGAGCTGGGCCTGCTGGAGGTGCTGCTGCAGCGCGCTGGCCGCCTGGTCAGCAAAGACCAGCTGGTGGAGCGCCTGTGCGAGTGGGGCGAAGAGGTGAGCAACAACGCCATCGAGGTCTACATCCACCGCCTGCGCAAAAAGATTGAGCGTGGCCCCATCCGCATTGCCACCGTGCGCGGCCTGGGCTATTGCCTGGAAAAGATTGCATCTGAATAAAACATAGCTGCTAGCGCTTGCTGCATCAGCGCTAGAGGCCAAAAACACTTGTATTTTTCAGGCCGCCGCCGTGAAGATTTTTCAGCGTGAACAGCGTTCCTTGTTCGGAGAAATTCTGGACTGGATGCTCACGCCGCTGCTGCTGCTGTGGCCGGTCAGTCTGGCGCTGACCTGGCTGGTGGCGCAGTCACTGGCCAACAAGCCGTTTGACCGGGCGCTGGAATACAACGTGCACGCGCTGGCGCAGCTGATCATGGTGGAGCCGGACGGGCGCATTCAGTTCAACCTGCCGCTGCCGGCATCGGAAATTCTGCGGGCCGATGAATCCGACATGGTGTTCTTTCAGGTGCTGGATCCGCAAGGCGCGTTTCTGGCGGGCGAGCGCGAGTTTCCAGCGGCGCAACCCCCCGATGAGCTGGGCACCGGCCAGGTGGTGCTGCGTGACGATGAGCTGCGCGGCATCGACATCCGGGTGGCGGCCATGTGGGTGCGCCCGCCGCTCAGCAGCAAAGACGGCATGGTTCTGGTGCAGGTGGCTGAAACGCGCGAAAAGCGCAGCGTGCTGGCGGCGGAAATCATCAAGGGCGTGATGCTGCCGCAGTTCGTCATCTTGCCGCTGTCGGTGCTGCTGGTGTGGCTGGCGCTGGCGCGTGGCATCACGCCGCTGCACCGGCTGGAGGCGCGTATCCGCGCGCGCAAGCCTGACGATCTGTCCCCGCTGAACCACAAGGCTGTGCCGCAGGAGGTGGCGCCGCTGGTCGATGCGGTCAACGATTTGCTGCTCCGCCTCAACGACTCCATCGCCACGCAAAAACGCTTTTTGGCCGATGCGGCGCACCAGCTCAAAACCCCGCTGGCGGGCTTGCGCATGCAGGCCGACCTGGCGCAGCGCGAGGGCACCAGCACGGGCGAGCTCAAACGCTCGCTGGAGCAGATTGGCCGCTCCAGCATGCGCGCCACGCACACCGTCAACCAGCTGCTGTCGCTGGCGCGTGCCGAAGGCGCGGGCACGGGCCTGCAGCGCGCGCCCTGCGATCTGGCGGCGCTGGTGATTGAGGTAGTGCAAGACCTGCTGCCGCTGACACTGCAGCGCCATGTGGACCTGGGCTACGAGGGGGCCGAGCCCGGCAGCGATGGTGTGTGGCTGCAGGGCAATGCCACGCTGCTGCAGGAGATGGCCCGCAATCTGCTGAGCAATGCGATCAATTACAGCCCCTCCAGCGCCGACCAACCCGCCGTGGTGACGGTGCGTGTTTTGCCCGATGCCCTGGCGCACGTGGTGCTGCTGCAGGTAGAGGACACGGGCCCCGGCGTGCCCAAGGAAGAGCGCGAGCTGATTTTTCAGCCCTTCTACCGGGTGCTGGGCTCGGAGGCCGATGGCTCGGGCCTGGGCCTGCCCATCGTGCAGGAGATTGCGCGCCAGCACGGCGCCGAGGTGCTGCTGGACGATGCCCAGCCCCAGCGCAATCCGCCGGGCGCGCTGTTCACGGTGCGCTTCCGTGCGCTGCAGTCTGCTATGCCTTTGGAAGCGGGTAGCGCTGATTAAGTCTTCGCTTCCGAGTGATTAGAGGCGCTATTCGTTGCTGCTGGTGCGCAGCTTGCTCCTGCTTTTTTGCTGCGTGGCCAGGCTGCTGGCGGTGGGCTCTTGCTGCGGGCGGGCTTGCAGCAGCAGCCAGTTGCGAAAGGCCACCAGCGGCGCAATATTGGCCCGCGAGTCGGGGTAGCACAGCCAGTAGCCCAGGTTGCTGACCAGCCCGTGCTGGGGCAACGGCTCGCTGACCATGCCCTGGGCAATCTGCGCCTCCACCAGGCAACGCGGCACCAGGGCCACGCCCATGCCGGCCATCACGGCCTGGATGATGGTCTGGAACTGGTCGAACTGCAGGCCCGCCAGCGGGTCGAGGGTGTGCACATCCCAGGCCTGAGCCCAGGTCATCCATGCGTGCGGAATGGTGATGTGGCGCAGGCGTGTGTATTGCGCCACATCGGTTGGGCTGCGAATGGCGGGGCCGCCCAGGCTGGCAGGTGGTGCAATCAGCGCGACATCCTGGCCATCGAGGTAGTGGGCGCGGGCACCGGGCCAGTGGCCTTCGCCAAACAGGATGGAGCAGTCGAGGTTGGGGCTTTCGAAGTCGTAGCTTTGCACATAGGGCACAAAATGCAGCGTGACCTGCGGGTGCTGCTGCTGGAACTGCGGCAGGCGCGGAATCAGCCAGCTTGCACCAAAAGTGGGCAGGCTGGACAGGTGCAGGGCACCGCCACCATCGGTGCTGGTGATTAGCTCCAGCGTGGCTGATTCCAGCTGGGACAGCAGCGCGCGTACGGCCTTTTCGTAGCGCTCACCAGCCGGGGTCAAGGTCAGGCGCTTGCGGCTGCGCTCGAACAAATCCACGCCCACCCATTTCTCCAGCTCCTGGATCTGTTTGCTCACGGCACTTTGCGTCAGGTGCAGCGCTTCGGCCGCGCGAGAGACGCCGCCAAAACGTGCCACGGTGGAGAAGGCACGCAGCAAATGTACGGGCGGAGTGAGTCGGCGCAGGGGAAGTAAGCTAGTAGACACTGTTCGATATTCCTTACTGGAATCATAACAATAGGACTATTTGTTTGGTTGCAAGCAGGATTTACCCTAACCTTATGCATTGGTCTTATAGATAACCCGCTTTCTCGACATAGGAGCACCACGATGCAACGTCGTCACTTCATCTCCGCTGTTGCCGCCGCTGCAGCAGTATCTGTATCCGGTATGGCGCTGGCCCAAGAGACACGCCCTCTGCGCATCATCGTGCCTTTCCCAGCTGGTGGCTCGACCGATATGGTGCCCCGTAACATGCAAGACGTGTTGACCAAATTGCTGGGTCAGCCCGTGGTCATCGAAAACAAGGCTGGTGCAGGTGGCTCCATCGGCATGGCCGAAGTGGCACGCGCCAATGATGGCCTGACCTTTGGTATCGCCACGCTGTCGACCCACGGTGTGAACCCTGCGGTCTACGCCAAGTTGCCTTACAACGCCACCGAAGATTTCGTGGGCGTGACAGAGATCGTGAAGGCGCCTGGCGTCATCGTGATCAACCCCAAGCTGATTCCTGCCAAGAATTTTGCCGAACTGGTGGCCTACCTGAAGGCCAACCCCGGCAAGGTGAGCTACGCCACACCGGGCAACGGCACGATTGGCCACATGTGGGGTGCCCAGTTCATCAATGCCACCGGCGTTGAAATGCTGCACATTCCTTACCGTGGTGCCGGCCCGGCTATCAACGACGTTCTGGGTGGCCAAGTGCCCGTGTACTTTGACCAGGTGGCATCGTCGCTGCCCCACATCAAGAGCGGCAAGCTGCGCGCGATCGCCGTGTCCTGGAATGAACGCCTGGACGTGCTGCCCGATGTGCCCACCTACAAGGAAGCTGGCCATCCTGAGCTGAACGATCCTTCGTGGTTCGGTCTGGTGGCGCCCAAGAGCACCCCTGCAGCGATGGTGGCCCGCGTGCAAAAGGCCGTGGCGGATGCCTTGAAGGACCCCGCGGTGAAGAAGCGCATGGACAGCCAGGGCATGTATGTGTCCGGCACTTCCAGCGCCGACTTCACCAAGCAGATCGCCAGCGAAGTGGCCAAGATGAAGACCGTGGCCGTGGCAGCCAAGATCAGCGTGGACTGATTTCCGGCCTCTGGTGCCCACACCACCCGCAGTGCGCAAGCCTGCGGGTTTTTTTATGGCCTGAAATCAGGTGCAACTGGCATGTTGCTTGCATACAAAAACCGAAATACCGCGCAGGTGCGCCGGTTTTATTGCTTGAAAGGTCAGTGGAATGCAGCGTCGTTTCTTTTTTGCTTCAGTGTCAGCCGTCGCGTTGGCAGCCAGTTTGCCGTTGGGTGCAGCTGCACAAGAGGGCGCGGCATTGCGCATCGTGGTGCCCTTCCCACCCGGAGGCGCTACCGACATGGTGCCGCGCAATCTGCAAGATGCCTTGAGCAAATTGCTGGGCCAGCCAGTGGTGATTGAAAACAAGGCCGGTGCGGGCGGCTCCATCGGCATGGCCGAAGTGGCGCGTGCCACCGATGGCAACACCTTTGGTGTGGCCACATTGTCCACCCATGGCGTGAACCCGGCGGTGTACAAAAAGCTGCCTTACGACGCGGTGAAAGACTTCGTCGGGGTGAGCGAGGTGGTGAAGGCCCCGGGTGTCATCGTGATCAACCCCGCCGTCATTCCGGCCAAGAACTTTACCGAGCTGGTGGCCTACCTGAAGGCCAACCCTGGCAAGGTGAGCTATGCCACCCCTGGCAACGGCACGATCGGCCACATGTGGGGCGCACAGTTTGCCAAGGCCACCGGCGTGGACATGGTGCACATTCCTTACCGCGGTGCGGGCCCGGCGGTCAACGATGTGCTGGGCGGCCAGGTGCCTGTGTACTTCGATCAGGTGGCCTCGTCGCTGCCGCATGTGCAGTCCGGCAAGTTGCGCGCGATTGCCGTGTCCTGGAGCGAGCGTCTGCCCGTGCTGCCCGATGTACCTACCTACAAGGAAGCCGGTCACCCCGAGCTGAATGATCCCTCCTGGTTCGGACTGGTGGCGCCCAAGAGCACGTCTGCCGCCCAGGTCGCCCGTGTGCAGAAAGCCGTGGCCCAGGCGCTGCAAGACCCCGCTGTGAAAAAGCGCATGGATGCACAGGGCCTGTATGTCTCCGGCACCAGCAGCGAAGCCTTCACGCAGCAAATTGCCAGCGAAGTGACGAAGATGAAGTCGGTGGCCGCAGCGGCCCAGATCAGCATCGAATAAGACACAAGCATGTGCATGCAAAAAGGGCTGTAGCGTTCATCGCTACAGCCCTTTTTTTTGGGGTGTGGCACGCCACTGTCTGTGGCTGTGCGGTGAGGGCTTAGCTGTCCGTGCAGACGCGCAGGGCCTTGCCCTCCAGTGCGGCTGTCATGCCTTGCAAGATGTTGCGTTGCGCTACGGTGGCCTGGTTCAAGCGCAGGGCATACAGAGTTTGCGGCGCGCGCTCCTGGACCACCCGTGCGCCGCGCACGCCCTGGTTCAGCATATTGCTGACCTCGCGCGTGGCTGCCTCTTCGGACGAGAAACGGCCCAGTGACAGACCTGGCTCGAGGTTGCCGCCCGCACGATCAAAGCCAATCTTGCGGGTGCGCAACTCGGCGCGGCGTTTTTCCAGCGCCATCTCGTTGGGGAACTTGCCCAGATAGACCATCCAGCGGCCCGCAACAGGGGTGGGCAGCATGGCCCAGCTGTCGGGCGGCAGATCGCTGTTTTGCAGGCTGCGCTGCAGTTTTTTGGACTGCGCTTCCTCCATGCTTTCGCTTTGCAGGCAGACGGTTTCTTCCGGCAGGATTTCCTCGCGCGGCTCATTGGGCGCGGCGGCAGCCGTGGTGGCAGGGGGGGCTGCCGTTTCAGGCGGCACGATGCTCAGCACATCCGGGCGTACCTGCTGCTTGAGGCGGTAGGGTTCTGACTGCACGTCAGGCACCCAACCCAGGGTCGACATCCATCCCTGGGTCCATGCCAGGTAGCCCGCATTGGCAATCAGCAGCACGAGCAATGCAAAACGCAACATGAAAGCAATTCCTCGAAGTTAAACCGCCGCAGGCGGCAAAGCCATGTGGCTGGGGCGCACGCTGACATCACCGCTGATCACACTGCGCAGCACGCCCGCATCGGTGCGCAGCTGCAAGGTGCCATCAGCCAGTACGCCCAGTGCGGTGCCGCTGCTGCCATCGCTGAGGTGCACCTGCTGGCCACGCAGCACATCCCGTGCGGCAAAACGTGTCAGAAATGGCGCAAAGCCCTGTTCGGCAAACAGCAAGACATCATCCACCAGGCGCGGCAGCAGCTGTTGCAGGGCTTGGGGGGCGCGCCAGGCGCTGTCCACATCCTGCAGGCAGGCCGCGGGCGTGGACAGTGCGCTGGCGCTGGTTTGGGGCGTGCGCACATTGATGCCGGTGCCAATGATGACAAAGCGTGGCGTGCCAGTTCCGGCCCCAAAACAGGCAGCATCGGTCTGGGGCGGTAGGTTGGCGGTCTCAATCAAAGTGCCGCCCAGCTTGCGACCGTCGTGCAGCCACAAGTCGTTGGGCCATTTCACGCCAATCTGCGGCTGGCCTGCAGGCGCGGCGGCCTGCAGCGACTCGGCAATGCTCAGCCCGACGACCAGGGACAGGCCAGACCAGTCCAGCGGGTTGAGCACAAGGCCCAGCGAATACATCAGGCAGTCGCCGGGCTGGTTAAGCCAGGCGCGGCCCTGGCGGCCCCGGCCTGCGGTTTGCGACTCGGCCACCAGCACGATGGGCTCGGCCCGGCCAGCGCGCGCACGGCGCATCAGCTCGGTGTTGCTGGAGTCGATCTCGGGCAGCACCTCCACGGTAAAGCCCGGCAGCTTGGGGGCGATGGTCAGCCACAGGTCTTCGGCGGGCCAGCGGGTGGGCAGGTGGTTCACAACCAGCTCCCATCTTCGGCAAAGTCTTCCGGCAGGGGCGGGCGCCAGCCGCGCTTGGGCGCCAGCATGGTGCCGCGGCACGACGCAGCGCCGCAAAAGCAGGCGTACTCGGCCTTGAGGGCCTTGGTGTAGCGCTCTTCCACCATCAGGCCGTAGTCGTAGTTCAGTTCTTCACCGGCGCGGATATTGCGCAGTGCCACGATGTAGATGCGGCCCTGACGCTCATCGGTGTAGCAGTTGGGTGCACAGCTGTGGTTGATCCAGCGTGCCGAATTGCCGTGGTAGGTGGCATCGATCACCACATCGTTGTCCACGTGAAAGTAGAACGTGTGGTTGGGCTGGCTCGGGTCGTGGGGGTGGCGGCGCTGGGCTTCCTCCCAATTGATCACCTCGCCCGTGTACTCGATGAGGGTCTCTCCAGCGGCAATGTCCTGCACTGCAAACACGCCCTTGCCGTGTACACCGGAGCGACGCGTTTGGATGCGTTTTCCAAGGGAAGAAGGGCGGGATATGCTGGGCATTGAAATCTCTGATAACTTAAATATGCACACATGCACGTGCGCGCACATGCGTACATGTACATATGCGCACGCACGCGTGCGTGAAGACGAATTGTAGAAGCGGTGACCCGGGAATGTCTGGATCACCGTTACAAATGACGAGAGCACTCAATGACAAAGACCTTGGTGATAGCGGAAAAACCGTCGGTGGCACAGGACATCGTGCGCGCCCTTACGCCCGCCTATGGCAAGTTTGACAAGCACGAAGACCATTTCGAGAACGAGCAGTTCGTGGTCACCAGTGCTGTGGGCCATTTGGTGGAAATTCAGGCCCCGGAAGAATTTGATGTGAAGCGCGGCAAGTGGAGCTTTGCCAACCTGCCCGTGATTCCTCCGCGCTTTGACCTCAAGCCCGTAGACAAGACCAAGAGCCGCCTGAACGCGGTGGTCAAGCAGGCCAAGCGCAAAGATGTGACGCAACTTATCAACGCCTGTGACGCGGGCCGCGAAGGGGAGCTGATCTTCCGCTTGATCGAGCAGTACGCCGGTGGTGCCAAGGGCGGCCTGGGCAAGCCCATCTCGCGCCTGTGGCTGCAGTCGATGACGCCGCAAGCGATCCGTGAAGGCTTTGACAAGCTGCGCTCTGAGCAGCAAATGCAGGGCCTGGCCGATGCGGCGCGCAGCCGCTCGGAGGCCGACTGGCTGGTGGGCATCAACGGCACACGCGCCATGACGGCGTTCAACTCGCGCGATGGCGGCTTCTTCCTGACCACCGTGGGCCGTGTGCAAACGCCGACGCTGTCGCTGGTGGTGGACCGCGAAGAGAAGATTCGCAAGTTCATCAGCCGTGACTACTGGGAAGTACATGGCAGCTTCGATGCGCAAGCGGGCCAGTACCTGGGCAAGTGGTTCAACCCGCAGTGGAAAAAGAGCGACGACGTGGAGGCCAAGGCCGACCGCGTGTGGAGCGCTGCCGAGGCCAACGCGATTGCCGCAGCCGTCAAGGGCAAGCCTGCCACCGTCACCGAAGAGAGCAAGCCCACCACCCAGGCTTCGCCCCTGCTGTTTGACCTGACCAGCTTGCAGCGCGAAGCGAACGGCAAGTTCGGCTTCTCCGCCAAGACCACGCTGGCCCTGGCGCAGAGCCTGTACGAGCGCCACAAGGCGCTGACCTACCCCCGTACCGATTCGCGTGCGCTGCCCGAGGACTATGTGCCCGTGGCCAAGCAGACTTTCGAGATGCTGGCCCACAGCGGCATGCGCCATCTGGCGCCGTATGCACAGCAGGCGGTTGAGGCGGGTTATGTGCGTCCCTCCAAGCGCATTTTTGACAATGCCAAGGTGTCGGATCACTTTGCCATCATCCCCACCACCCAGGCCCCATCGGGCTTGAGTGAGGCTGAACAAAAGTTGTACGACCTGGTGGTGCGCCGCTTCATGGCCGTGTTCTTCCCCAGTGCCGAATACCAGGTCACCACGCGCATCAGCAAGGTGGAGCAGCACGCCTTCAAGACCGAAGGCAAGGTGCTGGTCAAACCCGGCTGGCTGGCGATTTACGGCAAGGAAGCCGCCAACGAAGTGGAAGATGCCAAGGAAGGCGACAAGGGCCAGCCTTTGGTGGCCGTGCAGCCGGGCGAGCAGCCGCACACCAGCGATGCCCAGCCCAAGGCGCTGAAGACCAAGCCGCCGGCCCGTTATTCGGAAGCGACGCTGCTGGGCGCCATGGAAAGCGCTGGCAAGCAGATCGACGACGAAGAGCTGCGCTCTGCGATGCAAGAGAAGGGCCTGGGCACACCAGCTACGCGTGCGGCCATCATTGAAGGCTTGCTGACCGAAAAGTACATGCTGCGTGAAGGGCGCGAGCTGATTCCCACGGCCAAGGCCTTCCAGCTGATGACGCTGCTGCGCGGCCTGCAAGTGGAAGAGTTGTGCCGTGCCGATCTGACGGGTGAGTGGGAATACAAGCTCTCGCAGATGGAAAAGGGCGCGCTCTCGCGGGCGGCGTTCATGCAAGAGATTGCTGCCATGACCGAGCACATGGTCAAGAAAGCCAAGGAATACGACCGCGACACCATTCCTGGTGACTACGCCACCCTGGCAGCGCCGTGCCCCAACTGCGGCGGCGTCGTCAAGGAAAACTACCGCCGCTACGCCTGCACCGGCGCAGATGGCCACAGCGATGGCTGCGGCTTCTCGTTCACCAAGTCGCCCGCAGGCCGCACGTTTGAAACGGCCGAAGCGGAGCAACTGCTGCGCGACCGCCGCATTGGCCCGCTGGAGGGCTTTCGCTCCAAGGCGGGCTGGCCCTTCACTGCTGAAGTGACCATCGTGCGCGACGAAGACAACAACAACTTCAAGTTCGAGTTCGACTTTGGCGACGACAAGGAAGAAGAGTCTGGCGAGATCGTGGACTTCAGCGCCCAGCAATCGCTGGGCCACTGCCCCAAGTGCGGTGCACCGGTGTTTGAGCACGGCGCCAACTACGTCTGCTCCAAGGCCGTGCCCACGCAGCAGCAGCCCACCCCCAGCTGTGATTTCAAGAGCGGTCAGATCATCCTGCAGCAGCCGATTGAGCGCGAACAGATGAGCAAGCTGCTGGCAACGGGCAAGACCGATCTGCTGGAGAAGTTTGTCTCCAACCGCACACGCCGCAACTTCAAGGCTTTCCTGGCCTGGGATGCGGCTGCGGGCAAGGTGAACTTTGAGTTCGAGGCCAGCAAATACCCTGCGCGCAAGACGGCAGCTTCTACAAAAACTGCAGCTGCTGGCGCAGCAAAGACGGGCGCTGCAGCCAAAAAAGCACCTGCAGCCAAGAAAACAGCTGCCGCCAAAAAAACCACTGCCCGCAAGCCTGCGGCTGCCAATTTCCGCCCTGATGCCGTACTGGCCGCGGTGATCGGTGACGGCGCTGTGGCCCGCACCGAGGTGGTCAAAAAAGTGTGGGACTACGTGAAGGCGCACAACCTGCAGGACCCTGCAGACAAGCGCGTGATCGTGGCCGACGCCAAGCTGCTGCCCGTGTTTGGCAAAGAACGCATCGGCATGTTTGAAGTGACGGGCGCGGTGGGCAAGCACTTGTTGCCCAACGACTGATTGCACGGCCTGCAGCCTGTGTGACTGACAGCCACGCCGCAGCCCGCTCCAATACGGGGCGCTGCGGCGTTTTTCATGGGCCTGACACAGGCCGCGTGCATGCTGAGCCCCTGACCGATTGGAGAGTGCATTCAATGACCAGCCCTGTTCCCGCCCGCCACATCGCCTTGCCAGGCACCACCAACTTCCGCGATCTGGGCGGCTATGTCGGCCACGAGGGGCGTACCGTGCGCTGGCGCGTGCTGTTTCGTTCCGACCACCTGGCCGATCTGACCCCGGAAGGCCTGCAAGGGCTGCAATCACTGGGCGTGCGCCGCAGCGCAGACTTTCGTGGCGTGCAAGAGCGCAGCACGGACGCCTATGACTGGGAAGGCCTGCAGATGCATGCGCTGACCGTCGAGCCCACGGTGGTGCAAAAAGCCTTTGCCCTGATCCATGCGGGCGGCAGTCTGTCGGTGGCCGACAGCGTGGGCCTGATGCAAGACACCTACCGCAGCTTTGTGCGCCAGAACGCGGCGCAGTTTGCACAGCTGTTTCGCTTGCTGCTGGAAGAAGATGCACCCACGGTCTTTCACTGCACGGCGGGCAAGGACCGTACCGGCTGGGCCGCAGCCCTGATTCTGGAAGCGCTGGGTGTGGCACGCAGCGATATCGCGCAGGACTATCTGCTCACCAACCAGTTCTACCAGCGCCCAGCTGCCATGGCGGCGCGGGCGGCGCAGACGGTGCCGCAGGAAATCCTGCATGTGCTGTGGCGCGTGCAGCCCGCCTTTCTGGATAGCGCCTACGAGATGGTGGAGCGCGAGCACGGCGGTATGGCGGCTTATCTGCGCGACGTCATGGGCTTGGACGCCGCTGCCCAGCAGGCGCTGCGCGCGCGCTACCTGCAGGGCTGAAATACTGCGATCGCAGCGTTGGCATCGCCTGCGTTGCCGCAGCACGCTTTGCGCTAAACTGCTTAAATTGAGAGCAATCTACGCTGATTACATCAGCGTTTGTGACATTTTTAAGCATATATAGCCCAAGCTGCCCCGGCGGCTGAAGCAGCACCTAAAGCCAGAGCCATGTTTCGCCGTCGTTTCCTTCTTGCTGTCGCTGCAGCCAGCACCATGTGGATCAGCGCCTGTTCCCAGGCGGTACCCACCAAAATCAGTGTGACCCAGGCGCAGCTGGAGCAGGGCCTGCAGGCCCACTTCCCCAAGCAGTTGCCGATTGCAGGCTTGCTGCAGATCGATATGCAGCAGCCCCAGCTGCAACTGCTGCCCGTGAGCAACCAGCTGCAAACCTCCTTGGTGGTGCAACTGTCTGGCCCGGCGCTGCGCCAGAGCTTCCAAGGGCAGATGCAAGTGCGTTTTGGCCTGTACTACGAACCGCGTGACCGCAGCGTGCGTGCCCAGCGCGTCGAGGTGCTGTCGCTGCAGCTGCAGGACGCCAACCCCGCCATGGCCGATATGGTGCAAACCTACGGCCTGCGCCTGGCGCAGCAGGCCTTGCAGGGCTTCCCGCTGTACACGGTGAAGGCCGAAGAGCTGGAGCTGGCAGACAGCCTGGGCTTGCAGCCCGGCGCCATCACGGTGACCAGCGAGGGGCTGGATGTGGCGATCGAGCCCAAGCCCGTGGCCAATACCAAACCCTGACCCTGGCAGGGAGCAGGCTGGCGGTGTGCAGTCGCTTGCGCAGCGCCGCTGGTGTGGCGCAGGCAAGCTCGCTAACATCGGACGATCTTTTCAACAAGACGTCGTAGCGCCTGCGCTGCGGCATGGGCAGGAGTGAACCACCATGCAGCAATTCCCCGACCACCCGATCACCCGCAAATGGCCCGCCCAGTTTCCGGACTGGCTGCAGCTGTACTCTTTGCCCACACCCAATGGCATCAAGGTGTCGGTGATGCTGGAAGAGGTGGGGCTGCCGTATGAAGCCCACCGGGTGGACATTCATGCCAATGAGCAGTTCTCGCCCGAGTTTCTGGCGCTCAATCCGAACAACAAGATTCCGGCCATTCTGGATCCGCATGGCCCCAGCGGCCACCCGCTGGCGTTGTTTGAATCTGGCGCCATCCTCATCTATCTGGCAGAGAAAACAGGCCAGCTGCTGCCTCTGGATGCCTTGCAGCGCTATGAAACCCTGCAATGGCTGATGTGGCAAATGGGCGGTGCCGGACCGATGTTTGGGCAGGTGGGGTTTTTCCACCGCTATGGCGGCAAGGATTTTGAAGACAAGCGCCCGCTGCAGCGCTATGTGAACGAGTCCAAACGGCTGCTGGGCGTGCTGGACCAGCGGCTGCAGGGGCGGGAATGGATCATGGGCAGCGATTACACGATTGCCGATATCGCCGTGCTGCCCTGGGTGCGCTGCCTGCATGTCAACTACGAGGCCGGTGCGCTGCTGGGCCTGGAAGAGTTTCAGAACGTGCAGCGTGTGCTGGCCGCGTGGTTGCAGCGGCCTGCGGTACAGCGCGGATTGGGTATGCCGCCAGCGCCAAATTCCTGATAATTCCTACATCGTTCTACTCTTGGAACGAACTGTTGCGTGCGCAGGGGCTTGGTAGGGTAGCGCCCAGCCCTTATCTTTAAGGCATCGCAACGCGGCTTGCCGTTCACCCACAGGGGGTGGGCGCGGTCGCATTTCAGAGCGCATGCGGTGCCACGTCACCGCGTCACCTCTAGGAGAGGCACATGTCTGCATCCCCCATCATCCAATCCTTGCCTTTGGGCGCACGCTGGCCCTGTATTGACCCGTTCCTGTTCTGTGCCCACCACAACGACGCGTACCCTGCCGGAGACGGCAGCCTGGGCGTGCAGGCGGTAGAGCTGGAAGATCGCACCATGGGCAGTGACTTCAGTGGCAAAGACGGCTTCAACATGTACCACGGTGACCACGTGCCCGGTTTCCCCGGCCACCCCCATCGCGGCTTTGAAACCGTGACCCTGGTGCGCAAGGGCCTGATCGACCATGCGGACTCGTTGGGTGCTGCCGCGCGCTTTGGCGGCGGTGACGTGCAGTGGGTGACGGCGGGCGAAGGCATCATGCACAGCGAGATGTTTCCGCTGCTCAACACCGACCAGCCCAATCCACTGGAGCTGTTCCAGATCTGGCTCAACCTGCCTGCCAGCCACAAGATGGTCAAGCCCCACTTCACCATGCTGTGGAACGAGCGCATTCCGCGCCTGCACCACAGCGATGCAGCGGGCAAAAAGACCACGGTGACCGTGATTGCCGGTGCATTGGCTGGCGCTGATGCACCCCTGTCGCCCCCACCGGAGTCCTGGGCCTCGCAAGAGGGTGCTGATCTGGCCATCTGGACCATCAGCCTGGAGCCAGGTGCGCGCTGGACCCTGCCTGCAGCCGTGGGCGCGGACACTCGCCGCATGCTGTACTGGTTTGTGGGCCGTCGTCTGGAGGTGGAAGGCCAGGCCCTGAGCGAACACGCTGCCCTGCAAGTAGAAGCGGGCCGTGCGCTGGAGCTGGTCAACACGGGCGATACCACGGCCGAATTGGTTTTGCTGCAAGGCACACCCATCCGTGAGCAAGTGGCGCAGTACGGTCCTTTTGTGATGAATACGCAAGAGGAAATCATGCAGGCCATGACGGACTTCCGCCGAACCCAGTTCGGTGGCTGGCCCTGGGACTGCAATGCCCCGGTGCATGGCAGCGAACCCCGGCGCTTTGCTCGCCATCCCGGTCAGACCGAGGATGAGGTGCCCAGCGCCTAAGACAGGGCACGCAGGCCTTAACCATCCTTTGCAGCAACCGCAGAGGATGGTGGACAATGCAGCGCATCGACCCCATGGCGGCCTGGCCGCCATTTTTTTGTGTAGACATCCATGAACATCACCAAAGACACTGCCGTTACGCTGAACTACAAGATCCACGAAGTCCTGAACGGCGGTATTGCCGGCAGCCTGCTGGACAAGGGCGATGTGGCCTATCTGCATGGCGGCTACGACAACATCTTCACCAAGGTAGAAGCCGCGCTGGACGGCCTGGCAGTGGGTGAGACGCTGACGGTGGACCTGAGCATGGACGAGGCGTTTGGCCCCCATGACCCCAGCCTGCAGCGCACCATCCCCAAGGGCGAGTTCCCGGCTGGCGTGAAGGTCGGTGGCCAGCTGCGCGGCACCAACGACCAGGGCCTGCCCCAGATCTACAACGTGGTGAAGATCAAAGGCCCCGTGGTGCAGCTGGACGGCAACCACCCCCTGGCTGGCAAGGCACTGCGCTTTAGCTGCAAGGTGACGGAAGTGCGTGCTGCTTCGGAAGAAGAAATCGCCCACCGCCACGTGCATGGCGGCCACGGTCACCACCATTGATCACCTGGGGCAGGCTGCGGCCTGGCCGGTGCACTCACACCACCGCCTTCGGGCGGTTTTTTTGTGTCTATATGAGTAAAAAGATAGCTGCAAGCGCTTGTGAAATCTATATTTCAAAGCGATAAGTTCTATTTATTCTGATCTGAAAAGCGCTGTTAGCTATGGATAACAGAGTGCCCGAAGGCATCTCCCTATCCTTTGGACTGTTGTTTGGTCGACACAGCCAATGGGCGCAGGTCCGCTGCGTGGCTCCGCTCGGAGAGGGAGTTTTAATCCTGTAAGTCAGTGCACGCATTCAATACGTTGCTATGAATTACTGATCCTTTTGGCGGTTGTGCGATGGATGGCGTGGCAACCCTGGCGGGGTTCGCCCAGAGTTTTCATAAAATAAATGAAAACGATTCCCAACAACATTCGCAACATCATGAATCCGACTGCATACCCTCTGCGCCCCTTGGCGGCCGCGCTCTCGCTCTGTGCGATGGGCACAGCGACCTGGGCACAGACCGAAGCCCCTGAAATGGCCACTGTCACTGTCGAGGCCAGTGCGGATGCTTCGGCGGAAGGCTTGTCCAAACCCTATGCCGGTGGGCAAGTGGCGCGTGGTGGCCGGGCTGGGATTCTGGGTACACGCGACAACATGGAAACGCCGTTCGCTATTACCAGCTACACCAACGAGCTGATTCAGAACCAGCAGGCGCGCAGCGTGGCCGATGTGCTGCAAAACGATCCGGCCGTGCGTGTCGCGCGTGGCTTTGGTAACTTTCAAGAGTCGTACTTCATGCGCGGCTTTTTGCTCAGCTCGGATGACATTGCCTACAACGGACTGTATGGGCTGATGCCTCGCCAATACACGTCGGCCGAGCTGTTTGAGCGCGTGGAGGTACTGCGCGGTGCGAATGCGTTCCTCAGCGGTGCAACCCCTTCGGGCGGCGGTATTGGCGGCAACATCAACCTGTTGCCCAAGCGCGCCCCGAATGAGCCACTGAACCGCGTGACTGTGGGCGCCGCCAGTGGTGGTCAGCCCTATGTGGCGGCCGATATTGCGCGTCGTTTTGGCCCCGACGAGAGCGCTGGCATCCGCATCAATATGGCGCACCGCAAGGGCGACACGGCCATCGATGGCGAGCGCGTGGGCCTGAATGTGGCATTGCTGGGCCTGGATTGGCGCAGCAGCCGTGCCCGCCTGTCGGCTGATGTGGGCTATCAGAACTACAAACTCAATGGCACGCGCCCCAGTGTCACGTTGGGAGGTGTCAGCGCGGTGCCTACGGCACCCGAAAACACGACCAACTATGCCCAGCCCTGGACGCATTCCTATGAGCGCGACATCTACAGCACGGTGCGCGGGGAATACGATTTCAGCGACAACGTCACGGGCTGGCTGGCCGCTGGTGCGCGCCAAGGTCACGAGGACAACCTCTTGGCCGGTGTGACGGTCAGCGATAGCAGCACCGGCGATGCCAGCACCTATCGCTTTGACAATCGCCGCCAGGAGACCACCAAGACAGCAGAACTGGGACTGCGCAGCAAGTTCATCACAGGCAGGGTAGGCCACAACGTGGTCGCTGCGCTCTCGTACTACGGAAAGCAAGAGAAAAACGCCGTGGCGATGGATTTTTTGAACCCGCTGCCTACCAATATCTACAACCCCACCTCCCACGGTTTGCCGGCTTTGAGCGGTATGGCCTGGGTTGGAGGTGATTTGTCTCAACCCGGTAAATTCAACACCGTGCGTATGACCAGCTTGGCGCTGGGCGACACGCTGTCCATGCTGGACGAGCAATTGCAGCTGACGCTGGGCTTGCGCCACCAACAGCTGTCGAACACCGACTATGCCTACAGCGATGTGAAGAGTGGAACGCCGTATGAAGAAAGTCGTACCAGCCCGGTGGCAGGCGTGCTCTTCAAGCTGCGCCCTAGTGTGTCTTTGTATGCCAATTACATCGAAGGCCTTTCGCGGGGCGAGAACATTGTCGGCACCTTTGCCAATGCCGGCTCTTCATTACCCCCCTATGTCTCCAAGCAAAAAGAAGTCGGCGTGAAGTACGACGGTGGTCGCATCGGTGGCGCATTGGCTTTCTTCTCCACCGACAAGCCCGGCAAGCTGGTGGTCAACAACTATGTGACCGCGAATGGTGAAGACCGCCATCAGGGTCTGGAGTTGTCGGCCTATGGCGAGCTAACCAAGGGACTGCGCCTGCTGGGCGGATTGACGCTGCTGGATGCCAAGCAGAAAAACACCGGCAGTGCGGCCACCGACGGCAAGCGTGTGATTGGCGTACCGAAACAGCAAGCGAATCTGGGCATGGAATGGGATGTACCGCAGGCGCATGGCCTGACTTTGGACGCACGTGCAGTTATGACGGGTTCCAGCTACGCCGACGGCGCCAATACGCTGCGCGTGGCGGGCTGGACGCGCCTGGACTTGGGCGTGCGCTACCTGACCGAAGTGCAAGGCAAGCTGCTGACGCTGCGCGCCCGCGTGGACAACGTGGCAGACCGCAACTACTGGAGTTCGGTGGGCGGTTATCCAGGCAATGGCTACCTCGTGCTGGGCGCGCCGCGCACCTTCACACTGAGCGCCAGCATGGACTTCTGAAAGTAGCGTTGCATGCGTGATTTTTGGACGGAGGTGCACCGCTGGGTGGGGCTGACAGTGGCCCTGTTCCTGATCGTGGCCGGGGCCACGGGGGCCGTGATTTCGTGGGACCACGAGATCGATGAATGGCTGAATGCCGACATCATGGAAACCCCAGGGCGCGGGCAGTTGCAAGACCCCGTAGCGCTGGCTGCGGTCGTGGCGGCGGCCGACCCGCGTACCGAGGTGTCCTATATCACGCTGGGTTTGGAAGAGGGGCACGCTGCCTCTTTTTTGGTGCGCCCGCGCCAGAATCCGGCCACGGGTCAGCCGTTTGCGCTGGACTACAACAATGTGTTTGTCGACCCGGTCACGGCGCAGATCACGGGCCGCCGGGACTCCCAAAGCCTTGCACTGAGCACGCGCAACCTGATGCCCTGGTTGCGCCATCTGCACGAAAGCCTGCACATGCCCGCGTTCTGGGGTTCGGACCGCTGGGGCTTTTGGTTGATGGGCGGCGTAGCGTTGATGTGGCTCATCGACAGCTTTGTGGCGCTGTACCTGACGCTGCCGCGCCGTGTGGCGTCCCGTAGAGGCACGCAGCGGGTGGCGGTGCCCTTGCGATCTTGGTGGCAGCGCTGGAAACCTTCTTGGCTGCTGCGCTGGCGCGCAGGCGGCTACAAGCTGAACTTTGACCTGCACCGTGCGGGCGGGTTATGGGTGTGGGTCATCATCATCGTGGTGTCGTTTACCTCGTTCTCGCTGAATCTGTACCGGGAGGTTTTCTACCCGGTGATGTCGCAGATATCGACTACCACGCCCGGCCCCTATGAAACCATCGAGCCCGCCCCTTGGGGCAGTTTCATCGTGCCCAAAATCTCGTTTGCACAAGCGATCGATATTGCTCGCACTGAAGGCCAACGGCTGAGCTTTGAACACCCGCCCGGCGGTATTTGGTACGGGGGGGATTTCCCGTTCTACAACATCTCGTTTTTTGACCCCAAAGATGAGATGGGGGCCATGGGCATGGGTCTGTCCAATATCTATGTGAGCGCCGAAGATGGTGCCGTGCTGGGCACTCACCGACCATGGCATGGCACGGCGGCCGATGTGTTTGTGCAGCTTCAACTGCCGCTGCATTCGGGCCGTATTCTGGGCATGACCGGGCGCATTCTGATGTCGCTGATGGGCGTGATGGTGGTCATGCTGTCAGTGACAGGCATTGTGATCTGGGAGCGCAAGCGCCGTGCGCGCAAGGCGATCCCACGGCAAGTACGAAAACCCGAGGCGCATTAATCCAGACCGGCCCTTGCTACTGCCTGCGCAGCAAGGCGCGGCGCAGCACGCGCGCGGCGCGGTCGCGGATCTGGAAGGGGCTGTGGCTGTCTGCCGGGCGCAGCTTGGCGCGCTCGCAGGCGGACAGAAAGTCGTGCAGCAGCACGCTGCTGTCAATGATGGGGCTGTCCGGGTTGCTGAATTCGGGGTGCCACTGCGTGGCAGCGATGTAGCTTTTTCCCGGTGCATGGCGGTAAATGGCCTCGGGAATGTGGTCGGGCACGCTCCAGGCCTCCACCGCAAATTCCGGCGCCACGCCCTTGATGCCCTGGTGGTGGATGCTGTTGACCCGTGCCATATAGGTGTTGGGGTACAGCTGCGCCAGGCGCGAGCCTTTGACAATGTGGATGTCGTGCTGGTGCTTGTCGTAGGTGAGGGCGTTGCGGTGCATCTGGGCGCCGGGCACCTGGGTCAGCAGGTCTTGGTAGAGCGTGCCGCCAAAGGCCACGTTGATCAGTTGCAGCCCCCGGCACACACCAAAAATGGGCTTGCCTGCCTGGCTGAAGGCTTCCACCACCGCCAGGTCGTACAGATCGCGGACACGGTCACCCAGCCACTCGGGGCGCAGTGGCTCCTCGCCATAGCTGCCGGGCCACACGTCCGCGCCGCCGTGCATCACCACGCCGTCCAGCCATTCGGCGTAATGCGCCAGCGTCACATCGCCTTTGGCGGTCTCACCCATGGGGCAGGGCACCATCACCACCATGGCGCCGCTGGACATGATCCAGTGCGCAATGGATTGCTCCACGTACTGCAGGGTCTTGCCCGTGAATAGCGGACGCCCGGGGTCGGCGTGCGAGAAGCAGGCCGAGAGGCCGATCTTGAGGCGGTGCTTGACGGGTAGTGATGGCGACATAGGCAGCAAAGAGAGGGCGCAAGGGCCTCTCTTTGTAACGGTAGTTGCCGCCGGTGTCACGTAGGACAGCGGCGGGCTGGTCTTTCTGTGCGCCGGCAAAGCGGGTGTGTAGTGCGCAGTTACCCAGCCTTGCTGGCGCTGAGGAGCCGATGGTCTTCGCATGTGTCTGCTACACCCCTTGGCCCTCCGGCTTTACCCCTCTGCTGGTCGCCTGGGGGCGTGCCAGGGCGAGGCTTGATATGCATCAATAGCCTGCGCTGTGTAAGGGTTGTCTGGCTGTTTTTTGTGGCCCGCTGGGGCATCATGGAATCGACGCAGGGCACAAGAGGCCAGCCCCCGCCGCAAGGGTGGAGGCGTTTGGCGGCGCTGCGGAGCACCTTAGGCAACAAGGAGTACGCTGATGCAAGTTCAAGTCCATACTGACGCAACCATCCAGGGTGGTGATTCGCTGGAAACATGGGCCCATGAAGAGATCAACACCAAGTTGGCTCGCCTCAAAGAGTATGTGGTGCGGGTGGAAGTCTTTTTGACCGGGGTCGACGCGCTCAAGGCGACGGGCGGGCCTGGCAAAAAGTGTGTGCTGGAAACCCGTGCCAATGGCCGGCCCCCCATTGCCGTGAACGCTGAGGCGGAAAAGGTGCGCGATGCCTTCAGCGCTGCACTCGAAAAACTGCGTCGCGCGGTAGAGGCGGATCTGGACAAATTGCGCGATAAAAATGGCCGCGAAAGCGTGCGCGGTGTGGATGATGCCGCCACGGGCACGGCCGGCTAAACCGCTGGGCCGCAGGTCACACACCAGCCATGGCCTGACGGACATGGCTTTTTTTATGGGCATGCGGCTTCGCAAGGTCAGGTGGATACATCTCGATGCATCTTGGGTGACCTGAGTGACTTGGCTGACAGACAACGGTGTCCCGCCTTGGTTACATTCTTGCGTTGATCATGGCGTTCAAGCCATGTCGCAACAACAAGGAGGACTGCATGACGACACAACATACCCCCGCTACCAGCACCAAGTTGCCCGAGCACTTCAAGGCGCGCATAGTGGGCAAGGTGCAGCACCGCGTGGGCGATGGTCCCACGGCAGATATCCCTGTCGGTCTGGAGGTGCAGGTGGATGTGGCGCTGGCCAGCATGGTGGTCTCCTGGGTGAGTGAAGGACAGCCCGTGACCGTGACCGTCGCGCGCGAGGAATTCCTGTTTTACGTGGACGAAGGCTCGATCCAGATTCTGGCCTGAGCGCTTTGCGTGCCTTGCGGCAACAAAAAAGCCAAGTCGTTGTGACTTGGCTTTTTTTATAGCTGCTAGCGCTTACAGGGTAAGCGCTAGAGTCGTATTTGGCTTGTAATCAGTAAAGATTACTTGGCCACCACGCGCACCATTTCCAGGCACTTGTTGGAGTAGCCCCACTCGTTGTCGTACCAGGACACGACCTTCACGAAAGTCTTGTCCAGGGCGATACCGGCTTCGGCGTCGAACACGGAGGTGCAGGTTTCACCGCGGAAGTCGGTGGCCACCACCTTGTCTTCGGTGTAACCCAGCACGCCCTTCAGCGCGCCTTGGGACTGGGCCTTCATTTCGGCGCAGATTTCTTCGTACGAAGCTTCGCTGTTCAGCTCCACGGTCAGGTCAACCACGGACACGTCGGACGTAGGCACGCGGAAGGACATGCCGGTCAGCTTCTTGTTCAGCTCAGGAATCACCACGCCCACGGCCTTGGCAGCGCCAGTGCTGGAAGGAATGATGTTTTCCAGAATGCCGCGGCCGCCGCGCCAGTCTTTGTTCGAAGGGCCGTCCACAGTCTTTTGTGTGGCGGTAGCAGCGTGCACAGTGGTCATCAGGCCGCGCTTGATGCCCCACTTGTCGTTCAGCACCTTGGCCACGGGAGCCAGGCAGTTGGTGGTGCACGAAGCGTTGGAGATCACGTCCTGACCCGCATAGGTCTTGTCGTTCACGCCGAACACAAACATGGGGGTCGCATCCTTGGAAGGGGCCGACATGATGACCTTCTTGGCGCCAGCAGCGATGTGCTTGCGGGCGGTTTCGTCGGTCAGGAACAGGCCTGTGGACTCGATCACGACTTCGGCGCCGACTTCGTTCCACTTCAGGGCAGCAGGGTCACGCTCTTGGGTCAGGCGGATCTTCTTGCCGTTCACCACCAGGGTGTTGCCTTCGACGGACACTTCACCGTCAAAGCGGCCGTGCACGCTGTCGTACTTCAGCATGTAGGCCAGGTAATCAGGCTCGAGCAGATCGTTGATGCCAACGATTTCGATGTCGGAGAAGTTTTGCACGGCGGAACGCAGCACGTTGCGGCCAATGCGGCCGAAGCCGTTGATACCTACCTTGATAGTCATAGTTGCCTCTTGCTATGGATAGTGGAGATAAAGAAAACCGGGGAACTCAGTGAACAACACCCGCCAGCGCTACAGGGCGGTGGCGGGTGATGTGGGCTTACTTGTTGCGCTGGATGGCTTCCACCACGGTGGCGGTCACGTTCTCAGCGGTAAAGCCAAAATGCTTGAACAGCACGGGGGCTGGCGCCGATTCGCCGTAGGTGTCGATACCGACCACGGCAGCACAGCCGTACTTCCACCAGAAGTCGGTCACGCCCATTTCAACGGCGATGCGGGGTGTGCCAGCGGGCAGCACCGAGGTCTTGTATGCCACGTCTTGCTTGTCGAAGGTGGTGGTGCTGGGCATGGAGACCACGCGCACGCCAATCTTCTGCTCGGCCAGCATTTTCTGTGCAGCCAGGGCCAGTTGCACTTCAGAGCCGGTGGCGATGATCACGGCCTGGGCCTTGCCCTTCAGACCCACGTCCTTGGGTTCGCTCAGCACGTAAGCGCCGCAGGCGATGTTGTCCAGCGCATCTTCCGACTTGGGCGAGTAAGCCAGGTTCTGGCGGCTCAGCAGCAGGGCGGTAGGCTTGTTCTTCTGGCTCAGGGCCACAGTCCATGCCACGGCGGTTTCGGTGGTGTCAGCGGGGCGCCAGACGTCCAGACCAGGGATCAGGCGCAGCGACGCTGCGTGTTCGATCGACTGGTGGGTGGGGCCGTCTTCACCCAGGCCGATGGAGTCGTGCGTGAACACGTGGATCACACGTTGCTTCATCAGCGCAGCCATGCGGATGGCGTTGCGGCTGTAGTCCGAGAAGGTCATGAACGTGCCGCCGTAGGGGATGTAGCCGCCGTGCAGCGCCACACCGTTCATGATGGCGGCCATACCGAACTCACGCACACCGTAGTTGATGTGACGGCCGATCTTGCCTTCTTCGGTCTTGACCACGGCACCCTTGTCGTCCACACGGAAAGCAGGGGTGGACTTGGTGTTGGTCAGGTTCGAGCCGGTCAGGTCAGCAGAGCCGCCCAGCAGTTCAGGCAAAGCAGCAGTCAGGCCTTCCAGGGCCAGCTGGCTGGCCTTGCGGCTGGCCACGGTGGCGGCAGTGTCGTGCGCGTCCGAAGCGATCTTTGCAGCGGTTTCCAGGAAGTTGGCTGGCAGGTCACCGGCCATGCGGCGGGTGAAGGCAGCGGCTTGCTCGGGGAATGCCTTGGTGTAGGCGGCAAACTTCTTGTTCCAGGCGGCTTCCAGCTGGGCGCCGGCATCCTTGCAGTTCCAGTCTGCGTAGACTTCCGCGGGGATTTCGAACGGTGCAGCGGTCCAGCCCAGTTCGGCGCGGGTCAGTGCAATTTCGTCGGCACCGAGTGGCTCGCCGTGGGCCTTGGAGGTGTTGGCGCGGTTGGGCGATCCCTTGCCGATGCTGGTCTTGCAGCAGATCAGCGTTGGCTTGATCTTGCTCTTCTTGGCCTTGGCGATGGCAGCGTCCACGGCGTCCACGTTGTGGCCGTCGACGGCGCGAATCACGTTCCAGCCGTAGGCTTCAAAGCGGGCGGGGGTGTCGTCGCCGAACCAGGGGGTCACTTGGCCGTCGATGGAGATGCCGTTGTCGTCCCACAGGGCGATCAGCTTGTTGAGCTTCCAGGCACCAGCCAGTGCAGCGGCTTCGTGCGAGATGCCTTCCATCAGGCAGCCGTCACCCATGAACACGAAGGTGTGGTGGTCGACGATGGCGTGCTTGGGCTGGTTGAACTCAGCGGCCAGCAGCTTTTCAGCCAGCGCAAAGCCCACGGCATTGGTGATGCCCTGACCCAGAGGGCCGGTGGTGGTTTCCACACCGGGGGTCACGCCCACTTCGGGGTGGCCGGCGGTCTTGCTGTGCAGCTGGCGGAAGTTCTTCAGCTCTTCCATGGGCAGGTCGTAACCGCTCAGGTGCAGCAGCGCGTAAATCAGCATGGAGCCGTGGCCGTTCGACAAGATGAAGCGGTCGCGGTTGGCCCAGTGAGGGTTCGCAGGGTTGTGCTGCAGGTGGCGGCTCCACAGCGCCACGGCCATGTCGGCCATGCCCATGGGGGCACCGGGGTGGCCGGAGTTAGCTTGTTGCACTGCGTCCATCGCCAGCGCGCGGATTGCGTTGGCCATCATTGGGGTGTTTGCCATGGGAAGGAGATTCCGGAGGGATTGATTCAAAAGATGGCGGGATTTTACCGATGTGCACCAAGCCCGGTTTCCATGCGATTACATAGCCCCCTGTATCGCCTACAGTGTGGGTTGCAGCGCGTGCCTGAACGCGTTAAGAAATTCCCTGAAATGACCTATGTAAATCTTCCCGCCATGGTGCTGGCTGCGGGGCGCGGCGAACGCATGCGCCCGTTGACCGATACCACCCCCAAACCCTTGCTGGCTGTGCAGGGTCGCGCCTTGCTGGACTGGCACATGGCCGCGCTGCAGCGCGATGGTGTGCGCGATGTGGTGGTCAACACCGCCTGGCTGGGCGCGCAAATTCCCGCGCATCTGGATGCCGTTTGGCCCCAGCAAGGTCTGCGCTTGCAGTACTCGCATGAGCAGGCAGATTTTGGCCATGCCCTGGAAACCGCCGGCGGCATTGCGCGCGCAGTGCCGCAGCTGGGTGCGGCGTTCTGGCTGGCTGCTGGCGATGTGTTTGCACCGGACTTTGTGTTCGATGCCGCCGCCGCGCAGGCATTTGCGCAGTCGGACGATCTGACCCACATCTGGATGGTGCCCAACCCAGCGCACCACCCCGGGGGCGACTTTGGTCTGGTGGAAAGCACGCCGGGCAGCGGCACAGGCCGCGCGGTGAATCTGCCGCCCGCCGATGTGGCGCGTGATCTGCGCCCGCGCTTTACCTACAGCACCATCGCGCTGCTCAAGGCGGAACTGCTGCGCGCACCGTGGTGTGACATTGCGGCGGGTAACCCCGAGGGTGTTGCAGCACCTTTGGCGGCACTGCTGCGCCAGGCCATGGATGCGGGGCGCTGCGGTGCCACGCTCTACACCGGGCGCTGGACGGATGTGGGCACGCCCGAGCGGCTGGCTGCGTTGAACGGTGCAGCCTAAAGCCCTGCATAAACATAGCGGCTAGCGCTCGTAAATACTTGTTTTCAGGTGCTTTTGTATTTGAAAGCAATGCATATAAAGCGCTAGCAGCTCTTCTTTTTAACTTTATTCAATCGCTGCAGGGCTTTGCGCACCTGCGGCGCAGCAAGCATGGCGTGGTGGGAATACGCGCAGTTGTTTGTGGTGGTGGCCTTGGCATCGATGTGCCAGAACCTCACAGGCTTTGCGTTTGGTTTGATTTTTGTGGGCGTGGCCGGGGCTTTGCAGCTGTTGCCCATTGCCGATGCCGCCAATGTGGCGTGCCTGTTGTCGCTGGTGAATGGCGCGGTCTATCTGCGCAGCCACCCGTTTACGCCGCGCTGGGATGTGATCAAGCCGCTGGCTGTCACCAGCTTGCTGGGCACGCTGCTGGGGCTGGCGCTGCTGCACTGGCTCAGCGGCAGTGCGCTGGGCATGCTACGCATGGTGCTGGGGGCTGCCATTGTGGTGTGCGCCGTGGTGTTGCTGCTGCAAAAAGCGCAGCGTGCCACGCCATCGTCCTGGCCCGCCACTTGGCTGGCTGGGAGCTTGGCGGGGGTGCTGGGCGGGCTGTTTTCCACCTCCGGCCCGCCCCTGGTCTACCACCTGTACCGCCAGCCGCTGTCGGTGCTGGTGGTGCGGCAAAGTCTGCTGGCGCTGTTCTTGATGGGTAATGTGCTGCGTCTGGGCGTGGTCATGGCCATGGGGGAGCTGGCGTGGTCGTCCGTGCTGGTCAGCGCCGTGGCGCTGCCCGTGGTGGCGGCGGTGACCTGGTTTTTCGCCAAACACCCGCCACCGTTGCCGCAGCGGGCCCTGCAGTGGCTGGTGTGCGCACTGCTGATGCTGGCGGGGGGGAGCCTGCTGGCCTCGGCCTTGTAGCGCGGTGCGCAAGAAGTACGGACAAGCCCTGCCCTGACGCGCGAACGTCACCAGAGCGCAGTACCATCTGCTGCATGACTTCTGTTTACGCACAACGCCGCGCCCGTCTGGCTGCCCAACTGGGCGATGGCGGCATCGCCCTCATTCCGACGGCACCCGAGCGTGGCCGCAACCGCGACAACAGCTATCTGTACCGCCACGACAGCTATTTTTACTACCTCACCGGGTTTACCGAGCCCAACGCCTGCCTGGTCCTGAAGGCCGATGGCAGCAGCACTTTGTTCTGCCAGCCCAAGGACTTGGAGCGCGAGATTTGGGACGGCTACCGCCTGGGGCCAGATGCCGCAGTGGCCACCCTGAGGGTGAGTGAAGCCCTGTCCATTGCCGAGATCGGCACCCGTGTGCCCCGTCTGCTGGAAAACCAGGCCACCGTTTGGTGGCCGTTTGCCACACACGAAGGCCTGGCTGCCCGTGTGGAAGGCTGGCTTAGCAGCGTGCGCGCCCGTACCCGTGCGGGAGCGCTGTGCCCCGCCAGCCAAGGCGATGTCTGCACGCTGCTGGACGATATGCGCCTGGTCAAAGACGCGCATGAGTTGGCCATCATGCGCCGTGCCGGTCAAATCAGCGCCCGTGCCCACATCCGTGCCATGCAGCGCTCAGCCCGCATGCTGCGCGCTGGTGAAGATTGCCGCGAATACCACCTGGATGCGGAGCTGCTGCACGAATTCCGCCAAGGCGGTGCCGAGGGCGTGGCCTATGACTCCATCGTTGCCGCAGGCCCCAACGCCTGCGTGCTGCACTACCGCGCTGACAAAGCGCCGGTGCGCCATGGCGACTTGGTGCTGATTGATGCCGGTTGTGAGCTGGAAGGCTATGCCAGCGACATCACCCGCACCTTCCCTGCCAACGGCAGCTTCACCGGCCCCCAGCGCGCGCTGTATGAGCTGGTGCTGGAAAGCCAGAAGGCCGCCATCGCCGCCACCAAGCCCGGCAACCGTTTCAATGACCCACATGACGCGACGGTGGCCGTGCTGGCGCAGGGCATGCTGGATGTGGGGCTGCTGGACAAGTCCAAATACGGCAACGCCCAGGACGTGATCGCCCAGCGTGCTTACTTCCAGTTCTACATGCACCGCACCGGCCACTGGCTGGGCATGGACGTGCACGACTGCGGCAGCTATGTGGAGATGAGCGAAGTGGACGCCAGCAGTGCACGCCAAGATGCGCTGTCGGGCGAAACCATCACCCGCCCCAGCCGCATCCTGCGCCCGGGCATGGTGACCACGATTGAGCCCGGCATCTATGTGCGCCCCGCGCCCGGAGTGCCTGAGCAGTTCCACCACATCGGTATTCGCATCGAAGACGATGCGGTGGTGACTGAAAGTGGCTGTGAGCTGATTACCCGTGATGTGCCCGTTGAGGCCGATGCCATTGAAGCGCTGATGCGCGCCTGAAACACCGACTGAGAGCCCCATGAGCCTGCAAGACCTGTATATCCGCCGTGCCACCAAGATCGTGGCAACCCTGGGCCCCGCATCGAGCGATGTGGCACTGCTGGCCAAAATGATTGCCACGGGCGTGAACGTGGTACGCCTGAACTTCAGCCACGGCACAGCGCAAGACCATATCGACCGTGCCCAGGCCGTGCGCGAAGCCGCCGTCCTGGCAGGCCGCGAAGTGGCCATCATGGCCGACCTGCAAGGCCCCAAGATTCGCGTCGGCAAGTTTGCCGAAGGCAAGGTCATGCTGGTGGAAGGGGCGTCTTTCGTGCTGGATGCCAGCCGTACCGAACTGGGTGACCTGCAGGGCGTGGGCCTGGACTACAAGGAGCTGCCTCGCGATGTGCGCGCCGGCGATGTGCTGCTGCTCAATGACGGTCTGATTGTGCTGACCGTGGAGCGCGTGCTGGGCGCCGCCGTGCACACCACGGTGACGATTGGTGGCGAGCTGTCCAACAACAAGGGCATCAACAAGCAAGGTGGCGGACTGACGGCGCCGGCGCTGACGGCCAAGGACATGGAAGACATCAAGACGGCCATGGCCTTGGGTGCCGACTATGTGGCGGTGAGCTTTCCCAAAAATGCCACCGACATGGAAATGGCGCGCCAGCTGTGCACTGTGGCCAGCACGGGCAGCCATCGCCCCGGTCTGATCGCCAAGATTGAGCGCGCCGAAGCCATACCTTTGCTGGAAGAAATTCTGCGCGTCTCGGACGGCATCATGGTGGCGCGCGGGGATCTGGCGGTCGAGGTCGGCAACGCCGCCGTGCCTGCGCTGCAAAAGAAAATGATCCGCATGGCGCGCGAGATGGACAAAGTGGTCATCACTGCCACCCAGATGATGGAGAGCATGATCACCAACCCCGTGCCTACGCGTGCTGAGGTGAGCGATGTGGCCAATGCCGTGCTGGACGGCACCGATGCGGTCATGCTGAGTGCCGAAACCGCTGCGGGCCGCTACCCCCTGGAGACCGTGCGCGAGATGGCCAAGATCTGCGCTGCTGCAGAAGCGGCCGAAGACCGCCGTCAGGACGCACAGTTTGGCGATCGTGAATTCACCCGCATTGACCAGGCGATTGCGCTGGGAGCCTTGTTTACGGCCCACAAATTGGGCGCCAAGGCCATTGTGGCCATGACCGAAAGCGGCTCGACCGCACTGTGGATGAGCCGCCACCGCATCCATACGCCGATTTATGCGCTGACCCCCAATATCAGCACCCAGCGCAAGATGGCGCTGTACCGCAATGTGCGCCCCCTGCTCATGGACACCAGCGCGGAGCGCGACACCGCCCTGGGCCAGGCAGAAAGCCATTTGCGCATGCGTGGCATTGTGCAGACGGGGGATGTGTACGCCATCACCTGTGGCGAGCCCATGGGGCAGCCTGGAGGCTCCAACATGCTGCAGATCTGCCGCGTGCAGTAAGCCCGCCGCCCCGCAGGCTGTCAATTTGCCCGGAATGCTGCCGTGTGTGGCGTGGTGCGGGATGGACCTTTTGTATCAAGGCGATTGTCCGAGGCCATCGCCAGATGGGGGATGGGCGGTTAAAATTGGCAGTTACCACGCGGTTACCGCCGCGCAAAATCTTTAGATTAACCCTTACCGGACCACGAACATGCCTTTGATTTCGATGCGCGAAATGCTCGACCATGCCGCTGAAAACGGCTATGGCATCCCCGCCTTTAACGTCAACAACCTGGAACAAGTTCAGGCCGTGATGTCGGCGGCTGACGAAGTCGGCGCGCCCGTGATCCTGCAGGCATCGGCTGGTGCCCGCAAGTACGCTGGTGAGCCCTTCATCAAGCACCTGATCCAGGCTGCTGCCGAGATGTACCCCCACATCCCACTGGTGATGCACCAGGATCACGGCACCACCCCTGAGGTGTGCCGCGGCGCGCTGAACCTGGGCTTCGGCTCGGTGATGATGGACGGCTCCTTGATGGGTGACGGCAAGACCCCTTCGTCCTTTGAATACAACGTGGACGTGACCAAGCAAGTGGTGGCCATGGCCCACCAGATGGGTGCAACCGTGGAAGGCGAGCTGGGCTGCCTGGGCAACCTGGAAACCGGTGACGCCGGTGAAGAAGACGGCATTGGCGCCGTGGGCAAGCTGGACCACAGCCAGATGCTGACGGACCCCGAAGAAGCGGCCGTGTTTGTGCGCGAAACCCAGCTGGACGCTTTGGCAATCGCCATCGGTACCAGCCACGGTGCTTACAAGTTCAGCCGCCCCCCTACGGGCGACATTCTGTCGATCGCCCGCGTCAAGGAAATCCACGCCCGCATTCCCAACACCCACCTGGTGATGCACGGCTCTTCCTCGGTGCCCCAAGAGCTGCTGGCCATCATTAACCAATACGGCGGCAAGATGAAGGAAACCTACGGCGTGCCCGTCTCGGAAATCCAGGAAGCCATCAAGTACGGCGTGCGCAAGGTGAATATTGACACCGACATCCGCTTGGCGATGACCGGCGCGGTGCGCAAGTTCCTGGCCGAGAACCCTGACAAGTTCGATGCCCGCGAATGGCTCAAGCCTGCCCGTGAAGCGGCCAAGCAGCTGTGCAAGGCCCGTTACCTGGAATTCGGTTGCGAAGGCCAGGGCGCCAAGATCAAGGGCTACAGCCTGGAGCAAATGGCCAAGAAGTACGCCGCTGGTGATTTGGCACAGCTGGTGAAGTAAGGCGGATACCGCCTGCCCCGACGCAGGCGAAACGTCTCAACCCGCAAACGCATGGTTTGCGGGTTTTTTTATGCCCGCGTGCCCAGTGTGTAGGGGGCTCAGTCCGCTTGCGCCAGCACGGCATGGTGCTTGTTACGGCGCAGTCGGGCATCTTGCAGGGCCTGTCTCAGGCAGGTTTGCAGCGCGGCAATGCTGCGTTTTTCCTGGTCTGCCTTGCGCATGAGCAGCGCCAGGTGGTAGGTGGGAGGGTGAGCGCCGAGCTGGTGCACGGCCACGGGGTAGGTGTGCAGCAACGCGGGCTCGGAGATTTCCAGCACAGAGATGCCATGGCCCGCACTCACCAAGGCCAGGATAGCGCCCGCCGTATCAAACTCCAGCTTGCCGTGGGTGGCAAAGCCTCGGGCCTGTACATAGCGCTGTGCTTGCTGGCCGCTGGTGGTGCGGCGGTCGTAGCGGATCCAGGGATAGCGACGGAAAAGCTCCGGCACGGACAGGTTCTGCGTGCCGGGTGGGTGTACCAGCACCATTTCCCGGCGCTCCATGGCTTGCCAGTGCAGGCGTGAGCTGCCGCCGTCCTCGGGCTGAGCGACCAGCGCGGTATCGATGTCTCCTGCTTTGACGGCGGCGATCAAACTGCTGCTGCGGCCCGAAATGACGCGCACTTCCAGCGCCGGAAAGTGCTGTGCCGCGTGGTGCAGCACGGGAGGTAGCAGCAGCGGCAGGTGCGATTCCAGGACCCCGAGCTTGATCACGCCCTGCACGGCCATCTGACTGGGTTCACGCAGGGCCTGCAGTTTGGTCAGTGCTTCGGTCATCACCTCGACGGCTTGCCCCGCCAGTGGCGTGGGGCGCAGCTGCGCGCGCGAACGATCAAACAGCGGCTGGCCAAAAAAGCTCTCGAGCTGTTTGATCTGAATGCTGACAGCGCTGGCCGTCAGGTGTTTTTCAGAAGCGGCTGCGGCCAAGGTGCCATGCCGTAAGACCGCTTCCAGGGTCGCGAATGCATCAATTTTCATAGCAAGCCAATAGGCGTTGCAAACGAAGTGAGGCCGTCGTCGAGCGTGGCGAGTGCGGGTCTTACGTTTGCGGTCGCTGGTCCTGGCTGAACAGTGCGGTCAGTGCGGCACTGTCTTGCCAGCCATGTTGAAGCGCAAGCATCAGCAAGATCCGTGCCTTGCATGGCGACAGATCGTCGCTCAGCACAGCGCCCAGCTGCACCAGGTTGTGGCTCGACCCCTCAAAGCTATAGCCCGCGCGGGTGCCGCCATTGGGGATGCGCGTGGCAACCACCACCGCCACGCCTTGCTGTAAAGCCGCTGCAATGCTGTGCTGCAGGCTGGCAGTCACATGGCCGGACGCGCAGGCCTCAATGACTATGCCAGGCGCGCCGTAGGCCACGGCCGCATCCAGCAGGCGACCATCTGCCCCGGCATACATGGGGATGATGGGCACATGGGGAAACGGGGTGTGGGACAGCGGCACGTGCAGGCGGCGCAGGGGCTGGCGTTGGAAGACCACCCGGCCCGCGCGAATGAGCCCCAGGCTGCCCCAGTCACCGCTGAGGAAAGTGTCCACATTCAGTGTCTGGCTCTTGGTGACTTCGCGTGCAGCCTGAATGCGTTCGTTCAGCGCAATCATCACGCCCATCTCGCAGGCAGCAGGGCTTTGGGCGATGCGGATGGCGTTGTACAAATTGCGCGGGCCGTCAGAGTCGGGCTCGGAGGCGTTGCGCTGGGCGCCGGTCAAGACCACAGGCTTGGCGCTTGCCAGGCACAGATCGAGAAACCAGGCCGTCTCTTCCATGCAGGCCGTGCCGTGCGAAATCACCACGCCCTGGATGTCCTCGCGCAGCAGCAGCGGCTGCAGCAGGTCATGCAGGATGCGCCAATGGATCGTTTCCACGTGGGGGGAGGGTACGCGGAAGGCATCCACGACTTCGACGTCACCTAGGGCGCCGTATTGCGCCGCGCTGGCCAGCAGGCTGTTGCCTGCCAGCACAGGCTGGGCCAGCTGGGTGTCGCTGGCGCGTTGTGAGGCAATCGTGCCTCCGGTGGTGATGAGTGCGACGGCCATGGCTCAGTCCTGGGTGATGTTGGCGGTGTTCACCACGGTGGTCCACTTATCGACTTCCGCCGCAATGTATTGGCTGTACCCCTGCTGGAAGCGCTTGCCCGGCACGCCGCCCAGGCCTTGGATGCGTTGCTGGATATCTGCTTGGGCCAGCACTTCTTGCAGGGCTTGGCTCAGCTTGGCGACCACGGCTGGGGGGGTGCCAGCGGGGGCCGACAGGCCGTTCCACGACAGCACTTCAAAGTTGGGCAGACCGGCTTCGGCCATGGTGGGTACGGCGGGCAGGTCGCTCAGGCGCTCGGGGGCGGCCACGGCGATGGGTTTGACCTTGCCGCTTTGCATATGCTGCAGCACGCCCAGCGTGGTCATGAAACTGGCGGTCACGGTGCCCGAGGTCACATCCATCAGCGCGGGGGCTGTGCCGCGGTAGGGTACGTGCAGCAGATCAATGCCCGTGCGTGCCTTCAGCATTTCACCGGCCAGGTGGGGTGAGCCGCCGCTGCCCGTGGACGCGTAGCTGAGCTTGCCCGGCTGCTGCTTGACCTCGGCGATAAAGCTCTTGAGGTCGGCGGCCTTGGCATTGGGCTCCAAAACCAGCACACTGGGGGAGGCCATGAACTGGCCAACGTGCACGAAATCCTTGTTGATGTCGTAGCGCAGGCGCTTGTAAATGGACATATTGGTCGCGTTCTGGATGGTTGAAACCAGCAAGGTGTAACCATCGGGCTTGGCGCGAGCGACTTCTTCGGAGGCAATGTTGGAGCCTGCGCCGGGCTTGTTCTCGACCACAAAGGGCGTGCCCAGCTTTTCGGCCATCTGCGAGGTGATGAGGCGCGCCACCACATCGGTCGCGCCGCCTGGGGTGTAGCCCACGACCACGCGCACCGGTCGGTTGGGGTAGTTGGCGTCGGCATGGGCCAGGGGGGCTGACAGGGTGGCAGCGCCCAGGCAGGCGGTGATCAGGCTACGGCGGCTCAGGCCAGATACGGTGAAAGAGGGCATGGAGGCATCTCACGAACAGGAAAGGAATGGGCCGAGCATGGGCGTGAGGGCTGTGGCGTGAAAAGCGAATTTGCTTTAGGTCTGGCTTTGATTTTTTTTAGGTCAGGGGTTTGTGGTGTGAAATCAGCCACTTGGGGCGCTGGCCTGGAGTGGACGGGCTTGTTGCCGAATGTTCATGTGTATATTGCATAAATTCATGCATAAATTGCGAAAAGCTGTTCACAATCGGGGTAACAAGGAATATTTATGACCACAACCATTCTTCGTCGCACTTTGATTGCTTGCGGTGCTGCCATGCTGGCGGCAGGCCCCGCGTTTGCGGATGACGCCGCGTCCTACCCCAACAAGCCCGTGACCATCGTGGTCGGCTACCCTGCGGGCGGCTCGACCGACCTGGTGGGCCGTCTGGTGGCCAATGAGATCGAAAAGCATCTGGGCCAAACCGTGGTGGTGGAAAACCTCGGCGGTGCCGGTGGAGCGATTGGTGCACAGAAGGTGGCATCGGCCAAGGCCGACGGTTACACGCTGCTGGTGGGCGCCAACAATGAGCTGGCCATTGCCAACCAGATCAACAAGGCCGTCAAGTACAAGATTTCGGACTTCACCTCGATCGGCATGGTGGCTTCGCAGCCCATGGTGCTGGTGGCATCGGCCAAGGCCGGAGTGAAGACCGCGGGTGACTTCGTGTCGGCTGTGAAGGCCAACCCCGGCAAGTTCAGCTACGGCTCGTCCGGCGTGGGCACAGCCCTGCACCTGGCTGGCGAAATGATGAAGGACCAGGGCAAGATCGACATGCAGCACGTGCCTTACCGCGGCGTGCCTGCGCTGACGAACGACGTGATGGGTGGCAACATCGAATACGGCGTGTTCGTGCTGTCTTCGGGTCTGCCGCTGATCAAGGCGGGCAAGGTCACGGCGCTGGGCACCACCGAAGCCAAGCGTTACGCGGCGACGCCCGATATTCCTGCGCTGGCTGAAACCCCTGCGTTCAAGAATGTGGACATCAACTCCTGGTTTGCGCTGATGGGCCCTGCCAACATGCCTGCCCCTGTGGTGGCCAAGATCAAGGCTGCGCTGGACAAGACCATGGCTGCGCCTGAGTTCCGCAAGAAGATGGAAGATGCCGGCGCTGCTGTGATGGACCGCAAGCTGGATGCAGGCAAGTACATCAACGGCGAAATCGCCAAGTACAAGAAGATTGTCGACGTCGCGAAAATCGAGCTGTAAGCAGCTGGTTTTCTCCCCAGCGCGCCATGGGCCATGGCCAGTGCGGTGGGGTGATGCAGATGCAGATGCAGATGCAAAAAACCCGCCAGGTGCAAGCCTGGCGGGTTTTTTATGGTCTCTCTAAAAGAGGAGCGCGTCGCGCTGTTCCACGCTGCGATACAGATGGTTTTCTATCTGCATCGAGCGTTGGATCAGCGCAGGCTGCTCTTATTTTTGTAAGCGCACGGGCTCCAGCGCTTCCAGCTTGACGCCCTGGGCCAGCAGCTGGCTGTCAATCGGCTCATCCAGCAGCAGGTTGCGCGCCAGCAGGCTGTAGGCGGCGGCACTCTGGATGCCGTAGCCGCCTTGCGCGGCCACCCAGAACAGATTGGGTGCGGTGTCATCCCAGCCGATCACCATCTCACCGTCGGCCACAAAGCTGCGCAGCCCCGCCCAGGTGTGCGAGGGGCGGCGGATCTGCAGCGTGGTGGCCTGCTCGATGTGCCAGATGCCGGTGGCAATGTCTTCTTCCTCGGGCTGCACGTCGTGCGGGTAGGTGGCGTCGGCATTGGCTGGGCTGCCCAGCAGCTGGCCTGCATCGGGCTTGAAGTAAAAGCTTTCGTCCGCGCTGATGACGGCGGGCCAGTGCGTGGCATCCATGTCTTCGGGCACGGGGAAGGTGAATGCGCTGCGCCGCGCTGGCACCAGACCGATGGCCCGGGCACCGGCCAGCTCGCCAATGCCGTCGGCCCAGGCGCCTGCGGCATTCACCAGCACGGCCGTTTGTGCGCTGCGGCCGTCAGCCAGCGTTACGTTCCAGGTGCGGGTGTTGCCGTCATGCGCCAAGGCGCGCACTTCGGCGTTGCACCACAGGGCGCCACCGGCGTGGCGCAGGCCACGCAGAAAGCCTTGGTGCAGCGCGTGCACGTCGATGTCGCGGGCGCCATCGTCCACAAAACCGTCCACGATGCTGGCGTTGAGCACGGGCACGATGGCGCGCAGGGCGTCACCGTTCAGGCGCTGGGCATCGGGAGAGTGCTGCACGGCCTCGGCGTAGGCCGCGTCGATCAGCGGTTTTTGCGCGGCCGTGCCCACATACATCACGCCGCGGGGGTGCAGGATGGGGGTGTCAACAAAGCCTGCGGGCGGGTGCTCATAAAACGCACGGCTGGCGCGCGTGAGGGCTTGCACCTGCGCGGGGCCGTAATGCTCTTCAAACAGTGCCGCAGAGCGCCCGGTGGTGTGGTAGCCCGGTTGGCTCTCACGCTCCAGCACCAGCACGCGCTGGCCTGCTTGCGCCAGGCGCCAGCCGACAGAGGCGCCCGCCATACCAGCGCCCACCACAATCACATCCCACATCGCTTCACTCATTGCCAATCTCTTGTTTGCGGTTGAACGGTGACGATACACGCGTTTGATAGTTTGTCAGGAAATGTCGCTATCTCAAGTTGTTTTAAATCAATCTGATAAATATCAAAGTATTGATTCTTTGATGGCCGGCATTGTCAAGGGAGTGCGAATGTTGCGGGTGAAAGTTCGATACTTTGGGGCTTGAAACTTTTAGAAACATCTGCCGTTCGCGTACGCTGCACCCCCGCTGGTCTTTGTGCAACGCAGAACGTGCCCTGCATCAAAGGTAGCTCGATGGCTCAATGGCTGCAACGACTTCGTCTTGCTCACAACTTTTTAATTCTTGGCTTCATCGCTTTGGTGATGGTGCTGGTTCCCCTGACCCTGTATGTCAATGACTTGATGGGTGAGCTGCGCCAGTCCGAAAAAGAGGCGCAAGGCATGCCGCCCATCATGGCCGTGAATGCGGCGGTGCAACAGTTGCAAGCCCACCGCGGAACCACGGCAGGCATGCTGGGTGGTGATGCCACCATGGAGTCACGCCGCCCTGCATTGCGCGACGCGGTGAACCAGAATTTGAGCAAGGCACAAGAAGCCTTGGCCGCTGCGCAGGCTGAATCAGCTCTGGTGCAGCAATTTCAGAAGCTGGTGCAAACCTGGCAAAGCCTGGAGGCTTCGGTCAGCAGTCGTGCGATCAATGCGCCCCAAAGCATGGCGCAGCATACCCAGTTGGTGAATGGCCTGTTGCAGCTCAATGAAGGGCTGATGCACAACTATGGCTTGCTGGTGGTGCCTAGATCGGACAACCAAGCATTGATTCAGGCGCTGCTGTCGCAAGCGCCGTTGCTCAGCGAGAACCTGGGCTTGTTGCGAGGCCAAGGCGCTGGATTTTTGGCGCAAGGGGAGTTGCCTGCGGAAAACCGTGGAGCTTTGCGTGCCTTGCACCGCCGCGTGAGTGAGTTGTTGGCGGCATCGGGGCGCTCTTTGGAACGGGGCATGGTGGCCAACGCTGCCTACCGCCAGGCGTTGAATGGTCCGGCGCAGAATGTGGCGAGCTTGACCGCAGAAAGCCTGCAGCTGACGAATACGCAATTGATTGAGGCGCAGACACTGACGCTGGCGGCCCCCCAGTTTTTTGACACGCTGACACGTGCGATCAGTGCGGTAAATAGCATCAGTGTCGACGGCAGTCGCTTGTTGACGGATAGCTTGCTGCATGATTCGGCGCAGCAGCGCAAACAGCTGATGGGCGTTCTGGTGTTGATGGCGCTGGCTATGGTGGCTGCGGTGGTGCTGGCCATGCTGTTTGTGCGCTCGATCACAGAACCCTTGCAAAAAGCAGTGCAGTTGGCCCGCAATGTGGCGCAGGGTGACTTGAGCGGCAGCGACGTACAAGTTGGCACCAATGAGGTCAGCGAGCTGCTGGACGCACAGCAGCAAATGCGCGCGCGTTTGCGCCCTATGGTGGCCCAGGTGCGCCAAGGGGCGGACAGTGTGGCGCTGGCCAGTGCGGAGATTGCGCAGGGCAATCTGGACTTGTCTGGCCGCACCGAGAGCCAGGCCAGCGCGCTGGAAGAGACCGCGGCATCGATGGAGCAACTCAGTGCCACCGTGCGCCACAACGCTGATAACGCGCAAGAAGCCAGCCAGCTGGCACAGTCAGCGCGTACCGTGGCCGTGGAGGGTGGCGATGTGGTGGAGCGCGTGGTGCAGACCATGCAAGGCATTCACGAAAGCAGCCGCAAAATCTCCGACATCATTGGTGTGATTGACGGCATTGCGTTCCAGACCAATATCTTGGCGCTCAATGCCGCTGTGGAGGCGGCCCGTGCCGGAGAGCAGGGCCGTGGCTTTGCGGTGGTGGCCAGTGAAGTGCGCTCGCTGGCGCAGCGCAGCGCGGAAGCGGCCAAAGAAATCAAGGCCTTGATTGACACCAGTGTCTCGCGTGTGGGCGAGGGCAATGTGCTGGTGCAGCAAGCGGGTACCACGATGGGTGATGTGGTGCAGGCTATTCAAAAGGTGAGCACGATTGTCGCGGGCATCAGCAGCGCCAGCCAGGAGCAAGCCAACGGCGTGGGACAGGTGGGCGAGGCTGTGCAGCAGATGGACCATGCCACGCAGCAAAACGCCGCGCTGGTGGAAGAAATGGCCGCAGCGGCCAACAGCCTGAACCAGCAGGGGCAAGAGCTGGTGCACGCCGTGTCCTTCTTTTGCTGGGATGGAGAGGCGCATGCAGCTTCTGCATTCGCACCCCAAGGCCGTGCACTGCCATCTGCCAAGTCGGCGGCGGTGAAAGCGTTGGCCAACAGCTAGGGCGACACAAGCGCATCCAAAAACAAGGGGCCTCGTGGCCCCTTGTTGGTTTTTAGATTTGATAGCTGCTAGCGCTGATGAATGTTGGCTTTGAGTAGATAAACTGTTTAATACTCAATGCATTCAAGCGCTGGCAGCTATAAAAATCAATTTGGCTGCAGATAGTTGCGCAAATATCGCCCTGTATGGCTGGCGGGGTTGGCAGCCACTTGCTCGGGCGTGCCGGTGGCCACCACCTGGCCGCCGCCTGCGCCGCCTTCAGGGCCCATGTCGATCAGCCAGTCGGCGGTCTTGATGACGTCCAGGTTGTGCTCGATCACCACAATCGTGTTGCCCGCATCGCGCAGCTGGTGCAGCACTTTGAGCAGCAGCTCCACATCGGCAAAGTGCAGGCCGGTGGTGGGCTCGTCCAGGATGTAGAGCGTGCGCCCCGTGTCGCGTTTGGACAGCTCTTGCGCCAGTTTGACGCGCTGCGCCTCACCGCCCGAGAGCGTGGTGGCGCTTTGCCCCAGGCGGATATAGCCCAAGCCCACGTCCAGCAGGGTCTGCAGCTTGCGCGCAATGCTGGGCACGTCCTTGAAGAAGGCGTGGGCGTCTTCCACCGTCATGGCCAGCACGTTGGCAATGTTCTTGCCTTTCCACTGCACTTCCAGTGTTTCGCGGTTGTAGCGCTGGCCGTGGCAGATGTCGCAGGGCACGTACACATCGGGCAGAAAGTGCATTTCTACCTTGATCATGCCGTCGCCCTGGCAGGCCTCGCAGCGGCCACCTGCCACGTTGAAGCTGAAGCGTCCCGGACCATAGCCGCGTTCGCGCGCGGTGTTGGTTTCGGTAAACAGCTCGCGGATGGGTGCAAACAAGCCGGTATAGGTAGCCGGGTTGCTGCGTGGCGTGCGGCCAATGGGGGCCTGGTCCACGTTGATGACTTTGTCAAAGTGCTCCAGCCCCTGCAGCGCCTGGTGGGGCGCTGGCTCGGTGCCCGCGCGGTACAGCTGGCGGGCCACTTCGGCGTACAGCGTGTCATTGACGAGTGTGGACTTGCCCGAGCCTGAGACGCCTGTCACGCAGGTCAGCAGGCCCACGGGGAATTCCACCGTCACATCGCGCAGGTTGTGCCCGCTGGCGCCCACCACGCGCAGGCTTTGCAGGGCATGGTGGTTGGGGGCTTCCGTGCCGGGCACGCTGGGGAAGCCGCTGGCCGGCTTGCTCTCGGCCTCGTCCACCTTCACGGGCAGCCAGGGCGTGCGCCGCTTGGGCACGGCAATGCGCTTGGTGCCGCTCAGGTACTGGCCGGTGGGGGATTGCGGGTTGGCTTTGATCTGCTCGAACGTGCCCTGGGCCATGACCTGGCCGCCGTGCACGCCCGCGCCAGGGCCCATGTCGATGATGCAGTCGGCTGCGCGCATCATGTCTTCGTCGTGCTCCACCACGATCACGCTGTTGCCGATGTTGCGCAGGTGCGCCAGCGTGGCAATCAGGCGGTCGTTGTCGCGCTGGTGCAGGCCAATGCTGGGCTCATCGAGCACATACATCACACCGGTCAGGCCGCTGCCAATCTGGCTGGCCAGGCGGATGCGCTGAGATTCACCGCCGGACAGCGTGTCCGCGCTGCGATCCAGGCTCAGATAGTTCAGCCCCACATCCAGCAAAAAGCGCAGGCGCGAGGCGATTTCGTTGACCACTTTCTCCGCAATGTCGGCCTTGTTGCCCTGCAGCTTCAAGGTGGTGAACCACTGGTGCGCTTCGGCCAGTGTGGTGGCGTTGATCTGGTAGATGGCGCGGGCCTGGTCACCGTCGCCCACGCGCACAAAGCGGGCTTCGCGGCGCAGGCGCGTGCCCTGGCAGTCCGGGCAGCTGCGGATGCTGCGCAGGCGCGTGAGGTCATCGCGCACGATTTGTGAGTCGGTCTCGCGCAGGCGGCGGGCCATATTGGGGATCACGCCTTCAAACACGTGCTCCACCACGGTGGGCTTGCCGTCACCCTCGTAGGTGAAGGCAATTTTTTCGTTGCCAGAGCCCCAGAGCACCACTTTTTGCACGGCGGCAGGCCAGCTTTCAAACGCGGCATTCACGTCTTGGTCGTAGTGCTGGGCAATGCTTTGCAGCAGCGTGAAGTAGGTGCTGTTGCGGCTGTCCCAGCCATGGATGGCGCCGTTGGCCACGCTCACGGAAGGGAAGGGGACGACCTTGTCCGGGTCAAAGTCTTCGCTCACGCCCAGGCCGTCGCAGGTGGGGCAGGCGCCCATGGGGGAGTTGAAGGAGAACAGGCGGGGTTCCAGCTCTTCGAGCGAGTAGGTGCACAGCGGGCAGGCAAAGCGGCTGCTGAAGACGTGCTCGTGGCCGGAATCCATGTCCACGGCCAGCACGCGGCCACTGGCGGCATCACCGCCAATGCGCAAGGCGGCTTCCAGGCTTTCAGCCAGGCGTTGCTGCAGATCGGCCCGCACCTTGATGCGGTCGACCACTACGTCGACATCGTGCTTGCTGTTTTTGTCCAGCGGCTTCAGGTCTGCGGCATCCACCACGCTGCCATTGATGCGAAAGCGGATGTAGCCCTGTGCCTGCATCTGCGTCAGCAGGTCGGCGAAGTCGCCCTTGCGCTGGCGCGCCACGGGGGCCATCAGCATCAGCTTGGTGCCTTCCGGCAGGGCCAGGATGGCGTCCACCATCTGGCTGATGGTTTGTGCCTGCAGTGGCAGGTTGTGCTCCGGGCAATACGGGGTGCCGGCACGCGCAAACAGCAGTCGCAGGTAGTCGTTGATCTCGGTGATCGTGCCGACGGTGGAGCGCGGGTTGTGGCTAGCGGCTTTTTGCTCAATCGCAATGGCGGGTGACAGACCCTCGATCAGGTCGACATCGGGCTTGTCCAGCTGCCCCAGGAACTGGCGCGCATAGGCCGAGAGGCTTTCCACATAGCGGCGCTGGCCTTCGGCGTACAGCGTGTCGAACGCCAGGCTGGATTTGCCGGAGCCGGACAGCCCCGTCACTACCACCAGCTGGTTGCGCGGAATGTCCAGGTCAATGTTCTTGAGGTTGTGCGTGCGCGCACCGCGAATGCTGATGTGCGTATGCCCAATGGCATGGCCCAGATAACGCCCGGCAGCATCTGGCGTATCTACTGGCAGTGAGGTTTTCGAGGCGGCAGTCACGGGCAGGCGGTGTGCAGAGGTAAATCTGCCCATCATAGAGAGTTGGCTGCAAGCATGTGTAGCAGCCATGCGCCCAATCGCGGACAATAAGGGTTTGGCGCTGGCAGGCTTGTGCCTGCCGTGCAGGCCGCACAGCGCGGCTTTTTGTGCCGTCCCCATCTGGTTTTAGCGCGTGTCTCAGCCCCACAACGAATCCCTCTCTCCCGTCCCCGATGCTGCCAGCAGCAAGATGACCCCGCAGGAGCTGCGTTCCAGCAGCAGCCTGGCGCTGATTTTTGCGCTGCGCATGCTGGGTCTGTTCTTGGTGCTGCCTGTGTTTGCCCTGGAAGCAGGCAAATACCCGGGCGGGGACGACGCGGCCATGGTGGGCTTGGCCATGGGCTTGTATGGCCTGACGCAGGCCGTGTTTCAGCTGCCGCTGGGCATGGCTTCCGACCGCTGGGGGCGCAAACGCATCATCGTGGGTGGCCTGGTGGTGTTTGCCATTGGCAGCCTGGTCGCAGCGCTGGCAGATTCGCTCACCGGCCTGATGGTGGGCCGCGCGCTGCAAGGCGCTGGTGCCGTGTCGGCCGCAGTGACGGCGCTGATGTCGGATTTGACCCGTGACAGCGTGCGCACCAAGGCCATGGCCATGGTGGGCGGCTCCATTGGCCTGATGTTTGCGCTGGCGCTGGTGCTCAGCCCGCTGCTGGCTGCCTGGGTGGGCCTGTCCGGCATTTTTGGCCTGACGTTTGCCCTGGCTTTGGCGGGTGTGGCCGTGGTGCTGTGGGTGGTGCCGCCAGAGCCCGCCCAGCAAAGCAATGCCCCGCGCGGCAAGCCCAGCGAGCTGTTGCAACACAAGGATTTGCTGCGCCTGAATGCCGGGGTTTTCATTTTGCATACCGTGCAGATGGCCATGTGGGTGGCGGTGCCCGCCTTGCTGGTGGCTGCCGGTTTGAGCAAGGATGGCCACTGGAAGGTGTACCTGCCAGCTGTGGCGCTGTCGTTTGTGGCCATGGGCGGGCTGTTCTCGATGGAGCGCAAGGGCAAGCTGCGGGCCGCGCTGCTGAGCGCGATTGGCCTGGTACTGGTGGTGCAAGTGGGCCTGGGCGCGGTGGCGCAGACCGGCACCACACCATCGCTGCTGCTGATGGGCGGGCTGATGTTTCTGTTCTTCGTGGGCTTTAACGTGCTGGAAGCCAGCCAGCCCAGCCTGGTGTCGCGCATGGCGCCGGCCCATTTGCGCGGCGCAGCGCTGGGGGCCTACAACACGCTGCAGTCGCTGGGGCTGTTTGCCGGCGGCTTTCTGGGCGGTGTGCTGGCCAAGTGGGGCGGTATGCCCGCACTGTTCACCGCCACGGCGGCGTTGATGGTGCTGTGGCTGGTGATGACCTGGCCGCTGCAGCCCGTGGCACGGCCTGCCCGCGCATCAAATTCATAAAAACAGGAGCGTTGAGCGATCAACTAGTCAAGGCTTCAAGGTGTTTTCGCTTTGAAGCCTTTGTTTTTAGTGCGCAAGCAGCTTCTGTTTTTGAAGAGGCGTCGTGCATGCGCCACGCCGTTCTGCGGGAATTGGAAGGCAGGCGCATGCGTTAAAAACTTTGGGTTAAGCTGCGCTCCTGCAGCCTGTCGGAGGGGCTGTACTTCACTTAATTTGGTTCGGGACCTCCCCCTTGTTCACCCGAACTACTTGCAAGGATTTGCATCATGGCATCCGTTAACAAAGTCATTTTGGTCGGTAATCTGGGCCGCGACCCTGAAATGCGCACCTTCCCCAGCGGAGATCAGGTCGCCAACGTCACCATCGCCACGACCGACCGCTGGCGCGACAAGAACACCGGTGAGAACAAAGAGTCCACCGAATGGCACCGCGTCGTGTTCAACGGCCGTCTGGCTGAAATCGTGGGCCAGTACCTGCGCAAGGGTAGCCAGGTGTATGTGGAAGGCAGCCTGCGCACCCGCAAGTGGACCGATCAGGCCACCGGCCAAGAGCGCTATGCCACCGAAATTCGTGCTGACAGCATGCAGATGCTGGGCAGCCGCCAGGGCATGGGTGGTGGTCAGCAAGGTCAGGGCTACGGCGATGACGCAGGCTACGGCGACAACGGTGGCGGCTACGATGCAGCCCCCCGCCGTGCAGCCCCTGCCCCCCGCCCTGCGGCACCTCAGCAGCGCATGGCGCCTCCTGCGGCAGCACCTGCGCCCATGGCTCCGCCCCCACAGCGCGCTGCCTCCGGCTTTGACGATATGGACGATGACATCCCGTTCTAAGCGAACTGCGCTGTCACGCTGAACTGCAACCCATACGGGCAACCGTATGGGTTTTTTTCTTGGTGCGGCATGGTTAGCCCTGCATGGTTGCCGGGGTTTTGCGGCTTGTTACTTTGCATGTGCGCTTTCTGCGCGAGACTGTCACATCTTTTTACATTTGTGCTGCGCGGATCTTTGCCCATGTTTTCTTTCTACGCCAGCGAGTGGCGCTGCTTGCTACAGGGCTGTGATGCCGATGCCCGTGCCGTGCTGGCACGCATTGCCCAAGCGCACAACGAGGCGCTGGCCACGTTCTTCTACAGTGCCATGCTGGAAGATGAGGCTGCATCAGGGCTGCTGTCGCACGAACAGGTGCAGACGCGGCTGATGGCCTCCATGCGCCGCTGGATTGTGCAAGTGCTTGCTGCACAGCCGGAGGATGATTTGGAGGCGCTGGTAGCGCAGCAGATCAAGATTGGCGAGGTGCATGCGCGCATTGATGTGCCGGTGCACCTGGTGCTGCGCGGCGCACGCAGCCTCAAAGATGGTGTGCAGCAAATGCTGTGCGATGAACCCGCCGCCCTGCAAAACCGTGCGCTGCAAATGGCAGGCCGCCTGATTGACCATGCCATGGAAGCCATGTCGCAGGGCTATGCGGTCTCGCGCGACAGCAACTCGCGCACCAAAGAAGCCTACCGCCTGTTCACCGTCACGCAGAACCTGGCGACGGTGCGCGAGCAGCGCCGCGCCGAGCTGCTGGACTGGGAGAACCAGTGCCTGTATCTGCATGCCATGGGAGTGGACAGCCAGTCGCTGAGCAATTTGGCCAATTCGGACTTTGGCCTGTGGTTCCGGCACAAGGGCGTGGATATCTTTCACGGCGCGCCCGCCTGTCAGAGCATTGTGGATGCCATGCAGCGGATTGATGCCGATCTGCTGCCGGCACTGATGCGGGCCAAAGGCGGGGAAGTGGCAACCCCTTTGCTGCAATTGCGGGAGCATTCGCGGCATATTGCAATGAGCCTGGACGCTTTGTTTGCCCAAAATAGCGAGCTGGATGCCGGCCGCGATGTGCTGACGCAGCTGCTCAATCGCAAGTTCTTGCCGGTGGTGCTGGCTAAAGAGGTGCAATACGCCCGCCAGAGTGCCTCATGCTTCAGCATCGTGACCCTGGACATCGATTTCTTCAAGCAGATCAATGACCAGTACGGCCACGAAGGCGGAGACATGGTGCTGCAGCAGGTGGCCAATGTGCTGGGCAACAATATTCGCGGCGGCGACTATCTGTTCCGCCTGGGTGGCGAAGAGTTCTTGATGGTGCTAGTGGATACCGCATCTGCTGGGGCAGCCAGCGTCGCGGAGAAGCTGCGCACCCAGATTGAGCGCGAGGCGTTTCATCTGCCCCGCAACCAGCGCAGCAAAGTCACGATCAGCGCCGGGGTGGCCACATTTGACGGGCATCCTGACTACCAGCGCATCTTGCGGCAAAGCGATGAAGCCTTGTACAAGGCCAAGGCCCAGGGCCGCAATCGCGTGGTGATGGCATAAAAAAACCCTGCAGAGCAGGGTTTGGGTGGATGGCCGTGGGCAGGCGCTTTAGCGCAAGCCCAGCACGTCAAACATATCGAACTGGCCGGTGGTCTGGCGGGCCAGAAAGCGCACTGAACGCAGGCTGCCATCGGCATAGCCAGCGCGGCTGCTGGATTTGTGGGAAATCTCCACGCGCTCGCCCGTACCGGCAAACAGCACGGTGTGGTCACCCACAATGTCGCCGCCGCGTACGGTGGCAAAGCCGATGGTGTTTTCCTTGCGTTCACCCGTGTGGCCAAAGCGCTCGTACACCGCGCGATCTTCCAGCTTCGTGCCTTGGGCTTCGGCAATCACTTCACCCATCTTGATGGCTGTGCCCGATGGCGCATCCACCTTGTGCTTGTGGTGGGCTTCCACGATTTCAATGTCGTAGCCCGTATCCAGCGCCTTGGCGGCCATCTCCAGCAGCTTGAGCGTGACGTTCACGCCCACGCTCATATTGGGCGCCAGCATGACGGCGGTCTTCTGTGCAAAAGCGGCAATCTGCGCCTTTTGCGCCTCGCTGAAGCCGGTGGTGCCAATGACCACCTTGACGCCAAGCTCCGCGCAGATCGCTAGGTGGGCCAGCGTGCCTTCAGGGCGGGTGAAGTCAATCAGAAAATCCGCCTTGGACAGCGCGCTTTTCAAGTCGCTCTCGATCAGTGCGCCACTGGCTTGACCCAAAAAGGCGGCTGCATCGGTGCCCAGGGCGGGGCTGTCGGGCAAATCCAGGGCCGCTGTCAGCACGCAGTCGGGGCTGGCTTGGATGGCTTCCACGAGCATGCGGCCCATGCGGCCAGACGCGCCGGCCACAGCCACGCGCAAAGGGGAGGAAGAGGGCGATGTCATAACGATCCAGTCAATGAGGAGTCAAATGTACAAAGCCGCTGCAGCGCCCATGGTGGGGCTGAGCGGCCTGTGTACCGCATGCAGTGCATGCTGAAACTTAGCGGTTTTCCAGAGGCGGGTAGCTGCGTTGGGGGGGCGTTGCTTCCGGTTCGCTGGCCTCCGAAGCCTTGGCTTTGGGCACAGGGAACTTGGCCAGCTGTTCTTCAGAAGCCTGCAGATTGGGCACCTTGAGCTTGCCCATGGGCTTGACTAGCGTGGCCACGAACTCGTCTTCGGACGGCATTTCGTCACCTTCCACGCGCACAAAGCGATCGTCTTCAAAGAAAACGGTCAGCTTGCGACTTTGCTCTTGTACGCCCTGGCGCTTGATGGTGAACACATATTCCCAACGATTGTTGTGGAAGACGCTGGTGACCAGCGGTGTACCCAGAATTTCGCGCACATGCTGGCGGCTCATGCCGGGCTGCAAGGCTTGCACTTGTTCGCGGGAGACAAAATTGCCCTGCACCACTTCGACTTTGTAGGGTGTGATGGCGCTCATGGCGTTGCGCGTGGATTCGCCAATGCTGCTGCATGCAGCCAAGAGCGAGGCGAGAGACAGAGTCAACGCCACCCGAAGGCGACAACGAGCTTGTACATGCATGGGTAATAAGCCAAGGGATATGATCTGCCCCATTGTAGCGGCAGGTTTTACTCGGGTTTTGGCGTGTGGGACCAGCCCCTGAGCAGGCCGTTTTTGATGTCTGGCGTGAGCTGTCGTAAGCTTGGGCCAAACACCCACTCTCCAATTACGCCATGAAGAACATTGACGACCTCAAAAGCACGGGCCTGAAAGCGACACTGCCGCGTCTGAAGATTTTGGAGATTTTCCAGGGCGGCAAGCAGCGCCATATGACAGCGGAAGACGTGTTTCGCGTGCTGCTGGACGAACGCTCTGACATCGGCTTGGCCACGGTTTACCGCGTGCTGACGCAGTTTGAGCAAGCCGGTATTTTGCTGCGCAGCAACTTTGAAAGCGGCAAGGCGGTGTATGAGCTCAATGAAGGCCAGCACCATGACCATTTTGTCTGCACATCGTGTGGCAAGGTGGAAGAGTTCTATGACCCGGAAATTGAAAAGCGCCAGCAGATGATTGCGGACCAGATGGGCTGGAGCATTCAAGACCACTCCATGTCGCTGTATGGCCAATGCGCAGACTGCGCAAGCCGTTCGACCAAGCGCTGATTGCTCGGGCAATCGGATACAAAAAAGGCATCCCATGGATGCCTTTTTTTGTGCCGGATACCCGCAGTGCCTTTAGTGGTGGGCGCCTTTGCCCATGTCGCGCTCCATCGCCAGGCGGTGGCGTTCTACAAACTCTTGGTAGGTGTCAATGCCGCGCAGTTGCAAGATGCTGTTGCGCACAGCCGCTTCGACCAACACCGCAATATTGCGGCCCGCAGTGACGGGGATGACTACTTTGCGCACCAAAATACCCAGCACATCCTGGGTGAGCGGTTCTTGGGGCAGGCGCTCGTATTCGCGTTCCATGGTTTCTTTGCGCACCAGGTGCACGATCAGTTTGAGACGCATCTTGCGGCGTACGGCGGTCTCCCCAAAGATGGCGCGGATGTCCAGCAGGCCAATACCGCGCACTTCCAGCAGGTTCTGCAGCAATTCAGGGCACTTGCCCTCAATGGTGGTCTGGTTGATACGGTACAGATCGACCGCATCGTCGGCCACCAGGCCGTTTCCACGCGTAATCAGTTCCAGACCCAGCTCGCTTTTGCCCAATCCGGACTCGCCGGTGATCATCACGCCCATGCCCAGAATGTCCATGAACACGCCGTGCATGGTGGTGCGGTCGGCAAAGTGCTTGGACAGGTAGGCCCGCAGCACATCGATTACGAAGGCAGAAGCCTCTGCCGTCGAGAACATGGGGATCTGGGCTTGCTCACACATGGACAGCAAAGCCTGGGGGGCTTGCTGGCCATCGGCCAGCACCAGCACCGGGGGTTCTAGCTTGACGATGCGCGCGATACGGCGCGCGCAATCTTCCTCGGTGGCGTTTTGCAGATAAGCCACCTCGCGCTCGCCCAGCACCTGCAAGCGATAAGGGTGGATATAGTTGAGGTAGCCAACAAGGTCGGCACCGGAACGCGCCGAGCGCACGGCCATTTCATCAAAGCGCCGCTCGGAGGCGCCCAGGCCAGCCAGCCATTCCCAGCGCAAGGTTTCACGGAAAGCTTCGAAAAGCCGGTTGGCGTTGATGGCTTTGTGGCGCATGGCGAGGCGGCATGAAGGCCTTGCCAGCCCGGTGCGCAGGCAAGGCGGGTGTTTAGGCGGTGGTGGCGGACTTCCAGCTGGCAATCAGCTGGTAGAGGGCTTCGGCGTCGGTTGCGCTTTTGAGGGACTCGCGCAGATTGCTGTCGCTGAGCAGCTCTGCAATTTCGGACAGAATTTCCAGGTGTTGCTGGGTGGCCGCTTCGGGCACCAGCAAGAAAATCAGCAGTTGGACGGCCTGCTCATCGGGGGCATCAAAGCCAATCGGGCGTGCGAGCTGAAACACTGCAGCCATGGGGGCTTTCAAGCCCTTGATGCGACCATGGGGAATGGCGACGCCGTGGCCCAAACCGGTCGAACCCAGACGTTCTCGCGCAAACAGGCTGTCGGTGATCAGGGCGCGCGACAGGCCGTGCAAGCCTTCAAACAGCAGGCCCGCTTCTTCAAAAGCGCGTTTTTTGCTGGTGGCATCAACGCTCACAAGCACTTGAGCGGGCGACAGAATGGAGGCAAGACGGTTCATGTGGAAACTATTATGCATCGCCCGAATTGGAAATCTCTGGCAGGTGCGTTAAAGCAAAAAAGGCCGCCAGTCGGCGGCCTGTCACTGGGGACTTTACCTAAATCTTCGCACAAGCAACAGGTGTCCGGCGTCAGTCCAGTCCTACAGTTGCTAATTCCCGCTTAACGGGGCTAATGCGCCAACCCTGGACGCGGGTTTTGTGGCTGACGATCTGGCGATCCAGTTTGTCGACCAGTTCATCGATGGCAGCATACAGGTTCAGGTGTTTGCTGCCTGCGTGCAGGGCATTGCCTTTGACGTGGATGCTGCACTCTACGCGTTGGCGGCGCTCTTTCTGTGCCTCGTTGTGCTTGGATAGCAAGACTTTGACGTGAATGACCTGGTCAAAGTGTCGCAGTACGCGCTTGAGCTTGGAGATGACATAGGCACGCAGCGCGGGGCTGACTTCCAAGTGATGGCCGCTGATGGTCAAGTTCATAAAACAACCTCCTGTGCTTTCAGGTTCGCAAAGCAGTTTCCACACAGCGTGTGCTGTGCGAAATGGGGCGGTTGAATGCGCATTCGTCGCTTGTGAGCCACTATGCGCCTGTTGCCGAAAGCGCGCAACGGCATTTCGGCATGCTTTGCTGGGGTATGACCGACCTACAGACGCAGGCCAGAAATCGGCGCAGAATGAGACGTTTTTGCTGAAGGTGGCGGGCGCTGTTCTCGTCGCCAATCATGATCGGCATCGACATGAAGTAGTCGCGATTGTCAGCTTTGTGCATGCCAGTCCGGCCCTAAAATCCCGTATCGGAGCACCGTCTGTCTGCCTCTGCGGTAGATGGCTTTGCCACGTTCCGAATTCCTTTTGTCTGCCCTCTCATGACACAGCCCACGACTTCTGCCCTGCACACTTCCAACATCACTTCGCTGCCGCTGCTCGCACGTGGCAAGGTGCGTGACAACTACGCCGTGGGCAACGACCGCATTCTGATGGTGGCTTCGGACCGCCTGTCTGCTTTTGACGTGATCATGGGCGAGCCCATTCCCGGCAAGGGCGAGTTGCTGACGCAGATGGCCCTGTTCTGGTTTGGCAAGTTGGGTCACATCTGCCCCAACCACCTGACCGGTGAGGCGCCGGAGTCGGTGGTGACGGCGGAAGAGGTGGCGCAGGTCAAGGGCCGCTCCATGCTGGTCAAGCGCCTCAAGCCTGTGCTGATCGAAGCCGTGGTGCGCGGCTACTTGGCTGGCAGCGGCTGGAAGGAATACCAAGAAGGCCAAGCCGTGTGCGGCGTGAAGCTGCCTGCAGGGCTGGTGAACTCGGCCAAGTTGCCCGAACCCATCTACACCCCTGCGGCCAAGGCCGAGATGGGTGACCACGACGAAAACATCACCTACGAGCGCACTGTGGAAATGGTGGGCGAGGCGCTGGCCTCCAAGATCCGTGACACCGCGATCCGCATCTACAAGGAAGCGTCGGAGATTGCGTTGACCAAGGGCATGATCATTGCCGACACCAAGTTCGAGTTTGGCCTGACCGAAGACGGCGAGCTGGTGTTGATGGACGAAGTGCTGACCCCCGACAGCTCGCGCTACTGGCCCGTGGAAGGTTATGAAGATGCCTTGAACGCCGGCGTGAATCCTCCCAGCTACGACAAGCAGTTTGTGCGTGACTGGCTGGAGCAGGCCAAGGTCAATGGCAAGCTGTGGGACAAGACGGCCCCAGCCCCCCGTCTGCCCCAGGACGTGATTGAGAAGACTGCGGCCAAGTACCGCGAAGCGCTGGAGCGTTTGACCGCCTGAGTCGCGAACATACCCGCAAAAAAAGCAGCCGATCGGCTGCTTTTTTTATGGCTGCTTGGCGTGCAAAGACGTTGCTGGGGCTGTTGATTGCTAAAAAGTGAGCTTCTTGCGTAGGTGAAACCTTGTTCTTGGGTTGGAAAGTGCCTGAGATTAAGGGCTGACAAGCGCAAGCTGCTATGTTTATTTGCGGTCTGCAGGCCCTTGCAAGGCGGTCACCATGTCGACGGCCAGTTTGCGGAGTGCCTGCCAGCTGTCACGTGGCCAGCCATCCGACGGCAGGCCTTTGACAATGCCATCCACCACATGGGCCGAGTGCAGCAGGCGCACGGCGGCGCTGGCCGTCAGGCGTGGCACCACGCGCTCAAACAGTTTTTCCTTGTTGCCCCAGACGCGCAGGCTGCGCAGCACCATGGGCAGGGGCTGGCCGCTGGCCAGCGCATCTTTGGCGCGCTTGAGGTTGCGAATGTCTTCAGACAGCGTCCAGTGCACCAGCACTTCGGCCGTGCCTTCGGCCTGCAGGCCATCCATCATGCGAATGACGCGCGGCAGATTGCCCGAGAGCACGGATTCTGAGAGCTTGAACACGTCATAACGCGCCACGTTGAGTACGGCTTGCTCAACCACGGCGTAGCTCAACTCGCCCTCGGGCTGTAGCAGACCCAGTTTCTGGATTTCCTGGTGCGCAGCCAGCAGGTTGCCTTCCACGCGGTCGGCAAAGAACTGCAGCGTGCGCTGGCCTTCCTCACCCGACGCCACGCGCTGGCGCTGCAGGGCCAGCCGCTGGGCAATCCAGCTGGGCAGGGCAGGGCGTTCAATGGGGTCCACCTGGATGGTGGCGCCATGCGCGTCCAGCGCCGCAAACCAGGCCCCTTTCTTGGTCTGGGCATCCAGACGCGGCAGGGTCACGATGGTCAGCGTGTTGTCATCGCCCGCCGCCTGGCTGGCCAGCTGCTGGATGGCGGCGCTGCCATCCTTGCCCGGCTTGCCCGAGGGAATGCGGATTTCGACCAGTTGCTTGTCGGCAAACAGGCTCAGTGAGCCACCCGCTGCCAGCACATTGCTCCAGTCGAAATGTACGCCCTGCACGGTGTGCACGCTGCGCTCGGTGTGGCCGGCAGCGCGTGCTGCCGCACGGATGGCGTCGGCGGCTTCCTGCAGCTGCAGGGGCTCGTCGCCGTGCAAGGTGTACAAAGGCCGCAGACCTTTTTGCATGTGTGCGGCCAGTTGGTTCAAAGCCAGTTGCATGCGGTGCTATTCCGCAGCTGGGGCTTGGGCGGCAGACAGGCGGCGCAGCAGCTGCTGCGCCAGGTCGGCGTACATGTTGCGGTAGAGCGCAGCTTCTTCTTCACCCTTGGCCAGGGCCAGCGATTCGCTGTAGCTCATCTCGCGCTTTTGCAGCATTTCGGTGTCTTCGATCCAGACGCGGCCTGCTTTGTCGACCAGCTTGAAACGGGCGAACAGGCGCAGCTCCACTTCGCGCACCTGGCCCGAGGCGGTCTTGGCCAGAATCACGCGCTGGCGGCGCTCGCCCAGCAGGTGCAGGGTGGCGTCGGCCAGATCTGGCTTGGCGGGCGGTAGTAACACGGTGAGGTTGCCACCTGCCGTGGCCAGGTTGCGCAACACTTCGCGCGTGAAGGGCGAACCCTCCGGCGCTTGCACGTACAGGGTCGAAAACGGAAAGGACGGCGCGCCACGCAGGCGAAAGCCGCAGGCGCTGACCACGGGGGCCAGTGCCATCAGGGAAAGCAGCGTACGTTTACGCATGGCGGGCATCCTTGGTTGGCGTCAGACGACGATGTTGACCAGACGGCCAGGCACCACGATCACCTTCTTGGGCGTGGCACCCAGAATGAACTTCTGGGCTTCTTCGTTGGCAATGGCTACGGCTTCAATCTGGGCCTTGTCGGCGGTGGCGGGCACCAGGATGGAGCCGCGCAGCTTGCCGTTGACTTGCAGCATCAGCTCCAGCTCATCCTGCACCAGCGCGCCGGCATCCACTTCTGGCCAGGCCGCATCCAGCAGGTCGCCCTGCTTGTTGGCGTAGCCCAGTTCACGCCACAGCGTGTGGGTGAGGTGGGGTGTTGCGGGGTAGAGCACGCGCAGCAGAATGCCGAAGCATTCGATCACGGCGATCTGGCCGTCAGCGGTATCCGTGGCCTTGAAGCCTTCCAGCGCATTGATCATCTTCATGGCGCCCGACACCACGGTGTTGTACTGCATGCGCGAGTAGTCATATTCGACCTGCTTGAGCACGGTGTGGATTTCCAGGCGCAGCGCTTTGGCGTCCTTGCCAAACTGCACTTGCGACAGATCGGTCAGGCCGTGGGTGGTGGCTTCGGCGGCCGCATAGTCCAGACCCAGCAGCTTGTGGCCGAAGTTGTAGACGCGGCGCAGGAAGCGGTAGCTGCCTTCCACGCCGGCGTCGTTCCACTCCAGCGTCAGCTCGGGCGGTGCGGTGAACATGGTGTACAGGCGGGCGGTGTCGGCGCCGTACTTCTCGATCAGCTCTTGCGGATCGATACCGTTGTTCTTGGACTTGGACATGGTGCCCACGCCCTCGTAGTCAATGGCCGTGCCCACGGGCAGCATGCCGTCGGCGCTGTCAACTTCATTCTTGAGCTTGGCACCAATGACCTTGCCGCCTTCGTCCAGCACATGCTCCACGTCCTTGGGCCAGAAGTATTCCTTGGCACCCTTGGCCGTGCGGCGGCTGTAGATGTGGTTCAGCACCATGCCTTGCGTGAGCAGCTTGGTGAAAGGCTCGTCGATCTTGAGCAGGCCCAGATCGCGCATCACCTTGGTCCAGAAGCGCGCGTACAGCAAGTGCAGGATGGCGTGCTCCACGCCACCGATGTACTGGTCCATCGGCATCCAGTAGTCGGCGCCATCGGCCACCATCTTCTCGCTGTTCTTCGCATCGCAATAGCGCATGAAGTACCAGGACGAATCCACGAAGGTGTCCATGGTGTCCGTCTCGCGACGGGCAGGCTTGCCGCAGCAGGGGCAGACCACGCCAGCGTGGAAAGCTTCGCTCTTGATCAGCGGGTTGCCAGAGCCATCGGGCACCAGATCCTGCGGTAGCACCACGGGCAGGTCTTTTTCAGGCACGGGCTGTGCACCGCAGTCTTCGCAGTGGATGATGGGGATAGGCGTGCCCCAGTAGCGCTGGCGGCTCACGCCCCAATCGCGCAGACGCCAGGTGGTCTTGAGCTCGCCCAGACCCTTGTCTGCCACAGCCTTGGCCACGGCCTGCACGCCATCCTTGTAGTTCAGGCCATCCAGGTCACCAGAGTTGATCAGAACGCCGCGTTCCTTGTCGCCATACCAATCGTGCCAGGTCTTGCTGTCGTACTCGCCCTGACCTTCCACAGTCACCACTTGCTTGATCGGCAGGTTGTACTTGTTGGCAAAGGCAAAGTCGCGCTCGTCGTGGGCAGGCACGCCCATCACGGCGCCGTCGCCGTAGCTCATTAGCACGTAGTTACCAATCCACACCTCGACTTGCGCGCCAGTGATGGGGTGGGTCACGAACAAGCCTGTGGGCTTGCCCAGCTTTTCCTGCGTGGCCAGCTCGGCCTCGGTCGTGCCGCCCTTTTTGCATTCTTCAATGAAGGCTGCCAGTTCAGGCTTGGAAGCAGCCGCGTGCTGGGCCAGAGGGTGCTCCGGCGCTACGGCGCAGAAGGTCACGCCCATGATGGTGTCGGCACGCGTGGTGAAGACGTACATCTTGCCGTCTTGGATCAGGTTGCCTGCAGCATCCTTGATGTCATGGGTGAACGCAAAGCGCACACCGGCCGACTTGCCGATCCAGTTTTCCTGCATCAGGCGCACTTTGTCGGGCCAGCCGGTCAAAGTGGCTTTGTCGTTGCCCATCTGCACATGGTCGAGCAGCTCCTGAGCGTAGTTGGTGATGGCCAGGTAGTAACCGGGAATCTCGCGCTTTTCCACCAGCGCGCCAGTGCGCCAGCCGCGGCCATCGATCACCTGCTCATTGGCCAGTACGGTCTGGTCCACCGGGTCCCAGTTCACGGTCTGGGTCTTGCGGTAGGCAATGCCTTTTTCCAGCATTTTCAGGAACAGCCACTGGTTCCACTTGTAGTAGTCGGGGTCGCAGGTGGCGACTTCGCGGCTCCAGTCGATGGCCAGGCCCATGGCCTGCATCTGCTTTTTCATGTACGCGATGTTTTCGTACGTCCACTTGGCAGGCGGCACCTTGTTCTTCAGTGCGGCGTTTTCAGCAGGCAGACCAAACGCATCCCAGCCCATGGGCATGAGGACGTTGTAGCCCTTCATGCGCAGCTGGCGCGTGAGCATGTCGTTGATGGTGTAGTTGCGCACATGGCCCATGTGCAGCTTGCCCGAGGGGTAGGGCAGCATGGAGCAGGCGTAGAACTTCTTTTTGTTGCTGTCTTCTACGACGCGGTAGGCATCGGTGGCGGCCCAGTGGTCGTGCGCGCTGCGCTCGACCTCAATGTGGTTGTATTTGTCTTGCATGGAACTGGTTGGTGGTGCTGCAGTCACAATACTGCTTCGCGTAGATTTTAGGCGCATGGGCGCTGCTTGCGGTCATGGTGGGCTGACAGCCCCGCAGACCTCTACGCCTTGGCGGCCGGGTGGCCGTTTTTTGATGGTGGCGACCCGTAGCATGAATTCTTGTTTTTTTACCAGGCAGCGCAGTGGCGCGGCCGATTAAAGGTTGGTTTCGGTGAGTGTGTCTTCGACCGTTATTTCCATGTATGCCGAGATGGAGCCCTGGGCTCGGGCCACTACAGGCTTGACGCTGCTGGCGTTGATTGCTTTTGTCTCGCGTTTTGCGGCACAGGGCGTGCTGATGCACTTTATCCGGCTGTGGCGCCGCGCCATGCCGGCAATGGGTTGGGCGCAGATTCTGCTGCACGACCATGTGCTGGTGCGCATGGCCAAGGTGGTGCCTTCGGTGGTGGTGCAGCTGGGAATTCACTGGGTTGACCATCTGCCGGGCAATGCCAACAGGGCAATTGCCAACATCGCCACGGCGTTGACCGTCTACCACGTGGTGCGCGTGCTGTCGGCACTGCTCAATGAGATGAATGAGGCGCATGACCGCCACGATGGCCCCAAGGCCACGCAGACCAATTCCATCAAGAGCTATGTGCAGCTGGGCAAGCTGCTGGCCTATATCGTGGGCGCGCTGCTGATTGCGGCCGCCATCATGGACCGCTCGCCGCTGCTGCTGCTGTCGGGTCTGGGGGCCATGTCTGCGGTGCTGATGCTGGTGTTCAAGGACACTATCATGTCGTTTGTGGCTGGGGTGCAGATTGCGTCCAACGACATGATGCGCGTGGGCGACTGGATTGAAATGCCCCAGGTGGGCGCCGATGGCTTTGTGGTGGACATTGCGCTGAACACCGTGAAGGTGCAGAACTTTGACAAAACCATCACCACCATCCCCACCTGGAAGCTGATGAGCGAGAGCTTCAAGAACTGGCGCGGCATGTTTGATGCGGGTGGGCGCCGCATCTTGCGCGCTTTGCACATTGATGCGGCCACGGTGCACCTGCTGACCGCACAGGAGCGTGTGGCGTTGTCGCAGATTGCACTGCTGCAAGGCTACTGGAGCGAGCGTGAGGGCCTGCTGGCGCAGCCCGAATCCGCCGAAAGCGCCATGCCGACCCAGGCCATCGCGCCGGAGATGGTGACCAACCTGGCCGCATTCAAGGCCTATGCCTATGCGTATTTGATAGCGCATCCGCGCATTGCCAAGGGCCCCGGCATGTTTTTGCTGGCGCGAACGCTGGAGCCTTCGCCCACCGGCATTCCCATGCAGCTGTACTGCTATGCCAAGACCACGGTGTGGGTGGAGTACGAGGCCATTCAGGGGGAAATCTTTGACCACCTGATGGGCGTGCTGCCGGTGTTTGGGCTGTCGCTCTACCAGCGCTCGTCGGATTACAGCAACCGCCAGATCGTGCAGGCACTGCGCAGCGATGAGGCGCCGCATGCCTGATCGCTGCCAAAACCCGTGCCCGCACGCGCCAGTGGGCGCACAGCCATAATTTCGCTATGACCAAGCACCGTGTAGTCGTTGGCCTGTCCGGCGGCGTAGATTCAGCAGTGACCGCCTATTTGCTCAAGCAGCAAGGGCATGACGTGGTCGGCATCTTCATGAAGAACTGGGAAGATGACGACGACAGCGAGTTTTGCTCCAGCCGCCAGGATTTTCTGGATGCTGCCAGCGTGGCCGACGTACTGGGCATTGAGATTGAGCACGTCAACTTCGCGGCCGACTACAAAGACCGTGTCTTTGCCGAGTTTCTGCGCGAATACCAGGCGGGCCGCACGCCCAACCCTGATGTGCTGTGCAATGCCGAGATCAAGTTCAAGGCCTTTTTGGACCACGCCATGCGCCTGGGGGCCGAAAAAATTGCCACCGGTCACTATGCGCGCGTGCGCCACAACACCGAAGCCGGCTTGTATGAGCTGCTCAAGGGTGTGGATGCCAGCAAGGACCAAAGTTATTTCCTGCACCGCCTGAATCAGGCCCAACTGTCCAAGGCCCTGTTTCCCGTGGGCGAGTTGTGCAAGACCGAAGTGCGCCGTATTGCCGAAGAAATCGGCCTGCCCAACGCCAAGAAAAAAGATTCCACGGGCATTTGCTTCATTGGCGAGCGCCCGTTCCGCGATTTTTTGAACCGTTACATCAGCAAGGAACCCGGCTGGATCCTGGACGATCGCAACCGCCGTCTGGGCAAGCACGTGGGGCTGAGCTTTTATACCTTGGGCCAGCGCTCGGGTCTGGGCATTGGCGGGGTCAAGGAAAAGGGTGCGGCGCGCGGTGCGGGCGACCATGCACCGTGGTTTGTGGCCGCCAAGGACATGGACAAGAACGTGCTGCGCGTGGTGCAGGGGCACGACCACCCCATGCTGCTGTCGCACCGCCTAGATGCGGACAGTGCCAGCTGGGTGGCCGGCCAGCCGCCGGTAGCCGGCACTTATGGCTCCAAAACCCGCTATCGCCAGCCCGATTCCCCTGCCGTGATTGGCGCGGAGGCGACGGACAGCCACTTCCGCCTGGACTTTCCCGAGGCGCAGTGGGCCGTCACGCCCGGCCAGTCGGCCGTGCTGTATGACGGGGATGTGTGTTTGGGCGGCGGCATTATTGCGGCGGTAGATCCTCAAGACTAGAGGCGGGTGCCAGCAGGCACTTCACTGCAAAACACAGCACAACAAAAAGGCAGCCTTGGCTGCCTTTTTTTATGCGTGAAATTGGTCGCAAGGCCATGTGTAACAAGCGCTGGTAGCTATGGTTTAGGCGTTTTTTTGCAGTTGTGCGTGCGCCTTGCCCAGCCAGCCCCGCAGGTGCTCGTGCAGATCGGTCTGGCTGAACGAGCAGCTCTCTTCGGTGAACAGCGCGCTTGACTCCAGCCGGTCCAGCAGCTGCAGCAGCACCTGCCCGTAACGCTCGGGCAAGCGGGTCAGCAGGGCCTGGGAGGCACGCGCCTGATCGCTCAGCGCGCTGGCAGGGATGCTGCCGTCTTCAAAGCGCTGCAGCGCATCCTGAAAAGCCTGGAGTTGCACCAGTGCATCGGTCTCTGTGGTCATGGGGCCTCCTCGGGGTGTGCGGCACATCGATGCCCGCAGTGTAGAGCCTGGCACTGGGCCCGGTCTGCGCCCTGGGGTCACTTCTCGGCGAGAATGGCGGCATGAACGCGCTGAATATTGCCGAATACATGCAAACCTTGGGTTTGCAAGCAAAAGTGGCCGCAGCCCAAATGGCACGGGCGAATGCAGCTACTAAAAGTAAAGCCCTGCTGGCGCTGGCGCGCCTGCTGCGTGAGAGCGTCGAGGCTTTGCAGGTCGACAACACCAAGGATGTGGAGCGCGCCGTGGCCAACGGTTTGGCAGCGCCCATGGTCGATCGCCTGCGCTTGACGCCCAAGGTGCTGGAGACCTGCGCTCAGGGGTGCGAACAGCTGGCGCATATGCCGGACGTGATTGGCGAAATTCTCGGCATGAAGCAGCAGCCCAGCGGCATTCGCGTAGGACAGATGCGCGTGCCCATCGGCGTGTTCGGCATGATTTTTGAAAGCCGCCCCAATGTGACCATTGAAGCGGCCAGCCTGAGCATCAAGAGCGGCAACGCCTGTATCTTGCGCGGTGGCTCGGAAGCGATCGAGTCCAACAAGGCCCTGGCCAAGCTGGTGGCGCAGGCCATGCAGGAAGCCGCTTTGCCCGTGCACGGCGTGCAGCTGGTGGAAACCACCGACCGCGACGCTGTGGGCCAACTGATTGCCATGCCCGCGTATGTGGATGTGATCATTCCCCGTGGCGGCAAGAGCCTGATCGAGCGCATCAGCCGTGAGGCCAAGGTGCCCGTCATCAAGCACCTGGACGGCAATTGCCACACCTATGTGGACGAGCCCTGCGACATCGCCCTGGCGGTGAAGGTGACGGACAACGCCAAGACCAACAAGTACAGCCCCTGCAACGCCACCGAAAGCCTGCTGGTGGCGCGCGGTGTGGCGCAGGCCTTTTTGCCCGAAATTGGCAAGGTGTTTGCAGCCAAGGGCGTGGAAATGCGCGGCTGCCCCGAATCGCTGGCGATTCTGCAGTCCGTGGACGGCCTGCAGCTGACGCCTGCCACCGAGGCCGACTGGAGCGAGGAATACCTGGCCCCCATCATCAGCGTGAAGGTGGTGGATGGGGTGGATGCAGCGATTGCCCGCATCAACCAGTACTCCAGCGGCCACACCGAAGCCATCTTGACCACCCACCATGTGCACGCACAGAAGTTCCTGCGCGAGGTGGATTCGTCCAGCGTCATGGTCAATGCCAGCACGCGCTTTGCGGATGGCTTTGAATATGGGCTGGGGGCGGAGATCGGCATCAGCACCGACAAGTTCCATGCGCGTGGGCCGGTAGGCATTGAGGGGCTGACGTCGCTCAAATACGTGGTGTTGGGCGAGGGCGATGTCCGCAGCTAAAGGCTAAGACAGACAAGGCGGCTTCGGCGGCCTTTTCTTTTGCATGCGCGACAAGACCAAGGACAGTGCATGAAGATCATTATTTTGGGTGCTGGCCGTGTGGGCTACAGCGTGGCGGAGAGTTTGGTCTCCGAGCGCAACGACATCACCGTGATTGACACCGATGCCGCGCGGCTGGCCGAGTTGCAGGAGCGCTTTGACCTGCGCGGCGTGGTCGGCAATGGCATCGACACCCAGGTGCTGGCCGAGGCCGGCGCGGCCGATACCGACTTGCTGATTGCCTGTGCGGCCCAGGACGAGACCAACCTGGTCTGCTGCAAGATCGGACACATGGCCTTTGGCATTCCCACGCGGGTGGCGCGCGTGCGCTCTTCCGGGTTTGACGTGACCCAGCCTCTGATGGGGCCTGAAGGCTTTGCGGTGGATGCCATCATCTGCCCCGAAGCGTCGTTGACCCGCTATATCCGCAAGCTGATTGAGTACCCAGACTCCCTGCAGGTGCGCGAGTTTGCCGGTGGCCGCGCCTGCTTGTCTTCCGTGCGCGCCCGCCTGGGTGCCCCAGCGGTGGGCATGCGTATTGGGGATTTGCGCCTGCACAACCCAGAGCTGGGGTTGCGCGTGGTGGCCATTTACCGCCGCTTTGCCGATGAGCCGGATCGCTTTGTGCGCTGCGATGGCGTCACCCGGATTGAGCCTGGCGACGAAGTATTTGTGCTGGCCGCCAGCGAACACTTGCAGGAAGTCTTGGATGCCTTTCACCGCCCTAGCGGGCAAAAAGCCAGGGCAGTGCGTCGTATTTTGATAGCAGGTGGCGACCAGGTCAGCCTGCAGCTGGCGCAGGAGCTGGCATCTGAATCCGGGCGCTTCATCATCAAAATCATTGAAAGCGATCCCCAGCGGTGTGAGCAGCTGGCGTCGTCCCTGCCCAGCGAGGTCCTGGTGCTGCAGGGCAATCCGACGGATGAAGACCTGTTCTCTGACGAGTGCGTGGACGAAACCGATCTGTTCTTGGCGCTGACGGAAGACGACGAGAACAACATCATGGCCAGCCTGCTGGCCAAGCGCATGGGGGCCAGCCGCGTGCTGGCGCTGATCAACCGGCGCAGCTACGCCGATTTGATGCACGGCACGCAGATCGACATTGCCCTGTCGCCCGCGCAGGCCATGCTGGGGGAGTTTTTGGCCCATGTGCGCAAGGGCGATGTGCAGGCTGTACACAGCCTGCGCCGCGGGGTGGCGGAGGCGCTGGAGATCGTGGCGCGCGGCGACCGCAAAAGCTCCAAGGTGGTGGGCCGCAAGGTGGAAGACCTGAAGTTGCCGCCCGAGGTGCACATTGGCCTGATCATTCGCGGGCTGCCGGATACGGAAGACATTCGTGCGCAGGCCAATGGTGCCGAGCCCGAGGTCATCATTCCGCGCAGCCACACGGTGATCGAGAGCAATGACCACGTGGTGTTCTTCTTGCCCAACAAGCGCTTGGTGCAGGACGTGGAGCGTCTGTTCCGCGTCAGCGCGACCTTCTTCTAAGGACGGGAGTAGCGCATGCGCGATCTGTTTCCTGTCTTACGCGTGCTGGGCGTCTTGCTGGTGTTCTTCGCCTTTGGCATGACGGTGCCGCTGGCCGCCTCCTGGTTTTTGCAAGACGGCATGTGGCAGGCCTGGCCGACGGCCATGCTGGTGACTGTGGTGGCGGGGCTGTTGCTGTGGTTTGGCATGCGCCACCACAAGCAGGAGCTGCAGCCGCGCCACGGGGTAATTTTGGTGACGCTGGTATGGGTGTGCCTGCCGCTGAGTGCGGCCCTGCCCATGATGCTGGTCTACCACCAGATGGGTCAGGACTTGCCGTTCACCTATGCGTACTTTGAAGCCGTCTCGGGCCTGACCACGGCAGGATCTTCGGTGCTCAATCATTTGGATACGCTGCCCATCTCGCTCAATATCTGGCGCACTTTCCTGCAGTGGCTGGGGGGCATGGGAATTTTGATTCTGGCTGTGGCCATCATGCCGCTGTTGGGGGTGGGGGGCAGCCAGCTGTTCCGCGCCGAGGCGGCGGGCCCGGTGAAAGATACCAAGCTGACGCCGCGCATCACCGGCACGGCCAAGGGGCTGTGGGGGGTGTATGCCGTGTTCTCGGTGAGCTGCTTTGGCGCCTTCTGGCTGGGCGGTATGACACCGCTCGATGCCTTGATGCACATGTTCACAACGGTCAGCCTGGGTGGGCTGTCATCGCACGATGCCAGTTTTGCCTACTTCCAGTCACCGTGGCTGGAGGGCATTGCCTTTGTCTTCATGGTGGCTGCCAGCTGCAACTTTGCCCTGTACTTTGTCGCCATGCGCAAAGGCCACTGGCGGGGTTTTTGGCAGGATCCGGAAATGCGCGCCACGGTGGGGGTGCTGTTGATAGGTGGCTTGCTGGTGGCGCTGCTGCTGTGGGCCAAGGGCATCTATGGCCCGCTGGATGCTTTGCGCTACGGCATGTTCAACACCGTCTCCGTGGCGACCACGACGGGCTTTGTCACCACCGATTATTTGACCTGGCCGGTGTTTGCACCGGTTTTCATGCTGATTCTGTCGGGCATGGCCACCAGCGCCGGCTCGACGGGCGGCGGCATCAAGATGATGCGGGTGCTGATTTTGTTCAGTCAGGCGCGGCGTGAACTGACGCGGCTTGTGCACCCACGTGCGGTACAACCCGTTGTACTGGGCGGGCGTGTTGTGGATAACCGCATGATTTTTGCGGTTATGGCCTTTATGCTCGTGTATGGCGGCACGATCGTGCTGCTGAGCATGGTGCTGCTGCTGACGGATCTGGACCCGCTGACCGCGTTTTCTGCGGTGGTGGCCAGTGTGCATTGCGTGGGGCCTGGCCTGGGAATGGTGGGGCCGGCCTCGACCTATGCGACGCTGACAGAGTTCCAGATCTGGGTGTGCACGTTGGGCATGTTGCTGGGACGGCTGGAGATTCTGAGCTTTCTGGCACTGCTGACACCCGCATTTTGGAGAAGGTGAGTGAGCGCATGCGTATGATTCGGAAAATAAGGGTTAATACTTAATTTCGTGGCAATTCCCTACAATTACATAACCACCGTCGTTTGAGGACATACATGGTTCCCCATCTCATTACAGCTTTAACCGGCCCCATCAACGAGCTAGAACAGCGCATCATTGACTCCATGCCCGCGATTGAACGTTGGTTTCGCTTGGAGTGGATGGAGCACACGCCGCCGTTCTACAGCTCGGTTGATATTCGCAATTCGGGCTTTAAGCTGGCGCCAGTGGACACCAACTTGTTCCCCGGCAACTGGAACAATCTGACCGATCAGATGCTGCCCCTGGCCGTGCAAGCCACCATGGCGGCCATCGAAAAAATTTGCCCCGAGGCGCGCAACCTCCTGATCATTCCGGAGAACCACAACCGCAACCCCTCGTACCTGAGCAATCTGGCCCAGCTGCAACGCATCTTCAAGATGGCGGGGCTGAACACGCGCCTGGGCTCGATCAGCCCGGACATCAAAAAGCCGACCGAGCTGAAGCTGCCCAATGGCGAAACCGTGCTGCTGGAGCCGGTGCTGCGCACCAAGCGCCGCCTGGGCCTCAAGCACTTCGACCCTTGCACCATCTTGCTCAACAACGACCTGTCTGCCGGCGCGCCGGGCATTCTGGAAGAGTTGTACGAGCAATACCTGCTGCCCCCGCTGCACGCAGGCTGGAGCGTGCGCCGCAAGAGCCGCCACTTCCAGAGCTATGAAGAAGTGGCCAAGCGCTTTGGCAAGTTGCTGGGCATTGACCACTGGTTGATCAACCCCTTGTTTGCCAAGGTGGAGCAGCTGGACTTCAACGAAGGCAAGGGCATGGACGAGCTGGCGACGCAGGTGGATGCGTTGCTGACCAAGGTGCGCCGCAAGTACAAGGAATACGGCATCAAGGAAAAGCCCTTTGTCATTGTCAAAGCTGACAACGGCACCTATGGCATGGGCGTGATGACGGTGCGCGACGCGAAAGACTTGGAAGAGCTGACCAAGAAGGCGCGCAACAAGATGGGCATCATCAAAGATGGCCTGCCTGTGCAGGACTTCATCTTGCAAGAAGGTGTGCAGACTTCCGAGCGCATGCACGATGCGGTGGCCGAGCCCGTGGTGTACACGCTGGACCGTTACGTGGTTGGCGGCTTCTACCGCATGCACCCCGAGCGCGGCATTGACGAAAACCTCAACGCCCCAGGCTCCAGCTACGTGCCCCTGGCGTTTGCGCACAGCAACCACATGCCCCAACCCGGTATGAACCCCGGTGCCAGCGCGCCCAACCGCTTCTATATGTATGGCGTGATTGCACGCTTGGCCATGCTGGCTGCCAGCTATGAGTTGGAGGCCACCAACCCTGAGGCCGAGGTTTACGACTAAAAGCGGTTCCTTTGGCAGGTGGTTCTGCAAAAATAGGAGCTGCTAGCGCTCGTATTCTTTAGCTTTTAGGTTGAAAATCTTCTGAAGTCATTGCCAATCAAGCGCTCACTGCTCCTGTTTATTGAAAGCGCGTGGTGCAAACCGCGCGCTTTTTTCATGGGCGTGTGCGGGCTGCAAGTAAGGGTGGCGGGCGGCGCTGCGTCTGCGCACAATGTGCAGCTATGCAATTTTTCAAAGACTTCAGCCTGTCTGCCTTGAGCGCTGGCTTTGTGGCGGTGCTGGTGGGCATCACCAGCTCGGTGGCGCTGGTCTTTCAGGCGGCGCAGGCGTTTGGTGCCACGCCCGCACAGATCAGCTCATGGATGTGGGCGCTGGGCTGGGGCATTGGGCTGTGCTGCGCGGTGCCGTCGCTGCTGTTGCGCAAGCCCGTCATGGTGGCCTGGTCCACGCCGGGCGCTGCGGTCTTGGCGGCTGCGGGCTTGAGCGGAGGCTTCTCGATGGCCGAGGCGGTGGGTGCATTCATGCTCAGTGCCGCGCTGATCACCGTGTTTGGCTTTAGCGGCTGGTTTGAGAAGTTGATGGACCGCATTCCCGCCTCGATTGCGGCCGCTTTGCTGGCCGGGGTGCTGGCGCGTTTCGGGTTGCAGGTGTTTGAATCGGTCCAAACGGCGCTACCCCTGGTGCTGAGCATGCTGCTGACCTACTTGCTGGCACGCCGCCTGCTGCCACGCTATGCCGTCATGTGCACGCTGCTGGCGGGCATTGCCTGTGCTGCGTTCCAGGGGCAGATGCAGTGGTCGCAGGTGCAGTGGTCTTTCGCCATGCCGGCGTGGACGGCTCCGGTGTTTTCCTGGCAAGCCTGCATCAGCTTGGCGTTGCCCTTGTTTGTGGTGACCATGGCCTCGCAGAACTTGCCCGGCGTGGCTGTGATCCGCGCCAGCGGCTATGTGCTGCCCGTGTCCAAACTGGTGGGGGGCACGGGGTTGATGACTCTGCTGCTGGCACCCTTTGGTGCTTTTGGCTTGAATCTGGCGGCCATCACTGCTGCCATCTGCATGGGGCCTGAAGCCCATGCGGACAAAGACAAGCGTTACACCGCTGCCGTATGGTGCGGTGTGTTCTATATAGGTGTGGGCATTTTCGGTGCCATGGTGGCGGGTGTGCTGGCTGCATTCCCGAAAGAGCTGGTCATGGCCATTGCAGGTTTGGCCTTGCTGGGCAGCATTGGCGGTGGTTTGCTGGTGGCCATGCAACAAGAAAGCAGCCGAGAGCCCGCGCTCATCACCTTCTTGGTCACTTTGAGTGGCGTGGTGATTGCAGGTGTTGGCTCGGCCTTTTGGGGTGTGCTGGCCGGCAGTTTGGCCTTGTTTGTGCAACAGTACAAACCTTGGCGTACAACACAGCGCTGAACACTTTGTCTTTTATTGAACGGGGCTCGCCCCCTGCTTGCCATGCAATTTCTTTTCGTTGCCGATCCGCTGGAATCTTTCAACACCAAAAAAGACACCACCTTCGTCATGATGCGCGAAGCGCAAAAACGTGGTCACACCATCTTTGCTGCCGAGTCCAAGGACATGAGCTGGCAAGTGGGTGGCCAGGTGGTGGCGCAGGTGCGCCAGATTCGCCTGACCGGGGATCTCACGGTTTGGTTTGAAGAGGTGGCGGTGGTGCAGCAGCACCTGGCGGTGTTTGATGCCGTGCTGATGCGCAAGGATCCGCCCTTTGACAGCGAGTTCTTCTACGCCACCCACATGCTCAGCCAGGCCGAGCGTGAAGGTGCCAAAGTGTTCAACAAACCGGCGGCACTGCGTGATCACCCGGAAAAGATGGCGGTGATGGAGTTTCCAGAGGTGCTCGGCCCCACGCTGATCACGCGCAACCCCCAAGACATCCGTGCCTTCCATGCGCAGCACCAGGACATCATCCTCAAGCCACTGGATGGCATGGGTGGCATGGGCATCTTCCGGGTGGGTGCTGATGGTATGAACCTGGGCTCCATTATCGAAACCTTGAACCAGCAAGGCGCTACCAGCGTCATGGTGCAAAAGTTCCTGCCTGCTATTGCACAAGGAGACAAGCGCATTCTCATCATCGGTGGCAAGCCGGTGCCCTTCTGCTTGGCCCGCATCCCGCAGGGCAACGAGGTGCGGGGCAACCTGGCCGCCGGTGGCAAAGGGGTGGCGCAGCCCTTGACGGAATCGGATCGTGCCATTGCTGAAAAGCTGGGACCTATCTTGGTGGAGCGTGGCCTGCTGCTAGTGGGCTTGGATGTGATTGGCGACAAGGTCACCGAGATCAATGTCACCAGCCCCACGTGCTTCCAGGAGATCCAGCAGCAAACTGGTTGTGATGTTCCCTCCTTGTTCGTGGATGCCTTGGAACACGCTGTCCGTCAGGGCAAAGTTTCGTAGCGCCAAGCAGCCGCCGCAGGCGGCTGCCGGGAATTCAAGGGATTTTCCTGAAGTGCTACAAAAATAGGTATATACTTGCGGCTTCGCTGAACACGACGTGCTTCACGAA
>NZ_JBYOKN010000003.1:0-481364 GCF_057799285.1 Comamonas sp. 14P8.1.4
CGTATATGGCACAGGGCAACGTAGACACGAAAGCGCTACTCGGACACACCACCGAAAAGACTGCAAATATCTACGCAGACCCGCGTGGAATAGAGCCGTTGCGAGTGCGTGTATCCTGAGTTACCCACAACCCTAGATAGGGTGCAAGTTAGGTGACAATTAGGGTACAACCTCTGGAAACTTGCATGAATAGTAGCTTCTCAGTCCTAATGGTTTGCATGGGCAATATCTGCCGCAGCCCCAGCGCCCACGGCGTGCTGCGCAACATGGTGCAAGCGCGTGGCTGGAGCGCCTGGTGCCAGGTGGATTCCTGCGGCACCCATGCCTACCACGTGGGCGAGGCCCCTGACCGGCGCAGCCAAAAGCATGCGCTGCTGCGCGGCTATGACTTGAGTGATCTGCGTGCGCGCCAGCTCACGCGCGAAGACTTCACACGTTTTGATCTGGTGCTGGTCATGGACCACGAGAACATGGCCCGCGCCCAAGCGCTGTGCCCGCCTACGGAACGCCACAAACTGCATCGCCTGACCGAGTTCTGCCGCACCATGCGCAGCCCCGTGGTGCCCGATCCGTATTACGGCGGTGACCAAGGCTTTGAGCACGTGCTGGATCTGATCGAAGACGCCTGCCAGGGCGTGCTGCGTCACATCCAGACCACGCACCTGCCAACGCCTTAAACCACCGCTGGCCCGCCACCACGACCGGCATGCAGCAGCTGCATGCGCAGATCGCTTGCGCGTGGCGTACGGGTACGCATGCGGGGCTTCCCCAGCGAACTTTTCACCGTCCATTGGCAGCGCTCGAGCTACGCGCCAGCCTGTGCCAAGCCTAGTGAAAACCCTGGACACCCCCCCAAAAACGCCCCTGAAGTAGCGATTTGCAACGCATCGTCACAAACCCGTCAGCAAGTCACAAAGGTGCTCCGTAGAATCGCGCGACTGTGCATTCCTACAAGTCTGCAGGGCAGCTGTGGCCACTCGCCACCACCGAACCTGCGGCACATATCGCGCTTTTTGGAGACACCATGCAAGCACTCTTACGACTCTCTCGGGGGATTGACCGGCTGAATGCCTGGGTCGGTCAATACGTCATCTGGCTCATCCTGGCTGCCACCGTCATCAGCGGTGTGAATGCCGTAGTGCGCAAGGTTTTTCACACCAGCTCCAATGCGTTCCTGGAAGTGCAGTGGTACTTCTTTGCCGCATCGTTCCTGATTGCTGCGGGCTACACACTGCTGGAAAAAGAGCACGTCAAAGTGGACGTGATCAACTCCAAGCTCAGCCAGCGCACCCGCATCTGGATCGATGTGCTGGGCTTTGCCTTTTTCCTGACCCCCATGTGCCTGGTAGTGCTGTACTACAGCATTCCGTTTTTCCTGCAGGCCTACCACAGCGGTGAAATGTCCAGCAATGCTGGCGGCCTGATCCGCTGGCCCGTCTATCTGACGATGCCTGTGGGCTTTGCCCTGCTGCTGCTGCAAGGAATCTCTGAGTTCATCAAACGCATTGCCTTCCTGGCGGGCCTGATCGATGACCCCACGGTCAAGATCGTGGAAAAGACCGCGGAAGAAGAGCTGGCCGAAGCCATCCGCAAAGCCGAAGAAGAAGCTGAGCGCACCGGCGCCAAGCGCGCTTAAGCGAGGGAGACACAGCGATGGAATTCATTGCCAACAATATGGCCCCAATCATGTTCGCGGGGCTGATCTGCTTCTTGCTGATTGGCTTTCCCGTGGCATTCAGCCTGGGCGCCTGCGGTCTGTTCTTTGCCGTAGTCGGTATCGAACTGGGCGTACTGCCCGAAGCCCTGATGCAAGCACTGCCGCTGCGCATCTACGGCATCATGCAAAACGAAACGCTGCTTGCGATTCCCTTCTTCACCCTGATGGGGCTGATTTTGGAGCGCAGCGGCATGGCCGAGGATTTGCTCGACACCGTGGGCCAGCTGTTTGGCCCCATCCGTGGTGGCGTGGCGATTGCCGTGATTTTGGTGGGCGCCATGCTGGCAGCCACCACCGGCGTGGTGGCTGCTTCGGTGATCTCCATGGGCCTGATCTCGCTGCCCATCATGCTGCGCTACGGTTATGACCGCCGCATCGCATCGGGTGTGATTGCTGCCTCTGGCACGCTGGCCCAGATCATTCCACCCTCGCTGGTGCTGATCATTTTGGCCGACCAGTTGGGCCGCAGCGTGGGCGATCTGTACAAGGGTGCATTTGTCCCCGGCTTCATGCTGGTGGGCTTTTACATGCTGATGATCTTTGCGCTGGCCATCTTCAAGCCCGCCATGGTGCCTGCACTGCCGCCCGAAGCGCGCAGCCTGAAGGAAAAAGACGGCTCTTCCGGCCTGACCTCGCTGTTAATTCTCACCGTGCTGTGCGTGGGGGTGTCGATTTTTGCCGCCAACCACATGGCAGCCATCCACACGTGGATCACGGGTGAACATGTCGAGCAAGTCGCCAAGGATGAAACCATCGTTTTCGCCATGTGCTTTGGCGTAGCCCTGGCCTTTGTGGCTGCGTCCATCAACCGACTGACAGGCCTGGGCCTGCTGTCGCAAGTGGCGGAAAAAGTCACCTTCGTGCTGATTCCCCCGCTGCTGCTGATTTTCCTGGTGCTGGGCACCATCTTCCTGGGTATCGCCACGCCGACCGAAGGCGGCGCCATGGGCGCACTGGGCGCCATCATCTTGGCCGTCAGCCGCAAGCGCCTGAACTACAAGCTGCTGCGCCAGGCCATGGTGGGCACCACCAAGCTGTCGTGCTTTGTGCTGTTCATCCTGATCGGTGCCACCGTGTTCGGCCTGACATTCCAAGGCGTGGACGGTCCGCTGTGGGTGGAACACCTGCTGGCTGATCTGCCTGGCGGACAAGTGGGATTCCTGATCGTCGTGAACATCATGGTGTTCGTGCTGGCGTTCTTCCTGGACTTCTTCGAGCTGTCCTTCATCGTCGTGCCACTGCTGGCGCCCGTGGCCGACAAGCTGGGCATCGACCTGGTGTGGTTCGGCGTGCTGCTGGCGGTGAACATGCAGACCTCGTTCATGCACCCACCGTTCGGCTTTGCGCTGTTCTTCCTGCGCTCGGTGGCGCCTGAGAAGGAATACACCGACAAGATCACCAAGAAGCACATTGCACCGGTGACCACCTCGCAGATCTACATGGGCGCGATTCCGTTCCTGTGTATCCAGCTGCTGATGGTGGGCCTGATCATTGCCTTCCCAGGCATTGTCTCCAGCGGTCTGGACGAGAAGGTGGAATACGATCTGGACGCCATCCGCGAGCAAATGGAAGCCTCCATGCCCGCACCGGTGGACTTTGACAATCCCTTCATGGAGCAACCCAACAACGCGGCGCCTGACAGCAATGCCGCGGATGAAGACCCCATGAAAGCGCTGCAAGACTCCATGAGCAAGTAAGCGCGCTCTACAAAAAGCCCCTGAATACCAACGCTTCAGGGGCTTTTTTTCGTCTATTACTCATAAAAAATGAGCAACTTGCGCTACATAAACTTCGCTTTTACACCTGTTTATATCTGTAAGCAAGACTCTGCCTACGCTAACAGCTCTCATTTTTAAAACCCGTGCAGCGATGGCCATCCGCAGCGCCGCTGCCTCTCCCGGCGCTGGCGCGCACTGCATCTACATAGTTTGAAGGGCTCACAGCGCAGAAACTACGGTTTGGCATGCAGGTGCGACGAACGCCAGCGCCCACCACGCGCGGCACCGTGCCACTGACCAGGCACAGGTACACGCCACCCTGCCCCTGTCACCTGCCCATAAAAAAGCCGGAGCCCTGGTGCAGGGTTCCGGCTTTATGCATGGCACATGGACGGGGATATCCCCGTCTGCTTTACTCGTGGCGCAAGGCCTCGATCGGATCCAGCTGGGCCGCCCGCCGCGCCGGGAAGTAGCCGAACAGCACGCCAATCGCCGCTGAAAACACGAACGACAGCACGTTCACCATCGGGTTGAAAATGAACGGCACTTGCATCACCTGCGCCAGCACCACCGATGCCCCCGCTGCAATGGCAATCCCGATCAAGCCCCCCAGGGCCGCCAGCACCACCGCTTCAATCAAAAACTGCAGCAGCACTTCGCGCTCCAGCGCGCCAATCGCCAGGCGCAGGCCGATCTCGCGGGTGCGCTCGGTCACGCTCACCAGCATGATGTTCATGATGCCGATACCGCCCACCAGCAAGCTCACCGCCGCCACCGCGCCCAGCAAGGTGGTCATCACCTTCGTGGTGCCCGCCATGGTGTCGGCCAGCTGCTTGGTATCGAGCACATTGAAGTTGTCTTCATCGCCGGGGGCCAGCTTGCGCAGCTCGCGCAGCAGATCACGCAGGCTGCTTTTCACACGCTCAGGGTCGCTGTCGTCGGCCATGGACACCAACAAGGTGCTAACCCGCGTGTTGCCTGTGACACGGCGCTGCAAGGTCTTCAGCGGAATCAGCACCTGATCGTCCTGGTCATTGCCAAAAGCACCCTGGCCCTTGGAGTCCAGCACTCCGATGATGGAGCAGGAAAACGCCTTCACGCGCAGCTTCTGCCCCACCACATCGCTGCTGTTTTGGTACAGCTCGCGGTGCAAGGTCGAGCCGATCACGCACACGGAAGCCCCGGCACGCAGCTCTTCATCGCTGAACTCACGGCCTTGCGAGAGTTTCCAGTTGCCAGTTTTAAGCCACTCGTTGGTGCTGCCAATCACGGTCGATGACCAGTTGCGCCCATCGGCCACCAGCGTCACGCTGGAGCGCGATTCGGGTGCCACGGCAGCAATGCCGCCGATCTGCTGCTCAATGACGTTGGCATCGGTGTCTTTGAAGGCCGGCGCAGGTGCCGCCCCCGGCCCCATGCGCATACCTGCGCGAATTTGCAGCAGGTTGGTGCCCAGGCCTTGGATTTGCGACTGCACCGCCATGGTGGCGCCATTGCCCAACGTCACCATGGTGATCACCGCGCTGACGCCGATCACAATCCCCAGAATGGTCAGAAACGAGCGCAGCAAATTGCGGCGGATGGAGCGCAGTGCCAAAAGGATGGTGTTCAACAGCATCAGGCGCCCTCCCCATTCTGGGCTACGGCCGCTTTGGCTGCGGCGTTGCGCAGCATCAGCGGTTCATTCGGGGAGTCGGTATCCAGCAAACCATCCTTGAAACGCACAATGCGGCGCGCATACGCGGCCATCTCGGGTTCGTGGGTCACCATCAGCACCGTAATCCCTTGTTCGCAGTTGAGCTTCCACAGCAGCTCCATGATTTCTTCGCTGCGCTGGGTGTCCAGATTGCCGGTCGGCTCATCCGCCAACAGCACCACCGGGTTGCTCACAATCGCACGGGCAATCGCCACGCGCTGCTGCTGCCCTCCCGACAGTTCGGCCGGCGTGTGGTGCTCCCAGCCTTTCAAACCCACCGCATCCAGCGCACGGGCCGCAGCCTCTTTGCGCTGCGCATTCGCTTCACCCCGGTAGAGCAAAGGCAGCTCGACGTTTTCCTGCGCTGTCGTGCGCGGCAGCAAGTGAAAGCCCTGAAACACAAAACCGAAGTAGCGACGGCGCAAGCGCGCCCGCTCATCGCGGTCCAGGTCTTCCACGTGCACACCTTTGAAGAGGTACTCGCCAGACGTGGGCCGGTCCAGACAGCCCAGCGTATTCATGGCCGTCGATTTACCCGACCCGCTGGGGCCCATGATGGCCACAAAATCCCCCTGCTCAATGTCCAGGTCAAAGCCTTTGAGGGCTTTGAATGCCAGCCCTCCTTCGCCATACACCTTGACGATCTGGCGCAGCCGGATCAGCGGTGTGCCATCGCTGGCCTGCGCGATGCTGCCACTCATCGTGCGGCTCCGCTGCGCTGATCAGTGATGATCTGCGCCCCTTCCTTGAGCTTGTCGCTGTCCACCTCGGTCATGCGGCCATCGCTCAACCCGGTCTTGACCTGTACCGCCACCGGCGTTTCGCCCTCCAGCACCCAAACGTAGCGCGTTTGACCGGCGCCCAGTGCCTGGCTGCCGCCCGCACCGCCACGGTTCATGCGTGGGCGCTGTGGCATCAACTGGCCCATGATGCCGCCGCTGCTTGCGCCACTGCCCCCTTGGGCACGGGCACCGCGCTCGCCTTGGGCGCCGCCTGCGGCGCGGCCTTCTTCACCACCCGCACCCGCTGCAGCCGGCGCTGTCATGCCCACGGGCGTAAAGCGCAGTGCCGCATTGGGCACCAGCAGCACATCATTGCGCTCGTTGGAACGAATGGTGGCCGAAGCTGTCATCCCCGGGCGCAGCGACAGATCTTCGTTGCGCACGGTGAGCAGTGCCAGATAAGTGACCACATTGTCAGTTTTGGTGGAGCCGTAATCCACCCGCGTGACCTTGGCGGGATAGGTGCGTGACGGGTGGGCGCTGACCGTGAAGCTGGCGCGCTGGTCCACTTGCACCTGGCCGATATCGGCCTCATCCACCGAAACCTGCAAACGCAGTTGCTGCAGGTCTTCCGCCACGGTAAACAGCGTCACCGCCTGCAAGGATGCGGCAACCGCGTTACCCGGATCGACGGTTCGCGTCAGGATCACACCATCAATGGGTGATTTGATCGATGCCTTGGACAGATTGGTTTCATCGGTTTTCAACGCAGCCTTGGCATCGTCCACCGACGCGCGTGAAGCGGCCTCATCGGCCACCGCGCGGTCCACAGCGGCACGGCCCGAATCCATCTCCGCCGCTGACGGCACCTTGCCGCCCGAGATGCGGTACACCTCTTCCAGCCGCGCGAAGTTGGCGCGTGACTCTTTGAGCGTTGCCTGCGACTGCTGCAAACGTGCCTGCGCCGAAGCCACCGAGGCCTTGGAGCGGTTCAACTGGGCATTGAGCTTGTCGGTATCCAGCTCCACCAGCACTTGGCCTTTTTTGACCACGTCGTTCACATCCACCAGCACATTGCGCACGGTGCCCGACAGTTCCGAGCCAATGTTCACCGTGCGTGTGGGCTGCAGCGTGCCATTGGCAGCCACCGTGATAGACAGGTTGCCGCGCTTGACCGCTTGTGCGACATAGACCGGTTTGGCATTGGCCGCCTGGTGGTTTTGCCAGAACAGAAAGCCGCCGATGGCCACAGCCACCGCGACGCCCCCCAGCCACACGGTGGGGCTTTGCCACCAGCGGCGGGCCAGGCCATCACCCAGAAGTTCTTGCACGTCTTGGGAAGTGCTTGCGGATGTTTTTTTACGCATTGTTCGTATCTCGCTCGATATTTTTTAAGGTTGTGCGGCAGATGTACTGGTGGGTTGCCCATCCAGATCCAGCGGCTGCCAACCGCCACCCAGGGCCTTGTACAGGCGCACATAGTCCGTGCTGATGGCCGCCTGCGATGTGGCTACGCTGTCTTGTGCCGTCAGCAGGGTGCGCTGGGTGTCCAGCACCGTCTGAAAATCCACCAGCCCACTGCCATAGCGCTGGTTGGCCAGCAGTTGTGCATAACGCGCGGCTTCTTCTGCCACCTGCAGCTGCGCCAAACGGTCTTTGTCCCCTTGCAACTGCACCAAGGCATCTTCCACCTCCTGCAATGCAGACAGCACGGTGGATCGATAGCTGATGCGCGCCTGCTCCACCGCCGCTTGCTGCACGCGGATTTGGGCCTTGTTTGCCCCCGCGTCAAACAAGGGGGCAGACAGCGCTGCCGCAATCCCCTGGGCCAGCGGCGCACCGCTGAGTGCACCCAGCGTCAGGGCACTGATACCCAGCGATCCACTCAGCCGCAAGGTCGGAAAATTGGCACGCTCTTGTGCAGAGAGATTGGCCACGGCAGCCACCACTTTTTGCTCTTGCACCCGCACATCCGGGCGCTGGCGCAGCGTGTCTGCTGGCAACGTCATGGCCAGATTGGCTGGCGCGGCAGGCAGGGGCTTGGCTGGCGTCAGGACCGCATCCAGGGCCGTCGGAACTTGCCCCGTCAAAATGGCCAAGGCATGCCGCATTTTGGCCAGTGAAGCTTCGAGTGCGGGCACTTGCGCCGCAGTTTGCGCCGTCGAAGCACGTGCTTGTTCGGCATCCAGGGATGTTGCCAGCCCTGCTTGCACCCGCCATTCGGTGATCTGCTGGTTCTCTCTTTGGATACCCAGATTGTTTTGTGCAATCGCCAACCGATTTTGCAAGCTGCGCAGCTCTATATAGTCCAGCGCCACTTCGGCTGCCAAAGACACATGCGAGCCTTCCAGCGTGGCAACAGCGGCTTGCACATTGGCCTGCCCGGCCTTGACGGCATTCGCCTGGCGCCCCCACAGGTCAGGCTCCCAGCCCGCACTCACCCGGCCTGCATAACTGTTGCGGCCATTGGCACCATCCACCCAGTTGCGTCCACCATCCAAGCCTGCACTGGCATTCGGCATGCCTGCGGCCTCCTGTCCATCCAGCTGCGCACGCGCTTGGCGCAAGGCCGACTGGGCCGATTGCACACTGGGGTTGGCCTGCAGGGCTTGCTCGATCAGCGCGGTCATTTGCGCATCACCAAAGCGCTGCCACCAGCGGCTGAGGTCTTGCGGCGTTTGCTGCTGCGGCTGAGCGCCTGTGCTGTGCCACTGCGCTGGCACAGGCACGGCTTCGTTCTGGCCATCAAAGCTGGAGGTGTGGGCGCAGCCGGTCGCCAATGCGGCGCATAACAGCGCCGCAGGCAAGCCCCATGGAGCGCGCACCAAAGAGGGAGAGAAGATGTTTTGTTTCTTGTACATGCTGGGGGCGAAAAAACGCAATAGCCTGTTTCTACCCCCGGATTGTGCAGACCGGATGTAGGGCCACGGCAAAAGCCATGTGAAGCTTTGGTAAAGCACGGGTGCCGGAAAACAGCGCGCCGCATGAAAAAGCCCTCATGCAGAGGGCTTCCAGGGGGCGTAGCAAGGGGGTAAGTTAAGCCATGTCCACGATGGCATCCAGCGGCCAACGGGGTTTGACATCAAACGCATAGGTTTTGCTGGGTTGTTGTTGCCCCGCCTGAATACGCATGGCGGCAGCCATGGCGATCATGGCACCGTTATCTGTGCACAGATGCAGCTCGGGGTAGTGCACGCGAATCTTGCGTTTGGCGCACTCGTGGTTGAGTTGCTCACGCAACAGTCGGTTGGCCCCGACACCGCCAGCCACCACCACCCGGTCCATCCCTGTTTGCTTGAGCGCATTGATGGTTTTCTTCACCAGCACATCCACAATGGCGGCCTGGGTGCTGGCCGCCAGATCGGCCTTGCGCACTTCCAGATCATCCCCCAGTTTCTTCGCTTGCGTGAGCACTGCTGTTTTCAGGCCTGCGAATGAAAAATCCAGGTCTCCGCTGTGCAGCAAGGGGCGAGGAAGCTTGAACGCCTCAGGATCGCCGCCTTCAGCCAGCTTCGACAAAATGGGACCACCGGGATAAGGCAACCCCATCACCTTGGCCGACTTGTCAAAGGCTTCGCCCGCTGCATCGTCGATGGTTTCACCCAGGATTTCATAGCGCCCCACACCATCTACGCGCATCAGCTGCGTATGGCCACCGGACACCAGCAACGCGATGAACGGGAACTGGGGTGGATCTTCACTCAGAAACGGGGAGAGCAAATGCCCTTCCAGGTGGTGCACCCCCAGCACAGGCTTGTCGATGGCTGCACCCAGCGCACAGGCCACGCCGGCACCAACCAGCAAAGCACCGGCCAAGCCTGGGCCGCGCGTGAAAGCCACCACGTCAATGTGCTGCAGCGTCTTGCCGGCATCTTCCATCACCTGCTGGGTCAAGGGCAGCACTCGGCGAATGTGGTCACGACTGGCCAGCTCGGGCACCACACCGCCGTATGCGCGGTGCATGTCAATTTGACTGTGCAAAGCATGCGCGAGCAGCGTGGGCACGCCGCCATCATCCGGCACCTGCACCAAGGCAACGCCGGTTTCATCACACGAAGATTCAATACCCAAGATCAGCTGACTCATAGCCCTCAAGTGTAGAACTGCCGCTGCATCTCGGCGTTTGCACCACCTCAATGGCCTTGTATGCAGGGCAAGAAAAAAGCACCCGAAGGTGCTTGGTGTGCAGCACGCTGAAATCAGCGGCGACCGCCCAAAAAGCTGGAGCCCAGCTTGAACAAATCACCCACATCCAGTTTGCCATCACCATTTTGATCCAGCAGGCTGCCCAGCAAATCGCCACCCAGCCCCCCTTGCTGCTGTGCCTGTGCGCGCTCCTGGCCCAATGCCTGGCCCAGGCTGCCCGCATCCAGATTGCCGGCTTTCACGCGGTTGGCCAAAAACGCCATCACGATGGGCGCCAGCATGGCCAGCAACTGCCCCGCGTTGTTGCCACCCAGACCTGTGGCCTGACCCAGACCGCTTTCGGCCTTGTCACGGTTGTTGCCGAAGATGTGCCCCAAGATGGCTCCACCGTTGCCCAGTGGCGAGCTGCTGCCTGCCTGCGCCTGAGCACCGCCCAAGATAGAACCCAGCAGACCACCCAAGCCGCCCAGGCCCTGCGGCAAAGCACTGCTGTGGTCACGCTGCAAGGCCCCCAACAAATCTGCAGCCCCTTGTGGCTGGGCCGCGTTGTGCCCCAAAGCACCCAGCAACAGCGGCAGTGCAGCTTCGACGGCCGATTGCGTCTGCTGGCTGCTGGCCCCCATTTGCTGGGCCATTTCTTGCATGGGTGCGCCCTGCAATTGAGCCATCAGGTCAGAAACCAAAGACTGCTGTTGATTCATGTGTTGCTCCTATCTGCGTATGACCAAAATCCACCAGACCGCAGTATGGAGGGATCCACCCAGCTTGCCGAGCGTGCCACGGCGATTTGAGACAAAGCCTGACACTTCATCGCCATGACTGCGCACCCCATGCAGGCCAGGTGCATTTCAATATAAGCAATAGATATAACAACTCATTCAAAATAAGCAGAATAAATTTATAGAACCCCCATGAGCACCATCCAGCAATACCTCAAAGAAATCGGACGCGGTAAAGACGGCGCGCGGGCGCTGACGCGCGCGCAGGCGTCAGAGCTGCTGGGCTGGCTGCTGGATGGGCAGGCCCATCCGCTGCAAGTCGGCGCCTTTTGCCTGGCCATGCGCATCAAGGGTGAAACCGCCCAGGAGATGGCCGGATTCATGGACGCCGTACACGCCCGCCTGCCACGCAGCGCACCAGCCGCATCGCCCGTCATCGTATTGCCCAGCTACAACGGCGCACGCCGCCTGCCGGTGCTCACCCCCTTGCTGGCCTTGCTGCTGGTGCGTGAGGGCTTGCCCGTTCTGCTGCATGGCAGCACCACAGAAACCACCCGTGTGACGGCCGCCCAGGTGCTGGAACACCTGGGCCATGCGGCAGCCACCCAGCTGCGCACCCCGCAGCCCGGCGAGCTGGTACACCTTGCCACCCGCCACCTGCTGCCGGGCCTGGCCGATTTGCTGGATGCCCGCGCCACCATTGGCCTGCGCAATCCGGCGCACAGCCTGGTCAAACACATGAACCCGCTGGCGGCCAGCGGCACGCACAGCCTGGTTGTGGGCTGCTACACCCACCCCGAGTACAGCATCAGCATGGAGCACAGCCATGCCGAAGCCCAAAGCCATGCCCTGCTGCTGCGTGGCATGGAGGGGGAGCCCGTGGCCGATCCCCGGCGCCAGCCCGCCCTGCGCGGCATCATCCAGGGGCGCAAGGTCCTGGAGTGGGAGGCCGAAGCAGGCTCCGTGGCCGTTGCCCCGGAATTACCGAATGGACTGGACGTGGCAGCCACCGCCGACTTCACGCGCGAGGTGCTGCAAGAGCAGCGCCCCGTCCCCGCTTCAATTGCCACCCAAGTCCAAGTCATTGTGCAGTTACACCGCCAGCTTGCCGCTTTGCCCGCAGCGCCAGGAGTCCCCACATGAGCGCCCATATCCCCCCCACTTCCGGCACCTGCACCCTGGTCGGCGCAGGCCCAGGAGACCCCGAGCTGCTGACCCTCAAAGCGCTCAAAGCCATCCAGTCCGCCACGGTGTTACTGGTGGACGATCTGGTCTCTGCAGACATCGTGGCCTTTGCCAGCCCCTCCGCGCGGATCATCTACGTGGGCAAACGCGGCGGTTGCAAGAGCACACCCCAGGCTTTTATTGAAAAACGCATGGAAGCCGAAGTGCGCAGCGGTGAGCGCGTGGTCCGCCTCAAAGGTGGCGATCCGTTCATCTTTGGCCGTGGCGGAGAAGAGGTGGAACACCTGCGTGCCGCCGGCATTGAGGTGCAAGTCATCAACGGTATTACCGCCGGTCTGGCCGGCTTGACCAGCCTGGGTGCCCCCCTGACCCACCGTGAACATGCCCACGGTGTGGTGTTCATGACTGGCCACGCCAAGCCCGGTGACAGCGGTACCGACTGGCGCGCGCTGGCGGCTACGGCACACGCAGCCAAGCTCACGCTGGTGATTTACATGGGTGTCAGCTCGGCCGAGCACATCACGACCGAGCTGCAAGCCGGTGGCTTACCCGCCAGCACACCCGCAGCCATCATTCAGCACGCCAGCCTGCCCCAGCAGCGCCATGCCATTACTACCTTGCACCAGCTGGCGTACACCCTGCATGCAGAAAACCTGGCCAGCCCCAGCGTACTGGTGATTGGCGATGTGGTGCAAGGCGTCGCGGCCTGCGCACAGCAAGCAATCACTGCCCCAGCCCTGCGCGGCGTGGCCTGAGCAGCAACACCATCATCATTGATAGCTACCAGCGCTTGCTGCACCTGGCCTAATGCGCAATTTCACTGCACATAAAAAACAAGGGCTACAACGTCCACCACCGTTGCAGCCCTTGCCATCTGCCCCGCCTGCAAGCAGTGGGGCACATGTTCTACACACTCAGGTTCCGATCACACCACCATCATCCTTGGTGATCACCAGCGTGGCCGAGCGCGGCAGGTTGTTGCCGCCACCGGGCCAGCGGCTGTCCCCCTCTTCACCCGGGTGCTGGATGTTGATGAACATGGTGCGGCTGTCCGGCGTGAAGCTGATGCCCGTCACTTCGCACTCCTTGGGCCCCACCAGAAAGCGGCGAATTTCCTTGGTCACCGGGTCGGCACACAGCATCTGGTTGTTGCCCTGACCGGCGTAGTCCCCTTGGTTGCTGTATTTGCCATCGGTTTCAATCCACAGGCGGCCATCGGCATCAAATGCCAGACCGTCCGGGCTGTTGAAGGTGTTGCTTGCAGTCACGTTGGCAGAGCCTGCCATCAAATTTTTCCGGTCGGTATGCACTGCGGGGTTGCCCGCCAGCACAAAAATGTCCCACTCGAACGTGGTGGCCCCGGCATCCGTACCCGTTTCGCGCCAGCGCACAATCTGGCCGTAAATGTTCTTGGCACGTGGATTGGCGGCATCGGCCTGCGTGCGGCTGGTGTTGTTGGTCAAGGTGACATACACCTCCCCCGTCTTGGGGTGCACCGCCACCCACTCTGGCCGGTCCATCTTCGTGGCCCCCACCGCATCACCGGCCATGCGCGCGTTCACCAGCACGGCGGCCTGGTTGGTAAAGCGGCTGTCTGCCTGCAGTGTGGGGTTGGCCTGTTTGTCCAGCAGCAACCACGCCCCTGTGCCGGCAAACTCCCCGGCCGCCTTGCCTGCATCAAAGCGCGCCACATACAGCTTGCCCTGGTCCAGCAGTTGGCTGTTGTCTCCGCCTTCGACGTAGCGGCCGTCCGAGACAAATTTGTAGATGTAGTCGTTGGCCTGGTCATCGCCCATATAGACCACCGCACGCCCATCGCGGGTCAAGGTAAAGGCCGCGTTCTCGTGCTTGAAACGGCCCAGGGCCGTGCGCTTTTGCGGCACGCTGCCCGGGTTGAAGGGGTCAATTTCCACAATCCAGCCAAAGCGGTTGGACTCGTTGGGCTCCTTCACATAGTCAAAGCGGACCTCGTGCTTTTCCCATTGGTAGAGGCTGCCCTTGGGCGAGATGCCATAGCGCTTGTGCGCTGCATGGCGGCGGTCCTCACCGCTGGTCGTGCCAAAGTAGTTGTTGAAGTTTTCTTCACACGTCAGGTATGTTCCCCACGGCGTCCAGCCATTGCCACAGTTGTTGAAAGTGCCCTGGGCACGGCGCCCCGATGGATCGCCCCGGGTTTGCAGCAAGCCATCCCCAGCGGCGGGGCCTGTCATTTCCATGGCCGAGAAAGCGGTGATGCGGCGGTTGTAGACGCTGCCTTTGACAATGTCCCACGTCCCCTTTGCACTCTTTTGGACGTGCATCACCGACACTCCGTGGGCATTCATGGACTTGTGCACATGATCCTTGCTCCACCGCGCTTTGGCATCGGCGCCCCGGGTACCAAACAACCAGACATAGGCACCCGTTTTTTCATCCACCGTGCTGTACTCGTGGTTCACCACCAGCAGGCCTTCGTTGCTTTTCCCATCGATGGCGAAAAAGTGCATCCCATCATGGTTGTCACCCACCTGTAGGGCCTGGGCCGCAGCATCTTCGCTGCCATCACCTTTGAAAGAAGGGGCGCCATCCACCAAGGGGGTTCCCCAAGGGGCCAGAACCTGGGCGCTATAGCCAGGGGCAATCTGAATGGTATCTGCCGTGGACGCCGCAATGCCTTGAAAACCCATTACCGCAGGGCCAGGACCGGGGCTGGCCGAGCTTGCACAGCCCGCAAGGCCGCCCCCTAACCCCAAAAACATGGCAGCCGTCAAGCCGCTGCCACTGCGCAAAAAACCACGGCGTGATACAGCCAAGTCCACCACGGACTGAAAGCTTGGGTTGTCGCTCAGGTTGGTGGGAATGTCTTCACGGTCCACAAAGATGTCGCTATCTGGTGTCATCGTCAGGCTTTCTTACAGAACAAAGAACACCACCAGTGTCTGCACGCCATGTGACAGCAGCATGACCCTTTGAAGTCACCGCCATGACAGCCCCAACTTGTGCGCACACCCACTGGCTTGCATGCTGCGTGTATTGCAAAATGTAAGCACCCGGGCGGACTACCCCTGTGGCCCAGCCTGCCCATCAAGCCCCTTGGAGATTTTTGATGCGTCTGACAGATTTCAAGCTTGGTACCAAGCTCGGCGGTGCTTTTGCGCTGCTGCTGGTGCTCACACTGACACTGGGCGGTGTAGCCCTGCTGCAGGTGGAACGTATGCACCTGGCCATGCAGACCTTGGGGCACAGTGCGCTGCCCAGCGTGGCAGAGGCTGGCAATATTCGCTCGCAATGGAATCGCTTCCGCCGACTGGAAAGCCACCTGCTGCCAGCACAACCAGACAATGCCGCCCAGGCGCTGCTGCAAGTTGCCACCAGCGTACGTGCCTCGATCGAGCAGTCTGAAAAAAACTACGAAGCCCTGCCGCATTCGGACGAAGAGCAGCAGCTGATGCGCAGCTACCAGCAGCACCGCGATGCCTACCTCAACGTGCACCGCAAATTTGTGGATGCCGCCACACAGCTGCACCGCAGCGGCCAGCATACGGAGCAAAGCCTGCAATCTTTGCAGCGCATGTACACCGATGAAGCCGAACCCAGCTTTGCCGCGCTGGCCGAAACCGTGGGCAAACTCTCTGCGATGACCCAGCGCGATGCCCAGGCCGTGAGTCAGCAAGGCGATGTGGTGCGCAACTCTGCCCTGTGGTGGGTCATCTTGGTGATGGCCGTCAGCACCTTGTTCGCCCTGCTGTTTGCCGTATTGGTCACACGCTCTGTGACCCGCCCCGCCAAGCAGGCGGTTGAAGCCGCCAGCCAGATCGCCGATGGTGATCTAACGCACGCTCTTCCCGCCGCAGGCAAGGACGAAATGGGCCTGCTGATGGCCGCGCTGGAGCAAATGCGCAACAACCTCAGCCACGTGGTGCAGCGTGTGCGCCACAACGCCGAATCCGTAGCCATTGCCAGCGAGCAAATCTCCAGCGGCACCACCGACCTGTCCTCGCGCACCGAAGAGCAAGCCAGCGCCCTGGAGCAGACCGCCGCGTCTATGGAGGAGCTGTCTTCCACCGTGCGCCAGAACGCCGACAGTGCGCTGCAAGCCAACCAGCTGGCCCTGGGCGCATCCCAGGTCGCGTCCCAAGGCGGTGATGTGGTGGGCGAAGTGGTTGAAAGCATGCGCGGCATCACCGAAAGCAGCCGCAAGATTGCCGACATCATCGGCGTGATCGACTCCATCGCCTTCCAGACCAACATCCTGGCGCTGAATGCCGCCGTGGAAGCGGCACGCGCTGGCGACCAAGGTCGCGGTTTTGCCGTGGTGGCCGGTGAAGTGCGTTCCCTGGCCCAGCGCAGCGCAGAAGCGGCCAAAGAAATCAAGCTCCTCATCAACAACAGCGTGGAGAGCGTCACCACGGGCACAGCGCTGGTGGACCGCGCGGGCCACACCATGAGCGAAGTTGTCGGCTCCATCCGCCGCGTGACCGATCTGGTGGGTGAAATCAGCGCCGCCAGCACCGAGCAAAGCCAGGGCGTGAGCCAAGTGGGCGAAGCCATTACGCAGATGGACACCACCACCCAGCAAAACGCTGCCTTGGTGGAAGAAAGTGCTGCCGCCGCAGAAAGCCTCAAACGCCAGGCCCAGGAACTGGTACAGGCCGTCTCGCACTTCAAAACCACAGGCGCTGCCACACCCGCCATGCCTGCACCAGCCGCCACACGCAGTGCAGCGGCCACCACCATCCGCAGCGCGCCATCCGCCAAAGCACGCGTGGCAGCAACGCCCAGCCAACCGGCCGCACAGGCTGCGCCCTCCCAGCGCCTGCCAGCGCCTGCAAAGCGTGCGCCCGCTGCCAGCACCGCAGAATCCGACGACTGGGAAACCTTTTAACGCGGCAGCTGCCGCGTCATCAACGCAAAAGGCCGTGCACTTGTGCACGGCCTTTTTTCTGGCGCAGCGTAATGCTTGGGTTTACGCAGCGGCTGGTGTACGGGTCTGGGCAAAACGCAGTGCCACCTCTTTGCGCATGTCCTTGCGGATCAGCGCGGCATGCCAGCGACGTTTTTCATCGTCGGTCTCTGGTTGCAGCGTCGGCACCGATACCGGCTTGCGGTCCGCATCCACCGCCACCATGGTGAAAAAGCAGCTGTTCACGTGGCGCACCACCTTGTCCTGAATTTGCTCGGCCACCACTTTGATACCGATTTCCATGGACGAGTGGCCGGTGTAATTCACGCTGGCCAAAAAGGTCACCAGCTCGCCGACGTGAATGGGTTGCAAGAACATCACCTGGTCCACGCTCAAGGTCACGCAATAGCGCCCGGCATAACGGCTGGCGCAGGCATAAGCCACTTCGTCCAGTTTTTTCAAAATGGCGCCCCCGTGGACATTGCCAGAAAAGTTGGCCATATCGGGGGTCATCAGCACGGTCATGCTGAGCTGGTGTTCAGGCAAATTCATGGAGGGGAATTTTAAAAATTGATAGCAAACCAAGCAAACCGCGTGCCATGCAACCTAGCCCAGCACAGGGCTTGTTCCCTTGGCTACACTGCCCACAACGCACATCTGTGCTACGTGATTTGCTCTAAAAAGCCCAGCTACTTTGCCCTATGACCGATAACACCGCCGCTTCTACGCTCTCTTCATTCGACGCCGTCATCATCGGCGCGGGGGCAGCAGGTTTGTTCTGCGCCGCGCAAGCAGGGCAACTGGGCTTGAAGGTGCTGCTCATCGACCACGCCGCCAAAGTGGCAGAAAAAATCCGCATCTCTGGCGGCGGGCGCTGCAATTTCACCAACCGCGACCTGGATGTGCGCGCGCCGCACAAACACTATGTCGGCCAGAACCCGCAGTTTTGCCGATCGGCCCTCTCGCGCTACACCCCCACAGACTTCATCGCCTTGATGGACAAGCACGGCATTCCCTACGAGGAAAAACACAAAGGCCAGCTGTTTGCCACCACCAGTGCGGAAGACATCATCCGCATGCTGCTGGCTGAATGTGCCAATGGCGGTGTGCAGCGCTGGCAGCCGTGTGCCGTCAAAAAAGTTGTCTTTTTGCCTGCTAACGCAGATACAGCAAGCGCTGGCAGCTATGAAATACACACTGACCGCGGCACCGTGACGACGCCGCGCCTGGTGCTGGCTACCGGGGGCTTGTCCATCCCCAAGATTGGGGCCACCGACTTTGGCTACCGCATGGCCCAGCAGTTCAAGCTGCCCTTGGTGGAGCGCCGCGCTGGTTTGGTGCCATTGACGTTCGATGGTGTCGCCTGGCAGCCCTACGCCCAATTGGCCGGTTTGGCATTGCCAGTGGAAATCAGCACCGGCAGCAAAAAAGAGCGCATGGCTTTTCACGAAGACTTGCTGTTCACGCACCGCGGCCTGTCTGGCCCGGCGGTGCTGCAAATCTCCAGCTACTGGAAAGACAACACGCCGCTGCACATCAATTTGCTGCCCGGCACCGACATGGCCGCCTTGCTGCAAGACGCCAAGAACCGCTCGCGCAAGCTGGTGGCCAACGAGCTGGCCGCCCACATGCCCACACGCCTGGCCGAGGCCTGGGCCAGCCAGCAGCCCGAGCTGCAGCGCCCCATCAACGAGGCCAGCGACAAAGCGCTGTCCAAACTGGCCGAACAACTGAGTCGCTGGGAAATCACGCCAACAGGCTCTGAAGGCTATAAAAAGGCCGAAGTGACCTTGGGCGGCATCGACACCAAAGCGTTGTCGCAGCAGACCATGGAATGCAAAACCCAGCCCGGGCTGTATGCCATTGGCGAGGTGGTGGACATCACTGGCTGGCTGGGCGGTTATAACTTTCAGTGGGCCTGGGCCAGTGCTTTTGCCTGCGCACAGGCCATGGCACAGTCGCATGCGGACACTGCCGCCACGGGCTAAAGGGCCTTGGCAAAGCAGCTGCTTCTGACAAGCGCTGAAAACTCGTTATAATGCTCGACTTTGCTGGCATATCCCCGTCGGCCATACTAGTTAATAGAGACGGGGAACAACCGCTGCACATGGCTCTTAGGCCCGATCTTCCCGAGAACCCGCTGTCAGCACAGATATATCTGGAAATTGAATGACTACCATCCGCGTCAAAGAAAACGAACCCTATGAAGTTGCCCTGCGCCGCTTCAAGCGCACAATCGAAAAGCTGGGCCTGCTGACAGACCTGCGCGCTCGTGAGTTCTACGAAAAGCCTACAGCTGAGCGCAAGCGCAAGAAGGCTGCTGCCGTGAAGCGTCACTACAAGCGCGTTCGCAGCATGCAACTGCCTAAGAAGCTGTACTAATCGTTGATTAGGACTAGCCGGCCGTAAAAAAGCCGAAACCCGCGCTAGGGACGCCAAGCGCGGGTTTTTTGTTTTCTGGCCACTGCGATGTTCGCAGTGACCTCTCACCCAAGGAGAGATGTATGAGCTTGAAAGCCCAGATTACCGAAGATATGAAAACTGCCATGCGTGCCAAAGACAGCGCACGTCTGGGCACCATTCGCCTGCTGCAAGCAGCGATGAAGCAAAAGGAAGTGGACGAGCGCGTGGAACTCGACGATGCCGCCATCATTGCCATCGTGGACAAGCTGATCAAGCAGCGCAAGGACTCCATCGCCGCGTTCGAAACGGCGAACCGCGCCGATCTGGCCGATGTGGAAAAGGCCGAGATGGAAGTGCTGAAGGTGTATTTGCCTGAGCGCATGGGTGAAGCCGAAATCACCGCTGCCGTGCAAGCCATTGTGGCTGAGCTGGGTGCCACCGGCCCTGGCGACATGGGCAAAGTCATGGGTGCTGTGAAATCCCAGTTGGCAGGCAAGGCCGATATGGGCCTGGTCTCCGCTGCTGTGAAAGCTGCACTGGCCAAGTAATGGCCCCCACCATCCGCGCACAGCGTGGTGTGGATGGTTATAAAAAAGAAGCTGCTAGCGTTGGTCAACCCATGGTTTCCGATAGTTTTCTATCTGAAGCCTAGGTTTGAAAGGCGCTGGCAGCTTCTTTTTTTGCACTGCAGGCAACCTGTTGCTGCAACTGACATGGCATTTCAATCGCGCTCAAACGCTGACTGTGCCTGCGCCCTGCGCTTCCTTTTTCATCGTCGCCTTGATCGCTGCGGGCTGGGTGCGTGCAAAAAAGTCCTGCAAGAATTCGACGCAGACGCGCACTTTCGCGGAGCGCTCCAGCCGCGTCGGATAAACCGCCCAGATGTTGGCGCTTTGCTGCCAATCGGGCAGCACCTGCACCAGCCGCCCGGCAGCCAGATCGTCGGCCACATCCCAGTGCGAGCGCAGCACCACACCATGGCCATCCAGCGCCCACTGCACCGCCATCTCGCCGTGGTTGGTCGATAGCGGCCCTGTCACTTTCACGCTGCGCTCTTGCGCGCCGCTGCGCAACTTCCACACCCCAAACGGGTGGTCACGCTCCTTGATCACCAGGCAGTCGTGGGCAGCCAGCTCGTCCAGGCTGCGCGGCATACCGCGGCGCTGCACATAGTCCGGCGCAGCACACAGCACGCGGCAGTTGTCGGCCAGGTGCCGCGCAATCAGGTGGGGCGCAATTTCATCGCCCACGCGCACATCCAGATCCAGGCCCTCGCCCGCCACATCCACCAGCCGGTCAAACACCTCCAGCCGCAGCTGCAGGGCCGGATAGCGTCGGGCCAGCTGCGAGAAGGCCGGTGCCACCACATTCCGGCCAAAGCCAAAGCTGCTGCTCACACGCAGCAGACCACGCGGCTCACGACGGGTGATCTGAGCCTCTTGCAGCAGCTGATCCATATCGTCCAGCAAGCGCTGGGCCCACTGAAAGATGCGCTCCCCCTCTTCGGTCACGGTCACACGGCGGCTGGTGCGGTGCAACAGCTTGACGCCCAGCTCCTGCTCCAGCAGGCGCATGCGTTTGCTGACGTAGGCGGGCGATGCCTGCAGTGCCTGCGCCGCCGCCGCAAAGCTGGACTGACGCACCACCGTCATGAACACACGCAGATCTTCCAAGGCAGGCATTTTTTGCACGGCCATCACTCCACTCACCAAAATGCCGATTGTAAAAAGGCCATAAAAAAACCCGCAGCACAGGCTGCGGGCTGGGACTCCTTCAAGGCAAAGCGCTGCTTACAGCGACATGCCGCTGGACTTGATCACCTTGCCCCAGCGCTCCAGGTCTTTGTTGATCAGCTGACCAAACACCTCCGGCGTGCTGGGCATGGGCTGTGCACCTTCGCTTTGCAGGCGCTCCAAGATCGCAGGGCTCTTGAGCGAAGCATTGATCTGCGCGTTGAGCTTGCTCACCACATCCTTGGGCATGCCTGCAGGGCCGACGATGCCATACCACTGGTCGGCCTCAAAACCGGGAATGGCCGCTTCAGCCACCGTAGGCACATCCGGCAGGATGGCCACACGCTGTGGCGACGAGACCGCAATCGCCTTGATCTGCCCGGCCTTGAGTTGGGCCAGCACCGCAGGAATGCCGGTAAACAGCGCCTGCACCTGACCGGCCACCAGGTCATTGACGGCCGGCGCCGTGCCTTTGTAGGGCACGTGCTGCATCTGCAGGCCGCTCTGCTGAGCCAGGTACGACATGGTCATATGGGCTGCGCTGCCATTGCCGCCAGAGCTGTAGTTGATCTTCTCGGGGTGGGCCTTGGCGTAGGCGATAAAGGATTTCAGATCGGTCACGGGCAGCGAGGGGTGCACCACCAGCACATTCGGCACACGCGCCACCCAGGCAATCGGAGTGAAGCTCTTGACCGGGTCATAAGGCAGCTTGGGATACAGCGCCGGCGTGATCGCCAAAGTGCCGACATGGCCCATCAGCAAGGTATAGCCATCGCTGGCGGCCTTGGCTACACGGTCAGCACCGATGCTGCCACCGGCGCCCGCCACGTTTTCTGGCACCACCGACTGGTTCCACGCCGTGGTCAGCTCATGGCCCATGGCGCGGCCCAGAATGTCGGCCGAGCCACCGGGGGTGAACGGGATCACCATGCGAATGGCTTTGCTCGGGTAGTTCGTTGCCGTCTGCGCGCCAGCCACGCCAGCGCATGCCATAACGCCTGCGGCCAGCAGCCACTGGCCCCATTGGCTGCGCAGCTTGCGCGGTTGAAAGGTCTGGGCGAGGGAGGGTCGGTTCATGGCTGCGTCCTGCATTCAAAAAAAACAGGCCCCAATGTCGGCTGTTTCCAACACTCGCGCTTCCGTGTTTACCCTTGCATCTGCTATTCATGCCGCATATAGCACGTTAGGCTTCAGCCTCTTGTCAGCTCTTGCCCTTTGCAAAGGAGATCTCCATGCACATGAACCGCCGCCACTGGCTGTTGACCACCGGCAGCCTGGCCACGGCCAGCTGGCTCACCGGCTGCACGCAGCCATCCCGCAACAGCACCCTCGACGCGGGCTATGCCGTGCACCACATCGGCAAAGCGCGCGTGATTGCCATCACCGATGGCCTGGGCCGCCGCCCGCTGGATGCCGGCTTTGTCAAAAATGCCGCACTCAGTGATGTGCAAGCCGCGCTGGCCGCAGCCGGACTGCCCACCACACACATCGATGTGCCCTACACCTGTTTTGTGGTGGAGCTGGACGGCAAGCGCTACCTGCTGGACACCGGCTTTGCCGACAATGGCGCCGCAGGCTCAGGCCTGTTGCAGACCCGCATGCGTGCAGCAGGCATCGACCCCGCCAGCATTGATGCCGTCATCATCAGCCACATGCACGGCGACCACATCAACGGCCTGCGCCGCAAAGATGGCAGCCTGGTCTACCCCCAGGCCATGGTCTACCTGCCCCAGCCCGAAGCGGCTTTCTGGCTGGACGATGCACGCATGCAAGCCACGCCAGAAGCGGCCCGAGGCGGCTTTGTCGCCGTGCGCCGGGTGTTCAAGGACTATCCAGCGCAAAAGCTGCGCCTGTTTGCACCGGGCAGCGACATTGCCCCCGGCATCAGCACCCTGGCCGCATTTGGACACTCGCCTGGTCACACCGCCATCCGCGTGCTGTCTGCGGGTGAGCGCTTTACCTTCATTGCCGATGCAGCCCACCTGCCCGCGCTGTTTGTCACCCACCCAGACTGGCAGGTGCAGTTCGACATGAACCCCGAGCAGGCACGTGCCACGCGCCACGCACTGCTGGCCCAAATGGCGCAAGAAGGCGACTGGGTCAGTGGCTACCACTTCCCGCTGCCGGGCATGGGCCGCATTCAGAAAAGCGGCAGCGGCTACCAATGGCTGCCTCGCCCATAAACCGGTGCACCGCCCATCTCCAGGTAACGCCCTGGAGATGGGGAGATCTCTGCATTCAACACACAGCGTCAACCTTCGAACCACGCTGACAACAATTCAGCGCTCTGCACACGCCGCACAATGGGCCGCTCTATCTGGAAGGAATTGCGATGTCCCACCCCAAAAAAATTGCCGTGATTGCTGGCGACGGTATCGGCAAAGAAGTGATGCCTGAAGGCCTGCGTGCGCTGGAAGCTGCCGCCCGGCGCTTCAACCTGGCGCTGGAGTTCCACCACTTCGACTGGGCGCACTGCGACTACTACGCCGAACACGGCCAGATGATGCCCGACGACTGGAAGGCCCAGCTGCAAGGCATGGATGCCATTTTCTTTGGCGCCGTAGGCTGGCCAGCCACCGTGCCAGACCATATCTCGCTGTGGGGTTCGCTGCTCAAATTCCGCCGTGAATTTGAGCAGTACATCAACCTGCGACCCGTGCGCCTTTTTGAAGGCGTACCCTGCCCGCTGGCAGGCCGCAAACCGGGTGATATTGACTACTACGTGGTGCGCGAGAACACCGAGGGCGAGTACACGGCCCTGGGCGGCATCATGTTTGAAGGCACGGACCGCGAGATCTGCATTCAGGAATCGGTCTACAGCAAGCATGGTGCACAGCGCCTGCTGAAATACGCCTTCGATCTGGCCCAAAGCCGCAGCAAAAAGCATGTGACGTTGGCCACCAAAAGCAACGGCATCGCCATCAGCATGCCCTGGTGGGACAAGCAGGCCGATGCCATGCACAAGGCCTACCCCGAGATCACGCTGGACAAGCAGCATATCGACATCCTGACGGCGCGCTTTGTGCTGCAGCCAGGGCGCTTTGATGTGGTGGCGGCCACCAATCTGTTTGGCGACATTCTGAGTGACCTGGGCCCGGCCACCACAGGAACGATTGGCCTGGCGCCTTCGGCCAACCTGAACCCGGAGCGCACCTTCCCCAGCTTGTTCGAGCCGGTGCACGGCTCGGCGCCGGACATCTATGGCCAGAACATTGCCAACCCGATCGCCATGGTCTGGTCTGCCGCACTGATGCTGGATTTTCTGGGCCACAGCGAAGGCCCATGGCGTGCGGCGCACGACACCATCGTGGCGGCCATCGAGGCGGTCATCAAAACCGGCCCCAAGACGCCAGACTTGGGCGGCAGCGCCAACACCACCCAAGTCGGCGAAGCCATCGCAGCTGCGATTGACGCCGGCTGATCCAGCAGCCCTGGCTCCTGCAGCCTAGCAAGTGACAACGCAATGAAATAACTAGCTGCTAGCGCATACGCTGTATGGGCTAGCAGCTATTTTTATGCATAAAACATTTACGACTGCTCGCTGGTCTGCCCATCGTGCTTGGGAGGGGCAATGTGTGCGATATTGCCCAAGACCAGCGCACGGCCTGCAAACATGCCGCCAGCAGTTTCCAGCGCAAAGCGCTCTGCATCACGGTTGCGCACCTGCTCCATCAGCATGTCGGCCTCATCCTCGCTCACATTCAGCACCTTCAGGGTCTGGCGCCCCATTGCCATGGCAGATTCAAACGTCTCGCGCACCACATAGTCCGCATCGTGCTGCACCAGCTCCAGCGCATGCTCACGGTCAAAAGCACGCACCACCAGCTGCACCTGCGGGTATTCGCGCCGCGCGGCCTCCACAATGCGCGTGGCGGCCGCTTTATCGTTCACACAGACCACGATCGCCTGGGCGTGGGCCGCACCTGCGGCATGCAAAATGTCCGGGCGCGCACCATCACCGTAATACACCTTGAAGCCATAGAGCCCGGCTGCGCGAATGGCATCCGGATCGTTGTCGATGATGGACAGCTGCACGCCCTTGGCCAGCGGCCCCTGGCTGGCAATCTGCCCCATGCGCCCAAAGCCGATGACCAGCACTGTGCCCTGCAGCCCATCGGGCGCTTCCACCCCTTCCATGGACAGGGCTGCAGGCCGTGCCCAGCGCTTGTGCAGCGCCACGACCAAAGGCGTGATGGCCATGGACAGCACCACAATGGCCGTCATATTGGCATTCACCTCGGCACCGATCACGCGCAACTTCAGCGCTTCGGTGAACAGCACAAAGGCAAACTCCCCCCCTTGCGCCATCAAGATGGCCCGATCCATGGCTTCCGCATGGGCGCTTTTGGCAAAGCGCGCCACCAGGTAGATGCACAGCGCCTTGCCCGTCATCAGCGCCAGCACACCGGCCACAATCAACTGCCAATTGCGCGCCACCACATCGAGGTTCAGCGCCATGCCCACGCCCAGGAAGAACAAGCCCAGCAGCAAGCCGCGGAAGGGCTCGATATCAGCCTCCAGCTGGTGGCGAAAGCTGGACTCGGACAGCAGCACCCCCGCCACAAAGGCCCCCATGGCCATGGACAAGCCACCCCACTCCATCAGCAAAGCGGCCCCCAGCACCACCAGCAAAGCAGCCGCCGTCATCACCTCGCGGGCCTTGGCACGGGCCAGGACTCTGAACATGGGGTTCAGCAACCAGCGGCCAGCCGCCACCAGCGCTGCCAGTGACAGCAGCGCAATGCCTATGCGCTGCCACATCGGTGATGCGTGAACGCTGGATACAGCGGCATCCGCCGGTGCTAAAAAGGCCACGATGGCCAGCAAGGGCACGATCAACAGGTCTTCAAACAGCAAGATGGACACAATGCGCTGCCCCTGCGGGGCATGAATGTCCCCCCGCTCCGCCAGCACCTGCATGACGATGGCCGTGGATGTGAGCACAAAACCGGCGCCGCTGACAAAAGCCACTTGCCAGGAAAAGCCAAAAGCCATGGCCACACCGGTCAGCAGCAGGGCGGAGAGCACCACCTGCATGCTGCCCAAGCCAAAGATCTGTCCCCGCAGCCCCCACAGATGGGAAGGCTTCATCTCCAGCCCAATGACGAAGAGAAACATCACCACGCCCAGTTCAGCCACGTGGATGATGGTCTGCGCATCGGTCAACAACCCCATGCCAAACGGGCCGATCACCAAACCTGCTGCCAGATAACCCAGCACAGCGCCCAATCCCAGGCGCTTGAACAGGGGCACGCCAACCACCGCTGCCCCCAGCAAAGTCACGATGCCCACAAGCTGGCTGGCATTACCTTCAACGGCCATAAACAACTCCTTGAGCGAGGAAGGAAAAGGTCACGACACGTGACCTCGCCGGGCCATGCTAATGCGCCTAAGGTGGTGGCCTTGTAGGGCACCGTCACCAGTACCACGAGAGCTGGCTTCTCAGCCATCGCCAGCCACGGAGCAACTGAGCGCCACTCTTACCTTTTTTCACAGCATCTGGGGCCTACATTGGCTTGCTTTTCCCAGAAGATAGTTCCCATGAAAAAACTCACATGGCTGATCGCCGCATTCACCGCATCGTGCATGCTGAGCGGGTGTGTCATTCCCCCGCCCGGTCACTACCACGGGCACCATGGCCACGGCGCCCACCAAGGGCATGGACCTCAAGGTGGGCCGCACGGAGGTGGCCCCCGCGGTGGCCGTGGGCATCGTTAAGCCAGCGCTGCCTGCGGCTTGCGCAGCAGGTGACCAAACTGGTTGATCAACATGCCGATGATCACCGCGCCGGTGCCCAGCCACTGCGCAACCGTGGGCTGCTCCCCCAGCACGGCCATGGCAGCCATAAGGCCCACCACCGGCACCAGCAGCGAGTAAGGCGTCACCCGCGCTGCGGTATGGCGCTGCAGCAGCCGTGTCCACAGGCTATAGGCCAGCACCGTAGCCAGCAGCGCCAGGTACAGCACAGCAAACACGGCCTTGCCATCGGCTGCCTGCAGTTGCTGTGCGATGCCCTCGCTGCCCTCCTGCCACCAGGCCAGCAGACAAAACGGCACGATGGGCACCAGGCTGCTCCACACAATAAAAGGCAGCGGTGCGTAACCTGGCACTATCTGGCTGGCCTTGCGTGCCACCAAGTTCGATACGGCCCACATGAAGGCTGCGCCCAAGGTCAAGACAAAGCCTGCCAAGCTCATCTGTAGCGCACCTTCGCCATGGCCCGCGGCAATCACCACCAGCCCGGCAAAAGCCAGCACCAAACCCCACCATTGCGAGGGCCTGGCACGCTCACCCAGCAAGCTCACCGCCAAAATCACCGTGAAGAAGGCTTGTGTTTGCATGACCACCGAAGCCATGCCTGCAGTCATGCCCCAGCGCAACCCCAAAAACAGCAGGCCGAACTGCCCCAGGCCTTGCGCCAACCCGTAAGCCACCACATAGCCCCAAGGCATTTGCGGCGGGCGCACAAAGAGCAGAAATGGCAGGGAGGCCACCATGAAGCGCAGCGCCCCCAGCACCATGGGGCTGAGGGTTTGCAGACCCAGCTTCATCACCACAAAGTTCAGACCCCAAATCACAATCACGGCCAGCGCGCAGAGCCAGTCGCCACGCGACATGTGCGTGGTATGCCCAGGCGATGCACTCATGCCGCTACCGCCACCCGCACCGGTGTGCCATGCTGGCTGCGCGCCTGTACAAAAGCCTCAAATGCCTGCGCACTGGTCTTGCTGGGCACGTACCCCCACTGTTTGAGTGCGTGGTTCAACAGCACCGGGCGATAGCGCAAAAAGTCCAACTGCTCAGGTCCGTAGCGGCTCACGCCCAGCTTGGTGCCCGTCCACAAAGCACCGCGCAGCAAGCTGGCTGGCAAGTTGAGGGTGCGCTTACCCAAACGCTGGGCGATGTCATGGATGGTCAGCGCACCGTCTCCTGCCAGGTTGTAGCAGCCCGGCTCGGCACCATCGAGCGCATGCATGATGGCGCCCGTCACATCCTCATCCCAGATGAACACAAATGGACTGTCACTGCCGCGAATGGCCAGCAAGCGAGGCTTCTCAAACAGGGCTGTGATCTGGTTGTCAACGCGTGCACCCAGGATCGTGCCAATACGCAAAATGGTTTGCTGCAACTGCGGGTGCTGCACCCGCCACTGCGCCAGCATTTCCTCGACCAGGCGCTTGTGGTCAGAATATGCAAACACGGTGTTGCCGCGCAGCGCATCCGACTCGGTAATCCACGCAGGGTTGTCGGCGTAGTAACCATAGGCGGCGCCACTGGAAGACACCACCACATGGTGCACGCCAGCAGCTACACAGGCTTGCAGCACATTGCGCGTGCCATTCACGTCCACGTCGTACTCAAACGCACGGTTGGAATCTTTGCCCGGAGTGACGATAGACGCCAGGTGCACCACCGTGTCAATCGCATGGCGCTCCAGGGTCTGCTGCAGCTGTGCATCACGCACATCCTGCTGGCAATAGACGACCCCGGGGTGCTGGCGCTCTGACGGCACCTCCCGCACATCCACCGCCACCACCGTGGTGTCATTGCGGCGAGCCAGTGCAGCCACCACCGTGCGGCCCAAAAAACCATCGGCACCGGTAATCAAAATACGCTGCGCGCGGGGCAGCTCCTGTTTGCTACTCATGCTTGTACGCCTTCCAGAGCGGGGGCACCTTCTGGCGGCTTGCGCCCCCACCAGGAAGCCAAAGCCAAGCCCGCAATAATGTCCCAAAAACCCCAGACGCCGGCCACCACCGCCATGCCGCCCAAACCCCCAAAAAAGCTGAAGATCAGCACCAGGCCCAAGCCCGCATTGCGGATACCCACCTCAATCGCCACGGCTCGGCGCTCGTAGTCGGCCAGCCCCATCACGCGGGCACAGACATAGCCCGTGCCAAAGGCCAGCGCGTCATGCAGTGCCACTGCCAGCAAAACCAGGCCCACATAGTCCAGGAAGAACCGCCAGTTCCCCACAATGGCTCCGGCAATGAAGCCAATCAACGCCACAAAACTCAGAATGCGCACGGCTTTCTTGCACCGCTGTGTAGCCACAGGGAAACGGTGCGCGCACCACAGCCCCAGTACAAAGGGAATGCCGATGATCATCACGATGTGCCCCACCATCTCCAGCGGATCCAGCGAGATGGACTGCAGCAAGCTGGAGGCTGCCGGATGCATCCCGCCCCAGAACGCAAAGTTCAGCGGCATCACCACGATCGCAATTGCGTTGGAAATGGCGGTCATCGACACCGACAGCGCCACATTGCCGCGTGCGCGGTGCGTGAGAATGTTGGAGACATTGCCCGGCGGGCAGCACGCCACCAGGATCATGCCCAGCGCAATGCTCGGGCCAACGTTCAGCAAACGCGTCAGCCCATAAGTGACCGCCGGCAGCACAATGAATTGCGCGGCAATGCCCACGGCCATCGCCCAGGGCATGCGTGCAACGCGCCGAAAGTCCTCCATGCGCGTATCCAGCGCAATACCAAACATCAAAAAGCCAAGCACCCCATTGAGCAGCACCAAAGAGGCAGGGTTGAAATTCAACCGTATTTCGTCCACAGGCAACATCTTCGTTCTCCTGAAAACTCAGACCAGCTTGGCCACAGCCTCACGCACGGCAGTGCGGTAGGCATCTTTGTTCACATAAAACGCCATGCGCTCCAGTTGCAGGTACTGGTAGCCTGCCGACAAGTCCGGTGCAGGCCCTGCAATCGCCGCCTGCAGGCGCTGTGCGGCAGGCGCTTTGCCTGCTATGCCGCTGAAGTAGCGCGCGACCAGCTCAGCCTGCTCGTAACGGCCTTGCCAGCCCAGGCCACTGGCCTCCACCATGCCCAGCACCGCCAGGTGCGTGTAGCGCGGTGCAAAAATATTCATGTACAGCTGCGGCGCCATGCCCTGCCAGTTCAGGTGGGCACGATCAATGAACGGATAGTGCAAGGTGTAGCCGGTGGCCAGCAGCACCATGTCGTAGTCTTGCTGGGAGCCATCTTTAAAGTGCACCGTCTGGCCTTCAAAGCGTGCAATGTCGGCCTTCACATGGATGTCGCCATGCCCCAGGTGGTGCAAGATGAGCGAGTTCACGATGGGGTGCGACTCATACATCTTGTAGGTCGGTTTGGGGAAGCCAAAACGCGTAGGGTCCCCGGTGAACCATTTGAGCACCGTGCTGTCAAACTTCTGCTTGATCCAGCGTGGCATGGGGCGCTTGCCGCCCAGGGTGTCCGCCGGTTTGCCAAACACATACTTGGGCACAAAGTAGTAGCCACGACGCACCGAAATATCCACGCTTTGTGCATAGTGCACCGCATCCACCGCGATATCGCAGCCGGAATTACCGGCCCCCACCAGCAGCACGCGTTTGCCCGTGAACTGGCTGGCGCGCTTGTACTGGCTGGTGTGCAACAGCTCGCCGGTGAACGTGCCTTCAAACTGCGGCACATTGGGCTCCGCCAAAATGCCATTGGCAATGACCACGCCCTTGTATTGCGCCGTCTCCACATTTCCCTGGGCATTGCGCACCGTCACGCGCCACGGGGTATTCGCATCGTCAGGATCGACGGGCTCGACACGCTCGACATGCACCCCAAAACGAAAGTGCCTGCGCAAATCAAACTTATCGGCAAATGCCTTGAAGTAGCCGCACAGCTCACGGTGACTGGGGTAGTCAGCTACGGAATCCGCCATCGGGAACTCTGCAAACTCGGTGGTGCGTTTGCTGGAAATCAGGTGGGCCGACTCATACACCGTGGAGCGTGGGTTGTCGATATTCCACAAGCCTCCCACATCGCTGTAGGCCTCAAAGCCCTGAAAAGGAATGCCCTGCTTTTGCAGATTGCGTGCCCCTGCCAGGCCCGAGGGGCCTGCGCCAATCAGGGCGATCATGTCTTCCGTGGCTTGCACCGGCGTGGCGGCAGCCAAAGGTGCTGGGGTCACATGGCTTTCATTGCGCATGGTTGTCTCCGTCATTGTGTTTTTTGTAGCGTGTTGTTGAATGCAGTCCTGCGCTAGCGCGAAGGTGGTGGTGAAGCACTATCGCCTGCGGATGGCATGCCAGGAATCGGGTTGCCACCGGGTTCACCCCAGCGTGCCTTGCGGGGCTGGCCGCGCAGCAAGCGATCCATCCATGCATCGGGCAAGCCCCCCAGCAGGCGTGACAGCCAGCCCGTGCGGCGTGGAATCACAATATGCGTATGGCCTTGGGCCAAGCGCGCCAGCATGACCTGCACGGCCGCTTCAGGCTCCATCAGACCGGGCATGGCAAATTGGTTGTTGGCCGTAATGGCCGTGCGCAGATAACCGGGACAGACGGTGTGCACCGTGACGGGGGTGCCGCGCCACTCGGCACGCAGGCTTTCCAGATAGCGAATCAGCGCCCCTTTGCTGGCGCAATAGGCGCCATTCCCCGGCATGCCACGCCAGCCCGCAATGCTGGCAATGCCCACCAAGGCACAAGCCTGACCGGGCGTGTGCTGCCACGCCTGTACAAAGGGCTGGAATGTGGTGGCAGGCCCCAATACATTGATTTCCAGCATGCGACGCAGCACCGGCAAATCTGCAGCCTGGGCGGTATCAAACCCGCTGGCCACACCGGCATTGGCAATCACCAGATCTGGCATACCGGCAAATGCCATCCAATCCTGCGCCATGGCCTGCATGGCCTCGGAGTCGGTGACATCCACGGTGTAGATACGGGTGCGCTCGGGGGCCAGTGCGGCCAGGCGCTCCAGCACGGGGGTCTGAATACCGAGCAGCGCCACTTTGGCCCCACGCGCGATCAAGGCGCGTGCCAAGGCTTGACCCAAACCACCACAGGCACCCGTCAGCACCGCGTTGCGAAAACCGGTGGCAGGAGCAAGAGAGGCAGGAGATACGGACATGGCGCCATCCTTTCGTTACCGCAAAGGGCTTGCCATGACTGTACGTTGAATGATAAAAATCCCGGAAAATTTTATTAAATCGTCTCGAATTCTGAGATTTATGACAGATTCAACCTCTACCCCCGGTTTGCGGCTGTTTGATTTGCTGGAAATTCTGGTGCGTGAAGCCCGTCCTCTCACGCTGGCAGAAGCTGTTGCCGCCAGCGGCTGGCCCAAGCCCAGCGTGCACCGCCAGCTCACCCAGCTGGAGGCTGGCGGCTTGCTGGCACGTGAACCCGATGGCCGCCGCTATGCCCTGGCCCCACGCTTGCTGCGCCTGGCCGAAGCCACGCTGGCGGGCAGCGCCCAGCAAAGCGTGCGCCATGCCGTGCTCCGGCAATTGGTGGCGGACATTGGGGAAAGCTGCAACTTCACCGCCTTGTCAGGCGTGGAGGTGGTCTACCTGGACCGCATTGAGTCGGCCTTCCCCTTGCAGCTGAACCTGCGTCCCGGCACCCATGTGCCCGTGCACTGCTCAGCCAGCGGCAAGCTCATCCTGGCGCACATGGCAGCCGCCCAGCGCAACAGCCTGCTGGCCACCTTGCCGCTGGCACGCTACACCGCGACCACACTCACCACCCGTGAAATGCTGGAAGAAGAGTTCCGCCGCATCCGCAAGGACGGCTACGCCGTGGACGCCGAAGAATTTGTCGATGGACTGGTCTGCGTCGCCGTGCCGGTGCTGGGCCCAGATGCCCGCAGCGTGCGCTGCGCCGTGGCCTTGCAGGCCCCCGTAGCGCGCATGAGCCTGGCCCAGGCTCTGGAGCGTGTGCCGCGCCTGCACCAAGCGGCCACAGCACTGGGGCGCACGCTGGCTTAATTTGTATAGCTGCTAGCGCTTATGGAGCAAGGGCTAGCAGCCAATTTGATGATAAATCCTATCCAGCACCCCGGCGCCAACGCCCGCCAAACTGGTTGACCACCATGCCCAGCAAAACCCCGGCCGTGCCCAGCCATTGCATGCCGGAAGGAAACTCCCCCAGCAACAGCATCGCGGCGATCAAGCCAATCACCGGCACCAGCAGCGACAAAGGCGCCACCGTGCTGGCGGGGTAACGCTGCAGCAATCGGGTCCACAGGCCATAACCCAGCAAGGTAGACAGCAGCGCCAGATACGCCACAGCCCCCATGCCTTGCCACGTCATGCCCGTCAGTTGTGCGCGCATGGTGCTCCAGCCCCCTTCCAGCCACAGCGACATCAGCAGCAGCGGAATGATGGGGAACACACTGCTCCAGACCAGAAAGGGCAGTGGTTCATACACGCCATATTTCGCGGCATGGCGCGTAATCAGGTTGGATGCGGCCCACATGGCGGCCGAGCCAACCGTGCATACAAAGCCGATCAGCGACATCTGCGTGGCGCTATCGCCATGGGCAGCGCCAATCGTAATCAGCCCTGCAATCGCAATGCACAGACCGGCCCACTGCCAGGGCTGAGGGCGCTCTCCCAGCAAGGCAGCCGCCATCAACAAGGTGATGAACGCCTGGGTTTGCAGCACCACCGAGGCCATCCCCGCAGGCATGCCCAGCTGCATGCCCACAAACAGCAAACCGAACTGCCCCACCCCTTGCACCAGCCCGTAGGCAGCCAGCACACCCCACGACAAAGTCGCAGGTGGCCGCACCAGCCACAAGAAAGGCAGGGATGCCGCCAAAAAGCGCAACGCACACAGCAGCAGGGGCGAGACTTCTTGCAAGCCCCACTTCATCACAACAAAGTTCACCCCCCAGACCCCAATGACGACTGCGGCCAAGAGCCAATCCATGGGGCGTAACGTGTGGTGGTTCTGCATAAAAAGCGTGGCGAGCAATCTGGGGGCTCCACTGTCCCACACTTTGCGCCGGGTGCCGATCAACTGCGTGACGCAGGCAGCCACCTATCCACCGACCACCAGGTGTGGTAACCGCTTTTGAACACACAGCGCACGGCGCGCCACAAAAAAGGGCTGTCCCAGACAGCCCTTTTCACCCTGCAGTGCACCGTGTGTGGCAATTAGCTGCCGGCCACCTTCATGCGATTGATGAGGATGGAGCCCACCGTTTTGGCACCGTAGTTATAGGCATCTGCGCCCACGGCTTCAATGCCCATGTACATGTCTTTGAGGTTGCCCGCGATGGTGATCTCCTGGACGGGAAATGCAATTTCACCGTTTTCCACCCAGAAGCCCGAGGCGCCGCGCGAGTAGTCGCCCGTGACGTAGTTCACGCCCTGGCCCATCAGCTCCACCACAAACAGACCTGTGCCCAGCTTTTTGAGCATGGCATCCAGATCATCACCACGGCGCGTCAAGCGCGAGGTCAGCGTCAGGTTGTGTGAGCCGCCGGCATTGCCGGTGGTCTTCATGCCCAGCTTGCGTGCCGAATAGCTGGACAGGAAGTAGCCTTCCACACGGCCGCTATCGAGCACCATGCGGCGCTGCACGCGCACACCTTCGTCGTCAAAGGGCGAGCTGCCCTTGCCACGCAAAATGAAGGGGTCTTCTTCAATGCTGATGTGATCGGGGAAGACCTGCTTGCCCAGCGAGTCCAGCAAGAAACTGCTCTTGCGGTAGAGCGTGCCACCGCTGATGGCTTGCACAAAGCCACCCAGCAAGCCCGCTGCTGCGGGCGACTCGAACAGCACCGGGCATTCGGTGGTGGGGATCTTGCGGCTGCCCAGACGGCTCAAAGCGCGCTGCGCGGCATAGCGGCCAATTTCTTCGGGCGAGGCCAGCTCCACCGCGTCACGCATGGAGCTGTACCAGTAATCACGCTGCATTTCGCCGTTTTTGCCTGGCAAGGAAGCAATCGGCGCCACCGACACGCTGTGGCGCGAGCTGGCATAGCCACCGCGAAAACCACGCGTGTGGGCGCTGTAGAAGTGACTCTGCTGCGCCGAGACGCTGGCGCCTTCGCTGTTGGTGATGCGTTTGTGGGTCTTGAGCGCGGCGTCTTCACACGCAATGGCCAGGCGTGCAGCTTCTTCGCTGCTCACGCTCCAGGCGTGGAACAGGTCCAGATCCTTGTGTGTGGACTCGGGCGCAATGTCTTCGGCGTCGGGCAAACCGGCCGTGGGATCTTCGGCCGTGAAGCGCGCAATGTCATACGCGGCTTGCACGGTCTGCTGAATTGCCAGCTCTGAGAAATCCGAGGTGCTGGCATTGCCACGACGCTGCCCCAGATACACCGTCACCCCCAGCGACTTGTCGCGGTTGCGCTCCACGGTCTCCAGCTCACCTTTGCGCACGCTCACGCTCAGGCCACAGCCTTCGGACGCATCGGCACCGGCATCGGTGGCGCCCAGCTTTTTGGCATGGGCCAAGGCCTGGTCCACCAGACCCTCAAAAAAGGAACGGCTGTAGCTGAAACCAGAATCAGCCTGTGCTGCGGTGGTGCTTGTAGAGCGTGTGCGGGGTTTATTCATAGCGGCGGATATGATACCCAGCACTGCAGCCCCTATGTGCTGCCACCCTATTTCCCCTGAGAAGACATGTCACGCAAACCCAAAAAAGGCTACTACGTGAAAGGCGTGTTCGTTGCAGAAGGCAGCGAGCGCGATCTGGAGCTGAAGGCCGAACTCAAAGGCACCTGGGATCAGACCCGTACCGACCGCAAGGTGGAGAGCGACGCCCTGCAAGATCTGGGCGAAGCCCTGCTGGGCCTGCGCCCCAAACTGCTCGATCGCCTGCAGCTGCCGGAAAAACTGCTGGAAGCCCTGGCTGAGCAAAAGCGCCTGACCAACTTTGAAGCCAAGCGCCGCCAGATGCAGTTCATCGGCAAGTTGATGCGAAAGCTGGAAGAAAGCGAAGTCGAAGCCGCCAAGGCCGCGCTGGAAGAGCAGCGCACAGGTGTGAGCCTGGAGCAGACGCAGATTCTGGTGGCCGAACAGTGGCGCGACCGCCTGATCGACAGCGACGACAACCTGGGCATCTGGCTGGACCAGTTCCCTGCCACCAATGTCCAGCAAGTGCGCACATTGATGCGCCAGGTGCGCAAGGACGAAGCCACCGCCAAACAAAAAGCCATCGATGCTGAAGCCAAGGGCCAGATCCTGGCGCCCGCCAAGAAGGGCAACGCCTACCGCGAGCTGTTCAAGCTGGTGCTCTCCTACATCAACGGCAGCGCCAGCCATGGTGTGGATGATGACCAGGATCACGGCGTAGACGCAGAGGACGAGGCATGAGCGAGCACGATGCCGTCAAGATCGGCATTGTCTCTATCAGTGACCGTGCCAGCTCCGGCGTGTATGAGGACAAAGGCCTGCCTGCGCTGCAGGACTGGCTGGGCCACGCCCTGCGCAACCCTGTCACGTTTGAAGCACGCCTGATTCCGGATGATCAAGCCACCATCAGCCAAACCCTGATTGAGCTGGTGGACGCCGGGTGCAGCCTGGTGCTGACCACCGGCGGTACCGGCCCGGCGCTGCGCGATGTCACACCCGAAGCCACGCTGGCGGTGGCCGACAAGGAAATGCCCGGCTTTGGCGAGCAAATGCGCCAGATCAGCCTGCAATTTGTTCCAACAGCCATCTTGTCGCGCCAGGTGGCGGTGATTCGCGGCCAAAGCCTGATCATCAACCTGCCCGGCCAGCCCAAAGCCATTGCAGAAACCTTGGAAGGCCTCAAAGATGCGGCTGGCCAGCAGCGGATGAATGGTATTTTTGCCGCCGTCCCGTACTGCATCGACCTGATTGGCGGTCCGTACCTGGAAACCGACCACACCGTGTGCCAAGCCTTCCGCCCCAAGAGCGCCCAGCGCGCGTCCAAGGCCTAGCAGCTGCGCAACCACCAAGGCACATGCACCCCATGTGCCTTTTTTATGCAGTGACTGATGCACAGTGACACCTGCCGCACTGCAAGACACAGAGACCCATGAAAAGCCATTTATCGCTGACTTTTATTCTGGCCATGTGCACCATGCTGGGCGCGCTGGGCATTGATACTTACCTGCCCTCGTTCCACGCCATTGCGCAAGAGTTTGCTGTCAGCCCAACAGCCGTGCAGCAGACCCTGAGCGTCTATGTGCTGGCCATGGCCATCACCATGCTGTTTTACGGCACGCTCAGCGACACCTTTGGCCGCCGCCGTGTGCTGATTTTTGCAGGTGTGGGCTATGCGCTGACATCGACCGTCGCCGCGTTTGTGGGCAGCATTGAAGCCCTGGTGGCCGTACGCTTTGCCCAAGGGGCCATGGCTGGTGCAGGCATGGTGATTGCCCGTGCCGTCGTGCAAGATCGTTTCCATGGCGCCGATGCCCAGCGCATGATGAGCATGGTCATGTTCTGCTTTGGCCTGGCGCCCGCCATTGCCCCGGTGTTGGGAGGTTGGCTGCAGGCCCATGGCGGCTGGCGTGCCACTTTCTTCTTCCTGGCAGCCTTTGGCCTGCTGCTGGCCGTCATGTGCTGGCGTGTGCTGCCTGAGACCTTGCCTGCGGCACAGCGCACCCCGCTCAAACTGGGTGTGATTGCGCGCAACTACCTCACCGCACTGCGCCACCCGCAGTTTCGCCTGATGGTGCTGGGCCTGGCCTTGATGTCTGGCGGCATTGGGCTGTACATCAGCGCTGCTGCAGAGTTTGTGATGGTCATCCTCAAGCTCGATGAAACCTCGTTTGGCTGGCTGTTCATGCCGCTGATCGGTGGCTCCATGATCGGCTCGGCCATCTCTGGCGTGCTGGCCAAGCACATTCCCGAGCGTGTGCAGCAAATCATTGGCTACGGCTGCTTGCTGCTGGGTTGCACCAGCAATGTGCTCTACCACAGCCTGACGGCCACACCCACCGTGCCCTGGGCGGTATTGCCCATTGCCTGCTACACACTGGGCATTGCGCTGCTGACGCCGCTGCTGTCGCTGCAGATCATGAACCTGTTCCCACACATGCGCGGCCTGGCCTCGTCGCTGCAAGGCTTCACGCAGATGAGTGTGTTTGCCATCACCGCCGGAGCAATTGCCCCCCACCTGTTCCACAGCGGTCTGGCGCTGGCCATTGGCCAGCTCTGCTTGGTGGGCCTGGGCATGCTGACCTGGTGGTGCTCCACCCGCTACGCATCCACTGAAAAATAAGAGCAACCAGCGCTTGTCAAACCTAGAAAATCTATAGATTTCTATTTGAGATCAAGATAATACTTGCGCTTTCAGCTATCCTTTTAGAAACATCGCACCCAAAAAAAGGCAGCCCATCGGCTGCCTTTTTTGTGCGGCATCCCGCGCGGCTTACAGCTTCTGGCTGGACATGAAGCTGTCGAAGCGACCTTCCGCAAAACGGAACCACAGCACTTGGTCGCGCTGGAAGTTGCGGTAGTCGGTGTAGACCTTCTTCCAGTCTGGATTGCTGGTATCCAGGCTCTGGTACAGCTCCATCGAAGCCTTGAACGAAGCGTCCATCACTTGCTGCGGGAATGGCAGCACCTTGGCGCCTGCGGCCACCAGTTGCTTGAGGGCAGCGGGGTTGCGGGCATCGTAGCGACCTTGGCAGGTCACATGGGCTTCATGGGCTGCCGCCTTGACAATGGCCTTGTACTCATTGCTCAGACCGTTGAACGCCTTGTCGTTGATGTAGAACGACAGGTTCAGCGAACCTTCCCACCAACCGGGGTAGTAGTAGTAAGGCGCTACCTTGTTCAGGCCCAGCTTCAGATCGTCGTAAGGGCCGATCCACTCGGCAGCGTCAATCGTGCCTTTTTCCAGCGACTGGTAAATTTCACCGGCCGGAATGTTTTGCGGCACAGCACCCAGCTTTTCCAACACGCGGCCCGCAAAACCGCCCACGCGGAACTTCAGACCCTTGATATCTTCCGTGCTCTTGACTTCCTTGCGGAACCAGCCACCCATCTGCGCGCCGGTGTTGCCACCCAGCATCGGCACGATGTTGTACTTGGCGTAGAACTCGGTCATCAGCTTGCTGCCGTTGCCTTCCACCACCCAGGAAGTCAGCTGGCGCGAATTCATGCCGAAGGGGATCGCACCGCCAATGGCAAACACTTCGTTCTTGCCGAAGAAGTAGTACGGCGCAGTGTGGGCCATTTCCACGCTGCCGTTTTGCACGCCATCGACCACGTTGAACGCAGGCATCAGTTCACCGGCCTGGTGCACCGACACTTCAAACTTGCCACCCGTCATCGACTTGACCGCCTGCGCAAATACGTCGGCCGCGCCATAGATGGTGTCCAGGGATTTGGGGAAGCTGGAAGCAATGCGCCAGCGCAATGCAGGTTGTGCGTGCACGGCTGGGGCTGCAGCAGCAGCCAGAACGCCGGCGATACCGGCATTTTTGAGCATGGAACGACGATCCATTAGGGGTCTCCTTAGGGGTTATGAAACGAACCTCTCCCATCTGCGCCGCTTCTGTGGCGGTCTTGCAGACACAAAAAAACCGGTGCTGAGAGCGAAAGCATGCACCGGCCTTTATCTACGCCGCGCTTGCATGGCCAACCATGCAAGCGCTGTACGCACAGTCAATTACAGCTTGACCGACGTCATGTACTGGTTAAAGCGCAACTCCGAGAAGCGCTCCCACAGCAGTTGATCGCGCTGGAAAGCACGCATGTCTTGGTGGATTTCCTTGAACTCGGCCGACTTGGCTTCGTGCTCGGCAAACACTTCCATGGAGGCCTTGAAACCCGCGTCCATCACGTCCTTGGGGAATGCCTTGAGCTGGGTCTTGTCCGCCACCAGCTTCTTCAGCGCGATGGGGTTGAACGCATCGTACTTGGCCGTCATGTCACGGGCTGCCACGCGAGTGGCGGTGTCCACAATGGCCTTGAACTCGGGCGACAGCGCGGCATAGGCCTTGGCGTTGACGAAGAACTCCAGCTCTGCGCCACCTTCCCACCAGCCGGGGTAGTAGTAAAACGGTGCCACTTTGTTGAAGCCCAGCTTCTGGTCATCGTAGGGGCCCACAAACTCGGTCGAGTCCAGCGTGCCTTTTTCCAGTGCCTGGTACACGTCGCCAGCGGGCATGTTTTGCGACACCACACCCAGCTTGGCCATGGCTTCACCAAACAGACCGCCACCCAGGCGCATCTTCAGACCCTTCAAGTCGGCCACGGACTTGATTTCCTTGCGGTACCAGCCGCCCATCTGGGTGCCGGTGTTACCCGCGCTGTAGCTCTTGATGTTGTAGTTGGCACAGAACTTGTCAAACAGCTTGCGGCCGTTGCCATGTTCCATCCAGGCATCCATCTGGCGCGCTGTCAGGCCGAAAGGCACTGCGCAGCCAAATGCAAAAATAGAGTTCTTGCCCGTGAAGTAGTACGGCGCGGTTTGCGCCATTTCGATGGTGCTGTTTTCAATAGCGTCCACCACACCGAACGCGGGCATCAGCTCGCCTGCAGCATGGGTCGACACTTCAAACTTGCCGCCCGACAGGGCCTTCACCACCTGGGCAAATTTTTCAGCGCTGCCGAAAATGGTATCGAGCGACTTGGGAAAGCTCGAGGCCAGGCGCCAACGGACTGCCGCTTGCGCGTGAACAGCTGGGGCTGCTGCGGCAGCCAAGACACCAGCAATGCCAGCGTTTTTAATGAGGGAACGACGGTCCATTTTTTCTCCTTGAATATGCACACGCGGCTGCTGCAGCAATCTGCCGCCACACCCAGCAGGGCGTACAAAATTTTAGGAATGGAAAATGTAAAAACCGTTGGGGGTAAACCCCTGAAACCAGCGCGTCTTCAGCCAATTGTCAGTCAGCCCGCAGGCTGACTGACATGGCTAGAAGGACGAACTAGGCGGCCAGAAAACGCTGGCGAATCGAACGCTCGATCCCCGCCGCATCCAGGCCCTGCAGCGCCAGGAGCTTGGCTGGATCACCGTGCTCAATGAACTGATCTGGCAGCCCCAGGTGCAGCATCGGGACGGTCAAACCTGCAGCAGACAAAGCCTCCGACACAGCAGCACCTGCGCCACCGGCCACGCAGCCTTCTTCCACCGTCACCAGCACATCGTGGCTTGCGGCCAGTTCACGCACCAGCGCTTCATCCAAAGGCTTCGCCCAGCGCATATTGGCCACGGTCGCATCCAGCGCCTCACCCACCTGCAAAGCGGGATAGAGCAAAGAGCCAAACGCCAAAATGGCGATGCGCGGCTGCGCTGCGCCTTCACCCTGGCGCGGTGCGGCGCTTTCACGGCGCATCTCGCCCTTACCAAAGGGCAGGCCCGACAAGTCCTTCAGCGGCTCCACGCCCACACCGGCACCACGCGGGTAGCGCACGCACACCGGGTGGTCTTGCGCATAGGCTGTGCTGAGCAACTGGCGGCATTCGCGCTCATCGGCAGGCGTGGCCATGCTCATATTCGGAATACAGCGCACAAAGGCGATGTCATAGGCACCGGCATGCGTAGCACCGTCGGCACCCACCAAACCGGCACGGTCCAGCGCAAACACCACGGGCAGCTTTTGCAGTGCCACGTCATGAATCAACTGGTCATAGGCGCGCTGCAAAAAGGTGGAGTAAATCGCCACCACCGGCTTGACGCCCTCACAGGCCATGCCGGCTGCAAAGGTCACGGCATGCTGCTCCGCAATCCCAACGTCGTAGTAGCGATCAGGGAAGAGCTTTTCAAACTCTACCAAGCCCGAGCCTTCACGCATCGCAGGCGTAATGCCGACCAGGCGCTTGTCCTGGGCCGCCATGTCGCACAGCCAGTTGCCAAAAATCTGCGTGAACGTCGGCTTGGAAGGTGCGTTGGACTTCACCACACCGACGGCCGGATCAAACTTGCCAGGACCGTGGTAGGTCACCGGATCGGCTTCGGCCAGCTTGTAGCCATGCCCCTTTTTGGTCACCACGTGCAGAAACTGCGGCCCTTCCAGGCTGCGAATGTTCTCCAGTGTGGGGATCAGGGAGTCCAGGTCGTGACCATCAATAGGGCCAATGTAGTTAAAGCCGAAGTTTTCAAACATGGTGGCCGGAACCACCATGCCCTTGGCGTGCTGCTCCAGGCGTTTGGCCAACTCCAGCAACGGCGGCACTTGCTTGAGCACGTTTTTGCCCACATTGCGCGCAGCCGCGTAGAACTGGCCACTCATGAGCTGTGCCAAATAGCGGTTCAGCGCGCCGACCGGCGGGCTGATGCTCATGTCGTTGTCGTTCAGGATCACCAGTAGGTTGCCATCCAGCACACCGGCGTTGTTCATGGCCTCAAAGGCCATGCCTGCAGTCATGGCGCCGTCGCCGATCACTGCAATAGCACGGCGATCCTCACCCTTGCGCTTGGCCGCCATGGCCATGCCCAAGGCGGCAGAAATACTGGTGGAGGAGTGACCGGCACCAAAAGCGTCGAACTCGCTTTCCGTGCGCAGCGGGAAACCCGAAATCCCCCCCAGTTGGCGCAGCGATGGCATGCGCTCGCGACGCCCCGTCAAAATCTTATGGGGATAGGTTTGGTGACCCACATCCCACACCACGCGGTCATACGGCGTGTTGAACACGTGGTGCAAAGCAATGGTCAGCTCGACCGTGCCCAAGTTGGAGCTGAGGTGCCCCCCGGTTTTAGACACACTGTCCAGCACACAGGCTCGCAACTCATCAGACAGCGCTTTGAGGTCGCTGCGCGACATCGCACGCAGGTCAGAAGGTGCATGCACTTTCTGCAGCAAAGGGTAAGCATTCGTGGTCATTAGCAAATTACGGGTGGCAGGTTGCACGAAGCGAACAGTGTGTGTTCACAAGTGCAAGCCAGGCAATAGGAGAAATTCGACGTTGTGGTGTGACCATGGCTCAGTGCGAGCGGGAAACCACCATGTGTGCCAGCGCAGCCAGGGCCCGGACATCCGCCAAGCCACTGTCTTCCAGCGCCTGCAATGCCTGCTGCAACAAATCGTTGGCGTAAGCGCGTGCGCCCTCCAACCCCATCAAGGAAACAAAAGTCGGCTTATCGTTGGCAGCATCTTTGCCGGGCGTTTTACCCAAAGTGGCCGCATCGGCCACGACATCCAGCACATCATCCACCACCTGGAAGGCCACACCCAGCGCCGTGGCATAACGGCCCAGGGCCTGCTGCACAGGCAGCGACACCGCAGCGCACGCCACCCCCATGGCAACACTGGCTTCCAGCAGCGCCCCGGTTTTGAGGCTGTGCATTTGGCGCAGCTGCTGTTCATTGAGTGCCTTGCCCACGCTGGCCAGGTCAATGGCCTGGCCACCAGCCATGCCCTGTGCACCGGCTGCCTGCGCCAGGATGCGGCACAACTTGGCTTGCACCGGGGCGGGCACCTCCAGATCCGAAGGGGTCAGCAGCTCAAACGCCAATGCTTGCAGGGCATCACCACCCAGCAAGGCCTGCGCCTCACCAAACTGCACATGCACTGTGGGCTTGCCGCGGCGCAGCACATCGTTGTCCATGCAAGGCATGTCGTCGTGCACCAGCGAGTACGCGTGGATCAACTCCACCGCACAGGCTGCGCGCAGAGCGGCCTCACTCAGCCCCTGCACCGACTGCGCGGCGGCCAGCACCAGCAAAGGGCGCAAGCGCTTGCCGCCATCCAGCACCGCGTAGCGCATGGCTTCGCCCAGGTTGGCAGGGGCACTCACCCCAACCCACAGCGACAACGCTTGCTCCGTGCGCTGCAGCTGCTCGTGCATCCATGCGTGGAAGTCAAAGGGAGAAATGGCTGGCGCGGAAGTGTTTGGTGTAGTCAAAATCTGAGATTCCATATCAACCCACTCAGTCCTGCGACCACTGCTTGATCTGCCCTTCATCCAGCGCGCGGATTTGCGCCTCGACAGTGTCGAGCTGCTGGCGGCAGAACTCCAGGAGGAAAGAAGCGCGGCGATAGCCATTCATCATCTCGCCCAGAGGTAATTGGCCGGACTCCATTGCCACTGCCAGCGTTTCCAGCTCGGCCAGTGCCAGCTCGTAGCTGGCTGGGGGCGTGGAAATGTCAAAAACAGCGTTGGTTTTGGCCTTGGGCATGTGGGCGCTCGTGGGATTGGGGAACCTGTGATTTTAGGCGGTGCAAAAGCGCCCCCGGCATCCGGGGCTTTGGCTTTGCACGCTGGCGCAGAATTTACAGTTTTCTGCAGCCAAGCTTTTGATTCAATACACATAAGTTTCCCGTGGAAATAACCCCACCACTTACATCCCCATTCCCCACCGACCGGCACGCGCTTTGCCCTGTGAGACGCAGCGCCCTCTGCCACGGCCCCTAGAGAGAAAACCACCGAGGAAGACGCTGAGATCGGCGCGCGCATGAACACAGGCCACCGCGCGCTGCCGGCACACGGTGGCTACGAGGTGGAGCCCTAACAGAGTCCGGCGGTGGACGGCATGCAGCATTTCCATGCGTGGTATCGCCAGACGATGGGGGTGCCGCCGTCGCAAACCTGCGCTTTTTTGCTACGCTCTCCAGAGCTGCCAGCGCCCTGTACATGGGCGCTGGCAGCTCTTTTTGATTGAAAACTACAAACAACAGCTAATCAGGGACAACTGGCCATGCAAGTGCTATGGATGGTGGTGGGCGCTTTTCTTTTTGCCACCATGGGGATGTGCATCAAATATGCCGCGCCCTATTTCAATACCGCAGAAATCGTTTTCTACCGTGGCCTGATCGGCATGCTGGTGCTGTGGCTGCTCAGCGCATCGCAAGGCGTCTCCCTCAAAACCGCCCACCCCTGGATGCACACCTGGCGCAGCCTGGTGGGGGTCAGCGCTCTGGGCAGCTGGTTCTACGCCATCACGCAAATGCCGCTGGCCAGCGCCATGACCCTCAACTACATGAGCAGCCTGTGGATTGCCGTGTTCCTGCTCGCTGGCGCCCTGTGGTCGCTGCACCCCAAAAGCGGCAAACCACGGCAAGCACTCAACACCCCGTTGCTGCTGACCATCTTCATGGGATTTGTCGGCGTGGTGCTGATGCTGCAACCCAGCTTTGCCCAGGAACAAACCCAGGCCGCACTGTTTGGCCTGGCCTCCGGGCTGCTGTCCGCGCTGGCTTATATGCAGGTGGTCTCGCTCTCGCGCATCGGCGAACCCGAGTCGCGCACCGTGTTCTTCTTCGGCCTGGGTTGCACCCTGGCAGGCCTGGTGGCGTGCTTCATCACCGGCTTTTCGCAATGGCCGGGCTGGCAGGCTGCCGTATGGCTGCTGCCTATCGGCCTGCTGGCCGCCGGTGGCCAGCTGTGCATGACCAAGGCCTACGCCAACGCCAAAACCGCACGCGGCACCCTGGTGGTGGCCAATCTGCAGTACTCAGGCATTGTCTTTGCCGGGCTGTACAGTCTGTTTTTGTTCAATGACCAACTGGGCTGGGAAGGCTGGCTGGGCATGACCTTGATTGTGATCAGCGGCATTGCAGCCACCATCTTCCGCTCCCGCGGCGCAGCCCGCCCGGCTAGCCCACGCTAGGCGCACGGCCTGCACTCTCTATATAAGAGCTGCTTACGCCTTTATTTGCTAGATATTCAGTTGTTTTACTTCTGAACTTCAAGCAGGACAATCGCTTGCAGCTCCTTTTTTTGTGAACACAGCCGTGGTGACTGGTTCACAATGCATGGAGATTGAACTCCCTGTGCATGGCCATGACTTACACCACCCTAATTTCGCCCGCCCAGTTGCAAGCCCTTCAAGCCAGCGGCCAGCCTTTTATGGTGTTTGACTGCAGCTTTGACCTGAGCAACCCCGCTGCAGGACGTCAGCAATATCTCGAAGCACACATCCCCGGAGCCGTGCACGCAGACCTGGACCAGCACCTGAGCGCACGCCACGGCGCGCCCGGCAAAGACGGGCAGGTGCAGACCGCGCAAACCGACCAGCCTGCCTCGGGTGGACGCCATCCGCTGCCCAGCCGTGAGCGCTTTGCCCAGTGGCTGTCTTCGGTGGGTTTTCGCAATGACATGCAAGCCGTGGTCTACGACCGCCAGGGCTGCAACTTCTGCGGCCGCCTGTGGTGGATGCTCAAATGGGCAGGGCACGATGCAGTCGCCGTGCTCGACGGCGGCCTGCCCAGCTGGGTAGCACTGGGTGGCAGCACCAGCCAAGGGGAAGAGCCCGCCCACTTCCAATCCAACTTTGCCCTGCAAGACAGCCTGCGCCAGCTGGTCAGTGCCACTGAAGTGGAGCGACGCCTGAACCAGGGTAACCAAACCCTGATTGATGCCCGCGCCCCCGCACGCTACCGCGGCGAGGTGGAGCCGCTGGACCCCGTGGCAGGCCATATCCCCGGTGCACTCAACCGACCGTTCACCGAGAACATCGCCCTGGATGGGCGCTTTAAACCCCAGGCTTTGCTGCGCGCCGAGTTCGATGCCCTGCTGCAAGGCCAGGACCCGGCCACCGTGGTGCACCAGTGCGGCAGCGGTGTCAGCGCCCTGCCCAACCTGATTGCCATGGAAATCGCAGGGTATGCCCCTACACAGCTGTTTGCCGGCAGCTGGAGTGAGTGGTGCAGCAACCCAGCCCGCCCGATGGCCAAAAGTTAAACATCGTTTCCGCTGAGAACAAGCGGGTTTTTGCACCTGTTTCAGGAGCATTAAGCGTCCTGAATTCAGGCATCATGCAGACATGCGGTGAAGGAAAAGCCAACTGGTATACAAGCCGTGATCCAGGCGGCTTTTCCCGGCATTGATTGAGCTTTTACCCGGCCTCCAAGCCGTTAAAATTCACCCCATCCCAGCAGTGCAATGCTGCTTATGTAGGAATTTCCCCTACAAACGCGGATACCAAACCAGACAAACCCAGATTGCAAACGAGACAACGCGCACCGGCGTGCCCCGACTCCATGCCTCGTTGACGGTATTTCACAATTCATTCCATCAGATCGCCGCTCGATCCCGAGCCAAGCGACCCACCCCCGAGCAACGACTCGAACAGGTTTTTTGGAAAAGGATGAATCATGAATGACGAACAATTGCTAGCTGAGATCCGTGAAGCCAACCTCACCTATTTGATGCTGGCACAGACGCTGATTCGCAAGGACAAAGCCGAAGCGGTTTTCCGCCTGGGCCTGAGCGAAGAAGCCTGCGACATTCTGGGCACCCTTTCCGCAGCCCAAGTGCTGAAGATCGCCTCCCGCAACACCATGCTGTGCAGCTTCCGTGTGGACGATGACCTGGTCTGGAACCTGCTGACCAACCACAGCAGCAACAAGATCGGCAACGAAGCCACCAACACGCTGCACGCTAACATCCTGATGGCCAGCCGCGTCTCCGAAGTCCTCTAAGCCCGCAACGCCCACCGACCCGACACGGAGACTCCCATGGCCAATACCGCCACCAAAAGCGTTCTGAACGAATCCAAGCAAATCGAACGTGCTGCCATGCTCATCAACATGGGCGCACGCATGCAAGTGCTCGAATCGGAAACCACGCTGTCCTACGAACGCCTGATTCGTCTGTACAAAGAGATTGCCGGCAAGTCGCCCTCCAAAGGCCAGCTGCCCTTCTCCACAGACTGGTTCCTGACCTGGCAAGAGAACATCCACAGCTCGCTGTTCCTGAACATCTATGAATACCTGTCCAAGGGCGTAGATGCGGACTCCGTCGAGATCCTGACCAAGGCCTACCGCCTGTACACCGAGCAGGTCACGGCCTCGCAGCTGGACTGCCTGCTGTCCTTCACCCGTGCCTGGCGCCTGGTGAAGTTTGTGGACGCCAACATGCTCACCCGCACCAAGTGCAGCAAGTGCAGCGGCATGTTTGTGTCTGAACTGTATGAAAACGCCCGCCACTTTGAATGCGGCCTGTGCACACCACCAGCGCGCGCTGGCAAGAGCAAGAGCGCAGGCGCACTGATGCTGCACTAAGCGGCATCCCATCCTTTTCCCTTCATTGACAGCCCGGCCCTTCAAGGTCGGGCTTTTTTTCGACCCCAAACACCTGCTTTGCCGCACGCGCCGGGATTTTTTCGTCGCCGCAAAGGCACAGTTCGGCGCAAGCGAGCGCCATGCCGGACAATAGACACCGTGTCCATTCCTCAATCTTTCCTGCAAGAGTTGCTCGCACGCGTCGATGTGGTCGACGTGGTGGGGCGCTACGTCCAGCTCAAAAAGGGCGGCGCCAACTTCATGGGCCTGTGCCCCTTTCACGGCGAAAAATCCCCCTCCTTCAGCGTCAGTCCGGCCAAACAGTTCTATCACTGCTTTGGCTGCGGCAAGAACGGCAATGCCATCAGCTTTTTGATGGAACACACCGGCATGGGCTTCATCGAGGCCGTCAACGACCTGGCCGGCCAGGTCGGCATGGTGGTGCCACAAGAAGACATCAGCCCGCAAGAGCGTGAGCGCCAGGCCGCCGCCAAGGTCAAGCAGGCCACACTCAACGATGTGCTTGAGCGCGCAGGCAACGCCTACCGCAGCCAGCTCAAAGACAGCCCGCACGCGGTGCAATACCTCAAGCAGCGCGGCGTATCAGGCGCCGTCTCCAGCAAATACGGCCTGGGCTATGCCCCCGCAGGCTGGCGCAGCCTGGCCAGCGTGTTCCCCGAATACGACGACCCGCAGCTGCACGAGTCGGGCCTCGTCATCGTCGGTGAAGACGACAAGCGCTACGACCGCTTTCGTGACCGCATCATGTTTCCCATCCGCGATGTCAAAGGCCTGTGCATCGGCTTTGGCGGACGCGTGCTGGGTAACGAGAAACCCAAATACCTGAACTCGCCCGAAACACCCTTGTTCCACAAAGGGCGCGAGCTGTACGGCCTGTATGAAGCCCGCGATGCACTGCGCAGCATGGGCTATGTACTGGTCACCGAAGGCTATATGGACGTGGTGGCCCTGGCGCAGCTGGGCTTTCCCAATGCAGTAGCCACGCTGGGCACGGCCTGCACCAACGACCACGTGCAAAAGCTGTTTCGCTTTACGGATTCCGTGGTCTTCAGCTTTGACGGGGACAACGCCGGGCGCCGCGCCGCGCACAAGGCACTGGAAGCGGCCCTGCCCTACGCCACCGACACGCGCAGCATCAAATTCCTGTTCCTGCCTGCCGAGCACGACCCCGACAGCTATATCCGTGAGCATGGCAGCGACGCTTTTGCGCGCCAGATCTCCAATGCCTTGCCGCTGAACCAATTTCTGCTGGAAGCGGCCAGCGCCGAGTGCGACCTGGGCCAGGCCCAGGGCCGTGCCAAGCTCTCCAGCCAGGCACGCCCGCTGTGGCACTTGCTGCCCGATGGCGCGTTCAAGCGCCTGGTGCTCGGTGAGCTGGCGCAAAAAATCCAGATCGACACGCGCGAGCTGTCCGATCTCTGGGCCCAGGCTGATGCGCAGGAAAAGCGTTTTCAGCGCGGCGCCAGCAAACCCGCTCCAGCCGCCCAGTACGACAATGCACCGCACAGCAGTGCATCGGCACCACCGGACTGGGTCAGTGAATTTGCCCCCACCGGCGGCAGCGCCCCTTATGGCGAACGCTGGCAAGGCAATAACAACGCACCACGCGGCGAATGGAAGAGCGACTGGAAAGGCAAAAGCAAATTTGGCCGCTACAAAGAGCAGCAGCGCCCTCCCATGCCAGGCGGCCCACGCGTGGCGCCTTCAACCGGGCCCGATCAGGCCACACGCATTTTGCTGTCGCAGATGAAGTTCATGGAACGCCTGGACAACGATGCGCTCGATACCCTGGCCAACCAGCCCGCACCCCACGGCCCGCTGTTCGCGTGGATTGAAAGCCAGTTCCAGGAAAACGGCCCCCAGCCCTGGGCCATCTTGCAAACGCGCATGGCCGACACCCCGCACGCCGCGCTGGCGCTGCAACTGATGAGCGGCCCGCACGGCCACCTGGAAGGCGAGGAAGAAGAACAGTTCCAGGAGCTGCGCAATATTCTGGGCCCCATGATGGCCGAGCGTGTAGGCACGCTGGCCACCGAAGCGCTCAAAGCCTATATGGCCAACCCGCACGACACCACCGCCAAAGCGCAGTACCAGGCACTGATCGAGCGGCGCAACCGCCTGCTGGCTGCGCCCACCACGCCGGGCAACTAAAACTTCAAAAAGAGGAGCTGCCAGCGCTTTGTTTTTCTAATATTCAAATCCAAATGTATTTGAATGAATGAATTGACGAGCGCTAGCAGCTCTATTTTTAAGAGCAATACCGCGCAAAGCCGCATGCAGCAAGGCTAACGCAGGCATCTAAAAATATTTACGAAAAAAACGCGCCAACCTCTTGCAATTTCTGGCGAACGCTATAATTAAACAGTTCATCGGCAAGAGCGACAGCAGCACCTCCGGCCCGGGCACCGTGATGGAATCACGTGTTGAGCAGCAATTGCTCGCCCAATATCCGCAAGGACTGCACACCAAATGATCGCCCAGACATCTTGCCTTGGGAGCTTTTCGCTCCCGCGCGTGCTGCATTTTTTTGCGCACGCTGACGCGCCGGGTTAGGTGGCGCTTGCGTTTTCCCTTTGTGTGTTCGCTTTTGACCAAGAGGTTTTCATGCCCGTTGCAAAGTCCGCGAAGAAGTCCAAGCAGGCGCCCGACGCTACCGCGAAGCCCAAAACTTCCAAAACCACGGCTGCTGCCAGCGCCAAAGCGCCTGCAGCCAAGGCTGCACCTGCGGCCGTGAAGAAGCCCGCTGCCAAAAAGGCAGTCGCTTCCAAGAAAGATTCTGATATGGCGACCCTGTCCCAAGCCGAACTCAAAGCCATGGCCGATGCGCTGCTGGCTGAATCCACACCCAAGCGTGGCAAAAAGAAAGCCGACGCTGAAGATGCGCCTGCTGCCAAGAAGCCTGCTGCCAAAAAGGCCGTAGCCGCCAAGAACGAAGACGCAGAAGTGGCCGAGCCCGCTGCCAAAAAGCCTGCGGCCAAGAAAGCGGCCAAGCCTGCTGCGGAAGCCAAGGCCCCGGCCAAGCGCGGCCGCAAGCCCAAGGCCAAGGAAGAGTCTGGCGACGACGAAGACCTGGGCGACTTTGACGCCGACATGGACGCAGATACCGAAGCCGAGGCAGAGCCCGAAGCGGAAGTCGAGACCGTAGAGACGGGCACGACCGAAAAGGCCAAGCCACTGCGCATGAAGATCAGCAAGGCCAAAGAACGCGCCTTGATGAAGGAATTCGGCCTGGACGAAACCGTTCTGACCGAAGACGAATTGAACACCCGCCGCCAGCGTCTGAAGATGCTGATCAAGCTGGGTAAGACACGCGGTTACCTGACCCACGCCGAAATCAACGACCACTTGCCCGATAAGCTGGTCGATGCCGAAACGCTGGAAGTCGTCGTCTCCATGTTGAACGACATGGGTGTGGCGGTGTACGAGCAAACGCCCGACGCCGAAACCCTGCTGCTGAACAACACCGGCCAGTCTGCAACGACCGAAGAAGAAGCGGAAGAAGAAGCGGAAGCCGCTTTGTCGACCGTGGACTCGGAATTCGGCCGCACCACCGACCCCGTGCGTATGTACATGCGTGAAATGGGTACTGTGGAGCTGCTGACCCGCGAAGGCGAAATTGAAATTGCCAAGCGCATCGAAGGCGGTTTGATGGACATGATGGAAGCGATCTCCGCTTCCCCTGCCACCATCGCCGAAGTGCTGGGCATGGCCGCGGAAATCCGCGAAGGTAAGGTCGTCATCTCCACCATCGTTGACGGCTTTGTGAACGCCAATGAAAACGATGACTACGTGGCCGAAGAAGACTTCGACGAATACGACGAAGAGGACGACGACGACGGCAAGGGCGGCTCCAAGGCGCTGACCAAGAAGCTCGAAGAGCTCAAGAATGAAGCCCTGTCGCGCTTTGACCGCATTGCCGATCAGTTTGAAAAGCTGCGCAAGGCCTACGACAAGGACGGCTGGGGATCTGCCACCTATAACAAGGTGCAGAAGGCCATCACTGAAGAGCTGATGACCATCCGCTTCACCGCTAAGACCATTGAAAAGCTGTGCGATCTGGTGCGTGGCCAGGTGGATGATGTGCGCAAGAAAGAGCGTGAGCTGCGCAAGATCATCGTGGACAAGTGCCGCATGCCCCAGGAAACCTTCATCAAGGAATTCCCACCGAACCTGCTGAACCTGAAGTGGGTGGAAGAGCACGCTGCCGCAGGCAAGCCCTGGAGCAATGTGCTCTCGCGCAATATTCCTCCCGTGCAAGAGCTGCAGCAAAACCTGATCGACCTGCAAGCGCGCGTCGTCGTGCCGCTGGAAGAGTTGAAGAGCATCAACAAGCGCATGAACGAAGGCGAGCGCAACAGCCGCTTTGCCAAGAAAGAGATGATCGAGGCCAACTTGCGCCTGGTGATCTCGATTGCCAAGAAGTACACCAACCGTGGTCTGCAGTTCCTGGACTTGATCCAGGAAGGCAACATCGGTTTGATGAAGGCCGTGGACAAGTTTGAATACCGCCGCGGCTACAAGTTCTCGACCTACGCCACATGGTGGATTCGCCAGGCCATTACCCGCTCCATCGCGGACCAGGCCCGCACGATCCGTATCCCTGTGCACATGATCGAGACCATAAACAAGATGAACCGCATCTCGCGCCAGCACTTGCAAGAGTTTGGTTTTGAGCCCGATGCGTCCATCCTGGCTGAGAAGATGGAAATTCCTGAGGACAAGATCCGCAAGATCATGAAGATCGCCAAGGAACCCATCTCGATGGAAACGCCAATTGGTGATGATGACGACAGCCACTTGGGCGACTTCATCGAAGACTCGGCCAACACCGCACCTATCGAAGCTGCGATGCAAGCAGGTCTGCGCGATGTGGTCAAGGACATTCTGGATGGCCTGACCCCCCGCGAAGCCAAGGTGCTGCGCATGCGCTTCGGTATCGAAATGTCCACCGACCACACACTGGAAGAAGTGGGCAAGCAGTTCGACGTGACGCGCGAGCGTATTCGCCAGATCGAAGCCAAGGCGCTGCGCAAGCTCAAGCACCCTTCGCGCTCCGACAAGCTGCGCAGCTTTATCGATTCGCTGTAACGCCTGCACTGCCCGCAAGCTGCCCATGGTGGCAGCAAGCGGCAGCCGCGCTCAGTGGCTATGGCCAAAAAAAGGAGACCCTGGGGTCTCCTTTTTTCTGGCTTCACATGACTTCCATAGCAACCAGCGCAGGCTGGATAAGGGCTAGACAGCCAAAACACCTGTCAAGCAATCGCCTGCGCTTGCAGCAAGGCCGCAATCTCGGCGTCGGCATAACCCAGCGACTGCAGCAGGGCCTGTGTGTGCTCGCCCTGCTTGGGGGGATTGCTGCGCACACCCAGGCGCTCACCATCCATGCGGATGGGCAGCAGCGTGGTTTTGGCCGTATTGCCCGCACGCTCGCCATCGCTGAGCTGCACATCGGCCAAGCCCCCTGTGGCCAGCAAGTGCGGGTCTTCAAACAACTGCTCAGGCCGTGAAATGGGCGCATAAGGCAGCTGGTGTGCTTCAAACACCTGGGCCAGATGCTCAGCACTGAAACCTGCCAGGCGCTTGCGCAGCTCCGGCAACATGGTGCCGCGTGCGCGCACACGGTCGTTGTTGGTTTGCAAGGCCGGATCGCTGGCCATGTCCTCAAAGCCCATGGCACTGCAGAAGGTGCGCCACTGCGCGTCGCTCACGGCCGCCAAGAAGATCTGTGCATCGTCCTGCACGCTGAAGACGTCATACAGGCCCCAGGACGAAATACGTTCGGGCATGGGTGCCGCAGGCTGCCCGGTGACGGCGTACTGCATCATGTGCTGGCCCACAAGGAACACATTGTTCTCAAACAGGGCCGAATCAATTTCCTGGCCCTTGCCGGTCTGGTTGCGCTGCATCAGCGCCGCCAGGGCGCCAATGGCACCAAACATGCCACCCATGATGTCGTTCACGCTGGTGCCGGCGCGCAGTGGATCGCCAGGGCGGCCCGTCATATAGGCCAGCCCACCCATCATCTGCACCACTTCATCCAGGGCAGTGCGGTGCTCATAGGGGCCGGGCAGAAAACCGGTGTGGTTCACATAGATCAGGCCAGGGTTCAACTGCGACAGGTGGGCGTAGTCCAGGCCGTACTTTTTCATCACACCGGGCTTGAAGTTCTGCAGCACCACATCGGCCGTCGATGCCAGGCGGATGGCGGCTTGCAAGCCTTCGGCACTGCGCAGGTCGATGGCAATGCTTTTCTTGTTGCGGTTGAACATGGGGAAAAAGCCCGCGCCCGCCCCCAGCAGGTGCCGTGTGAGATCGCCGGTCACAGGCTCCACCTTGATCACCTCTGCCCCCAGATCCGCCAGCACCATGCCACAAGCCGGCCCCATGACCATGTGACTGAACTCGACCACCCGAATGCCTTGCAGCGGCAAAGTCTTGGTGGTGGCAGGGGCGGAGCAAGGGGGTAGGTCAGAAGCGGCGGTGTCGGTCATAGCGGTAAAAATTCATCAAACAGCGGCCTGCACGGGCAGCCAAGGGTTTCCCCTTTGTAGCAATGATTCTAGGAAGCCCGCTGGGCCTGCCTCCCGATGTTTTGGGCAATCCGCCCATCCCCGAAGGTGAACACCCAGCCTCCGGAACGTGGCAGCGCTACAACAAAAGCAGTTTTTTTGACGATTTTTGGGCTTTACAGCCTAGCGATTCTGCGCCACGAGCTACTAAACTTGTAGCAGACAAGATTCAAAGCTATAGTCAAACCAGCTTGGATCGATGCAGATTGCGTCAGATCCATCCCCCATCTCAGCGCAAGGAGAAGCGTCCATGAGCTCTAAGGAAAACGCCGCCATCAACCAGTTGCTCGAAAAACTCGAGCGCCGCTATGCACTGCGCGTGCTGTGGGCACTGCGTGATGGTCACCCCCAAACCTTCCGTTTGCTGCAAGACAGCGTGGGCGGCATCACCCCCAATACCTTGAACACCCGTATCAAGGAATTGCGTGAAGAAGGTTTGATGGAACATGGCAACGACGGCTACACCGTTACCCCTTCGGGCCAGGACCTGCTCAAGCGCCTGAGCGATCTGCAGGCTTTTGCCACACGCTGGGCAGCCGCACGCGCGAAGAAGTAATCTAGGCACTTGCCTGCCGCAGCACGCTTGCGGCAATCACACAGGCACCTTGGGTGCCTGTTTTTCTTTGAGACCTTTGAACAAGGACATATTCCATGGCACTGACCACCACTGCCTCCGGCCTGCAATACGAAGACGTCGTTGTCGGCACAGGTGCCGAAGCGATCAGCGGCGCTGACGTCAAGGTGCACTACACCGGCTGGCTGTACCAGGACGGCGAGCAAGGCGCCAAGTTTGACTCCAGCAAAGACCGCCGCGAGCCTTTCGAATTCACACTGGACGACGGCATGGTAATCCGTGGCTGGGACGAAGGCGTGCAAGGCATGAAGGTGGGCGGCAAGCGCACCCTGATCATCCCCGCAGAGCTGGGCTACGGCGCCCATGGTGCTGGCGGCGTGATTCCTCCCCACGCCACATTGAAGTTTGAAGTCGAACTGCTGGGCACCAAGTCTGCGCCCGTGCTGCAAATCGAAGACACCGTCTTGGGCGAAGGTGCTGAAGCCACCCGCGGCGCACGCGTGACCGTGCACTACACCGGCTGGCTGTACAAGGACGGTGTGCAAGGCGCCAAGTTCGATTCCAGCAAAGACCGCAATGACCCCTTTGTGTTCCAGCTGGGCGCAGGCATGGTCATCAAGGGCTGGGACAAGGGCGTGCAAGGCATGAAGGTGGGCGGCAAGCGCACCCTGATCATCCCCCCAGAAATGGGTTACGGCGCACGCGGTGCAGGCGGCGTGATTCCAGGTAACGCCACGCTGAAGTTTGACGTGGAGCTGCTGGCGGTTTAACCCCAGTCGCAGCAGTTATCGCAGCCCTTGCGCAATGGCTGCAACATAAGCACAACGGCCTGTCTGAGACAGGCCGTTTTTTATGGTGAACAGGCTGTGCTGCGCTCAGCCGAACAGCGCCCGCTCCAGCGGGGCATAGGCCACAGGCCCGACAACTTCCTTGATTTTCGGGGCCACCTGGGACAGTGCTTCGTAGCTGGTGGCTGCCTCCACCGCCAGATTCAGCCGAAAGCCCGACAAGCCCAGCTTGCCCGTCAGCCCCACAGCCAGCGGATAGGCATCGCGGTAGCGCTCTTGCGGCGAGCGATCTGACAGGGCCGCTGGCGCCAACCCGGGTGCGGCAGGCGTCACATCGCTGAGCAGCCCGGCCTGCGCCATGGCCTCGATATCGTCCAGCGTCACGCCCAACCCCTGGGTCGCAGCCAGCACATCCTGCACCGTGCGTTGCCCATCAAACAGCAAAAAGGCCGAACGCAGCTTGCCCGCCAACTGCACGCTGCGCTCTTTGAAGGCCAGCTGGCCCTCTGGCGTTTTGATCAATAGCACTCCCATACCGCCACCTCCTGCATCTTGTATCTATTGGGCAGCATGACATACATCGCCGTCGCGTCGCATTGGGGCAATCCATGTTGAGGCAACGCTTCATCACTCCTATTTCATGAGCGCATAGCGCATGAAATATGTGCATTTCAAAATACTTTTATGTTGAAACCATTCAAAGCCAAGCGCTAGCAGCTACTTTTTTTGATAGGCGTGCGGTGTCAACACACTGACGACAACCGTCACCAGCACGCCCAGCAACACACCAAAAACCCCGGCCGAGATCGGCTGCAGGCCCCACCACAGGCCATCGGCCAGCAAGATTTGCGGCACCGTGTGCTGTACCCATTTGCTGTGCGACAGCATGTAATACGCCGTGATGCCCAGCCCTGCCAGCATGCCGGCGACCGCGCCGTAGCGCGTGACACCGCGCCAGAAGATGCCCAGCACCATGACGGGCACCAGCGCCGAAGCCGCCAGCGAGAACGAGGCAGCCACCATCGGCAAGATGTCGGAAGAACGCTGGCCAGCCACCCAGGCGGCCACCAAGGCCACGGCCATGAGCACAAATTTGGACAGAATCACCCGCTGCTCAGGCGAAGTTTTGTGCACCCTGGCGCTCACATACACATCACGCACCAGCGCACTGCTGATGGTGAGCAGCAAACCATCGGCCGTGGACAACGCCGCCGCCAGCCCACCTGCAGCCACCAACCCGGCAATCACATACGGCAGGCCGCCGATTTCAGGGGTGGCCAGCATGATCAGATCCGCGCCCAGGCGCAGCTCGCCAAACTGCAAAATGCCATCGCGGTTGACGTCTTCGACCGACAGCAGCGAGGCATCGACCCGCGCCCACTGGGCAATCCAGCTAGGCAGCTCATCAAAGCGCACCCCCACCAGGTTGTTCATGACCTCCAGCTTGATCAGCGCGGCCAGCGCTGGCGCCGTCAGGTAGAGCACGGCGATGAAAAACAGCGTCCATGCCACAGACGTGCGTGCGCCGGATACCGAAGGCACGGTGTAGTAGCGCGTGAGCAAATGCGGTAGGCCCGCCGTGCCCAGCATCAGGCAGAACATCAGCGCCATGAAGTTGTTGCGCTCGTCGTTGAACTGCTGGCGCTCCTGGGGCGTGCCATCCGGGTCGCCGCCAAACGGCTGGCTGTGGCGCGGCAAACCCGACAGGGGCTTGGCACGCTCGCGGTAGTCCTGCAACTGCTGGCGCCACTGCTGCTCGGCCACCTGCGGGCTGCGCGGCAAATTCGCATACTCACGGCTGACCGCCGCAATCTGCCCCACATCGCTGTTGATGGAGCGCAGATAGCGCAATCGCTCGTGCAGCACCAGGCGGTCGCGCTCCAGCGCCAGGGGCACATCCTGCAGCTTGGCCTCCAGCAAGTCGGCCCGCTCGCTGTAGGTTTGCCGCACCGACAACTCATGGGGCGAGGCCAGCAGTTGCTCCTCCAGTTCGGCAATTTTCTGCAGCTGACTGGCATAGGCCACGGCCGCCACCGGATTGCCCAGCTGCTTGTACGCCAACCAGGACACCGGTATCAAAAACGCGAGCAAAATCACCACGTATTGCGCTACCTGCGTCCAGGTGACCGCGCGCATCCCCCCCAAGAACGAGCACAGCAACACGCCGCCCAGGCCCAGCATGATGCCAATTTCAAACTGCACGCCGGTCAGGCGTGAAGCAATCAGCCCCACCCCGTAAATCTGCGCCACCACATAGGTGAACGAGCACACCACCGACGCCAATGCGGCAATCGAGCGCGGCCAGTGCCCGCCAAATCGCACCTGAAAAAAATCAGGCAGTGTGTAGAGATTCATGGCCCGCAGATGCGGTGCAACCAGCATGGCCACCAGGCAAAAGCCCCCTGTCCAGCCCAGCAGATAGGCCAGCCCACCAGGCTGGCCGCTGCTGCCGCCAAAGCCCTGCAGGTACAGCGCCCCAGACAGACTGATAAAGGAGGCCGCGCTCATCCAGTCGGCAGCGGCCGCCATGCCGTTGTACATGGGCGGAATGCGGCGGCCAGCAACGTAGTACTCATCCGCATCGCTGGTGCGACTCCACACCCCGATACCGGCATACACCATCACCGGCACAAACAAAAAGATCGGCCCAATCCACTGGCGCGGCAGCCCGCGCTCTTCGGCCCAGGTCATCAACAGCAGAAAAGCCAGCACGCACAGGCAGTACAGCCCCACCAGGCGGTGGATGCGCCACTGGTAGGCACGCGCACGTGACGGTAAAACGGCACGGGTGCCGGGAGCAATAGGCATGGGTGAAGGGAAAGAAGGCGGCGCTGCCACTAGGCGGAGCGCTCGAGCATATCCATCACCACACAGTAAACCAGCGCGATCAGCATGAACATCAGGACTGCCCCTTGGGCGGCCATCCAGTAGCCCAGCTGCCAGCCTTGCACCCATGCCTGCAAGTCCCGCGCAAAAAACACCACCCCAAATGAAGACACCACCCAGACTGCCAGCAAAACTGCCTTGAGCCACAGGTGGTGTGTGTCGTGCAAGTCGGGCGGCATCTGCCCCCCGTTTGCAGTGGGTGAAGACCTGTCATGCACCTCGTTGTCCGAAAACTGCATCACAGGCCTTTCATTGCAGGTGAATTAACCTGCCAGGTTTTGCCAGGTGTCGATCACCGTATCGGGGTTCAGCGAGATCGACACAATGCCCTTGTCAGCCAACCACTTGGCGAAGTCAGGGTGGTCGGAAGGGCCTTGGCCGCAGATACCGACGTACTTGCCTTGTGCCAAGCAAGCCGAAATGGCGCGCTCGAGCATCTTCTTGACCGCAGGATCGCGCTCGTCGAAGTCTTGGGCCAGCAGTTCCAGACCGGAGTCACGGTCCAGACCCAGCGTCAGCTGTGTCAAGTCGTTCGAGCCAATCGAGAAGCCGTCAAAGAACTCGAGGAACTCTTCGGCCAAGATGGCGTTGGAAGGCACTTCGCACATCATGATCAACTTCAGCTCGTTCTCACCGCGCTTGAGGCCGTTTTCGCCCAACATGGTGGTCACGCGCTCAGCTTGCTTGAGCGTACGTACGAAAGGAATCATGATCTGCACGTTGGTCAGACCCATGTCTTCACGCACGCGGCGCAGGGCTTCGCATTCCATCTTGAAGGCTTCGCCGAAGTCTTCGGAGATGTAACGTGCCGCACCGCGGAAGCCCAGCATCGGGTTCTCTTCCTCAGGCTCGTAGCGGCTGCCACCGATCAGCTTGCGGTATTCGTTGGACTTGAAGTCCGACATACGCACGATCACAGGCTTGGGCCAGAAAGCCGCGGCAATGGTGGCCACGCCTTCGGCGACCTTGTCCACGTAGAAAGCACGGGGGGATGCATGGCCACGGGCCACGGATTCCACAGCCTTCTTCAAGTCTGGGTCAACCGCTGGGTAGTCCAGGATGGCCTTGGGGTGCACACCAATGTTGTTATTTATGATGAACTCCAGGCGGGCCAGACCCACACCTTGGTTAGGCAGCTGGGCAAAGTCAAAGGCCAGCTGGGGGTTACCCACATTCATCATGATCTTGGTGTCGATCTCGGGCATTTCACCGCGAGTCACTTCGGTCACTTCGGTCTCGATCAGACCGTCATAGATCTTGCCGGTGTCGCCTTCGGCGCAGGACACGGTCACCAGGGTGCCGTCCTTCAGGCGCGCAGTCGCGTCGCCGCAGCCCACCACAGCAGGGATACCCAACTCACGCGCGATGATCGCAGCGTGGCAGGTACGGCCACCACGGTTGGTGACAATGGCCGATGCCTTCTTCATGACGGGTTCCCAGTTGGGGTCGGTCATGTCGGTCACCAGCACATCGCCGGCTTGCACCTGGTCCATTTGCGAGATGTCAGACACCAGACGCACGGGGCCGGTACCAATCTTTTGACCAATCGCGCGGCCTTCGGCCAGCACGTTACCCGTACCCTTGAGCTTGTAACGCAGCTCTGCCTGGCCCTTGGACTGGCTCTTCACCGTTTCAGGACGTGCTTGCAGGATGTACAGGTGGCCGTCAGTGCCATCCTTGCCCCACTCGATGTCCATGGGACGGCCATAGTGCTCTTCGATCACCAGCGCGTACTTGGCCAGCTCTTGCACGTCAGCGTCGGTCAGCGAGTAGCGATTGCGCAGCTCAGGGGCCACATCGGTGGTCTTGACCAGCTTACCGGAAGCCGCTTTTTCTTCGGCGGTCGAGAACACCATCTGGATCAGCTTGGAGCCCAGGTTGCGGCGGATCAGCGCGCTCTTGCCAGCCTTGAGCATGGGCTTGTGCACGTAGAACTCGTCGGGGTTCACGGCGCCTTGCACCACGGTTTCGCCCAGGCCATAGCTGGAAGTGATGAACACCACTTCTTCAAAACCCGATTCGGTGTCGATGGTGAACATCACGCCGGCAGCGCCCAAGTCGGAACGCACCATGCGCTGCACGCCAGCGGACAAGGCCACTACGTCGTGTTCAAAGCCCTTGTGCACGCGGTAAGAAATGGCGCGGTCGTTGTACAGCGACGCGAACACTTCCTTCATCTTGTGCAGCACGTCTTCGATGCCGACCACGTTCAGGAAGGTTTCTTGCTGGCCGGCGAACGAAGCGTCAGGCAGGTCTTCTGCGGTGGCAGAGGAGCGCACGGCGAACGAAGCGGCTTCGTTGCCACCTTGCAGCGTGATAAATGCTTCGCGGATGGCCTTTTCCAGGTCGGCAGGGAAAGGCTGTGCTTCCACCATGGCGCGGATTTCGGCGCCCACAGCGGCCAGTGCGCGGACGTCGTCCACATCCAGGGCCTTGAGCTTGGCGGAAATCTTGTCAGCCAAGCCTTCATAGGCCAGGAAGTCGCGGAAAGCGTGGGCGGTGGTGGCAAAGCCTGTGGGCACGCGCACGCCCTGGGGCAGCTGGGAAATCATTTCGCCGAGGGAGGCGTTTTTACCGCCAACAACCTCAACGTCGCTCATACGCAAGTTTTCGAAAGGCACGACCAAAGCGGTCGCTTCGAAACGGTTAGACATGGGAAGCTCCAAAGTTAAAAACCGACATGCCCCAGCGGCCGCCCTTCAAGCGCACCTGCTGGCTGTCCCACATGCTTGGTAATGACAACTTCGTTGTTCTGGTTGTCGGTCATCACGTTGCACGCGAGCGAAATTGGGAATAATGGGCGTCATTCTAGTCCCGGCTTGGCAATCTCGCTGCAAGCTTGGGTGTTTGACTTGAATGGAATTGTTGGCCCATGCACTCGCGCACCGTATACGTAATTTCTGATGGCACTGGCATCACTGCTGAAACTTTTGGCACCGCTTTGATGACCCAGTTCGACATCAAACCCCGCATCGTGCGCATCCCCTTTGTGGACACCGTGGACAAGGCCCACCAGGCCGTGCGCCAGATCAACCACACCGGTGAAGTAGAAGGTAAAAAACCCATCGTTTTCAGCACGTTAGTCAACCAAGAGGTGGTGGCGGTGATCAACGAAGGCTGCAAGGGCCTGTTGATGGACATGTTTGGCACTTTCGTCAAACCGCTGGAAGACGAGCTGGGTCTGAAAAGCCAGCACCGTGTGGGCCGTTTTTCGGACATCAGCCAGAGCAAGGAATATCTGGACCGCATGGAGGCCATCAACTACACGCTGGCCCACGATGATGGCCAGACCAACCACGACCTGACCGGCGCAGATGTGGTGTTGATCGGTGTGAGCCGCTCGGGCAAGACCCCGACCAGCCTGTACCTGGCCATGCAATTTGGCCTGAAAGTGGCCAACTACCCCCTGATTCCGGAAGACTTCGAGCGCAAAAAGCTGCCACCAGCGCTGGAGCCCATCAAGAAAAAGCTGTTTGGTCTGACGATTGACCCGGTGCGCCTGTCCAGCATCCGCAACGAACGCCGCCCCAACTCGCGCTACGCCAGCCTGGAAAACTGCCGCAACGAGGTGCACGAGGCCGAAGCCATGATGCGCCGCGCCGGGGTGAACTGGCTGTCCACCACCACCAAATCGATCGAAGAAATCTCCACCACCATCTTGCAAGAAGTGCTGCCCCACCGCCTGGGCGTGGGTCTGCACGGCTAAAACCGCGAGGCTTTAAGCATAAAAATAGCTGTCAGCGCTGATGTATCCAGCGCTGGCAGCTATTTTTTTATGAGTTTTTTTAAACTCCGGGGCGCTGTCCCCAGCGGCGTTGCGCATAAATGCACCAGAGCAAGGCCAGCGTGGCCAGCACCCCGCCCACCCAGCCAATGTGCTGCATACCAGCACCCAAGCTCACCTGACTGCCCAGCAGCGCCCCCGCACCGATACCGATGTTGAAGATGCCCGAGAACAGGGACATGCCCACATCGGTCGCATCGTGCGCCAGTGCCAGTACCTTGGCCTGCAGCGCCAGCACCATGCACATCATGGCGCTGCCCCAGACCACGCACTGCAGGTACAGCGTCGCTTCGTACTGGCTGGCGGGCAGCAACAGCAGCAAGCTGGCGGCCATACCTCCAATCGAGACGCGCAGAAATCCCCAGGGGAAGCGCGCGCCATAGGCACTGAACAGCACGCTACCCATGATGCCCATCCCGCCAAACAGCAGCAGCACCAAGGTGGTGACATGGGCGCTCAGGCCGGCCACCTGCTGCACAAAGGGCTCGATATAGCTGTAGACCGTGAATTGCGCGGTCACCACCAAAATCAGCAGCGCATAAATTGCCATCAGTGCCGGGCGACGCAGCAGCAACGGAATGCTGGAGGCCGAGCCTGCGTTCTCACTGGGCAGCAGCGGCAGCAACCGTGCCAACGCGCCCATCACAACGACGGCCAGCGCCCCAATGGCCCAGAACGTGGTGCGCCAGCCCAGCCAGTCGCCTACCACCCGCCCCAGGGGGATACCCATGACCATGGCGAGCGTGGTGCCCGTGGCCAGCAGGCTCAGGGCCTGCGCCTTCTTTCCGGCGGGCGCCACACGCACCGCCAGCGCCGCCGTGATCGACCAGAACACCGCATGCGACAGCGCCACCCCCAGGCGGCTGGCCACCAGCATCTCGAAGCTGCTGGCCATGCCCGAGACCACGTGGCTGATGATGAACAACGCAAACACGCCCATCAGCAGCCTGCGCCGCTCGATCTTGCGCGTGAGCAGCATGAACGGCAGCGAAGCCAGCGCCACCACCCAGGCGTAAATGGTCAGCATCAGGCCCACATGCTCGGTCGGCATGCCAAAGCTGGCGCCAATGTCACTGAGCATGCCCACGGGCACAAATTCACTGGTGTTGAAGATAAAAGCGCCCAGCGCCAGAGCGCACACGCTCAGCCAGGCACGTAAGTCAGAAGTGGAAGTTTTCACAGAAAAAGCACAGAGGAACAGTCGAAGTGCAACGCATCAGGTCGCTCAGCCGCCATTGTGGCAGCAGGCAGGGGCGCTTGCGCCCGCCCCCCTGCCCCAGTGCTGTGCGCAGGGGCATCAGCCCCAGGCCATCTCACCCATCACTACCTTGGCACCCAGGGTCAGGGAGTCTTTGCCGCCCAAATCCGGGTAGCGCTGCAGCATGGCCGCCACCAGCTCGGCGCTGTCACGGGCCTGGCTGCGTGCCTGCTCAAAGGCCTGCAGGTAGTCGCGGGTGAAACGAATGGCCGAGGCATCCAGCGCACTGCCAGCCGCCATGTGACCGGGCACCACGTGCTGCGGTTGGCGCGCAAGCATGGCGTCCAGATTGCTGCGCCAGGCCTCGCGGGCACTGGCCGATGGGGTGTCTGCCGTCCACACGTGCAAGCCGGCAAACACCAGCACGCCGCCCATGATGGCCTGCAAGTCCGGCACCCACAGGTAGCGCCGATTGGGCATGCCCTGCGCCGCCACAATCTCGATGCGTTGCCCTTCCAGCATGAGGCTGGACGCCTCCAGCGGCTGGGCAAACACCACGTCTTCGCGGCGCTGTGGCCCGTCGCTTTGCAGTTGTGGGCCCCATACCGCCAGTTTCTTGTCCACATTGGCAGCAATCGCCGCCACCGTCTCCGGCGCCGCCAGCACGCGGGCTTGCGGGAAGGCTTGCAGCACCGGCGCCAGGCCAAAGTAATAGTCCGGATCGCTTTGGCTGATGTAGATCGTGGTCAGTTGCTTGCCCGTGGCCACAATCGACGCCGCCAGCGCCCGCCCATCGGACAAGCGAAAGCCCCCGTCAATCAACACCGCTTCCTTGGCAGCACTGAGCAGCACCGGCGCGCGAGAAAAGCCTGCGGCATCGGCCGGAAAGTGCTGCCACTGCAGCGGTGCGCGCTGCGCCTGCGCGCCTTGCATGGCGGCCATGGGCAGGGCGCTGGCGGCCACTGCGGTCTGTAAAAACGTGCGTCGGTTGAACATCATTGCGTCCTTTCGGTTCTGGTCGGTCATGGGGTTTGGCGTGCTACCACGGTCAGCAGCCTCCAGGACCGGAAGTGGTGTTGGGAATGTGCGGCGGCTTCAATAGGCCACGGTAAAACGGGCACGCGCATGGCTGCCCTGCTCCAGCGCATCCACCAGCGCCACGGCCAGGTCCTGCGCCGAAATGTCACCGGGCTGACCATCGGCCTGCATCAGCGGGGTATCACCGCCGGTGCGGTAGTGGCCGGTACGCCCCTGGCTTTGCGCTGCCGATCCCACATGGAAGCCCACGGCCGGGCTGAGCAGCGTCCAATCCAGGGTGTGCTCTTGCTGCAACTCTGTGAGCATGTCACGCGCCGCCGAGGCACCGGGGAAGATCGCCGCAGGAAATGCGGGCGTGTCCACAATCTGCACGCCAGGCGCGGCATACAGGCTGCCTGCGCCCCCGACCACCAGATAACGCGCCACGCCTGCGGCCTTCAGCCCCTGAACAATGGCACGCGAGCCGCGCATGAAGTCGTCATAGATGTTGGGATTGGCCCAGCCCGCGTTGTAGGCGCTGAGCACGGCATCGCTGCCATGCACGGCTTGGGCCACCGCTGCGGCATCCATCACATCGGCCTGCACCACGCGCAGCCCGGGCTGTGCGGCGAGCTTGGCCGGGTCGCGCACCAAGGCCACCACGCTGTGGCCGCGCTGCAGCAACTCCTGCAGCAAGGCTGCACCGACAAAACCTGTAGCACCGATCAAAGCAACTTGCATGACAACTCCTTGTGTTGAAAAACGAATACCGTCAGCTTAGGCGTTTAAAAACTGCATAAACCATCGATTTTTCGCCAACACTTTGAAGTCATACTTCACAATATAGCGATGGATGATCTCAAACGCATGGCCGTATTTGCCGCCGTGGTGCAGCACGGCTCCCTCACCGCAGCCGCCCGGGCGCTGGGGATGAGCCCCTCGGCCGTCAGCCAGCACCTGCGCCAGCTGGAGCGCGAAGGCGGCGTCACCTTGCTGCACCGCTCCACCCGGCAAATGGCCCTGACCGATGCGGGCCAGCGCTTTTACGCGCAGTGCGCCACCATGACCGCTGCCGCCGAGCGCGCACGTGCCGAGCTGGCCGCCGAGCACCAGGACCCCAGTGGCGAGCTGCGCCTGGCCGCCCCGGTGGGTTTTGCCCGCCATGCGGCCCCTGCGCTGGGCGCGTGGCTGGCGCGCTTTCCACAGCTGCGCCTGCGCCTGCTGCTGGACGATGCCCCGATCGACCTGATCCAGGCCCGCGTCGACCTGGCCCTGCGCTTTGGCCCGCAGGCCGACTCCAGCTTTGCCGCACGCAAACTGGCCCGCACCCCGAACTGGCTGTGCGCCGCCCCCGCGTGGTTGCGCGCCCAGAGTAGCCCGCTGCAGCACCCGGCCCAGCTGGCCCAAGCCCCCTGGCTGACCTTGAGCCGCCACGACCCCGCCGCCACCGTGCATGTGCCCGCGCAGCACACCGCAACGGGCGAGACCTATGCCCTGCATGCCAGCCCCCACATCGTCAGCAACCACCAAGGTGCCGTGCAGCAGCTGTGCGAGGCAGGGCTGGGCGTGGCCCTGCTGTCCGCCCTGGATGTGGCCAGCGCTGTGCAGCACGGCCTGTTGGTGCGGCTGCTGCCCGAGTGGGAGATGGGACACCTCGACATCTGGGCCGTCACCCCCCAGCGCGATGCCCAGCCTGCCAAGGTGCGCCAGGCCATTCAAGAGCTGCAGGCCTACCTGGCTGTGGCGCGCGGCACGCACAGCGGCTGACACAGTTGACGCAGCGCACGGCAGCCCATCGGCCCGCCCTGCACCACAGCTGCTGACGCACACCACGGGCATAAAAAAAAGCAGCGTACCCATGGCCGCTGCTTGTTGGGCGCTTGCGCCCATGAAATTCAGGAGCTGCCAGCGCTTGCACAGCAAGGGCTAGCAGCCTTTTTCATGATTTTTTATCTTCCTGTTTTTCACCGCGCTCATAAATGGCCGAAGCACGCCCCACAATCAGCGCATCCAGCCGCCCCACCTTGTTCAGCTCGCGGTTGGTATAGGGCAGCTTGGCCAGCACATAGCGAATGGCATTCAGGCGCGCGCGCTTCTTGCAGTCGCTCTTGACCACCGTCCACGGTGCATCGGCCGTGTCGGTTTCAAAGAACATGGCCTCCTTGGCACGCGTGTAGTCGTCCCATTTGTCGAGCGACGCCTGGTCAATGGGCGAGAGCTTCCACTGCTTGAGCGGGTGGGTCTCGCGCTCCTTGAAGCGGCGGCGCTGCTCCTTGCGGCTGACGCTGAACCAGAACTTGATGACGTGCACCCCGCTGTTGACCAGCATGCGCTCAAACTGCGGCGCATCCTGCATAAACTGACGGTACTGCGCATCGGTGCAAAAACCCATCACGCGTTCGACCCCGGCGCGGTTGTACCAGCTGCGGTCAAACAGCACGATCTCACCGGCCGTCGGCAGGTGCTGCACATAGCGCTGAAAGTACCACTGTCCCTGCTCGCTGGCCGAGGGTTTTTCCAGCGCCACCACCCGCGCACCACGGGGGTTCAGGTGTTCCATGAAACGCTTGATGGTGCCGCCCTTGCCCGCCGCATCACGACCTTCAAAGATGATGCACACGCGCTGGCCCGTCTCCTTGACCCAGGCTTGCAGCTTCAGCAACTCAACCTGCAGGCGGAATTTTTCCTTTTCGTACACCGAGCGGCGCAGCAGGTTGGCATAGGGGTAGCCACCGTCTTTCCAGTCTTTGCTCAGCTCGTCATCGGGGTTCAACTTGGGATCAGGCCGGTTGCCGTCGAGCTTGTTCAGCGCCCTGCGCAGGGCTTTCTGGTCTTCGGGGTCCGAGCCTTCAATCAGTGCGCGCAGCGCCTTGGCGCGTTCTTTGTCGCTGCCCGGCTGGTCCAGCACGTCCATCACGGCCGCCACGCGGCGCTTTTGTGCGGCCTGCGTGGCTTGACCGGCGACGAACTTCTCAATCGATTTGACGTTCGTGCCCACGGCCACATCGCCCGCTTGGGCTTTGCGCCGACCGTGTTCGGTCGGTGCTTCGGGGTTCTTCTTGTTCGAGCTGGGGGGGGATTGATCGACCATACGCAAAACTCCTTGCGGCACGCGCCTGTGGTGGCCACACGACCGCGAAAAAACATCAGATGCAGCGACAAAGATACCATTGGCCGACCAGCGCCTGCGCAGGAACCTGACAAGCGCCCTGGACCTTCGCCCTTGCCCGGGCACCCACCGAATCACAGAGTTCAGCTATCTGCACCAAGGGACTTATTGCCATGACCTATGAACGCCCACTTTGCGCCCTCTGGCTGGCGCTGGTCTGCGCCCCCGGCATCAGCAGCGCCCAGGTGCTGCGTTGCGAAGATGCCCAGGGCCATGTGACCTATACCAACACCGCCTGCCCACACAGCAAGGCCATCAAAGAAGTGGTGCCGCGCCAAAGCGAGTCTGAAAAAGCGCAGCAAGATGCGCAGTACCAGCAAGCGCTGGAGCACAGAAAGGCCGAGCAAGAACGCCTGGCTGAGCGCGATGCCGCGCAGCAGCAGGCCGAAGCGGCACGCGCCGCTGCGCAGGCAGCACGGCGCCCGGCCCCACCGCCCGCCCCCGTCATCGTGCAGGTGCCGCCTAGCACCAGCACAGAGCCCAGCTACGTGCCGTTTTACCCACCGCGGCCACCACATGTGCGCCCCCCCGCCCCCCTGCCGCCGGGCCCCAACCCGCAGGCACCGGGCTACAACTGCAATGTGTTCAAGTGCTACGACGGCAAGGGCAACACCTGGGGCCGCCCCTGAAGCGCAAGCGCCACAGGGCATCCCACCATCAGGGTTGCAGCCCCTCGCGCACCGTCGGGTAGCGCAGTTGCACGCGCAGCTCCTGCTTGATGCGGGTGTTGCGCAAGCGGCGTGATTCACCCATGAAGCTCAGCATCATGGGTGGCAGCGTGCGCTGCGCCTCCTGCCGCGTCACACGCGGTGGGCGCGGCAGGCCGTACAGATCGGCCGCCAGATCAAAGTACTCGCCCATCCGCAGCATGCTGTCGTCACTGGCGTGGTAGGCGCGCTGCGGCTTGCCGCGCCACAGTGCAGCCACGGCAATGCGGGCCAGATCGTCGGCATGGATGTGGTTGGTAAAGACATCGTCCGCAGCCTGTAGCACGGGCAGGCCTTTGAGCAGACGGTTGCGCGGCGTACCGCCCTCACGGTCCGGGGCATAAATCCCCGGAATACGCAGAATCTGTATACGCAAGCCGCTCTCTTTTCCAAAGCGCCGCAGCCGCTGCTCGGCATCCACCCTGCGGCGTGCGCGGTCGGTGCCGGGCTGCACAGCCCGCGTTTCATCCAGCCACGCGCCACCGCTGTCGCCATACACGCCAGTGGTCGACCCATACACCAGCGCCTGTGGCAGTCGCCCCTGGCGCAGCACCTGCACCAGATGGGCGGTGCGTGTGTCCACAGCCCCTTGGCCGGGCGGCGGCGCCATGTGCACCACACGCTGGGCCAGGCCGCGCAAGCGGCGCAGGCTGCGCACATCGTCCAGATTCCCCAGCAAGGGGGTGATGCCCAACTGCCGCAGCGCGGGCAGCTTGTCGGCCTGTGAAGTCAGCGCCAGCACACGCGGGCCACGTTGCGCTGTTGCCCCCGCACTGCTTTGCAAGGTCTTGGCCACGCGCAGACCCACGTCACCACAGCCGACGATAAGCACGCGGGTGCGCCGAAAACGCGCTGGCAAAGCGCGATGAGGGAATTGGTTTACAGGCAAAATCGATCATCCCCATTGAATACTGTCACGCACCGGGCCGCCGCAAGCGGCCCATTGCCTTTGTAGCTTTGCAAGGCGACGGGTGCGGACACTACAAAACGCCAAGGATAGCCAGAAGATGAGCACCCCCGCCTTCCAGATCACCGTTCAGCCCAGTGGACGCCAGTTTGCCGCGTCCGACAGCGAGACCATTTTGGCCGCAGCCATCAGTGCGGGCGTGGGCCTGCCCTACGGTTGCAAGGATGGGGCGTGCGGTTCGTGCAAGTGCAAAAAGCTCAGCGGCGAGGTCACGCATGACAGCTATTCCGACAAGGCGCTGACGCCCCAGGAGCTGGCCGATGGCATGGTGCTGACCTGCCGCGCCACCGCCCACAGCGACGTGGTGCTGGAATCGCGCCAGGTCACTGATGGCACGACCTTCCCCGTCAAGAAAATGCCGGTGCGCGTGGCCGCATTGGACAAACTCTCCCACGATGTCATGCGCGTGCAGCTGCAACTGCCCGCCAACAATGTGTTCAAGTACTTTGCGGGCCAGTTCATTGAGTTTGTCTTGCGCGACGGCACACGCCGCGCCTACTCCATCGCCACGGCCCCCCACGTGCAAGACAGCGCCCCGGGGCTGGAGCTGCACATCCGCCACATGCCTGGCGGCGTGTTCACCGACCACGTGTTTGGTGCCATGAAGGAAAAGGAAATCCTGCGCGCCGAAGGCCCGTTTGGCAGCTTCTTTCTGCGTGAAGACTCGAACAAGCCGCTGGTGTTTCTGGCCTCCGGCACGGGCTTTGCCCCCATCCAAAGCTTGCTGACCCACATGCAGCACCAGGGCAACACCCGCCCGGTCAGTCTGTACTGGGGTGGCCGCCGCCCTGAGGACCTGTACCGCGATGCCTGGCTGCAGGAGCTGACCACCCACATGCCCCATCTGCGGTATGTGCCCGTGGTCTCGGACGCCCAGCCCGAAGACCACTGGACAGGCCGCACCGGCTACGTGCACCAGGCGGTGCTGGATGACTTTGCCGATCTCTCGGGGCACGAGGTCTACGCCTGTGGCGCGCCCATCGTGGTCGACTCCGCACGCACCAGCTATACCAGCCAGCGCGGCCTGCCTGAAGAGGCCTTCTTTGCCGATGCGTTCACCAGCGCTGCCGACAAGTAAGCCACCGCCCACTACCCCTGCCCAGCCGCCTTGTGCGGCTTTTTTTACGTAAACTTACAAAACCCTCTGCTGGACAGCAAGTCTTCTTGGGTGTAGAGCGCATCAAAAATGCACATTTAACAAGCAAGCAACACTATTCATAGACAAAAAACATAAAACGCGCATGAAAAATTCAAAACAAGGGGGTGCACGTAGTCCCCACACACGAATCTTGCACAATATCCTGCATGAACCGTCGAAACATCCTGCTGACCTCCGTGGCCTTTGCTGCTGCAATGGCATCTCCCCTGGCCCAAGCTGCTGAGCAGCCCATTCGCCTGATCGTGCCTTACGCCCCTGGCGGCCCGCTGGATGTGACATCCCGCGCCCTGGCCGAACGTGTGCGCGAAACGCTGGGCACCGTGATTGTGGAAAACAAGCCCGGTGCGGGCGGCAATATCGGCGTTGACGCCATTGCCAAGGCTGCACCCGATGGCAAGACCATTGGCCTGGCTGCCGTGGCCACCCACGCCGTCAACCCCTGGCTGTACAAAAAGCTGCCCTTTGATGCGAACAAGGACTTTGTCGGCGTGACCCAGATGGTGCGCGTGCCCAATGTCCTGGTGGTCAATGCCGACCGCGCCAAGGAACTGAAGATCAATTCCGTGGCCGACCTCGTGGCCTACGGCAAGGCCCACCCTGGCCGTCTGAGCTATGGCAGCGGCGGTAACGGCAGCGCCGGCCACCTGGCTGGTGAAATGTTCAAGCAAGGGCTGGACTTCACCGCCGTGCACATTCCCTACCGCGGTGCCAGCCCCGCACAGCTGGCCCTGCTGGCCGGTGAAGTGGACTTCAACATCGACAACCTGGCCGCTGCCTCTGCCAACATCAAGTCCGGCAAGCTCAAGGCCCTGGCTGTGACCACCCTGAGCGAAAGCCCGCTGCTGCCTGGCGTGCCTCCACTGTCCAAGAACATCAAGGGCTTTGCCATTGATACGTGGTGGGGCCTGGTGGCGCCCGCTGGCACCCCTGCCGACGTGGTGGCCGATCTGAACAATGCCTTCACCACGGCGCTCAAGGACCCCGAAACACAAAAGCGCTTTGCCGCCCTGATGGCCGAGCCTGTGCCCACCACCAGCAAGCAGTTCGACAGCTTCATGGCCGCTGAGCGCAGCAAGTACGAGCCCGTGGTGAAAGCCTCGGGCGCCAGCGTGGACTGAGCATCGCCCGCATCGATTGCTACTTTCACAGGCACCTTCGGGTGCCTTTTTTACGCCAACCATAAATTGCCGATGGCTTCAGCCATACGGCCAAATCCCCTGCACCCGCAGAGCCAGTACTTACCCGCACCCGCCACACGTCCATGCGAGCTGCGCTAAAACATGGGCATGAAATAACTGCGCACGCCGCAGAACTGTGATTGCCACTGGGAGGAGACTACCCCATGACCAAAACCCGCAGCAGCTACCAACTGCATATTCAGCTGTGCGATACCAAGCCCGCCGTCTGGCGCCGCCTCGTCGTAGCAGATTCGATTACCCTGGCGCAGCTGCACCGCGCCATCCAGGCCGTAATGGGCTGGCAGAACCGCCACCTGTATGAGTTTGAAATTGCGGGCCAGCGCTACGGCCAGCCCGATGCAGACACGCCCGAAGATCCCACCATGGATGCGCGCCGCTACACGCTGGGTCAGTTGCTGCAAGGCCAGGCCCTGGCCGTGCGCTATCTGTACGACTTTGGCGATCACTGGCTGCACCGCATCAAGCTGGAGGCCTTGGCCGCTGTTGGCAGCGATGCGGCGCTGCACAGCCTGCCCATGTGCCTGGGCGGGCGCAATGCTTGCCCCCCCGAAGACTGCGGCGGTATTGCAGGCTTGAATGCCTTGCTGGCAGCGCCCGAGACCGCTGCCACCGGCTTTGATGCCAAGCAGTTTGACCTGCAACGTGCGCAGGCGCGCCTGCACTCGCTGGCACTGCTGCGCGGCACCGCCCCCATGGCCAGCAAGCCAGAAGCGGTCTTGTCCTAAGGCTTGCCTGTCGCCTTCTCTCAAAACCAGAGCAGCCAGCGCTTATTCACCAAGGCTTCCATAGACAAACTATCGATAAGTCATTGAAAAATCAGCGAAAGCTGCTCTTTTTTTGATAAAAACTGCCCTGCCAGCCCGTTCACCGGACGCCGATTTATTGATCCGCGTCATGCCTGCATGCAAAAAGCACGCAAGCGCTGTATGCATTTCTTTAATTTCACAAAACACTGAAAATTCAAGGTCACAATGAGGCCCAACTGGACAGTTCAGTTAGACCCGGTCTAAGGCTGGTAACTGCCGAGCACCTCTCACTTCACCCAGATTGATTCGGAAGGATTCGCGCTATGAAAAAGACTTTGATGACGCTCGCTCTGTTGGCTACTGCTGGAGTGGCTGCCCCCGCCATGGCTGCGGACTGCGCTGTGACCGTCGAAGGCAATGACCAGATGCAATTCAATGTGAAGAACATTGAAGTGCCCAAGGCCTGCAAGAACTACACCGTCACCCTCAAGCACGTGGGCAAGATGCCCAAGTCCTCCATGGGCCACAACCTGGTGCTGACCACCGCCGCTGATGCCACCGCCACCGCTGCGGACGGCATGAAGGCTGGCGCTGCTGCCGACTACGTGAAGGCTGGCGACACCCGCGTGATCGCTCACACCAAGGTCGTTGGCGGTGGTGAATCGACCCAGGTCGTGATCGACGTGGCCAAGCTCAAGGCTGGCACCGACTACACCTACTTCTGCTCCTTCCCTGGCCACTCCTTCATCATGAAGGGCGCCCTGAAGCTGGGCGCTTAATACGCCCACGCAGCTGCCGCGGCGCTCGCCCGGCAGCCCACCTCAAGCCCCGTGCCCATGGCCGGGGCTTTTGTTTTGGGCGCACGCAGCGCCGCTGGTGAAACACCTGTGACCTGCGCACATGCAATCGGCCCGGCGCGCCCCGCTAGCATGCGACAGCTTTTGCCCAACCCTATCCGGAGCCGCTGCATGCCGCACACCCACCCCGAAGACAGCGCCGCACGCATTCCCCTGGAGCTGTACCTGCGCGGCCACGCCGAAGACAACGCCGCACACATGCGCGCCGCCTTTTTGCCCACCGCGCGCCTGGAGAGCGTGCGCGAGGGGCCGTTGACCTCCTGGGACCTGGACTTTTACTGCCAGCGCTTTCGCAACACCCCCGCCCCCGACGAGGCCACGCGCCGGCGCAGCATTGACTGGCTGGACATCACCGGCACCTCGGCCATGGCCAAAGTCACCCTGGTGCACGGCAGCGTCACCTTCACCGACTACTTTGTGTTGCTCAAAACGGAGCACGGCTGGAAGATTGCCAACAAGGCCTTCCACGCCCAGCCGCAGTAAACATCGCGTGCAGTGCCTGGCGCCTGGTGCGCACTGCACTTCATACCCTACTGGCTCAAAGCATTTGCAGCAGCGCGCACAATGCACTTTTTTTGATAGCAAAAAACTTTCACCATGAGCCAGCAAAGCTTTGCAGTTGCATTTTTCACCATCGGCGACATCGACGGTCTGAGCGGTGACGACGTCACCCGCAGCGCCCACATCGACATTCCTGCCGACTGCCTGCCCGTGGCCGCCACCCTGCAATCGGCACGCCAGTGGCTGACCGAACAGCACGCTGCCATCGACATGGAATGCGCAGCCGAGCTGCCTGTGCGCGGCTACTTCAGCTTCAAGACGGCCCAAGGCAATGAAGGCTTCAACGTCGAAAGCGCCCAGCTCGTGGCACTGGACGAAGGCTTTTTGGTGCGTGCAGGTCTGGACAACGGCATCTGCGTGGAAAGCGATCTGCTGGCCATCGCGCTGTAAAAGCACGCCAACAGGCAGCGGCGGTGCGCGGCCGCCTACCGCTCGCCCGCCCCTGCGTACACTGCGGCCATGCATACCGAACACTTTGCCGCACTGCATCTGTTGCTGGACACACCAACCACCCCCACGTCCCCACCCAGCTGGCCCGGCATGCTGCCGCCCGGCGAGTACCGCAGTGACTTTGATAACTGCGCGCTGCCGCAATGGCAGACGCTGCACCTGTGCCGCTGGGCAGGAGCCCCCGGTCTGGCCAGCGATGGCAGTTCGGGCTATGTGCGCAGCACTGCGCGTGTGCAGCACGGCAACCAGTGGTGGGAGTGCTGGCAGGTGGAGTGGGACGACGGCGGTGGCACGCTGCGCGCCAACACCTTGTGGCTGCAGATCGACAGCGACACCCGCTTCACACTGTGCGATGCCCAAGGCCGGGCGAACCGGTATGTGCTGCACGCGGCAGAAGCCGCGCCCGAGGTGCGCTTCTGGCCCGAACCCCTGCAGCCGGGTCACTACTTCGCGCAAGGCCCGGCGACGCCCCAGATGACCCAACTGGAGTGGCTCGATGTCATGGGCGAGCCGGTCTGGCAAACCCCTTGGGGCATCAGTTTCTTGTGCCAGATGCAAGCGCTGGTCGATGGCTGCATCCTGGCTACCGTGGCCTGGGAACACTATGACGGCAGCGCATCGACCGGCGAGCAGCACATTCAACTGCGCATCCATGACGCCCAACATTTCACGCTGACGGACGCCCAGGGCATAACGACCAACTACCGCTGGAGCCAGAACAGCTAGCCCTTACCCATGCGTGCGCCAACGGGCCGCGCCGCTCGCTGACACTTTTGCTTGCCTTGTTCTGGCTTGCAAGCAGTGACATCGTCCCCACCATAAGCAGCATGTATCACGGTGAACGCTTCAACGCCTGGACCCATTTGGTCGGTGCCCTGCTGGCACTGACGGGGGCTGTCTGGCTGATCGTGCTGGCCAGCTTGCGTGCGGATGCGCAGGCCATCACCAGTGTCAGCATCTACGGCGGTGCGCTGGTGCTGCTGTATGCCATCTCTACTACCTACCACAGCGTGCGCGGCCGCGCCAAACGCATCTGGCAAAAGTGCGACCACCTGAGCATCTACCTGATGATTGCGGGCAGCTACACGCCGTTTTGCCTCATCAGTCTGCGCGGGGCCTGGGGCTGGAGCCTGTTTGGCGTGATCTGGGGGCTGGCGCTGATCGGTATGCTGCAAGAAATCAAGCCGCGCAGCGAGGCCCGTGTGCTGTCTTTGGTGATCTACGCCGTGATGGGCTGGGTGGTACTGGTTGCTACCGGGCCGCTGCTGCAGGCCCTGGGCACGGCGGGCTTTGTCTGGCTGGCCGCTGGCGGCCTGCTCTACAGCATTGGCGTTGTGTTTTTTGTGCTGGACACGCGGGTGCGCCACTTTCACGGCATCTGGCACTTGTTTGTGATCGGCGGCAGCTTGCTGCACTTCATCACCATCGTGGGCTATGTGCTGCCCGCGCCGCTGGACTGACACACCGCCCTAGCCGGCCGCACATGTCGCCGGCACCACCCTAGGCCGCGGTCAGCGCGGGCGGTGCCAGCACCTCATCCCACATCACACCGGGCAAGGGCTCCCAGTGGGCCACCAGCACCCAGCGCGGGGTGGCTGCGCCTGCCAGGGCTTCGCCCAGCGCGTCCAGCGCCTGGCTCAGGTAGCGAATGCTGCTGCTGTCCAGTGCGGCCACGGGCTCTTCAATCACCGTCAGCCGCGCCCCGCTGGCCAGTGCGGCAGCCATGCCCAGCTTGCGCAAGCTCCCGGTGGAAAGGTGCCACAGCGGTTTGTCCATATGTGGCTGCAGCGCAAACCCCGCGCAATGCACCTCCCAGGCGCTGTCGTCCCAACTGGGCCAACGCTGGGCCATGCGCTGCACCCAATGCTGCGCCGTGATTTCACGCTCCGTACTGGCCAGTGGCAGTCGCGGGTTGTGCCAGCACACCTGTGCCTGATAGGCCGCGCTGTCTAGCGGGCTGTCTGGCGGGTTGGTCAGCGGGCCGCACACCACACGGCCCTGTGCAGGCAGCGCATAGCCAGTCAACGCGCCCAGCCAGTGCGCGGCGGCATCGCCGCTTTCATCCACCAGCGCACACACCCCGGGCTGCAGTTGCTCCGACCAGCCCGGTCCCGGTGCCCCCTGCGGGCGCAAATCCTCCCAGTACATCCGCACTGGTGGTGAGGCGGGTTGCCCATTGGCAATGTGATTCATGCGTCTTCCTGTATGGCTTGGTGATGCCGCCCACCAGTGTCACACCAGCGCCTTGTGGGCACTGGCATCCCTCTGTGTGCATATGGTTCACTTTTTTGAGATGTACCCACACCCTATCAAACTGCCCCTGAATGCCCTGTCACGTCGGCAAATGGTTATACATTCTTCACATTTGTTACAGGGAGAAAACATGTCTATCCAAACCGGCACCATCCTGGCCCTGGCGGCTGCATTGGCGATGAGTGGCTGTGACACCATGACCGAAACCCAGCGCAATACCGCCATTGGCGTGGGGGCTGGCGCGGTCGTGGGCGCAGGCGTCGCCAAGGCTACCGGGGGCAAAGCCGGACAAGGGGCCTTGATTGGTGCGGCCGTGGGTGGCGTGGGGGCATACATCTGGTCGGCGCACATGGAGCGCCAGCGCAAGGAGCTGGAAGCCGCCACACGCGGCACCGGTGTCACCATCAGCCGCACCAGCGACAACCAGCTCAAGATGGCCATTCCGGCCGACATCTCGTTTGACAGCAACAGCGCCACCATCAAGCGCCAGTTCCGCCCGGTGCTCAACAGCTTTGTGGGCAGCCTGCGCCGCAATCCGAACACCAGCGTGGTCATCATCGGTCACACCGACAGCACCGGCGGCGCACGCATCAACGATCCGCTGTCGCTGCAGCGCGCCAACGCCACGCGCCAGTACATCTTCAGCCAGGGCGTGCGCGGCCCACGCATTCAGACCGAAGGCCGTGGTGCACGCGAGCCCATTGCCTCCAACGACAGCGCCTGGGGCCGCGCCAAAAACCGCCGCGTCGAAGTGTTTGTGGCCGAATCCCGCTGACGGGCCCACGCGGCACCGCCGCCTGCACCCCACCGCAGGGCTTGCCCAACCGTGCCGCCTGTCGCGACAATGCGGCACGAGACACCGTTCGCACACTCCCCCATTCCAAGACAAGAGGCTTCTTCATGATCGTTCTTATTACCGGCGCATCGGCTGGTTTTGGCGCAGCCATGGCGCACAGTTTTGTACAGGCAGGCCACCGCGTGATTGCCACCGCCCGCCGCAAAGACAAGCTGGACACGCTGGCCGCCGAACTGGGCCAGGCCCTGCTGGCCATTGAGCTGGATGTGACCGATGCCGCGGCCGTGGCTGCCCTGCCTGCACAATTGCCCGCCGACTGGGCGCAGGTGGACGTGCTGATCAACAACGCCGGTCTGGCGCTGGGTCTGGGCCCCGCCCAAAGCGCTGATCTGGCGCAGTGGGACACGATGATCGACACCAACTGCAAAGGCCTGGTGCACATGAGCCGCGCCTTCCTGCCCGGCATGGTGCAGCGCCAGCGCGGGCATGTCATCAATATTGGCTCCACCGCAGGCAGCTGGCCCTATGCCGGCGGCAATGTGTACGGTGCCAGCAAAGCCTTTGTGAAGCAGTTCAGCCGCAACCTGCGCACCGACCTGTTTGGCACCCCGGTGCGCGTGACCAACATCGAGCCCGGGCTGTGCGGTGGCACCGAGTTTTCTAATGTGCGCTTTGGCGATGCCGACAAGGCCGCGAAGGTATATGAGGGCGTGGCCTTCATCACCCCTGAAGACATTGCCAATACCGCGCTGTGGGTGGCCCAGGCTCCGGCCCACATGAATGTCAACAGCATTGAAATCATGCCCGTGCAGCAAAGCTTTGGTGGGCTGAGCGTGCACCGCCAGCCGCAGTAACGCGGCATCCGTGCACCTGCGCATCCGTGCAGCTCGGCAAGCTGCACAGGCCCGGCATTTTGTTAAAAAACATAGCTGCTTGCACCGACCACATCGGCGCTACAAGCCGTTTTGATGTCTTTTTTACGACCTGTCACCATGCATCTTGGCGCGCCTACACGCCAGGCGGCATGCGGGCACTAGCATGGTCATCCCACGCAACCACCTCCGAGGTATGAGCATGCCCACATCCCCCCAGCATTTCCCCATGCAGCCTGGCGCGCTCTCGCGCCGCCAGCTGGTGCAGGCCGCTGCAGCCAGCCCCCTGCTGGCCGCACTGGGTGGCTGTGCCAGCAGCGCCACCGGCGCAGGCACAGGCAGCACCGTGGCTGCACTGGGCACCGCCGAGCAATTCACCGCCGCACAGTGGCTGACGGGCGGCACCCAGGCCATCAGCGCCGCCGCGCGCGCTGCCAACCCCTTCATACTGGGGGCCACCCGCTGCATGCTGACCTGTGAGGCCACGATTGGCCCCTGCCACACCACCTCCCCACAGCGCGTGGATGTGAGTGACGGCTGGGACGGCCTGCCCCTGCACATGGTGCTGCGGGTGGTCGACACGGACTGCCAGCCCGTGTCAGACGCCATCGTGGAAATCTGGCACACCAACCACACGGGGGGCTACTCCGGCCAGATCGTGCAGATGTGCAACAACCACCAGGATGACCTGAACAAGCAGTTCTTCCGGGGCTACCAGCGCACCGATGTGCAGGGCGTGGTGCACTTCGACAGCTGCTACCCCGGCTGGTACAACGGCCGCGCCAACCACGTGCACCTGCGCATCCTGAAAGGCAGCTACAACGCCGACGACCGCGCACAAGCCTGGTCCATCACCCAGCTGCTGTTTCCGGATGCGCTCAATCAGGCCATCTTTGCGCGGCAGCCGCTGTACAAGGCCAAGGGGCAGCCCGACACCACGCTGGCCCAAGACAATGTGATTGGCAACGAGGCCGACCCATCGCCCTACCTCTTTGAGGTGCGCAATGTGGGCGGGGTGATGGTGGCCAGCAAAACCCTGACCATCCGCACCCGCCTGGACGCCGCCAGCTGCCAGGCCCAGGGCAAGATGCCGGACTTGGGCCCCGGCGGGCCCAACGGGCGCCGTGGGCCCCCACCCGGCTTTCCCGCCAACGGCACACCACCGGTGCGCGGCATGGGCCGCCCGGCCATGCCTCCACGCACCTGAGCCCGCCCGTAACCGCCACACGGCCCGCTGCTTGCGGGCTGTTTTTTGTGAGCTAACTCCGCAGACTGCATCACGGTTGCAGCGGTTTTTGACCAATATTTTCATCCCACAAGGCAGGCCGCCCTGCCAGCACCGCGTGGGTGCATCACCGTGACCTTCGCGCTGTACCACCCGTGCCAACAACGGCCACAAACGTCCACAAACGGTGCAAACATTGGCCGCAGCGGGCATGCCATGCCGATGCGCAAACACGGCCGCTCTGACGCTTTCACACAGAAAGCGAAGCCGCCCGTCACCCACCGCTCCAACAGCGCCGCAACCACCAAACAAGGTGAATCGCTGCACTGTGATCGCACCATCCTCAATCAATATTTACCCTGCCACCGCTTATCCGTAGTGCTATTTTTTTCTGCAAAGCATGGCTTATTATTTTTTTAAATCGTCCTGGGCAGTTTTATTGTTTTCATTTCTATCTTCTTCAGATAGCCATATGTCTAAAAAAACTGAGAGGCTTTCGCGCTGGTTCTGGCTGTTGCGCACACGCTGGCTGCTGGCGGTGATCATCACCTGCTGGATGGGTCTGGCGCCGCATGCGTACAGCCAGGAAGCGCCCGAACGCTGGCGCATGGTGGCCAGCCCCATGCCGCAGGCGCGCGATCTGTTTCTGACGCTGCACCAGCAGCTTCAGCAGGCACTGCGCAAGCCCGTGGAGCTGCATTTTGACGATGAGCAGCCCGCGCAGCCGCTGCACACCAACAACCAGCGCCCCCTGATCGTGCTGATGAGCGAAACCACCAGCGTCCTCGGCGACCACGGGGCTGCCCCCCTGCGCCAGCTGGACCAGCTCACGCCCCTCATGGTGTTTTTTGAGCTGCCCTGGTGCCTGTTTGTGCAGGAAGGCTCACCGCTGCTGCAGCGGCAAAATATTAAAAACTGGATCGTGCAGCAGCCGCGCTCGGTGCGCATTGGCATTGGTGCCCGCAGCGGGCAGTCCATGTTCTGGCTGCACGCGCTCTCGCAGGCCACCCGTGCGGCCCCGCCCGGCCCGGCCAAGATCGTGCCCTTGAGCTACCGGGGCGCCCACAACCAGGCCATGGCCTGGCGCGAGGATGCCGACATGGCACTGGCCCCCTGCTGGCACTACGCCTACCTGGGCCCCAAGGTACGCCTGCTGGCCACGGCACAGAAACTGCGTGCCGCCTATCTGCCGCCCGCACCGCTGTTCACCGATCTGGGCCTGCCCCCGCTGCCCCCCAGTTGGGTGGCCGCCTTTGCGCCCAAAGACATCAACCCCACCGCCAAGGCCCAGCTGATTCAGGCGCTGGAGCAAACGTCCAACGCGCCCGTGGTGGTGCAGGCACTGACTGCCGCCAACCTCACCCCGCTGCGCTGGAGCCATGCGCAATCGCGCCAGTACCTGGACAACTACAAGACCACCTGGCAGTCCGTGCTGCACCTGATGCAGTGGAACCCCGCCGCCACCGCACGCACCGCGCCCAACCCAGAGCGCTGAGCGCCCGCGCCGTGCGCCAGCTGTGCCACGGCGCTGCGGCAACACAACCGCTGCAGCGCGCCAACACCGCATTTTTGATATCTGCCTGCGTAATCCACACCTAGGTTTTCAGCACTTTAAGCTTATATTTTCTGGCACATACCGCAGCGTCATACAGGGTCTGCGCCCTTGCTGCGGGCCAGGCGGGCTGCCTAAGATGGGGGCAGCCCTCCCCCTCCAGCCGCTCGACAGCGCTCCGTACCGCTTCACGCCGTTCCACGCCCATGCTCATCCTTAGCCAGCCCCAGACCGAACACCACCTGCCCTTCCCCGCCTTGCTGATGGCGCTGGAGCGCATGTTCATCGAAGGCTGCGAAGTGCCGCTGCGCCACAACCACGCCATCACCGGCGCGCAGGAAGCGGACAGCGGCATCCTACTGCTCATGCCCGCCTGGCAGCAGGGCAAGCGCCTGGGCGTCAAAACCGTCTCCATCTTCCCCGGCAACCACCGCTACGGCCTGCCCGGGCTGCACTCCGTCTACACCCTGTACAGCGCCTGCACCGGCCAGCCGCTGGCCATGCTCGACGGCGACACCATCACCGCACGCCGCACGGCCGCGGCCTCGGCACTGGCGGCACGCTGGCTCAGCCGGCCCGATGCGCGGCGCCTGCTGGTGGTGGGCACAGGTCGCGTCGCCAGCCTGCTGCCCCATGCCTACCGCTGCGTGCGCCCCGTGGAGCGCGTGGATGTCTGGAACCGCAACCCCGCCAGCGCCCACGCCCTGGTGGAACAACTGCGCGCCCAGGGCATGGCCGCGCAGCACGCCCCCGATCTGGAAGCCGCCGTGCGCCGCGCTGACATCGTCAGCTGCGCCACCCTCTCCACCACCCCGCTCATCCACGGCGAGTGGCTGCAGCCGGGCACCCACCTGGATCTGATTGGCAGCTTCACCCCCGCCATGCGCGAGAGCGACGGCCACTGCCTGCGCCGTGCCACCGTGTTCAGCGACACCACCGAGGCCCTGCTCAAAGCGGGCGACCTGCTGTCCGCCATCGACGAAGGCGCCTGGGCCAGCGACCAGCTGGCCGCCACGCTAGAGCAGCTGTGCCGCCACCAGCACCCGGGCCGCCGCAACGCGCAAGAGATCACGCTCTTCAAATCCGTGGGCACTGCGCTGGAAGACCTGGCCGCCGCCTCGCTGGCCTACGATGGCTACAGCCCCACCAGCGCCTGAACGCCCTGCGCGGGCACCCGTGCACCGCTGCGCCAGCGCAGGGAACTCCTGGGCACCTGGCGTTACTTACTCCGCATTCCTCTGGTCTTTTGCGGAGCCACCATGCATGCACACATCACAGCCCTTCTCCAACAATTCACCCAAAGCATGGGCATTGCGGACTTCGCGCTGAATGCAGAAGGCTATGCCTGCCTGGAGTTTGATGAGCTGCTCGTCAACTTTGAGCACGTGGACCACACCGACACCCTGCTGATCTACGCCGTCATGGGCACCGTGCCGCCCATCCCCACTGCGGCGCTGTATGCCCAGCTGCTGGAGGCCAACTTCTTCTTCAACGGCACCGCAGGTGCCACGCTGGGCCTGGATAAAGAAGCCGGGCTGGTGGTGCTGACCCAGGTGCTGGAGTGCAACGGCAAATCCCCCGAAATGTTTGAGCGCTGCGTGGAAAGCTTTGTCAACGTCGCCCAGCAATGGAGCCAGACACTGCTGGCCGCCCACCTGCAGCCCGCCAGTGCCGATGCCGCTGCTGCCGCCCCTGCGCCGTCGGCCCCGCACGCAGACCTGGGAACCGCCAGCTGGATTCGCGGCTGAGCCCGCTCCGCCATCCTTTTTGTTGACGGAGCCATCGCCATGTCCATATCTCTCAACACCTTTGTCCACACCGCTACGCAGCACACCCACGTCAAACTCGACAACCAAGGCGAGCTGCAGTCCCAGTCGCGTCTGGGCGCACTGTGGGGGCGCGTCACCTCCTGGCTGCCCGGGCGCAGCGACGCGCAGATCAACCAGTCGGCCAAAAACAGCTTCAAAGCATCGCTCACGCAGCAGTTCGGCAGCCAGATTGCCAACCAGGTGCTGCAACAAAACGGCCTGCATACGGGGGACCACAAACCCCTGCGCAGCCGTGATGTACGGCAGGCCGTGCGCCAGGCCATTGTGCTGCAGGCCCAACAACCCAACGCGTCGACCCAATCCTTGCCACAGCAGGCCATCGCGGCCCAAAAGGCCATGCTCCAAGCCAACCGCAATGTGGGACTGGCGATGAACGCGCACCGCCAGACGTTCAAAGTCTGGTTTCAGATGAGTACGTCACCCAGCAAATACTCGCCCGCACAAATTCAGCAAGCGCGCCAGAACAATGACAACGCCAGGCTCGCCAAAGACCAGGCCCTGGGCCAACTGCACCAGGCCACGCACAACGCTACCCAGATACACACACTGACCGGCTTGCTGCCCCAGTTATTCAAGGCCGAAGGCGTGGCCGTCCCCCTGCATGCGCAGGACATCGTTCAGTTTGATGCCAACGTGCAAGCCGTGCGCGATACGGCCATCCAAACGGCGCTGCGCGAAAGCGGCCTGATGTAGAGACCTGTTTTGTTTTCCCCTGTACCGGCACCGGGGCTTGCCCGGGTTCTGGTATTTTTGGTAGCTGCTAACGCTTATCACACGGGCGTTAGCAGCTTTTTTTATGCCTAAAACTAGCGCTTAAGCTGGCTGAATCTGCGCAGCCGTCACCACCACTTCAATCAAATACCCGGGGTTGATGGCCGGTGCCACCACCGTCGCACGGGGCGGGGTGTGGCCAGGCACCACCCACGCATCCCAGACCTCGTTCATCACCGTGATGTCCGCCGCATCGCGAATAAAAATCTGGCACGACAGCATGTGCGCCTTGCTGCTGCCCGCCTCGGCCAGCAGGCGCTCTACATGGCCCAGCACCTCTTGCGTCTGTACCCGCATATCCGCGCCGGGGTTGTTTTCAGGAATCTGGCCTGCCAGATAAACGGTGCCGTTGTGAATGGCGATTTCAGACACGCGCTTGCCTACGTAGTGGCGGGTGATGGGGCCGGAGGTCGACATGCTCATACAAAAAACTCGCTGATCCAACAAAACCCCAAGGGTAAACCATGTGCGAGCAGGCATCGCCCACCCGCACCACAAAGTGCAGCCTAGTGCTGCCCCTGCTTTAGAACTGGTGACGCAAGCCTACCGACAAGACCTGGAAATGATCCATATTGCCCACCCACAGCGCAGGCATGCTGTGCATGTTCAGCAGGTCTTGGTGGCCATACTGCACATACAGCTTGCTGCGTCGGCTGAGGTTGTAGTGGTAGCCCACCATCCACTCGGTAGCACCCAGGCCATTACGTTCAGAGACTGTTGCGTCTTCATAGTATGAATGACCGGTACGGCGGCCAATGCTGGCGTGCCACTCCGACGCACCCTGCACATACTTGGCCGCCACGCGCAACACCTTGCTGCGGCGATCGGAGTGACCGTAGTTCACCCCGTTCGAAGCGTCTTTGCGCTGCTGGTAATACGCCCCCAGTGCCCATGTACCGTTGTCGTAGCTGGCGCGTACGCTATAGCTTGCATCACGGGTCGTATCACCCCACACCGTGTCTTTGTTGCGGTACAGGTTGTAGCCCAACCCCAGCCCCCAAGGCCCCTGCGCGTAGCGCAGGGCGGCATCGACCTCACCACGGAGCTTCAACGTAGCACCGTTCAGCACCTTTTTTTCACCAAAAGCGTATTGCAACTCGCCCGTCCACCCACCCAAGGAGGCGCTGCGCACAGCCAGCACATTGCCACGTGGCGTGTCAGGGTAGGCAAAGCCGTCGCTCAAGGCCGTGCCTTCATCGGTGTGCCACTGAATAGCCTGCGCCGTTGCCTCATACGATGCAGACTTGAACGCGCCCAAACGCAGCGTCCCCCAGCTGCTGCTCACATACAGTTCGCTATGGCGTTGGAAGGACAGCCCAGTGTCAGCGCCCCATTTATCGCGGCCCGCGCCGGTGTCCGCGTTGATGTCAGCCTCCAGCACCATCCCGGTCTTCAGGCCCGCACCCAAGTCTTCTTGCGCACGCAAACCGATGAAAGAGCCATTGGACTGCAGACCGGTGACGTTGTGCCCGCCCAGCTTTTGGTATTCCAACGCCATGTTCACGCGGCCATACAGCTGCACGCTGCTTTGCGCGTTCACACAGGCCGCACTGCACACGGTGAGCGCGGCCACGGCCACGCGAGAAAGATAGGGGATACGCATCAAAAAAATTCCTTGAAATCAACAACCCCTGCATGGCTGCGCCGCGCTGCAAAGTGCTGCGCAGTTGTGCCAATTACAGGGGGGATCAATGTATGGGGGCAAGCGACAGCTTCGGGACAGCCGGTACTGCTGTCAGCTCGTACACAAAGCTACGCCTTCTGCCTCATGTCGCCAATCACTGAAATCAGTGATATTTCGGTCTCCAGACCGATATCTGGTGTGCAACGCTGGTTTTTTTGGAATTTTGGTGTTTTTTTTAGGGTTTTGCGCTGATGCAGCAAGCGCTGGCAGCTATGAAAAAATCCTTCTGGCACAACCCAGAAGGCTTTTTAGTTTTCAGCTTGTTGGCGGCTTATTCCCAGCCAAGTTCACGCATTTGGTTGTGCTCGCCGGGGTAGCTCCAAGCGCTGACGGTAGACGACTGGGCATCGTCCTTCGCAATGGGGCTTACAGCAGAGCAAGCAGTCAAAGCAGCCACGGCTGCGCACAAGAAAGTCCAACGAATCAGCATGGCACATGCACTCCAAAGATGAGGGAAAACAAGGTGAGCGACTTCGCTCAAAGCTTAGGGTTTTTACCTATATTTATTGATATTGGCTGGCGGTGCCTGGAGAAAGCGCTGGGTTAATTCCACCCATTCTGCAGAGGGTTTATGGGTGTTTTTGGGGTGTAAGGCTTATGTAGCAAGCGCTGATAGCTATTGGTTTTTTAGCTTTTTCCGGGTATTTGATCTTCGAGCCCGCTTATCGCGCGGCGGCGACTTACTTTCCTTTGCTTGCCCAAAGCAAAGTAAGCAAAGCAAAGGGCACCCTGCTACCTGCGTTGTTCCTGCGGTGCTTGCCTGCGGGGTGCGCCGCAGAACTCGCTGCACGGCTGCGCCGTTCCGCTCAAACAACTGCGGCGAGTCAGATTACGCAGCGTGTGTGCCACTCGGCACACACGCCACCCCACAAGCTGCGCGCCTCGGCGCAGGTAGAAGGGATGAGAAATAGGTTTGCGCGCTGAATATTTATAGATTTTTGATGGCTGCTAGCGCTTTCTAAATAAGCGCTAGAGGCCATTTTGATGCTTAACGCTTTGGATACGCCTTGCGGATTCTTGGCGGCAATGCAAGCCTGAAATCGAATTGCATAGCAAAAACAACGCGCTGCTAGGCAATTACTGCTGGGGTTTCTAGACTGTCATGTAAGACAAATCCTGCAACCCTTACGAGGCGACATGGCCAAGTTTCTCAACACCTCCGCCACCAACTACTTCCTCGAAGAACTCATCAAAAGCGCCAAAGACCGCTTGGTGCTGATCAGCCCCTTCCTCAAGCTCAATGACCGCATGAAAGAGCTGCTGGAAGACAAAAACCGCTTGAAGATTGATGTGCGCATCGTCTACGGCAAAAGCGAGTTGCAGCCACTAGAGCTGGAATGGCTCAAAGCGCAAAGCTATATCCGCACCAGTTTTTGCAAAAACCTGCATGCCAAGTGCTACCTGAATGAGTCGGACGCGATTGTTACCAGCCTGAATCTTTACGAATTCAGCCAAATCAATAACAACGAGATGGGCATCCTCATCCGCCGCGAGGACGACGCTGAACTCTACAAAGACACCTACGAAGAAGCGCAACGCATCATCCGCATCAGTGACGAAGTCCGCATCAGCATGGAACGCGTCAGCACCGTGGACGAAGCCACCGCCGCCAGCGACAGTGCCGATGCATCTGACGACGAAGCCCGCCCCAGCGGCAACGGCCCGCAAAAACTCTCCACCTCCCGCATCGCCCAGAAGCACGGCATGAAAACCGGTGAATGGTTGGCCAAGGCGGTGGCCGTGCAATTACTGACCGCAGAAAACGGACGCCATTACCTCACTCCAGCAGCCAAGCAAGCTGGGATTGAGTTTGTGGCGAAGTCCAAGTTTGGGCCTTATTTTTTGTGGCCTGAGGATTTTAAAATTTGATTTAAATGCATACTCAAAATGAATGAATTAAATATAACCAAAAGACAAATTAAAGACATTTACTCCAGATACGGATTTATTGAAGAAAAAACTTACGACGAAGATAACGTAATAGTTTTCTCACTTAAAGCAGGTTATTTTTCAAATATAGACATAATACCTATATCCATCAATTATTGTCATAAAAAAGCTTTCAGCGATTTCACACAGTTAGGGTATGCGTGCACCGTAAGAGAATATACTGATCCAGTAAATGTAGAAAGAAATTTATTTAATGGTTTTTTTTCCATAGATTCAAATAAAAAAAGACTAGAGCAAGATTATGAAAGATTTACATCATCTATTGTAAAAAATTACGATGAAAATGCATCGTACGAATACTTAACGTCTCCATATACGATTGACGGAAAGAGTGGAGAAAAAGGATTAGTTGAAGAAATTTTACAAAAAATTAAAATAAAAAAACCAATATTAATTCTTATCGAAGCTGCTGCTGGATTTGGAAAAACATGTGCATCCTACGAATTAGTTTCGAAAATAAATTCAATGGAAGGAAAGATTCCACTTTTTGCAGAGCTATCAAGAAATAGACAGGCCAGAATTTTCAAACATATTTTATTAGATGAAATAGATAGAACCTTTCCTTTGCTATCCTCTAGATTGGTTCAGCAAGAAATTTTAAATGGCAGAGTCGTCACTATCTTAGATGGTTTTGATGAACTTCTAAGAGATGGTAGTGAGATTAACGATTTCAATAACAGAGAACCAATGTTAGAGACAATCGGAGAATATTTAAAAAATAATGCCAAAATAATTCTTACAACACGACGAACTATTCTTTTCGAAGGTGATGAATTTCACAAATGGGTTGAGAAGAATGAAACAGAATTTGAGTTAGTCAAAATAAAAATAAGTGAACCACGTATTAAAGACTGGTTAGATTATGAAAGACTTGAAACACTCAAATCAACTGGAATTGAAATAGACAATATTGCGAACCCTGTACTCTTATCGTTTTTAAGATGTATTCCACTAGAAAAACTTAAGAACATATGCAATGACCCAGAAAATATTGTCGAAAGCTACTTCACGTTCATGCTAGAACGTGAAAAAGTTAGACAAGAATTATATCTAGATATAGAAAGTCAAAACATCGTACTAGAAAATATTGCAGGAGACATGATCGATTTTCAATATAAATCAGAAGAAAGAGAATATATTGTTTCCTTAATTCTAGAGAAAAATTCAAACCTAATCGATAAAGCAATAAAAAACTACCCACCTCATAACAAACCGACAAGAGACGAAGTTGCAAACAAACTAGCCAGCCATGCTTTGCTAGATAGAAGTTCACGAAATCCCAACAAAATTGGTTTTGTGAATGAATTCGTTCTTGGAAATTATGTAGCCAGAAATATTCTTAAGCAACGTGAATGGCTTAATGATGACTGGAGTTTCTTAGAGCCTGCGCTTTTAGCTTATAGCCCTAGATCAAATAGCACAAGAACTAAGCTTTGGAAAAAATTAGAAGAATCTTCAAAATTTTTAAACTACACCAACAGATCAATAACAAATTTAACTCTTAAGAAAAATTATGATTTACCAATCGAAAATGGAGAAATAGAATCAATAGAATTAAAAAATGTATTTGTTGGAGAAAATTATATAAAAAACACGATCTTCAATGAGTGCACTTTTAACACCTGTGAATTAGATTTATCAAAAATAGTGCACACAACATTTCTAAATTGTAGATTTTTTAATTGCACAATAATTAGCAAAACAAAAAATGACTCCATTTATTTATTGGCCCCTGATGGGGATGCCGCTTTTATTTCTCAGTTAAGAGAGCTTATTCGCTCAGAAACTCTAGAAGACACACCAGAACAAGAAAAAATCAACGAAGCAGAGAAATTCGTTCTAGAGAAGTTTTGGCCCAAAGGAAGAGACACAATCACATTCAAGCATCGTCCAATAAAAGGCATCTGCACAAATAATGGATATATCTCACCAGAAAATTTATACGAAGCTATATTTTCTCTAAAAAGAAAACAAATTCTTCTGGAACCAAGATCTTCTTCTTTTGTAGAAATCAACTTTGAAAAAACAATAGAAATAAAAGAATTATTAGGCAGATAAAAATGGACAGCGAATACAAATATATAGCAGAAGAAATCCGAAGAGATATAGAAAACCACTTAGAAACTTGTGGAATTATGTGTAGAGTTTTCGGCAGGGGCAAAGCAAATGAATCATTAATGCAAAAAATTAAAAAAAATCCTGAAAAATACAGTTTAAATGGAAAAAAAATTCAAGATGCTATCGGCATTCGCGTAGTTTTATATTTTTTCGAAGATATAAAAAATGTAAAGAAAATATTAAGCTCAAAATATAATTACAGAGAAGAAGATTCAGCCATAGATACACCTAAAGGTGAAGAATTCTCTGTTACTAGGTATAACTTAATTTTTGATTGCAATAATCACAATAAATCAGCCGTAATCAGCATTAGAAATAACAATCCAATCGATACTACTTTTGAAGTTCAAATTCGCAGTGTTTTATCCGAAGGCTGGCATGAGGTAGAGCATGACATGCGGTATAAGCAAAAAAGCTTTTGGGACTCTAGTCCTGATTTATCGCGATCATTAAATGGTATTGTTGCAACGTTAGAGACAAGCGAATGGGGTATGAAAAAAATATTTGATGATTTAGCATATCGCCATTACAAGCAAAAAAACTGGAAAGCAATGCTATTGTTTAAACTTCGATTAAGATTAAGTGAAGAATTTAATGAAAATTTGAATAAGATTTTTACTGCAAACAACGAGGTAGCAAAAAAATTTTTACGTCTCGAAAGAGAAAAAATCATAGACGCTTTTTGCCGCTCCTCCCTTAGAATTCCAGTTAGCATCAGCAATTGTGTATTTATTTGGAATCTAATTAGTGCAAACAACCAAGAAATAATAAATTTAACACCAAACTTGATTATAGAAAACTACAAAAATAACCAAGAAAACAATATTGAACAAAATGAATTTAAAAAATATGATGAATCTTCATCTGTGAAAATATTGGCCATTTAAATGAAATATTAAAAAAAGGCTGTTAACCTCAAGATAGTTAACAGCCTTTTTAGCCTCTAGCGCTGATCCAGCAAGCGCCACCAGCTATCAAAACAAAGAAAACTTACTCCGCCCGGAAAATCCCCGTGGGCTTGAACGTCCACCCCGTGGTCTTGCCCTTGGCGCCGCGCTTGCCCAGTGCGGCATTCAGCGAGCGGATCTCCAGCGACTCCTCCCGCTCCTTGCCGCCGCGGCCCACGCCGGTGATGCGCACGGAGCGGGTGTAGGCAGCGGCACCGACCAGGGTGTCCTGGTCCTCGACCTTCATCAGCTGCAGGCCGCGCCCGCCGGTCATGAGCTTGAGTTCGGACAGGGCATAGGTCAGCACATTGCCGCTGGCCGTCAGGCAGGCGACGTGGGTGGCGTCGGGCAGTTCCACGCTGCCGTTGGTGCCACCGATGACGGAGGGCTGGCACAGGGTTTCGCCGTCCTGGATGGTGACAAAGCCCTTGCCGCCCTTGTTGCGGGCGCACATGGATTCGACCTTGGCGATGAAGCCATAACCGCCGCTGCCACTGATGAGCAGTTGCGCGCTGACCGGGCCGGCGAAGTAGCTGGCGATTTTGCTGCCGGCTTCCAGGTCGATCAGGGTGTTGATGGGCTGGCCGTCGCCACGGCCGCCGGGCAAGGTGGCCACGGGCACGCTGTAGACGCGGCCGTTGTTGCCAAAGACGATGAGCTGGTCCACCGTGCGGCACTCAAACGTGCCCCACAGCTGGTCACCGGCCTTGAAGCTGAAGTTGCCCGCCTCGTGGCCGTGGCCCTTGTGCGTGCGCACCCAGCCCTTGTCCGAGATGATGACGGTGATGGGCTCGTCGGGCACCTTGATTTCGGCGGTGACTTTTTTCTCTTCCTGAATGAGTGTGCGGCGCTCGTCGGCGAAGGTTTTGGCGTCGGATTCGATCTCTTTGACCATCAGACGCTGCAGGCTCTTGGGGTTGGCCAGGATGTCTTGCAGCTTGCCTTCTTCTTCGCGCAGCTCGTTGAGCTCTTTCTCGATCTTGATCGCTTCGAGGCGGGCTAACTGGCGCAGGCGAATTTCCAGAATATCTTCGGCCTGGCGGTCGCTCAGGTCAAAGCGGGCAATCAGCGCGGCCTTGGGCTCGTCGCTCTCGCGGATGATGGCAATCACCTCGTCGATGTTGAGCAAGACGATCTGGCGGCCTTCCAGAATGTGGATGCGGGCCTGCACCTTCTCCAGGCGGTGCTGCGAGCGGCGGGTGATGGTGGTCTGGCGGAATTCCACCCACTCTTGCAGCATCTGGCGCAGCGACTTTTGCACGGGCTTGCCATCCAAGCCAATCATGGTCAGGTTGATGCTGGAGTTGCTCTCCAGGCTGGTGTGTGCCAGCAAGGTGGTGATGAGGTCTTGCTGCGGGGTTTTGCCGGTCTTGGGCTCGATCACCAGGCGCACGGGGGCGTCTTTGCTGGATTCGTCACGCACGCCGTCCAGCACGCTGAGGATGGTGGCCTTGAGCTGCTGCTGGTCTTGCGTGAGGGCTTTTTTGCCGGTCTTGACCTTGGGGTTGGACAGCTCCTCGATCTCTTCCAAGATTTTCTGGGCCGAGACGCCCGGGGGCAGCTCGTTGACCACCATTTGCCACTGGCCGCGCGCCAGGTCTTCAATGGTCCAGCGGGCGCGTACTTTCAGGCTGCCGCGGCCGGTGCTGTAGGCGTGGCGAATGTCGTGCGTGCTGCTGATGATCTGGCCGCCACCGGGGTAGTCGGGGCCGGGGATGAGGGCAAACAGCTCGTCATCCGTCAGCGCAGGCTTTTTGAGCAGCGCCACGCAGGCATCGGCCACTTCGCGCAGGTTGTGGCTGGGGATTTCCGTGGCCATGCCCACGGCAATGCCGCTGGCACCGTTGAGCAGCGAGAACGGCAGGCGCGCGGGCAGCTGGCTGGGCTCTTGCGTGCTGCCGTCGTAGTTGGGCACGAAGTTGACCGTGCCTTCGTCGATTTCATCGAGCAGCAGCGTGGTGATTTTGGACAGGCGCGCTTCGGTGTAACGCATGGCGGCGGCGCCGTCACCGTCGCGGCTGCCGAAGTTGCCTTGGCCGTCGATCAGCGGGTAGCGCTGGTTGAAGTCTTGCGCCATACGCACCAGGGCATCGTACGCCGACTGGTCACCGTGCGGGTGAAAGCGGCCCAGCACATCACCGACCACGCGGGCCGATTTGACGGGCTTGGCGGCCGTGTTGTTGTTGGTGCCCGAGTAGCTCAGGCCCATGCGGTCCATGGCGTACAGAATGCGGCGCTGCACGGGCTTCATGCCGTCGGCCACATCGGGCAGAGCACGGCCCTTGACCACGCTGAGCGCGTATTCCAGGTACGCACGCTGGGCGTACTGGCCCAGCTCCAGCGCGTCGCCGGCGGCCTGGGTGGCCAAGTCCAACAAAGGCGGCTTGGCCGGGGGTTGTGCGGGGGTGGAAACTTCTACTTCGGCTTCAGGTTGGTCGTGATCGCTCATAGTTTCTTAGTTCTTGGCAGCAGTGGTGGGCGTCTCCTCCAACGCCCTGGCCCTGCTGGGTTGACTGGTGCGGCAGCGCAGATCAGGGATTGCTGTCTGCGACTGCGGGAATGGTCATGCGCAGGCGGTGGTCGTCCGCCGGGCTGTGCGTCAGCCGTGCGTTGCCGCCATACAGGCTGATGCCGGGCTCGGCAAACAGGGTGGGTTGCAGGCTAGCGTACAGGGTCATCACGGTTTTGACGTAGTTCTGGGTTTCCTTGAAAGGCGGAATTTTGTTGCCATAGCGTTGTACCGCCCCTTCGCCAGCGTTGTAGGCGGCCACCACCAGGTCGGTGCGGCCGGGAAACAGGCTTTGCAGGTAGCGCACATAGCGCGCGCTGACAGGCACGTTGATGGCCGGATCTTTGAGCTTTTGCGTGATGGTGCGTTTGCGATCGCCCTCCACACCAAAGCGGGCAGCGGTGTCGGGGATGACCTGCATCAGCCCTATCGCGCCCTTGGGCGAGACGGCCGAGGCGTTGAAACCCGACTCTGCCGTGGCAATGGCTTTGAGCAATTGCTCATCCACGCCCACTTTGTGGGCCGCAGCCTGAATGTGTTTGGCATGCAGCTTGTAGCCGCTGCTGTTGGCAAAGTAGCGCGTGGCAGCGTGGCGGTCTTTTTCAGACGCCAGGGCCAGCTGGTTGGCCGCATTGCGGATGTCGACAAACAGCGGGCCGTCACCGGGCTCCAGGGTGGTCATCGAAAAGCGCTGGTAGCGCGCATCGAGCTGTTCCTGGGCATAGTGCAGCACGCCGTCGTTATCCACAAAAAACCAGGTTTGCGCCTGTGCCAGTGAAGCACCAGCCACCACCCCCACCGCGCAGGCTGCGCGCGCCAGCCAATGCGGCAACCGCCCCAGTGGGCGGCGGCAGACATTGACTATGGCTATGAGGGGTGAAGAGGTGTTAGTCATCACTCACATTTAAGCACCACTGGCGCAATGCCCCAAGTGCCACACCCTACCGCCGTATCGAGATTCGGCGCTGACCACCCGCGCTTGCCAGCGCAGGCGTGCCCAGGTGCGAGGCGCTGGCGCATGCCGCGTGTGCAGATCAAATGTCCACTTCCACAGCGTCGCCGTGCACTTCCATCAGCTCGCGGCGCGAGGCGGCTTCGCCTTTGCCCATGAGCTGGTCGAAGATTTCGGCCGAAGCCGCCGCATCCAGCCCCTGCACCTGCACGGGCAGCAGGCGGCGCGTGTCCGGATTGAGCGTGGTTTCCCACAGCTGCTCGGCATTCATCTCGCCCAAGCCCTTGAAGCGGCTGATCTGGCACTTCTCACGCGGCACGCCTTCCTTGGCGGCTTTGTCGAGGATGGCGTTGAGTTCACCCTCATCCAGCGCATACACCTTCACAGCAGGCTTTTTGGCGCGTGCTGGCACGTCCACGCGGAACAGCGGCGGCAGCGCAATGTGCACATGGCCGGCTTCAATCAGCTTGGGGAAGTGCTTGAAGAACAGCGTGAGCAGCAGCACCTGGATGTGCGAGCCGTCCACGTCCGCATCGCTCAAGATGCAAATCTTGCCGTAGCGCAGGCCGGACAGGTCGGGCTCGTCATGGGGGCCGTGGGGGTCGACGCCAATGGCCACGGAAATGTCGTGCACTTCGTTGTTGGCAAACAGGCGATCGCGATCGACCTCCCAGGTGTTGAGCACCTTGCCGCGCAGGGGCAGCACGGCTTGGGTGGCCTTGTCACGCCCCATCTTGGCCGAGCCACCGGCGGAGTCACCCTCCACCAGAAACACTTCGTTGTCGGCAATGTCACGGCTTTCGCAGTCGGTGAGCTTGCCGGGCAACACGGCCACGCCGCTGCCCTTGCGCTTTTCCACCTTCTGGCCGGCCTTTTGGCGCACTTGCGCGGCCTTGATGGCCAGTTCGGCCAGCTTCTTGCCGTGCTCGACATTGGCGTTGAGCCACAGCTCCATGGCGGGTTTGACAAAGCCAGAGACCAGACGTACGGCGTCGCGGCTGTTGAGCTTTTCCTTGACCTGGCCCTGGAACTGCGGATCGAGCACCTTGGCCGACAGCACAAAGCTGGCGCGTGCGAACACGTCATCCGGCATGAGCTTGACGCCCTTGGGGCACAGCGCATGCAGCTCGATAAAACCCTTGACGGCCTGGAACAGGCCGTCGCGCAGGCCGCTTTCATGCGTGCCGCCTGCGGTGGTGGGAATCAGGTTGACGTAGCTCTCGCGCATGGGCGCGCCGAGTTCGGTGAACGCCAGGCACCATGCGGCACCTTCGCCTTCGCTGAAGGTGTCATTGTGCTTGTCGGCATAACCTTCGCCTTCGAGCAAAGGAATGACCGGGTCAGCGTGGAGCGTTTGCGACAGATAGTCTTTGAGGCCGCCCTTGTACTGCCACTGCTGAACGTCTTTGTTCTTTTCGTTGGTGAGCGTGACGCTGACACCGGGCATGAGCACGGCTTTGGAGCGCAACAGGTGCACCAGCTCATGCATGGGCAGGTTGGCGCTATCAAAATATTTAGCGTCGGGCCATACGCGCACGGTGGTGCCTTGCTTGCGGTCACCGCTGGCCATGGTGCGGGTGGTCAGGGGCTCGACCACATCGCCGCCCGAAAACGCCAGGGTGGCGACCTTGCCGTCGCGGTGCACCGCCACTTCCAGGCGGGTGGACAAGGCATTCGTCACCGACACACCCACGCCGTGCAGGCCGCCGGAGAAGCTGTAAGCCCCGCCGTTGCCCTTGTCGAACTTGCCGCCCGCATGCAGACGGGTGAAGACCAGTTCCACCACGGGGGCCTTTTCTTCGGGGTGCAGACCAAAGGGAATGCCACGGCCATCGTCTTCCACACTGACAGAGCCGTCGGTGTGCAAGGTGACCTTGATTTTCTTGCCGTATCCGGCGAGGGCTTCGTCCGCCGCGTTGTCGATCACCTCTTGCAGGATGTGCAAGGGGTTGTCGGTACGGGTGTACATGCCAGGACGCTGCTTGACGGGCTCCAGGCCCTTGAGCACGCGGATTGAGCCTTCCGAATAGGCGGATGCAGAAGTAGAGGGTTTAGCTGCCATGGGGGCGGATTGTAGTTCCGGCCACAGCTCAGTGCTGGATAAATTCACAGTAACCAATCGCGGACTCCGGCTAGCGCAAAACATCCATCGTGCCATCCGATGGCGGGTTTGCGCAATGCGTATCCCGCATGTTGCAGCTTTTCGCGAAGCATTTCGCTACATTGCTGCCCATGCAAAACCAATTACAACCATCGTCCCCTGCCCGTTTGCCCATGCTGCAAGTGCTGCTGTGCGGCGGCCTGATCGTCACCCTGGCCATGGGCATTCGCCACGGCTTTGGTCTGTGGCTGCAACCCATTACGCAGGACATGGGCTGGACGCGCGAGAGTTTTTCACTGGCGATTGCCATTCAAAACCTCTCGTGGGGTGTTTTTGGTATTTTTGTGGGCATGCTGGCCGACCGCATTGGCGCCTTCAAGGTGCTGATTGGCGGGGCTGTTCTGTATGCCCTGGGGCTGGCCGGTATGGCACTGGCCCCGACCACCTTGCTGTTTGCCGTGTTCGCCGGTCTGGTGATTGGCGCCGCCCAAGCGGGCACCACCTATGCCGTGGTCTACGGTGTGCTGGGGCGGCAGATTCCTGCCGACAAGCGCAGCTGGGCCATGGGCGTGACGGCGGCGGCAGGCTCCTTCGGGCAGTTTTTCATGGTGCCGGTGGAAGGTGGTCTGATCAGCGCCTTTGGCTGGAGCAACGCGCTGCTGATTCTGGCTGTGATGGCGCTGATCATCTGCGTGCTGGCTTTTGGCCTGCGTGAGCCGGGCTTTGCCAGCGGTGCAGCGCCCCAGCGCGAGCAGACGATTGCTCAGGCACTCAAAGAAGCCTGGACCACGCCCAGCTTTGTCTGGCTGACGGCGGGCTACTTTGTCTGCGGCTTTCAGGTGATGTTCATCGGAGTGCACATGCCCAGCTACCTCAAGGACTTTGGCATGGCCCCGCACGTGGCCAGCATCGGGCTGGCGCTGGTGGGGCTGTTCAACATCTTTGGTACCTACCTGGCGGGCAACCTCGGCCAGAAATACCCACTGAACAAGCGCCATGTGCTGGCGGGCATTTACGGCATGCGCTCGGTGGTGACGGTGCTGTTCCTGCTGGCGCCGCTGTCGCCCTGGTCGGTGTACATGTTTACCGCAGCCATGGGCTTTCTGTGGCTGTCCACCGTGCCACTGACGAATGCGACGATCGCCCAGATTTTTGGTGTGCAGCACCTGTCCATGCTGGGTGGCTTTGTGTTTTTCAGCCACCAGATTGGCAGCTTCATGGGCGTGTGGCTGGGCGGCTATCTGTACGACCTGAACGGCAACTACGACATGGTCTGGTACCTGTCCATCGCCCTGGGTGTGTTTGCCGCCCTGGTGAACCTGCCGGTGAACGAATCCCCCTTACAGCGCAAGCAGCCCGTGGCTGCGACGTAAGATCAGCGCCATGACCCCACACCCAGATGCCCCCATGGCCACGCCACACCCCCTGCCCACATGGCAGCGGGTGCTGATCTGGGCCGTGGTTCTGGCCGTGCTGCTGGCGGTGTTTGCCCTGTACACACGCCCGGAATTCATGCGCACACTGGCAGACCAGATTTGGGCCTGCTTCTAGCGCGGCACTAGCTAGGGAGGTCCATAACGCACACCTTTTAGCTTCATGCTCAAGGAACCTTTCGACGGCGCCCGTTACTCAATTGCTCAACTGATCCACCAGCGACCAACAGGGGCAAGTAGCCATGAAAGCATTCATCAGTCCAGTATTGCAAGATTTTGGTAGGTCCATGGGTATCGAGGGACTCCGGCTCGATGACCAAGGGCATTGCCTGCTGACATTCGATGATCAGCAAGTGCACTTACAAACTTCACCCAGCAGCCCGCAAATGATGCTCTACGGTGCGGTAGGCTCTCTGCGTGACCCCAACAGTCCACCTGTTCAATTGCTCTCACGCATGATGGCTGCCAACTACGGTGGTCTTGGCACTGAAGGCCACACTCTGGGCATTCACCCTAAGACTGGTGAAATCATGCTATCTCGGCGCATTGATGCCCGACACATGGAGGTCAACGATCTTGAAACCTCTTTCGAGGCCTTCCTGCGCGTGGCCGAGCAGGCACGTGCACTAGTTTCCACCAACACCGCTGCTCCGACTCCCATACCAGATGAATCCCTTTTTTCCTTGATGAGCCAAGGCAGAGTTAGCCATCTCGCATAACCCAGATAGATGGCTGCGTGTTATTGCACACTGCACTTAAAAAAAGGGATTCAAGTTTTAAACATTGGAGTAGTCGTTAGATTTTCTCATTACCGTTCGGAAGCCCCTCCTGCTCATAAGCCGGGGGCAGATCCCCATAGGCTGGAGGAAGAGCATCTCCTTCATATGCGGGTGGTAGATCCCCATAGGCTGGAGGAAGAGTTGTGCCCTCATATGCGGGCGGCGGATCCCCATAGACCGGAGGATGCGCGCCCTCTTCCAAAGCAGTAGATGAAGCCTCATAGGAAGGAAGCTCATCATCAGAACCTATCTGATTTGCAGTTTCTCTCGATTCGCCCAAGAAACCTTCCAATGTTTGTGGAACAACCACATCTTCCGAGGCAGCTAGAAAACTATCTAACGTCTGGCTAGCAAGCAATTCTTCCGTATCCCCTAAAAAATTGTCCAGCGTCTGAGTAGGCTCGGAAAGCCTAAAGGTGTCATCAACGAGTAATGAACTGACATTGTTTGCCAACAATGCAGCAAACGCAGGGTTCATTCCCGTGTTTGGAAGCCCATGCCCTTCATAAGTCGGAGATTGCGCACGCCCCTCTGAAGCAGAAAACAGCGTCCCATAGGCCGGTGGGCCATCATCATCTTTACCGGGAAACGAGGCTCTCGAATCTAAGGCGCGAGAATCTCCTACGTTACCGCCGCCACTCGACTCACCCAAGAAGCTGTTCAATGTCTGGGAAGGCTCTGTAAGTTTGAACGCATCGTCAACATGCGATGAATTGGAATTATTCGCCAACGATGCACTAAACGCTGGAACTGCCCCTGTATTTGCTCCAGAAATCCAATTAAAAAACCGTCTGAATACACTAGAAGTTGATGTTACTGACTGGCCATCAGCGTTTGCTGGAACTTGGCTGTCTTGAGCATCTTGATCAACTCTGCTGATACCCGTGTACTGCTGAACAGGTGTTCCGCCCACATTGTTTGTCACCATGGCGCATGCCTCTCTTGATTCCCCAAAAACGGATGAGATGGGATACCAATAAGTAACAATAGGACGCGATGAGTTCCAACCGCTAACCTTATCGCTGTACGAAATTTATTCCCGCTGCAAGGTTCAGCGGTTTATTCCACCTCAATGAGCACTTCACCTTCATTTCCCCCAAACAGCCAGCTCATAGTTTCTAGTTGGGTCCGCCAATGGACACATTTACTCTTTGAAAATGGCAAAGTTTTAGACATTGCCTGTGGCCAAGGTAGGCACATGCAGTGGCTTGCAACACACGGACATACCGTAACAGGAGTAGATCGCTCTGCAGATGCAGTACAGGCGGCCTGTTCATTTGGCAAGGTGCTACAGGTCGACATCGAAAATGCCCCCTGGCCTCTGCCAGGTCAGCAGTTTGATGCGGTGGTGGTGACCAACTACCTGTGGCGCCCGCTGTGGCCACAAATACTGTCCAGCGTGCGGGCAGGCGGCGTGCTGCTGTACGAAACCTTCGCCCAAGGCAACGAGCACTACGGCAAGCCATCCCGCCCGGATTTTTTGCTGGCACCGGGTGAACTGCTGCAGGTATGTGCAGGCTGGCACATCGTGGCCTACGAGCATGGCTTGCGCAGCCAGCCCGACCGCGTCGTGCAGCGCATTGCTGCCATCTGCCCCGGTGGCGAGTACACGCCACGCGCACTGCCCTGAACGCCTGGCAACGCTGCACCACCGCCCTGCAGCGCAGCCCAAGGGGTTGCACTTGCTTACGACTAAAGCGGCAGGCATGACGCGGGGCCACGCAGCGCTGCACTCCGCTCTGGTGCCAAGATCGTGCGCCCCTCCACGCCCCATATCCCGTCTCTCTGTCCTTCCCCCGCTGCAACACGCCCCATGCCCCGCTACGCCCTGCTACTTGCCCACGATGAATTCCCCACAGCCACCACCGATTGGCCTGCGGAGCCCGGCGGCGCTTGTGATGGCTGGGCGGAATGGTTTGATCACACACCACTGCTGTTTCAGCTGCTGCTGGGTGATGCACAGCAATTGCCGTTGCTGGTGCCCTGCAGCGCCTACCAGGACAAAGAGCACCCCTCGGCTCTGGCAGCCCCCATGGAGAGCGTGAAAGAGCGCTGGCAGTGGTTGAAAAAGCAGATGGCGCCATGGGCCGGGCAATGGCCTGCGTCCATCCAAAAACAATGGCAAGCCATTGACGCCACCATCACCTCTAGCACCCGCCAATGGCTACTGCTGGACTGCGCTACGCTGTGCCCGCACGACTTTGACGAACCGGAATTCACCACCTTCTTGCACGCCCTGCGCGATCAATGCCTTTTATGGGATTGCAGCGCAACCAGCCTGCCTGAATCGCTACAAAATTTGCATCAATCACCGGATTCGCAACTGGGCTGGTGGAGCCCGGCGGTGATCGCCCGCACCGAGGTCATCGAACGCGCCAACGACGATGACTGGCCGGCCTGGCTCCAAGACCACTATGTGGAGCGCTACCACGGCGCCTGGGATGAGGAGGTAGACACCTACTACGTGATGCCCAAGATCCACCCGCGCACCGGCGCCAAGTTGCCGGGCGAAGACGAGCGTGAAGATTGGCCCGTGGGCATGGTCACCCCGTATGGGCGCTGGCTGCTCAAGCCCTTGGAAGGTGCCAGCATGGCGTATGCATCCGGGGGCTACATCAGCGTGCGCTATCCAGAGGCTGCGCCGGGCGAAGGCGCCCCATCCGGCCTCAAGGACTTGAACGGTGTCTGGGTGATTCCGCGCAGTGCGGGCTACCGTGATGCCTATGCCGTCACCCCGCATGTCATGGTCTGCCAAAACCCCCAGGTGCCAGGCCGTGAAGACCTGCGCAGCCTGCCGGGGCTGGAGTTGCTGCACGAAGCGGTTTTCCAGGTGGAATACAACCCGGAAGGTGATGGCGTTCTGCGCGCCTCGGCAGGCGACCACCAGTTTCCCCAGATATTGATGCTCAACACCCGGGGGCAGCCTTTGTTTGACAGCAGCCGCTACGAGCGCGTCAACGCCTTTAATGCCAAGACCGGTTTGGCCGTGGCCACCGTCCGCGTACCCACCACCGACGCCAAAGGTGAGCCCTACAGCCAAACCTACGAAGGCGTGCTGCACATCAGCGGCCGAGAAATCGTGCCTTGCGAGTTCGAGCTGATTGAGCGTGGCTTCAACGACTCGCCCCCCAAGGTCTTCCCCGGCAAGAAGCTGCTGGCCTTCACCCACGCGGGCGAACCCCGCATCTACAACACCCAGGGGCAGTTGCTGGCAGCCCCGGACATCTGGTGCCCACCGCTGAATCGGAACGTCAAAAACCACGCACTGCTGACCTTCCGGGGAGAACGACCGGACGCAGAAATGGGCATGTTCTCCATCAAGGACTACAGCTTCACCCCCACTGGGGAGAGCTGGCAGGAATACGCCGATGCGCTGCGTGGCGTTTTTCGCCGCCTGACCGAGCCTGCTGCCACTAGCACGGTCACGCGCCAGACGCTGATCGATGGCGAAGACCCGCACTGGATGCACGCTGTGGCCGAAGTACTGTCACTGGGCGATGCGGCAGAAACCGCAGACTTGCTGCAGCAATGGCGCGAATGCGTGGCCAACCCGGACCCGGACGATCTGGGCTGGGACAGCGATGAAGACGAGTTTGACCCCGACCATATGGAGCTGCCCGCCGACGAAAACCTGCTGACACTGTACTGGGTGCACCTGCAGGCCATTGCCACGCACTTTGCCCACATCGACTGGAAAGACGCTACATCACTGGCCAACAGCACCTGGCTGCCCGGCGCACAGGACTGGCAATGGGACCACGCCAGCGAAGGCGACGGGATCAGCGACGGTTTTGCCAGCCTGGCGCAGCACTTGGCGCCCCAAGGGCTGGCATTGGTGCACCTGGCCACCGACGGCGACTCGCGGTGCTTTGGCGTCGTGCGCAGTGCCGATGTACCGCAGTGGCTGGATTTGCTAGATCAAGCGGTGCGACGCACCTGGGTCGAAGACGTCGAAGTGGCACCCTGAAGCGCCCTCACCACGGTTGGGCTGCGGCTTTGCGAAGGCTTGGCACGATGGCAGGCACTGCGCCGGCCCAGCGGGCGAGTGCAAAGGGCGGCAACGTGGTTTTACCTGACTGCCTAAAAGCAGAGCACTTTGTGCAAGCTTGGCGGAACTTTTGCTGCAATTTCGACCTCTATCGCAGGTGTAAACAGCGCTCAATGCTCTGTTTTTTCAAACATCCTGTGACACCGTGTCTTGCTCTGTGCCGGCTTTCACGTCTGCATGCATAAAACGCACGCAGCAAATGCAGGCACAGTCGTTAGAATGCACTTTTCCCGTTTTCTCTTGCGGTCATGACCTCATCTACAGTCGCCTTGAAAGGCAGCATCGTCGCCCTTGTCACCCCCATGCACGAGGACGGTAGCGTCGACTACCCCAGCCTGCGCAAACTGATCGACTGGCACGTTGCCGAAGGCACCCACTGCATTGGCGTCGTGGGCACCACGGGCGAGTCGCCCACGGTGAATGTTGAAGAGCACTGCGAGATCATTCGCGTGGCCGTGGAACAGGCCGCAGGCCGTGTGCCCGTGATGGCCGGTTGCGGTGCCAACAGCACCCACGAGGCCATTGAGCTGGCCAAGTTCGCCAAAAAGGTGGGCGCCGACAGCCAGCTGCAAGTAGTGCCTTACTACAACAAGCCTACGCAAGAAGGCCAGTACCAGCACTTCAAGGCCATCGCCGAAGCCGTGGGCGACCTGCCCATGATGCTCTACAACGTGCCTGGCCGCTCCGTGGCCGATATGCAGCACGACACCGTGCTGCGCCTGGCGCAAATTGACTCCATCTTTGGTATCAAAGAAGCCACCGGCAACATCGAACGTGCGCAATGGCTGATTCGTGATGTACCTCAAGGTTTTGGCGTGTACTCCGGCGATGACCCTACTGCCGTAGCCCTGATGCTGGTGGGCGGCCACGGCAATGTGTCCGTCACCGCCAACGTGGCGCCCCGCCTGATGAGCGAGCTGTGCACGGCCGCACTGGCTGGCAACATCCAGCGCGCCATGGAAATTCAGTTCAAGCTGATGCCGCTGCACAAGCAGCTGTTCGTCGAAGCCAACCCCATCCCCGTGAAGTGGGCAGTCTCCCGCATGGGCCACTGCGGCGGCACGCTGCGCCTGCCCATGACCGAGTTGTCAGCCGCGCACCAGCCTGTGGTAGAAACCGCGCTGCGCAATGCTGGCTTGATTTAATCGCACTGCTTTTTTGTCTTTGCATCACCCGAGGAATTTCCGCGTGAAAGTGACCCAAACTACTGCCCGCCTCAGCCTGATTGGCCTGGCTGTCGCACTGTCCGCCTGCTCCATCGTCGAAGAGAGCAAGATCGACTACAAAAGCGCCAAGAAGGCCAGCACGCTGGAAGTCCCTCCAGACCTGACACAGCTGACCAAAGACACCCGCTACACCGCTGCACCAGACCGCTCGGTCTCTGCCGTGGCGCTGCAAGCTGGCCAGGCACAGGTACCCACCGTGGAACGCGCCGCCCCCCTGCAAGTGGGTGATGTGGAAATCAAGCGTGATGGCGACAAGCGCTGGCTGGTGGTCAGCCGTCCTGTCGACCAGCTGTGGGAACCCACCCGCGAATTCTGGCTGGACCACGGCTTTAACCTGTCGCAAGAAAAGCCCGATCTGGGCATCATTGAGACCGATTGGGCTGAAAACCGCGCCAAGCTGCCACAGGACATCATTCGCTCGACCCTGGGCAAGGTGTTCGACTCGCTGTACTCCACCAGCGAGCGCGACCGCTTCCGCACCCGCCTGGAGCGCCGCGCCGATGGCAAGACCGAGATCTACGTGACGCACCGCGGCATGGAAGAGGTCTACAGCAACAGCAACAAGGACGCCACCATCTGGCAGCCCCGCGCAGCCGATCCAGAGCTGGAAACCGAATTCCTGCGCCGCCTGATGATCAAGCTGGGCACGACCGAAGAGCAGTCTCGGGCCTTGGTCGCCGCCGATAAGGCCACCACCGTACAGAATGCGGCCACCGCCAAGGTCGCCACCGTCAATGGCCAGCCTGCTGTGCAGCTGGAAGAGCCGTTTGACCGCGCATGGCGCCGTGTGGGCGTCGCACTGGACCGCACCGGCTTCACCGTGGAAGACCGTGACCGCTCCAAGGGCGTGTACTTCGTGCGTTATGTCGCACCGAATGCAGACACCGAAGCCAAGAAGAAGGGCTGGTTCAGCGGCTGGTTCAGCTCCAAGCCCGAGAACAAGCCCGGTCAGTACCAGATTGCCGTGCGTGGCGAGGGCAACCAAACCCAAGTCACCGTTCTGGATGCCAAGGGCCAGCCCGAGACCACCCAAGCGGCTCAGCGCATCGTGCGCGTGATTGCCGAAGAACTGAAGTAATTCAGCGCTCTCTCCAAAAAACCGCTCGCCGCTTGGCTGAGCGGTTTTTTTATGTCCGTAGTTGCGTCACCGATCAGACACTGCATCTGTGCTCAGCCTCCGGCACTTGCTTGCCGCTCCACACGCCTGCCGGCTCGGTCATTGCGCAGGACAAAGAAAAACCCGCTGTGCTTGCGCACAGCGGGTTTTTCTATCATCACACCCGGTATGCACCGGGCCGTGCTGAATTACTTGTTAGCTTCGATAGCGGACTTGGCAGCGTCAGCAGCCTTGTCAGCTTCAGCCTTCACTGCGTCAGCAGCTTGTTCCACCTTCTCAGCAGCTTGCTCGACCTTTTCAGCGGCTTGATCAGCCAAAGGTCCTGGAGCAGCTTCAGTTGCAGGAGCTTCCACAACAGGAGCGGCAGGAACTTCAGCAGCAGGAGCTGGTGCTTCGACAGCAGGAGCAGCAGGCGCCACAGGAGCTTCTTCCTTCTTGCCGCAAGCGACCAGAGCAGCAGAAGCGATAACGGTAGCCAAGATGAAAGCGTTCTTCATATCTATACCTCTAAAGGTTGAGAAAGGTTTGCAGTAGCACGCACATGCGCACTGGGTCTGCGGCCAGCGTGGCACCCGAAATGGGCATCGTATTTACGCTGGCTTCTCTCCCTCAACGCCGACGTTACAACTCTGGTTTACAGGGTTTGACGCCAGAGTTTGTAACAATATGTATATTTACGCGTTCGTGCTGTCCGCCCAGCCCGCATCCACCCACTCCGACAGCAATTCCAGCGCGTCATCGCTGAACTGCTGTACCTCACGGTGGCTGAGCATGCGTTCATCGGCCAACTTTTGCATGAGCTTGGCGTCTTTGCCGCCTGCCAGATAGCTCTCGCCGTTGATGAAGATGTGCTTGGCGTCATACATCATGCGGGTGCGACGGTTCAAGCGCACGCCTTCAATCATGGCGAAGCCTTCAGCCGGCTCAAACCAGACGTTGGACTTGGGGTCGGTCATGTACTCGCCCAATGCACGCTCCAGCGCCAGGGGCTCTGCCAGGGCTTTTTTCAGTGCTTCGCGGGCAAAGTCATACATGTCAGCCGGAATCAGACCAGGAGTGGCCACCGCGGCTTGCTTGGGATCCTTGTAGACCACATCCTTGGGGCATTCGTCAGGGGCGTCCGACATGCGAAGGAAGATCTCACGCGCCATTTCGTCCTGTTTGGGCGAGCGGAAACCAACGGAATACGTCATGCACTCGCCTTCGGCAATACCGTCGTGCGCCCACTTAGGGGGCAAATACAGCATGTCACCGGGCTCCAGCACAAACTCTTCTTCAGGCTCGAAGTTCGTCAGAATCTTCAGCGGCACACCTTGCTGCAAGCTGAAGTCCTTCTGGCGGCCAATGCGCCAGCGGCGCTTGCCGTGGGCCTGCAGCAAGAACACATCGTAGTTGTCGAAATGCGGGCCCACGCCACCTTGGTCGGTGGCGAAGCTGATCATCAGATCATCCATGCGTGCATCGGGAACAAAACGGAATTGCTGCAGTAACTGGTGGGCCGCTTCGTTGTGCAAGTCCACCCCTTGGACCAGGGCTGTCCAGCCTGGCTTGGCCAGCGAAGGCAGCTTGCGGCGGGGGAACGGGCCGTGCGAGAGCTTCCACTGCCCACCACCCAGTTGCTCGATCAAACGTGCTTCCACGCCCTCTTCCCCTGCCAAAGCCAGCAGTTGTGCACGGTTCAGGAGAGGCTTGAAGCCGGGAATGGCCTGACGGATCAAGAGCGGCTTCTTGTGCCAGTATGTCCGCATGAATTTCTCAGGCGAAATACCACCGAGCAAAGCGATAGGAAGTGTGGTGTCCATGGATGTAAAGCAAGCAAAGATTCAAAGAAACAGCCCGTATTGTCGTATGCCCACCTCCCGGCGGCTTGACCCAGCACAGCTCAACCATAGAAGCACCCGGCCTATGGCCCGCGCTCAAGCCGCTGCTGCGGCCTTGCTAACCTTGACCCGAATGGCGCGAAATTCGCTCGGTGACAGGCCGGTATACGCCTTGAACGCACGGCTGAAATGCGCGCTGCTGACAAAGCCGCAGCCCATGGCCACTTCCGTGATGGTGCGCGCGCTCAGCGCTGGCAACAGCAGCTCCCGCATGCACAGCTCCAGGCGGCTTTGCTGGATAAAACTACCCAAGCTGGTCTGGCTGTCGGCAAACGCATTGTGCACATGGCGTTTGCTGCAATTCATGGCCAGAGCCACGCTCTCGACCGACAAATCCGGCTCGCGCAGATGGCTGCGCACATGGGCGCAGATACGGTCTTTCAGCGCCAGTTGCTGTGTCATGGCGGTGGACTGGCCCATCAGCTCCTGCAAGGACAGAGACACCATGTCCACCAGCAGATCCCCGGCACGCAGCGCCACGTGCGGAGCCATGGCCGGCAGCTCCTGGTAGGTGCTGCGCATGGTCTCCAGCGCAATCCGGGCCATGCCGCTGCTGCCCCCCACGTTGCGCCCCATCAATCCTTCCAGGCGAATGCCGCGCTCCACAATGTCTTGTTTGGGCAGCATGACGATCAGGTGCTCTGACCAGACGGGGTTGGCAACCTCATAGGGTAAGGAGGTGTCATAAATCACCCAGCTGCCATCGCGCGCGCAGGATTCCTGGCCGCTTTGCCGCACCGCCGCAATGCCTTCCCACGGGGCCACGATTTTCAAATAGTCGCCACTGCGGTCGTGCACGCCGTGCACGCTGCGCATCACTCGGTGGCGGCTGGCCTCCAGCCGGGTCATGACCACGCTGCCCGCATGGGCCACACGCAAATGGCCTTCAAACGCAGCGTCGCCATACAAATCGCTGTGCAGGCCATGGAAGACGTCGGCCATCCAGTCACGCCAGGCCTGGGCTGCCTCGCGCCCGCTGAGTCCATCCGTGCTCAAAGCCAAGCCCTGGGTCATTCACGCATCCTTTCGCTGTGCTCAGCCCCCGCTGCAGTGCGGGTCTAGCAAGCGCTCCATTGTGCGCATCTGCCTGGGTGAAACCACTGTTTTCCCTGACTTTGCGCCAAATCAAGGGAAAACCCCGCCCTCTGTGCGCAAACCATCAAACAGTTTGTGCACTGCTGGTCACGCCAAGGTGGGGCTGCGCTCCTAGGATCAATCCCACGCCCATCCCTGCAGAAACCGATACCAAGGGCGACAAGGAGACAAGACCATGCCAATGACCAAACGCTTTTGGTTGCGCCAGATTGCCGGTGCTTGCGCACTCGGCCTGCTGGGCACCGCCGCCTGGGCCCAAGAGGCCCCCAAGTCCATCCGCATTGGCTGGGCCATTGCCAAGACCGGCATCAATGCCGGCGGCACCTCGGTGACCACCGCCCCGAACTACAAGCTCTGGGTCAAGGAAATCAACGATGCCGGCGGCATCATGCTCAAGCAATACGGCAAGCGTGTGCCGATTGAAGTGGTGGAGTATGACGACCGCTCCAGCACCGAAGAAGCCGTGCGCGCCACCGAGCGCCTGATCACCCAGGACAAGGTGGATCTGCTGCTGCCGCCGTGGAGCACGGGCTCCAACCTGGCCGTCGGCCCCACCTACGAGAAATACAAGTTCCCGCTGCTGGCGTCCACCTCGGTGACCGACAAGGCACCGGACTTGGTCAAGCGCTGGAAGCACGCCTTCTTCTTCCTGGGCACCGGCGGTGAATACGCGGAAGACCTGGTGGCGCTGCTGGAAAAAGCCAAGGCCGAGGGCAAGATCAACAACAAGATTTCCATGGTCAACATTGCCGACGGCTTTGGTGTGGAGCTGGCCAATGCCACCCGCAAGGCGGCCAAGCAGCATGGCTTTGAGCTAGTCTACGACAAGAGCTACCCGATTGGCACCCAGGACATGACGCCGGTCATCAACGAAGCCAAGGGCAAGGGAGCCGACACCTTTGTGGCCTATTCCTACCCGCCAGACACCATGCTGATCACCGAACAGGCGCGCACCCTGGGCATGGCGCCCAAGGTCATGTTTACCGGTGTGGGCACGCAGTTCCCCATGTACAAGGGCAAGTTTGGTGCGGCAGCCGAGGGCATCATGGCCCCCGGTGGCCTGGACTACAGCAATCCCAAGATGCAGGACTACCTCAAGCGCTTCAAGGAAGTGGCGGGCCACGATGCCGACGGTTTTGCCAGCTCCATCGTCTACACCTCGCTGCAGATGCTGCAGCAGTCGGTGGAGCGCGTGGGCAAGATCGACCGAGCCGCCATCACCGAAGAGCTGAAAACTGGCAGCTTTGACACGGTGCTGGGCACGGTGAAGCTGGAGAACCAGATGCTCAAGCAACTGTGGCACGTGGGCCAGTGGCAAAACGGCCAGTTCAATGCCGTGGCCCCTGCCGCCCGTGCGGGTGCCAAGCCAGCGGTCATCCCCAAACCGGTCTGGTAATCGCGCCCGTTGGGGCATGGCCATGCGCGCATGCCCTGCAGATGAAGGCGTGGGCACACCCGCTTTGCCTTTCTCTGCGCAGCAGCGCCACCCCATGCCCTGTGCGGCGTGGGGCGCAGCGCCCCCAGTTATTTTCAAAAACCAAAGCACCTTGCGCACGCAGTGCCTGCATTTTGCATTGATTAGCACCTAAGAACTAGCAAACACCAGCGCTAGCAGCTATGAACTTTATAGACATCCTTTTAGCGGGCAGCATGCTCGGCGGGCTGTATGGCTTGATCGCCATGGGGCTGACGCTGCAGTACGGCGTGGCCCGCATCATGAATCTCTCGTACGGCGAATTTCTGATTGCGCCGGCGTTTCTGGCCTTTTTCGCCGTCACGGCCTGGGGCATCTCGCCCCTGCTCTTGCTGCTGCTGGTGGTGCCGCTGGGTTTTGCCGTGCAGTGGCTGATCTACCAGGTGCTGCTCACCCCGCTGGTGCGCCGCGCCAAGGGTGGGGCTTCGCTGGAGGTGGACTCCATCCTCGCCACCTTCGGCATGCTGTTTGTGGTGCAAGGGCTGATGCTGGTGAACTTTGGCGGCGATTACCACAGCTACTCCTTCCTGTCGGAGCCCATCGACATTCTGGGCAGCAAGGTCGCCGCCAACCGCTTGCTGGTGCTGGTGGTGGCCCTGGTGCTGGGTGGTGGGCTGTACCTGTTGCTCACCCGCACCCGTGCTGGCGCGGTGGTGCGTGCCGTCTCGGTCGCGCCGCAGTTTGCCCACCTGGTCGGCATTGATGTGCGCCACACCGCTGCCCTGGCCTTTGGGCTGGGCGGTGCCATGGTGGCGGTGTGCGGCGTGCTGGTCAGCATGTTTTTGCCCTTCTCGGCCAGCATGGGCACCATGTTTGCGATGAAGGCGCTGATCGTCGTCATCATGGGCGGCGTGGGCAACCTCATGGGTTGCCTGGCGGCCGGCATGCTGCTGGGCTTTGCCGAAACCCTGGTGGCCTCTTTGCTAGACCCCGGGCTGACGCTGGCCGTCAACTACGCCGTCTTCCTGCTGGTGCTGCTGTTCAAGCCCACCGGCCTGTTCGGGAGGGCTGCCCGATGAGCCGCAACGAAATACTGGGCTGGAGCCTGGGTGCCGCCGCCGCACTGGCGCTGGCCCTGCTGCCGCTGTGGCTCAAGGATGAGTACTACCTCTCGCTGCTGATCAGCGTCCTGATGTACAGCACGCTGGCCACGGCCTGGGCCCTGTTCTCCGGGCCTACGCGCTATGTCTCGCTGGCCACCGCCGCCTTCTTTGGCGTGGGCGCCTATGTGACGGCCGTGTTGGGCGAGCAACTGCCCTGGCCCGCCGTGCTGGGCATTGCCGCGGGCATTGGCCTAGTGATGGCGCTGGTGGTGGGCCTGTCCACCCTGCGCCTGTCTGGCGTGTACTTTGTGATCTTCAGCTTTGGCCTGGCCGAGCTGGTCAAGCAGCTCGTGACCTGGTGGGAGGTGAACATCACCAAAGACCTGGGCCGCTATGTGTTTGTCGAAATCACGCAGCTGGACATCTATTTCCAGCTGCTGGCGCTGCTCGTGCTGGTGCTGGTGCTGCGCGCGCTGATCAACCGCTCCCGCCTGGGCCTGGCCCTGCGCGTGATCGGCGAAGACGAAACCGTAGCCACGCACGTGGGCATCAACATCACCATCGCCAAGGTGGTGCTGTTCGCCGTGAGCGCCGTGTTCATGACCGTCGTGGGAGCCATCATGGCGCCGCGCTGGACGTACATTGACCCCAGCATTGCCTTTGCCCCCGTCATCTCGTTCCAGACCCTGATCATGGCCTTGCTGGGCGGGGCAGGCGCCCTGTTTGGCCCCATCCTGGGTGCCGTGCCGCTGGTGCTGCTGTTTGAGTACCTGGGCGCCAACTTCCCCAACCATTTCTCCATCCTGCTGGGGCTGGTGTTCATCGTGATTGTGTATCTGGTGCCGCAAGGCATTGCCGGCTGGATACAGCAGCACACGCGCAAAACCGGAGGTCAGCCATGAGCAGCACGCCTTTGCTTTCCGTACGCAACGTCAGCAAGCGCTTTGGCGGCCTGGTGGCTGTGAACCAGCTGTCCTTCGATGTGCATGCCGGTGAAGTGGTGGGCCTGCTGGGCCCCAACGGCTCGGGCAAGACCACGGCCATGAACCTGATCTCGGGCGCCCTGCCCGCCAATGGCGGCGCCATCTTGCTCAACGGCCAGCCCATCCACACACGCAAAAGCCACCAGATTGCCCACATGGGCATCGCCCGCACCTTCCAGCTGGTGAAGGTGCTGGGCACGCTCAGCTGCCTGGACAACGTGATCGCAGGCATGGCCTTCAAGCCCCAGCCGCTGTTTGGCAAGGCCGCCATCCCCGTGGCCCAGGCCCTGCTGGAGCGTGTGGGCCTGGGCGCACAGGCCACCCTGCCCGCTGCTGAACTCACCTATATCGACCAAAAACGCCTGGAGCTGGCCCGCGCCCTGGCGCTGCAGCCCCAGGTGCTGCTGCTCGACGAGTGGCTGGCCGGGCTGAACCCGACCGAGCTGCAGCAGGGCATTGCCCTGATCCGCCAGCTGCACGCCAGCGGGCTGACCGTGGTCATGGTGGAACACGTCATGGACGCGGTGCACGCCCTGTGCAGCCGCTGCGTGGTGATGAATGCGGGTAGCCCCATTGCCGACGGCCCCACGGCCGAAGTATTGAAAGACCCGGAAGTCGTACGCGCCTACCTGGGCGGAGACAGCGAAAGCGAGGTGGCCCATGCTTGATGTGCGCAATATGTCCGTGCACTACGGCAAGCACGCCGCACTGCACGGCGTGGATCTGCAGGTGCGCCCGGGTGAACTGGTGGTCATGCTGGGGGCCAACGGTGCCGGCAAGTCGTCCCTGCTCAAGGCGCTGGGCGGCATGGTAACGCCCGCCCCCGGTGCCAGCGCCCGCCTCAACGATCAAGAGCTGATGCAGCTGCCCAGCCACCGCATCGTGCAGGCCGGTCTGGCCCTGGTGCCGGAGGGGCGCGGGGTGTTTGGTGAGCTGACCGTGCAGGAAAACCTGCGCCTGGGTGCCCAGCCGCAGCGCGCCCGTGCCCATGAGGCGCACAATCTGGAACGCGTCTTTCAGCTTTTCCCCAAGCTGCGCGACCGGCTGCACCAGAGTGTGCGCACCATGAGCGGTGGCGAGCAGCAAATGGTGGCCGTGGGCCGCGCGCTGATGAGCCAGCCCGATGTGCTGCTGCTGGATGAGCCGTCACTGGGCCTGTCCCCGCTGATGTGCAAAGAACTGTTTGCCTCACTGGCCCAAATCAAAACCCTGGGCATGGGCGTGCTGCTGGTCGAACAAAATGCCCAGCAAAGCCTGGCCATTGCCGATCGGGGCTATCTGCTGGAGACTGGCCGCATCGTCGGCGAGGACAGCGCCCAGGCCCTGCGTTGCAGCCCTGCCGTACGCCGCGCCTATCTGGGCGGCGCACACTAATTCCATCCCGAGAAGGAGAGTTCCATGATTGAACAAACCATGCTGATCGGTGGCGTTGCCTGCGCCGCCAGCAACGGTGCCACGTTTGAGCGCCGCAACCCGCTGGATGGCTCCATCGCCACCCGCGCCCCCGCCGCCACCGTGCAAGATGCCCAGCGCGCCTGCGATGCCGCTGCCGCCGCCTTTGTCATCTGGTCCAAAACCGGCCCCAATGCCCGCCGCGCCATGCTGATGAAGGCCTCCCAGGCGCTGGAAGCCAAGGGCGATGCGATTGCCGCCGCCATGGCCGCCGAAACCGGCGCTTCGGGCATCTGGGCTGGTTTTAACGTGCACCTGTCGGCCAGCATGCTGCTGGAAGCCGCATCGCTGACCACGCAGATCAACGGCGAGATCATTCCCTCCGACGTGCCTGGCAGCGTGGCCATGGCCGTGCGCCAGCCCGCCGGGGTGGTGCTGGGCATTGCACCGTGGAATGCGCCCGTCATTTTGGCCGTGCGCTCCATCTCCACCGCCCTGGCCTGCGGCAACACCGTCATCCTCAAAGGCTCGGAGCTGTGCCCGGCCACGCACGGGCTGATCATTGAAGCGCTGCAGGAAGCCGGGCTGCCCGAGGGCGTGGTGAACTTTGTCACCAATGCCCCAGCCGATGCGGGCGCTGTGGTCGAAGCCATCGTCGCCCACCCCGCCGTTCGCCGCGTGAGCTTCACTGGTTCCACCAAGGTTGGCAAGATCATTGGCCAGACCTGCGCCAAACACCTCAAGCCCGCCCTGCTGGAGCTGGGCGGCAAGGCACCCTTCCTGGTGCTGGACGATGCAGACCTGGACGCCGCCGTGGCCGCTGCCACCTTTGGCGCGTTCGCCAATTCGGGACAGATCTGCATGTCCACCGAGCGCTTTGTGGTGGACAACGCCGTGGCCGATGCCTTCATCGCCAAGCTGGCTGCACGCGCACAGTCGCTGCCGCTGGGTGACCCACGCCAGGGCCCTGTGGTGCTGGGCTCGGTGGTGGACATGACCACCGTGGACCGCTGCAACGCGCTGATCGATGACGCCGTGGCCAAGGGCGCGCGCATTGTCTGCGGCGGCAAGGCCAGCAACACCTTGATGCCCGCCACGCTGATTGACCATGTCACATCTGACATGCGCATCTTCCACGAAGAGACCTTTGGCCCCGTCAAGGGCATCGTGCGCGTCAATGGCGAAGACGAGGCCATTGCCGTGGCCAATGACAACGCGTTCGGCCTGTCCTCGGCCGTCTTCACCCGCGACAGTGCACGCGGCTGGCGCGTGGCCGCGCGCATTGAAGCGGGCATCTGCCACATCAACGGCCCCACGGTGCATGACGAGGCGCAGATGCCGTTTGGCGGCGTCAAGGCCTCCGGCTACGGTCACTTTGGCGGCCAGCAAGGCATCAACGCCTTCACTGAAACCCGCTGGATCACCCTGCAAACCACCGAGCGCCACTACCCCTTCTGAGCGCCGTCAAGGCCGCACCGCTGCGGCCATGGCGCAGCCGTGGGAAAATCTCCCCCAGCGCGGCCGCCCGCACGCTCTGCACAGAGCTTGCGCGGCGGCCTGTTTTATTTTTCCTGCGGCCCTGGCCGCACAAGGCTGCAAATCATGAACATCACCGAACAATGCGTGGTCGCGCTGACCTGGACTTTGAAAGACACCCTGGGCGATGAGCTGGACGTGCTGGACGAGCCGGTGGAATTTCTGGTCGGTGGCGAAGACTTGCTCAAGCGCATCGAAGAAGCCCTGCAAGGCCACACCGTGGGCGACACATTGCAGCTGCACCTGGAGCCCGAAGATGCGTTTGGGGACTATGTGGACACCCTGATCTTCCTGGAAAAGCGCGAGCTGTTCCCCAAGGAGCTGGAAGAAGGCATGACCTTTGAAGGCAGCGCGCTGCCCCAGGGTTGCAACGCCGCAGCGCCCAAGGATGCGCTGTACACCGTGACCGACATTTACCCCGAGCACGTGGTGCTGGACGGCAACCACCCGCTGGCCGGCATTGCCCTGCGTATTGCCCTGAAGGTGGAAGCCGTGCGCGAAGCCACCGAAGAAGAAATTGGCCGCGGCAGCGCAGGCACGGGCTTCTTCCGCATTGCGCCCCCTACCGCGCCTGGCAACACCACCATTCACTAAAAGTGATAGCTGCTAGCGATCGTTAATAAACAGCTTCAGGCACTTATTCACCTGAAACCCTGCATGGATCAGCGCTGACTGCTCCTGAAATAAGAAAAGCCTGCATTCTTGGCGAATGCAGGCTTTTCTTATGGTGCAAAGCGCTTTACTGCTTGCCGGTAGAACCGTAACCACCCTCACCGCGCTCTGACACGGCTTCGAATTCTTCGACCACGTTGAACGAAGGCTGCACCACGGGCACGATCACCAGCTGCGCCAAGCGGTCCATGGGCTGCAGGGTGAAGGCGGTGGGCGAGCGGTTCCAGGCGCTGACCATCAACTGGCCCTGGTAGTCCGAATCAATCAGCCCCACCAGATTGCCCAGCACGATGCCGTGCTTGTGGCCCATCCCCGAGCGGGGCAGGATCATGGCGGCATAGCCCGGGTCTTTCAGGTACATGGCCATGCCTGTGGGAATCAGCTGCCACTGGCCGGGCTCCAGCGTCACGGGCGCATCAATGCAGGCGCGCAAATCCAGGCCAGCGCTGCCGGGTGTTGCGTAGGCGGGCATGTTCTCGCGCAGGCGCGCGTCCAAAATCTTGATATCTACTTGCATGGGGAGCAATGGTAAGGGGAGAAAGCGCGGCTCAGGACTTGCCGGCGCCAGAAGCCGCACGCACGGCCCGTATCACGTTGAATGCCACCCACGCAATGATGACCACAGGCACCACGCCGGGCGCAAACATGCCTGCCAGCACCATGGCGGCAACCACCAGCAGCGCAGGCAAAGGGCCAGACTTGGCTTTGGGCTTGGCAGCCGCTGCGCCCTGGCCTGCTGCCGTTTTCTGGGCCTGCTGCATTTTGGCGGCCTGCGCCTGGGCCTTGCGCTTCCAGCGCTGGACCGAACTCTCCACACTGCCGGGCTGCGCCGTGGCGGCATGCATGGCGGCGGCAGCACCCGCCGCTGCACTGTGCGCTGCGGGCTTGCTGCGCCCCCACTGGGTATCACCCAGACTGCGCGCTTTGTCTCCCAGGGTTTTCAGGCGCTGGCGTTCTTGTTCCTGCTCGGCCCACAGCATCAATCCATCGACATAACGCACGTAATCGCCATCCGGCGGGCCGCTGAAGTCCTTGTAATTGGGCCGGGGCGCTGAAAACAAACGCAGCTTGCTGGACGATTTCACGGGGGCAAATGCCATCACGGTGCCTCTGCTTTCTCTTTCTGTCGGTCAACGATGGGAATGGAAAAAGGCGCTACGCCTGGGTCTGTGCGCCGGGCAAACGGCGCGCCAGCTCAGCCACCAGTTGGCGGCCCAATTCGGTCTTGCTGGCACGTGGCAGTTCACGGTGGCCGAGCGCATCCACCAGCAGCAGCGCGTTGTCATCTTGCCCAAACGTGGCCGGGCCGATATTGCCCACAAGCAAAGGCACACCTTTGCGCTGGCGTTTGGCGGTGGCATGGGCCAGCAGATCGTGGCTTTCCGCCGCAAAACCCACGCAGTACAGCGCGCCGCTTTGTGCACGCGGCGATTGGGCCACGGTGGCCAGAATGTCCGGGTTCTCAACAAAGCGCAGCGCAGGCACATCGCCCGAGCCGTCTTTTTTGATTTTTTGATCGGCCGCGCTGTCGGGGCGCCAGTCCGCCACAGCCGCCGTTGCAATAAAAATGCTAGCGTGGCTGACTTGGCTTTGCACCGCATCCAGCATCTGCAATGCCGATTGCACATTGATGCGTTTCACACCGCGCGGTGTGGGCAAATGCACCGGGCCGGCGACCAGAGTCACATCTGCGCCCGCCGCCTGGGCGGCTGCCGCAATGGCAAAGCCCATCTTGCCGCTCGACAAATTGGTGATGCCGCGCACAGGGTCGATGGCTTCAAACGTGGGGCCTGCCGTAATCAGCAACTGTTGCCCGGCCAGCACTTTGGGCGCAAAGAAGGCGGCAATGTCGTGCAGCAGCTCTTCGGGCTCCAGCATGCGGCCATCCCCCGTCTCGCCACAGGCTTGCTCACCCACACCCACGCCCAACACATGAGCACCATCGGATGCCACCTGCGCAAAATTGCGCTGTGTGGCGGGGTGTGCCCACATTTCACGGTTCATGGCCGGGGCCAGCAACAGCGGCACGCGGTCCATCGGGCGGGCCACGCACATCAGGCTGAGCAGCTCGTCCGCCCGGCCCTGTGCCAGTTTGGCCACAAAATCTGCGCTGCACGGCGCAATGACGATGGCATCGGCCTCCCGGCTGAGGTTGATGTGCGGCATGTTGTTGCCCTCGCGCGCATCCCACTGCGAGGTGTAGACCGTGCGGCCCGACAGCGCCTGCATGGTGACGGGGGTGATGAACTGCTCGGCCGCCTCGGTCATCACTACCTGCACGGTAGCGCCCGCCTTGGTCAGCAAACGGCATAAATGCGCCGTTTTATAACAAGCAACGCCCCCAGAGAGGCCCAAAACAATGTGTTTGCCAGCGAGTTCTTGCATGGCGCGAATGTAGCAGAGCAACAAGGTCAATTGCCCGGGTTTACAAGCGGCCATTTGCGGCTGGCACCTATAATCTCGCTTTACCACCACCATAAAAACGAACAAGACATGACCAAATTCGTCTTCGTCACAGGCGGTGTGGTGTCTTCCCTGGGCAAGGGAATCGCCTCAGCCTCCCTTGCTGCGCTGCTCGAGTCGCGCGGCCTCAAAGTCACCCTCATCAAGCTGGACCCGTATATCAACGTGGACCCCGGCACGATGTCCCCCTTCCAGCACGGCGAAGTGTTTGTGACGGATGACGGCGCCGAAACCGACCTGGACCTGGGCCACTACGAGCGTTTCATTGAAACCCGTATGCGCCAGTCCAACAACTTCACCACCGGTCGTATCTACCAGACCGTGCTGGAGAAGGAGCGTCGCGGCGATTACCTGGGCAAGACCGTTCAAGTCATTCCCCACATCACCAATGAAATCCAGGAATACGTCAAGCGCGGCGCCGGCATCGGCACCGATGACGCCGTGGATGTGGCGATCTGCGAAGTGGGCGGCACGGTGGGCGACATTGAGTCCTTGCCCTTCCTCGAAGCCATCCGTCAGTTGGCTTTGAAGCTCGGCCCCAACAACGCGGCCTTTGTGCACCTGAGCTACCTGCCCTACATTGCAGCCGCAGGCGAACTCAAGACCAAGCCCACCCAGCACACTGTGCAAAAAATGCGCGAAATCGGCATCCAGCCTGATGCGCTGCTGTGCCGTGCGCAATACGCTGTGCCTGATGAAGAGAAGGAAAAAATCTCCCTCTTCACCAACGTGCAAGAGTGGGGCGTGATCTCCATGTGGGATGTGGACACCATCTACAAGGTGCCCCGCATGCTGCACGAGCAAGGTCTGGACGGCCTGATCTGCGACAAGCTGCGCCTGAACACCGCGCCTGCCAACTTGAAGCGCTGGGACGATCTGGTGTACGAAACCGAACACCCCCAAGGCGAAGTGAATGTCGCGATGGTGGGCAAGTACGTGGAACTGTCCGACGCCTACAAGTCGGTCAACGAAGCGCTCAAGCACGCCGGTATGCGCAATCACACCCGCGTGAAGATCACCCACATCGACTCGGAAACCATCACCGACGCCAACGCCAAGCAAGAGCTGTCCAAGTACGACGCTATTTTGGTGCCCGGCGGTTTTGGCTCGCGCGGCGTGGAAGGCAAGATCTCGACCGCCAAGTTTGCCCGCGAAAACAAGGTGCCTTATTTGGGCATCTGCTTGGGCATGCAGGTTGCGACCATCGAGTACGCACGCCACATGGCGGGCCTAGAAGGCGCGAACTCCACCGAGTTTGATCCCCACACCCCCAACCCCGTGATCGCTTTGATCAACGAGTGGAAGGATGAGGACGGCACGATCAAGACCCGTGACGAGAACTCCGACCTGGGCGGCACCATGCGTTTGGGCGCCCAGTCGTCCGACGTGCAAAAGGGCACGCTGGCCCACAGCATCTACGGCGACGTGGTGACTGAGCGCCACCGCCACCGCTACGAAGCCAACGTGCAGTATCTGGACCAGCTGCGCAAGGCCGGTTTGGTGATCTCGGCGCTGACCCAGCGTGAGCAACTGACCGAAATCGTGGAACTGCCCAAGGAAGTGCACCCCTGGTACATCGGCGTGCAATTCCACCCCGAGTTCAAGTCCACCCCCTGGAATGGTCACCCCCTGTTCAACGCTTTTATCAAGGCAGCGCAGGATGGCCAGGCCAAGTCGGGCAAGAAGGCTTGATTTCCGATTGACGGAAGCAAGTCTTTAAAAAAGGAGCTGCCAGCGCTTGATAATTAAAGAGTTCAGCACCAAATAAAGCTGAAGTCTTTAAAACACAGGCGCTAGCAGCTTCAGTTTTTGAAGCATGCCTGGCATGCCATAAAGGAAACACCATGAAACTCTGCGGCTTTGACGTTGGTCTGGACCAGCGCTTTTTCCTGATTGCAGGCCCCTGCGTGGTCGAGTCCGAGCAACTGCAGATGGACGTGGCTGGTCAGCTCAAGGAAATCACTTCCCAACTGGGCATCAACTTCCTGTTCAAGAGCAGCTTTGACAAGGCCAACCGTTCGTCGGGCACCAGCTTTCGCGGCCCCGGCATGGAAAAAGGCCTCGAAATTCTGGCCAAGGTACGCAAGGAAATTGGCGTGCCGGTCTTGACCGACGTGCACACCGTGGAAGAAATCCCCCACGTGGCATCGGTGGTCGACATGCTGCAAACCCCCGCCTTCCTGTGCCGCCAGACGGATTTCATCCGCGCCGTGGCCCAGTGCGGCAAACCCGTGAACATCAAGAAGGGCCAGTTCCTGGCCCCCCACGACATGAAGAATGTCATCGACAAGGCACGCGCTGCCGCCGTCGAAGTGGGCCAAGACCCTGACATGTTCACCGCCTGCGAACGCGGCGCCAGCTTTGGCTACAACAACCTGGTGAGCGATATGCGCTCGCTGTCCATCATGCGCGAGACCGGCGCCCCCGTGGTGTTTGACGCCACACACAGCGTGCAGCTGCCAGGTGGCAACGGCACCAGCAGCGGCGGCATGCGCGAGATGGTGCCCGTGCTGTCCCGCGCCGCCGTGGCCGTGGGCGTGGCCGGTCTGTTCATGGAAACCCACCCCGATCCCTGCAACGCCTTGAGCGATGGCCCCAACGCCGTGCCGCTCAAACACATGAAGGCCTTGCTGGAGACCCTGGTGGCGCTGGATGACGTTACCAAGCGCAACGGTTTCCTTGAAAACAACTTTTCGGCCTAAGTTAAGATGCGCACCGCGCGTACCATGAAGCCGCTGTAATGCACAACAAGCACGCCCTGCTGGGCGTGCTTTTTCACATGTACACCCCCATGCCGGGCAGCCTGAGCCGCAAAACAGCACAACACACCGCTTGCGTTGCCCACCTGTTTTTAAAACCTTCAGAGGAAACACCATGAGTGCAATCGTTGACATCGTCGGACGCGAAGTCCTGGACAGCCGTGGCAACCCCACAGTGGAATGTGATGTACTGCTGGAATCGGGCGTGATGGGCCGCGCTGCTGTGCCATCGGGCGCATCGACCGGCTCGCGCGAAGCCATCGAGCTGCGTGACGGCGACAAGAGCCGCTACCTGGGCAAGGGCGTGCTCAAGGCCGTGGACCACATCAACGGCGAAATCGCCCAAGCGGTGGTGGGCCTGGACGCTGCGGAGCAGGCTTTCCTGGACAAGACCATGATTGACCTGGACGGCACTGACAACAAGAGCCGCCTGGGCGCCAACGCCATGCTGGCCGTGTCGATGGCCGTGGCCCGCGCTGCTGCTGAAGAAGCTGGCCTGCCCCTGTACCGCTACTTCGGCGGCATGGGCGGCGTGCAACTGCCCGTGCCCATGATGAACGTGATCAACGGCGGCGCCCACGCGAACAACACGCTGGACCTGCAAGAGTTCATGATCATCCCCGTGGGCGCGCCTACGTTCCGCGAAGCCGTGCGCTGGGGCGCTGAGGTGTTCCACGCGCTGAAGGCCATCATCCACCACAAGGGCATGTCCACCGCCGTGGGCGACGAAGGCGGTTTTGCACCTTCCGTGGAAAACCACGAAGCTGCGATCCAGCTGATCATCGAAGCCATCGAAAAAGCCGGCTACAAGCCCGGTGAGCAAATCGCTCTGGGCCTGGACTGCGCTGCTTCCGAGTTCTACAAGGATGGCATGTACGTGCTGGAAGGCGAAGGCAATATGACCTTGAACGCCACCCAGTGGACCGACATGCTGGCCGGCTGGTGCGACAAGTACCCCATCATCTCCATCGAAGACGGCATGCACGAAGGCGACTGGGATGGCTGGAAGATCCTGACCGACCGCTTGGCCGACAAGGTGCAATTGGTGGGTGACGATCTGTTCGTGACCAACACCAAGATCTTGAAGGAAGGCATCACCAAGCGCATTGCCAACTCCATCCTGATCAAGATCAACCAGATCGGTACGCTGACCGAAACGTTTGCCGCCATCGAAATGGCCAAGCGCGCTGGTTACACCGCCGTGATCTCGCACCGTTCGGGCGAAACCGAGGACAGCACAATTGCTGACATTGCGGTGGGCCTGAATGCTGGTCAAATCAAGACTGGTTCGATGAGCCGCTCCGACCGTATCGCCAAGTACAACCAACTGCTGCGCATCGAAGAGGATCTGGGCGAAGTTGCGGTGTACCCTGGCCGCGACGCGTTCTACAACCTGCGTTAATCTTCAGGCTGCGGCCTTCACAAAAACCGGGGTCTCACCACCCCGGTTTTTTAAATCTCTGTCATGGTTTCTCGCATCGTCACCGTTGTTTTACTTTGCCTGCTGGCGATCACACATGCCCAGCTGTGGCTGGGTGCTGGCAGCATGGACCGCGTGGCCGAGCTGCGAGGACAGATCAATGAGCTGCACGCATCCAACGATGCGGCACGCAAAGAAAACGAGCGCATGGCCTCCGAGGTCAACGACCTGCGCGAAGGCAAGGAAACGGTGCAGGAAAAAGCGCGCAGTGAGCTGGGCATGCTCAAGCCCAATGAAATTTACGTGCAAATCTTGCGCAACTGAATGACGGCACGCACGGTGGCAGTGCCCGCGTTGCGTCACCCACCGCCCATCGGCACACCTTGCTGGCCTTGCACGGCATGACCCCCTCTCCCCCTGATCACCGCCGCGTACTGCTGTGTGCCAGTGCAGCGCATTGCGCACAGATTCTGCACGCCGCCGCTGGCGCGCGCGTCAACCTGCACGGGTTACTGCCCGCCACCGCCTGGCCCCAGAACCACCCTGCCGATCAAGGCCTTGTGCTGTGGGCCCTGCTGACAAGCCCAAGCGCTGCAGACCACGCACTGGAGCAGCAATGGCGCACCCGCATGCTCAATGGTGCCCAAGGCTTTGCCATTCAGATGCTCTACGGCAGTGCCCAGCAGCAAGCCACGCAGTTGGCGCCGTGGATACCCCAGCGCAGCACCGCGCTACCCAGCCCACACAGCGCCGACTGCTGGGAATGCCTGGATGCACGCAGCGAGCAGTCGCTGTTTCAGCACCTGATGCAACGCACATAAAAAAAGAGCAGCCAGCGCTGGATTTTCCTAGCTTTCAATGTCAAAACACATTAAAAACCAGATACATCCACCGTTAACTGCTCCTTGAAGCAGAGCATTACACCCCAGCGATGGCAAGCCCCCGCCTTGCGCAGCAAGGACGGCGGCGCATTGCCCCATCACTTAGCGTGGGCCATGCGCTCTTTAGTGCCTTCTGGTTGCGAGAGCTGCCCGATAGCACTGCCGTAGACATCCAAGAAAAGAGCGTGCAGGGTGCCCCGTGTAAGAGCCCCCTCTACCAAGCGCCAACCTGTGGGGGGGCGTGAATCATTGCGCCACAGGCCCGGTTGCGGTGCTGCCAACGCAACACCAAAGTCTCGTCAGCGCCCCTTATTGCACCGAGGAGGAGCCCGGTGCCTGGCTGGGCTTGTCGGCAAACAGCTGGGCGGCGTCCACCGCATCAAAGTGGTATTGCGCGCCGCAATAGTCACAACCCACTTCCACGCTACCCTGCTCCTGCACCACCTGCTCGACCTCTTCCTGGCCCAGGTTACGCAACATGCCTTCCACGCGCTCACGGCTGCAGGTGCAGGCAAAGTGCGGGCCGTTCTCGCCGTCTTGCGGCACAAAGCGCAGCAGCTTTTCTTCCCAGAACAGGCGGCGCAAGATGGTATCGACATCAAGCGACAGCAGCTCATCGCGCTTGAGGCTGGCGGCCAGCGTTGCAATGCGGTTGTACTCTTCGTTTTCGCCAATGCGATCGTGCTCGTCTTGTGCACTTTCGGTCGCGCCCGCCAGGTTGTCCTGACCCTTGAGTGGCATGCGCTGAATCATCAAGCCTGCAGCAACCTCATCGTTGGCGGCCAGCACAATGCAGGTATCGAGCTGCTCCGACTGGCCCATGTAGTACTGCAGCACTTGCGAGATTTTGCCCAGCGGCTCGCCGTCGGCATCATTGAGCAGCACAACCCCTTGGTAGGGCTGCTGACCAGGCAAGCGGTCCTTGGGGTCCAGGGTGATGGCGCAGCGGCCCACGCCGTTCACATTCACCAGATCGGCGAGTGTGGCACCCGCTGCTACTTCGCCATTGACCGAAGCCGTTGCGCGCAGGCCCAGATCGGACTGCACCTCAGCCACCGCCACCTTGACTGGGCCTTCGCCAAAAATCTGAAACACCAGCGCGCCGTTGAACTTGATGTTGGACTGCATCAGCACGCTGGCAGCCGTCATCTCCCCCAGCAGCTCACGCACCGCCGCCGGGTAGGCCCCTGTATCGGTATTGCTGGCACGACGCTGGAGAATGTCTTTCCAAGCATCGGTCAATCGCACGATCATGCCGCGCACTGGCAGGCCATCGAAGAGGAATTTGTGGAGTTCAGACACGCTGTGTGATCCCAATCTAGTGATTGCTAAGTGCCGGGGGTCAACCCAGCTTGCGCAGACCCGCCTTGAAGCGGCGCGCGTTGTCAATGTAGTGTTGCGCACTGCGGCGCAAACCTTCTATCTGCTCTGCGGTGAGCTGTTTGACCACGCGCGCCGGGCTTCCAATGATCATGGATCCATCGGGAAACTCTTTGCCTTCGGTCACCAGGGAGCCAGCCCCCACCAAGCAGTTTTTGCCAATTTTCGCCCCGTTCAGCACAATCGCACCGATACCGATGAGGCTCTCGTCCCCAATCGTGCACCCGTGCAGCATAACTTGGTGACCCACCGTCACATGTCGGCCAATCACCAAAGGCATTCCCAGATCTGCGTGCAGCACGCTGGCGTCCTGCACATTGGTGCCCTCGCCAATGGTGATGCGCGCCGTGTCGCCACGTACCACCGTACCGAACCACACGCTGGCATCTGCAGCCACATGCACCTCGCCCATGACCTGGGCACTGTCCGCCACCCAGGCACTGTCGGCCATTTGAGGGGCGATGCCATCCAATGCATACACAGCCATCTTGTCTCCTATTTTTTGTGCTTTCAGGAAAATTACAATTGTAGGTATGGAGCTACGACAACGCGCCCTTGAGGTCTTGTGCCTCTGCGACTCTTTTGAAAAAGCCGCTGCCGCCGTGCAGATGCATGCACAGGCACAGCCATGGCTGATTGCCGAGCATGCCCCGACATTGGTCGCTGGCACACTGCTGCCCGGGCATCCGGAGCGACCGCCTCTGCTGCGCCACACCGAAGTGGCACGCCGCTCTCCCGCCACCGTGCAAGGCCGCATTATCTTGATGCATGCTATTGCACACATCGAGTTCAACGCTATCAATCTAGCATTGGACGCCATCTGGCGCTTTGATGACATGCCGCAGTCGTACTACCTAGACTGGCTGCAAGTTGCAGGAGAAGAAGGCAAGCATTTCTTACTGATTCGTGACTGGCTGCAAGCCCAAGGCCACGATTACGGTGACTTTCCGGCCCACCAGGGGCTTTGGACAATGTGCGAGAAAACCGCGCAAGACGTGACAGCCCGCATGGCGCTCGTCCCCCGCACCCTGGAAGCGCGTGGACTGGATGCCACACCCCAGATTCAGGCCAAACTGCGCCAGGTCGGCACGCCCGATGCGCTGGCCGCCGTCGATGTGCTAGACATCATCCTGCGCGAAGAAGTCGGTCATGTGGCTATCGGAAACTATTGGTATCGTTTCTTATGCCAGCGCAATCATTTGGAACCCCAATCGCACTACACTGCATTGGCTCAGAAATACGAAGCACCACGTCCTCGCCCCCCTTTCAACACCCAGGCGCGCCAAGCAGCCGGGTTTACCGATGAGGAGATCGCCTGGCTGGAACAGCATGAATAGCTGGCTTTGTTGACTGCGCGCACCTCCCCAGACGCCTCCTTCGCAGACATGTCCGTAACTTCATCGCCATTGCCCGCCACGCCCCCTGCCGCTGCGCACAAGGGCACGTCCATGATCGCGCGCCAGGCTATCGTGAATGTCGACAAGGCCGTCATCGGGTATGAACTGTTCAACCGCTCACGCGCGCCTGCCGAGCACACGGCGGCCACGGATGTCATCTTGCTGTTCACCGCACTGTCGCATGCTGGCAGTGAAGACTTGGTGGGCACCAAGCTGTTGTTTGTCAACAGCACGCACGAAAGTCTTGCGGGCGGGCACCTGGAACTGCTCAACCCCGAAAAAGTGGTGCTGGAGGTCGAACCCCTCGGCCATGTCGCCGCCTCCGAAGCGGTCGCACGCCTGCCCATCTTGCGTGCACTGGCAGAGCGGGGCTTCAAACTCTCGTTCAACCACACGGTGCTGGAGTCGGCTTACGCCACCTGGCTGCCTCTTGCGGACTACATCAAGCTGGACTTGAATGTGCTGCGTCCTGAGCAACTGGCAGTCCTGGTGAGCTATGCCGCACGCCACAGCAGAGCCCAGCTGATTGCCACCAAAGTGGAAACCTCTGCGCAGTTTGATTTGCTCAAGAGCATTGGCGTTTCGCTGTTCCAGGGCTACTGGTTCTCGCGCCCCTCGGTGGTGGAAGCCAAGTTGCTGGCCCCCAATCAAGTGAGCATCATTCAGCTCATCAATTTGCTGCGCCGTCAGGCCAGCACCGATGAAATTGAGGAAGTACTCAAAAAAGATGCGGGCCTGGCGTTCAATCTGATGCGCCTGATCAACTCCGCAGGCTTTGGCAGCGCACGCGAGATCACCTCATTCCGACAAGCGGTCATGATCATGGGCTTGAAAAAGCTCTTTCGCTGGGCCGCCCTACTACTGACTGCCTCCAAATACGGTAACACCAGCCCGGCGATTGGCCACACGGCGGTCATTCGCGGCCGCCTGATGGAATTGCTGGCCCTGGAATTCATGGGCGAAGATGACGCCGAGCAGGCTTTTGTGGTCGGCATCTTCTCTTTGCTGGATGTGATGCTCAGCATCCCCATGCAAGATGCACTGCAACTCATCAATGTCCCCACACCGGTTCGCCAGGCCTTGCTGGAACACGAAGGCGTGTTTGGTGACCTGCTGCGCCTGGCCGAGGCCTGTGAAAGCAGCAATGACGAGGCGTTCGATCACGCGGCCTCCACACTCAAGCTCACCAGCCAGCAAATCAACTGGGCCCACCTGCAGGCGCTGGCCTGGTGTGACCAGATCACCCAATAGCCCAAGGCGTGCGGCCCACTACGCCTGGGCAACTGTATCTACCAGCAAACACATTTGCCTGCCCGGCCCGGCTCACGCTACATTTACAAGCTAAGCCGCCTGTTTTGCGACCGCCCTCATGACCACTGTCACCCACACCTCCGCCCCACCTCCTAGCCTGCCACCCGGAGTAGCCGATGCATCGGTGTCCATGATTGGCCGGCAAGCCATTCTGAATGAGCGCCGCGAGGTGTTTGGCTACGAGCTGTTTGACCGCTCCACGGCCGTGGACTCGCACACAGCTGCCAGCGATGCCGCCATGCTGGTCAACGCCCTGTCCTATGCCGGCACCGAAGCGCTGGTGGGACGCAAGTTGGTTTTCATCAACTGCACGCACGAGAGCTTGCAAGGCGGGCATCTGGAGCTGATTCACCCAGACAAGGTGATTCTGGAAATCCCGACCCTGGGCGAAGACGCCACCGCTGCTGAAATTGCGGCCACTATTCCTTTGTTTGAGAGCCTGCGTCAACGCGGTTTTCGCCTGGCATTCGACCAGAACTTGCTGCGCCGTGCCTATGTCAACTGGTTGCCCATGGCCAGCTTCATCAAGCTGGACATGCTGACTTTCCCGCTGGAAAACGCCCAGGCACTCGTCAAATTTGCGCGCACACACACCATGGCGCAAATCGTGGCCGAGAAGGTGGAAACGCAAGCACAGTTTGAGCATATGCAGGAGCTGGGCATCAAACTGTTCCAGGGCTTTTGGTTTGCCAAACCTGATTTGGTGCAAACGCGCACGGTGCGCCCTTCGCAGGCCATCATCTTGCAGTTGCTGAATTTGGTGCGCAACCAAAGCAGCACGGCAGAGATTGAAGAACTGCTCAAGAAAGACCCCACCCTGTCTTTCAACCTGCTGCGCTTCATCAACTCGTCCGGTTTTGGCCTGTCCTGCGAGATCACCTCGTTTCGCCATGCCGTGATGATCCTGGGGCTGAAAAAGCTGTTCCGCTGGGCAGCGCTCCTCATGACGACCTCGCGAGCCGGCGGAAGTGCACCTGCCGTGGGTCAAACTGCCGTGGTACGTGGCAGGCTCATGGAACTGCTCGCCATCGAAATGCTGCCCGCAGAAGAGGTAGACAACGCATTTGTCGTTGGCATCTTCTCTTTGCTCGACACCATCCTGGGCATGCCCATGGAGCAGGCCTTGAGCTCTATTGCACTGCCGCAACCCGTGGTGGATGCGCTGCTGCACAAAACAGGGGTCTACGCGCCCTTCCTGGAGCTGGTGCTGGCCTGTGAAAGCGGTGATGAAGAAGCTTTTGCCCGCAACTCGGATGCCCTGCACCTGTCCAACCACCAGGTCAACTGGGCGCATTTGCAGGCGCTGGCATGGGCTGACAGCCTCAGCGAAGAAGCGGTCTGACGCACCTCCTGCATCAGCACCCTGCTCACAAAAAAAGCCACCCGAGGGTGGCTTTTTTTGATCGGATGAAACGCTCAATTGGTGTGCAAATTCGCTGCCTTCACAATGCGTGCATTGTTGTCGGACTCTTGCTGGATTTGGTGTGCAAACGACTTGGCATCACCGCCTGTTGGCACATTGTCCGAAGCTTTGAGCTTGGCCTGGATATCTGGTGCCAACAGGGCCGTATTGAACTCTTTGTTCAAGCGCTGCAGCACGGCTGCCGGTGTTTTTGCGGGCGCAAAAATACCAAACAGCGATGTCGAGTTCGCGGCGGGAAAGCCCAGCTCCGCCAAGGTAGGCACCTCAGGCAACGACTCCAGACGCTTGGGGGCGCCCACTGCCAAAGGCTTGAGCTTGCCCGCCTGAATATGCTGCATCACGGTGGGGCCCGCATTGGTCGACAGCACTTCGTATTGTGCACCCAGCGCATCATTGAGCTGCTGTCCACCGCCCTTGTAAGGAATGTGGGTGATGTCAACCTTGGCCGTGTGCTTCACCTGCTCCAGCACAATGTGACCCAGCGAAGCCAAACCAGCAGTCGCCCAGCGCACAACGCCTGGTTGGCGCTGAGACTCAGCCAGTAATTCCTTGAAGCTGGTGGCGCGCTCTGCCGTGGTAGCCAAAATCAGCACGGGCGAATACATCACGCTGACCACTGGTGCCAGATCCTTTTGTGGATCAAAGGGCACGGCCCCCAAGTGCGGATTGAGCGCTACAGGGCTGATGGCAGAAAAACCCAGGGTGTAGCCATCGGGGGCAGACTTCGCCACGGCATCCAGACCAATCGCACCACCAGCGCCAGCCTTGTTCTCCACCACGATGGGGGTACCCAGCTGCGCGCTCAGCTTTTCACCCAACGCACGCGCGACAATGTCGCTGACCCCACCACCTGGGTAGGCAACCACAATGCGGATCGGCTTGCTAGGCCAAGGCGCTGCATCCGCCCAAGAAAGCGAAGGGACTGCCGCCGCCAACATGGCCGCAGCTACCAAACCTCGTCGCAGGGTATTCATGATCGTTAGTCCGGATTGACAAATAAAAATATATTTTGCACCAAAATTAATTTAACTTACTCGCCATCAGAAATACTTATCCACGGGGATGGTGTTGGGCATGCAACTGCTGCAGCCGCTCTCGCGCCACATGGGTGTAGATGGTGGTGGTGGAAATATCCGCATGCCCCAGCAGCATCTGCACCACCCGCAAGTCGGCACCGTGATTGAGCAAATGCGTGGCAAACGCATGGCGCAAGGTATGCGGCGACAAAGGCGCCGTAATACCCGCCAGGGCGGCATATTTTTTCACCAGCACCCAGAACATCACGCGCGTCATGCCGCTGCCGCGCTGCGTGACAAACAAATCACTCGTGCTTTGCCGCCCCAAAATGAGCGGGCGGGCTTCCTGCAAAAAACGCTGCAGCCAGGACTGCGCCTCTTCCCCAAAGGGCACCAAGCGCTCTTTGCGCCCCTTGCCCTCGGTGCGCAGCACACCCGCAGGAATGTCCAAGTGGTGCAGCTGCAAGCCCACCAGTTCACTCACCCGCAGGCCACTGGCGTACATCAGCTCCAGCATGGCCCTGTCGCGCAAGCCCAGCGGCGTACTGACATCTGGCGCCTGAAGCAGCCCCTCTACCTGCACCTGGGTCAATGTGTGCGGCACACGCAAAGGGCGTTTGGCGGCCAGCAAGCGCAGCGTAGGGTCGCTGAGCACACGCCCCTCACGCAAAGCCCAGTGATAAAAGCGCCGCAGCACACTCAGGCCACGGTTGCTGGACACCGCCTTCACACCCTGGGCATGGCGCAGTTGCAAAAAAACCTGCAAGCCCTGCTCTTGCGCTTGCATCAAGGAACACGCGGGCGTTGACTGCGCCAGAAACTGGGCACACGCCATGACATCCCGCCGGTACGCCTGCAAGGTGTTGGCAGACAAGCCATCTTCCAAAAACAAGGCTTCGATAAAGTCATCAACGGCCGTCACACTGGCCTGCAGCGCTGCATCATTCATACACACATTGTGGCCATAAAAAAAGCGCAGCACCTGATGGCGCCGCGCCTTTGTTGCAACCGATCTGCGCTTTATTCCAGCGTCAGCTTCTGCTGCACCACCACTTTGCGGTAGACCTCGTACTCATCCTTGATCTGCTTGGCGAACTCTTCGGGCGAGTTGCCAATCACCAAAGAGCCAGTGTCTTCAATCCGCTTGCGCACCGCGGGGTCCTGCAAGACCTTTTTCACCGCGGTATTGATCTTGTCGACCACCTCTTTGGACATGCCTTTGGGACCCAGAACCCCATAGAACGCCATGCGGTTTACCGGCTCCAGCCCAATTTCCTTGAAGGTGGGCACATCTGGCAGCACATCCAGGCGCTGCGGCGCAGCCACCGCGACGGCCAGCAGGCGCTTCTCTTTGATGAAAGGCAGAGCAGAAGGCAGGTTGTCCAAAATGATCGGCACTTGTCCCGCGACCGCGTCATTCAGGGCCGGGCCTGCGCCACGGTAAGGAATGTGGGTAATGAAAGTGCCTGTCAAGTTTTTGTACAGCTCCATCAGCATGTGCTGAATGCCGCCGGTACCGGACGAGGCATAGGCATATTTACCCTGGCCAGCCTTGAGCTTGGCCAGAAAGCTGGCGTGATCCGGTGCACTGAACTTGGGGTTGATGGCCAGCACATTCGGGGTCGCCGCCACATTGATGATGGGGGTGAAGTCCGTCAATGTGTTGTAGGGCGTCTTGGGATTGATGGCCGGGTTGGTCGCGGTGGAGGACACCGTCGCAATACCCAGGTTGTAGCCATCGGGGGCTGCACGCGAAGTCTCCAGCGCACCGATGACACCGCCGCCGCCGCCCTTGTTCTCCACGATCACCGGCTGACCCAACTCACGGCTCAGCGGGTCTGCAATCACGCGCGCAACAATGTCTGTCGTGCCACCGGGTGCAAAAGGCACCAGCAACTTGATAGGTTTGCTGGGATAGGCTTGCGCCATGGCAGTGGTGCCCGCCAGGGCCAACACGAATCCGATACAGGTACGACGATACATGGTGAAGTGCCTCCTTGGTTATGTAAGTTTGCGTTGGAAAACAATGCTAGTTGACCCCCTGCCTTTGCTGGGCGCGGGAAACTGGCTTTTTTCTCCGTGAATTCCCCTAGACTCCACGCTGCGCAAGCACTGTCGCGCGGGTGCCAGATTGGCCACGTGCTGCGAGAAAACTGCCCCCGTCAGCCGCTAACCTTGCCGCCTGTGAACTACGCCCAGCTCCTCTTCCCCGACTTTGCCCTCATCCTTCTTGGCTACCTGCTTTGCCGCTTCAGCCCGCTGAACCGCTCGGTCTGGCAAGGCGCAGAAGCGCTGGTGTATTACCTGCTGTTCCCGGTTCTGCTGTTTCATTCCATCGTCAAAAGCCCGCTGGACTGGGCTGCCACCTCTAGTCTGATTGCGGCGGGTGTCACATCGGGCCTCGTCGGCATTGCGCTGGCCTACAGCCTGCCGTGGTGGCCGGGTCTGCGCAAGCACATCGCCGCCCGTGACCATGCCAGTGCAGCCCAGGTGGCATTTCGCTTCAACTCCTTCATTGGCCTGGCCCTGGCCGATCGGCTGGCGGGCGCGCAAGGCCTGTTCTTTATTTCGGTGCTGATTGGCTTTTGCGTGCCCATGTTCAATATTGCGGCGGTCTGGCCCATGGCGCGCGAGAGCCAGCAAAGCTTTGCCGGGCAACTGGTGCGCAACCCCCTGATCGTGGCCACGGTTTGCGGCTTGGCGGCCAATTTGCTCGGCTTTCGCATGCCGCAATGGCTGGAGCCGCCGGTCGCCCGCATTGGTGCGGCCTCGATTGCACTGGGGCTGATGTCTGCGGGCGCGGGCATGCAGCTGGGCCTGCTCACCCACGCCAAGCGCCTGAGCGTGGGCGTGCTGGCCATTCGGCACCTGCTGCAGCCCTTGGTGGCCCTGGGGGCGATTCATGTCTTTGGCCTGCAGGGCGATCAAGCGCTGATCTTGCTGCTGTTCGCAGCCCTGCCCACCGCCTCAACCTGCTATGTGCTGGCCGCACGCATGGGCTACAACGGGCCGTATGTGGCCGGTCTGGTGACGCTGTCCACCATCCTTGGGGTGTTCAGCTTGCCGTACGCACTGTCTTTGGCGCCTTGAATTTGATAGCTGGTTGCGCTTTAAAAACCTGCACTTCAGGCACTTAAGACATTGAAGTGCTTAGCAATCAAGCGCCAGCAGCTCACTTTTTAACTATTCCGAGGCTGGCGCCACACCTTGCGCCAGCGCCCACTGCACGTGCTCGCGCACCACATCGCTGTCATGCGCTTGGCGCTCCTGCAGCGCCTGGCGAATGGCGGGGTGCTGGGCCGCATCCTGCGGGCGGTTAAGGGCGTTGCCCATGGCCACCGCAATATTGCGCAGCCAGCGCGCATGTCCGATGCGGCGAATGGGGCTGCCTTCGGTGCAGCGCAAAAACGTGGCCTCGTCCCAGCTGAACAGTTGCACCAGCGTGCTGCCCGTCATGCCGCCGCGCGGATCAAAATCCGCCAGCGTGCTGCGCTGCGCAAACTTGTTCCAGGGGCAGGCCAGCTGGCAATCGTCGCAGCCGTAGATGCGGTTGGCCAGCAGCGGACGCAACTCCAGCGGAATCGCGCCATCATGCTCAATCGTCAGGTAGGAAATACAGCGGCGCGCATCCACACGCTGCGGCGCGACGATGGCACCCGTCGGGCACACATCCATGCAACTGCTGCAACTGCCGCAATGGGCGGTGACCGGCGCGGTCTCGGGCAGTGGCATGTCCACATAGATTTCGCCCAGAAAAAACATCGACCCGGCCTCGCGGTTGAGCACCAGCGTGTGCTTGCCGCGCCAGCCTTGACCGCTGCGGCGTGCCAGCTCAGCCTCCATCACCGGGGCAGAATCCGTGAACGCACGGTGACCCAGCGGACCCACCTCCTGCGCAATGCGCTCGGCCAGTTTCTGCAGCCGGCTGCGCACCACCTTGTGGTAGTCGCGCCCCCGGGCATAGACGGAGACAATCGCCTCGCTGGGCCGCTGCAGGCGCGCCCACTCCTGCGCCTGCCAGTCTGTGGGCGTGCTGCGTGGCAGGTAATCCATGCGCACGGTGATCACGCTCACGGTACCCGGCACCAGCTCTGCAGGACGCGCGCGCTTGAGGCCATGCGCCGCCATATAGTCCATGCTGCCGTGAAAACCTGCCTGCAGCCAATGCAGCAGCCCATCCTCACAAGACGACAAATCCACGCCGGATACGCCAATTTGGGAAAATCCCAATTCGCGGGCCCAGTCCTGCATCGAAGGAACCAATTGACTGCTGCAAACCATAACTCACCGATTGTAGAAAGCACCAACAGCGATCAGCGCGTACTGACCTGGCAAAACGAGGCAGACACTGAGGCTTTTGCAGCGCAGCTGGCCGCACTACCCGCCCTACGCAATGCCTACATTACGCTGCACGGCGACCTCGGCGCGGGCAAAACCACCTTGGTGCGCCACCTGCTGCGCAACCTGGGGGTGCAGGGCCGCATCAAAAGCCCTACGTATGCTGTGGTAGAGCCGCATGAAGTGCCGGGTTTAGCGGTGTGGCACTTTGATTTCTACCGCTTTGACGATCCGCGCGAATGGGAAGACGCGGGTTTTCGCGACATTTTTGCCAGCCCCGGTCTGAAACTGGCAGAATGGCCCGAAAAGGCGGCTTCGCTGACACCAGCAGCGGACTTAGCTATTTATATTGAAGCAATTGACGAAACCCAGCGCCGCGTCACCCTGCGCACCAGCACAGAGTGTGGACGAGGCCTGCTGCAGCACTGGCCACAATGAGCGACGACGCCGCGCACCCCACCTCTACCGCCTACCGCCCCAACCGCCGCACCCTGCTGCAAGCCGGGAGCCTGGCCTTGCTGTTGGCTGGCAAGCAACAAATTGCTTTTGGCGCCAGCATCATGGCCGTGCGCGTCTGGCCCGCCGAGGACTACTCCCGCGTCACGCTGGAGTCCGATGTCCCCCTGGTGGCCAGGCAGACCCTGATTGAGTCTCCGCCCCGTCTGGCGGTGGATATTGAAGGCCTGCAACTCAACAATGCGCTCAAAGAGCTGGTGGCCAAGGTGCGCCCGGACGATCCGAACATTGCAGCCATCCGCGTGGGGCAAAACTCCCCCACCGTCGTGCGACTGGTGATTGACCTCAAGCACAGCGCCGTGCCACAGGTCTTCTCGCTCAAACCGGTGGCTGCTTACCAGCACCGGCTGGTCTTTGACCTGTACCCCTCCAAGGCCGTAGACCCGCTGGAAGCCCTGATTCAGGAGCGTCTGCGCGATGCCAGCCAACCCGCACCGCTGACACCGCCTGCGCCTCCCGCGCCCGCGCATGACCCCTTGGGGGATCTGATTGCGCAGCACAACAACCCGGCGCCTGCGGCTCCACCGGCGCCAACACCCCCAGCTGCTGCGCCCAAACCCGCGACCAGCCCTTCGCCCAAACCGGCGAACGAACCCGTGATCACCGCCAATCCGGCACCGACTTCGCGCAAGACCGATCGCATCATCATCGTGGCACTCGATCCGGGACATGGTGGAGAAGATCCCGGCGCCATTGGCCCCAAAGGCACCCGAGAAAAAGACGTGGTGCTCAAGATCGCCCAGTTGCTCCGTGACCGCATCAACAGCAGCACCATCAACGGCAGCCCCATGCGCGCCTACATGACGCGCGATGGCGATTTTTTTGTTCCTCTGGGTGTCCGCGTGCAAAAAGCCCGTCGCGTCCAGGCCGATTTGTTCATCAGCATTCACGCCGACGCGTTCACGCGCCCCTCTGCCAACGGTGCCAGCGTATTTGCGCTGAGCCAAAAAGGCGCCACCAGCACTGCGGCTCGCTGGCTAGCCGACAAGGAAAACCAAGCCGACTTGGTGGGCGGCATCAATGTGCGCAGCCAAGATGCGCATGTGCAGCAAATGCTGCTGGACATGAGTACCACCGCGCAAATCAATGACAGCCTGAAGCTTGGCACCTCGGTGCTCTCGCAGATTGGGGGCTTTGCCAAGCTCCACAAACCACGGGTGGAACAGGCTGGATTTGCTGTTCTTAAAGCGCCTGACATTCCCAGCGTGCTGGTGGAGACTGCCTTTATTAGCAACCCCGATGAAGAACAGCGCCTGCGCAGCGCGGCCTACCAGAACAAATTGGCGGATGCCATGATGGCCGGCATTCGCCAGTACTTCACCAAAAACCCCCCGCTGGCCCGCGCACGCTCTGTGTAGGCATGCAGACGCCCACTCCCACCAAGCCCGCTTTTGCGGGCTTTTTTTGTTTTAAAGCCTTCATCGCTAGGGATGGTGAAGTTTCAAAAACCACCCTTCATTTGAAACAAAATATTAATAAGAAAAATATTTTGCAAATTAAATACAAAATCAGTGTTAATCAATGTTATTTAAATCCAATTAAATCGCAATTTACTCTCCATTTAATGAGATGCACGATTTTGCAAATGGATTTGATACAGACAAAAAATGACATTTCACCCGCCGTTTATTGATTAATCCCATATTGGATTTGAAGGCGTTATTCGTACATTAATAAATACTATTAAGAAGAGATGCGAATTCAATTTTCCATATGCAATGCACCATCTGGCTTTTGCTTCACAAGTTTCGGCTGCATAGGGGTCTCCAGGCCACAACCATTGCTTTGCTGCTCACGCTGTCTCCAACAGCCCTTTTGGCGCGCACGGAGAACAGCCAGCAACGCAATGCATTACTGGGCGTGGCAAACCATTATCGCGACCTTCACGATTGGGAAAAAGCTTTAGCTACATACCGACAAGGCCAGCAACTTCTCCCTCTGGATACCGCCTTTATTTATGGCGAAATTCACGCCTTGGCAGATAACGGGCAAGCCAAGCAAGCCGTCGAGCGCGCCCAGCAATTACTGATCAAGCAAGCTGATGATGTGGATGCGCTGCTGGTCATGGGGTATGCGCAGTTGCGTGAGCACGGTGCATTTGCATCCCTGGAATACATGGACCGCGCGCAGCAATTGAACAGTGGCAAACCTTATGTGGTGCGCGAGTATGTCTTCGCTTTGCAGCGTGCAGGCATGGCGACCACGGCCTTGGCGGTTGCACAGCAGCATCCTGATCTGCTAGCGCCCATCCAGATGCATGGGCTGCAAGCCGATGCTGTTGCGCAAAGCGTGCGTGATGCGGACATGCCCACTCGCAGTGAAAGCGAGCGTCTGCACATCGCAGACCAAGCCCTGGCGACCTATGAACGCTTGCTGCGCCAATGGCAACAGGAAGGCGAAGATCTGCAACCGCTGATTCAGCGCGCGCGCATTGATCGCTTGCAAGCGCTGCATGCCCGTTTCTATATGGCTCAGCTGGTGCAAGAGTATGAAGCCTTGCTTGCGCAAGGCGTTGAGGTGCCGAACTACGCTTTGGCAGCCGTTGCCTCAGCCTATCTCTATCAGCAAATGCCTGAGCGTTCAGCCGCCATTTACGAGCAACTGATTACCAGTGGCTATATGCGCGAAGACGCTGACCACCGGCAAAAGCAGGACTTTGGATTGCTCTACGCATACGCAGACCAAGGCGATGTTGCCGCCTCACAGCACAGGGCGCAAATGCTGGGTCAGGGCTACACCCCGTGGCGCTATGTCGAAGGAGAGACCACACGCATACCCAATTCGGCGTACCTGGATGCCTGGCATACGACCAGCATGATGGACTTTTATGCCAACGATACGCCGCAAGCCCAGTCATCGCTCGAGCACATGCTGCGTACGGCCCCCAACAACAACAACCTGCGTACAGACTTGGCCTGGCTATACCGTTCACGCGGCTGGCCACGCCACGCGGAAGCCACGCTCAAGATTGCGGAAACTTACGATCCACGCGCCCTCAGTGTGGAAGTTGGCCAGGGTTTGACCGCCTTAGATCTCCAAGAATGGCGCCAAGCGCAAGTGCTCAGCGCAGATACACAGGCTCGTTTTCCGGAAGACCGCAACAGCCAACGTTTGCAGCGCCTATGGCAGGTGCACAACATGAAAGAGTTGCACGTTGCCGGCTACCAAGGGCTTGGCAACAACAATCCGGTGGCCGGTGGCCGTGATTTCGGTCTCGAAACCACGCTGTACTCACAGCCTCTGGCATACAACTGGCGCATCTTTGCCGGTGTCGGGCACCGCAGTGCCACTTACGACGATGCCAAGGCCACGCACAACTATGGGCGTGTGGGCCTCGAATGGCGCAGTCGTGATTGGAATATCGCCGCAGAAGTGGCGGACAGCCGCTACGGTCATGGCAGCAGCATGGGGGCTGCGCTAACGGTAGATCACGACCTCAACGATGCCTGGTCCATTCATGCCGGTGCACAAATGCATTCACGCGACACCAACCTGGATGCACTGCGCCACAACATCACCAGCGACCGTTTCGATGTCGGTGTTCAGTGGCGAGAAAGCGAACGCCGGGCCTTGGGCTTGAGCATCACATCCAGCAATTTCAGTGATGGCAACCGCCGCCTGGAAATGCTGCTGGATGTGCAACAACGGCTGTGGACACGGCCCACTTGGTTTTTGGATGGTGGACTGGAGATTTTTACGGGGCACAACAGCCGCACGGACGTGCCCTACTACAGCCCGCGCAGCGAATACAGCATCCTCCCGACCCTGACCTGGAACCACACCCTCTACCAGCGTTATCAAACCGTATGGAGCCAACAAGTGAGCACTGGCTGGGGCGGCGTCAACCAGCGCCACTACGGCACGGGTGCCTCGCTCATGCTCAGCTACGGCCAACGCTACAAGGCCAATGACGTCTTTGAAATAGGGGGCACGCTCTCCGCACTTTCTCGCCCTTATGACGGTGAACGCGAGCGCGAATGGCGTTTTGTCTTTGATTTGACGTATCGTTTTTGAGAGGCTGGCATGCATTTATTCAAACACACCGCAGTGCGCCTGCTCGCCTGTTTCATGGCTTTGGGAATGCTTTCTGGTTGCGCCAAAGATATCCCCCATTTTGTGCCGCCAGAACAGCGGTCCGTGGCGCACCAGGAGCAGCCATGGCCAGTCAACCAATACTTGGCCCTGGCCTACCACGCCATCCAGGATGACCAAGCGGATCAAACCTATTTGGCGGTTCGCACCGACCAGTTACTGGCCCAACTGACCTGGTTGCAGTCCAACGGCTACCAAGCCGTCTCCGTCGAGCAAATCTTGAATGCACAAGGCGGTGGCGCACCTTTGCCAGCCAAAGCCGTTCTGCTGAGTTTTGACGACGGCTACCAAGACTTCTATACGCGTGTCATCCCGCTGCTGCACGCCTTTCAATGGCCTGCCGTCTTGGCACCCGTAGGCACATGGCTGGACACACCGGCAGACCAAACCGTCGCGTTTGGAGACATTCAGGCACCGCGCTCAATGTTCCTCAACCGCCAAGATCTGGCACGCGCTGCACGCTCACCACTGGTTGAAATTGGCGCACACACTTTCAACCACCACAAAGGGGTGCTGGCCAACCCACAGGGCAATACCTTGCCGGCCATGGCTAATCGCATGTATTTGCGCGATCAGCAACGCTACGAAACAACCGCCGAGTTTGAGCAGCGACTGCGCAAAGATGTGGCAGCCATCACCCAGGTTCTCAAAACGACCACGGGCAAACAACCGCGTGTCTGGGTGTGGCCCTATGGCGCCGTCAACGGCGTCGCACAGCGCATCATCCGTGAAGCGGGCTACCAGCTTTTTCTGACGCTGGAAGACGGGCTGGCAGATGTCCAAAACCCGGACCAAGTCCCCCGCATGCTGATGTCCGGGCGCGATGACATCCGCGCGGTCGCGCAGCGCATCGCGTCCGTCCAGGAACCGAGCTTGATGCGTGTCGCCCATGTGGATTTGGACTATGTGTATGACGAAGACCCCGTCCAGCAAGGCAAGAACCTCGACGCACTGGTACAGCGGATGCAGGACCTGGGCGTCAACACCGTTTTCTTGCAGGCTTTCTCAGACTCGGATGGCCATGGTCGTGTCGATGCCGTGTACTTCCCCAATCGCATCCTTCCAATGCGTGCGGACTTGTTCAATCGCGTGGCGTGGCAGCTCAAGAGCCGGCTTGAGGTCAAGGTTTACGCATGGATGCCGGTACTCAGCCTGAACTTGGATCGCAACCACCCACGCGTGCAACGCTGGGACCCCACGACCCAAGGTCTCAGTATCGATCCCCTGCAGTACCAACGCCTGAGTCCTTTTCATCCAGGCAATCGACAGGCCATTACGCAGCTGTACGAGGACTTGGCCTCCTATGCCGCATTTGATGGACTACTCTTTCACGACGACGCTTTGTTGTCAGACTTTGAAGATGCAGGCCCCGATGCGCTCCGAGCCTATGCCGCGTCAGGCTTACCGGGGGACATCGCCAGCTTGCGCGCACAGCCCGAACACAGGCAGGCCTGGGCACGCTTCAAATCCCGCGCCCTGGTGGACTTCACGCACGAGCTCACCACTGCAGTCCGTGCCATACGCGGCGTACACATCAAAACCGCACGCAACATCTTCGCGCAGCCCATCCTCAATCCGCAGGCGCACGAGTGGTTTGCGCAGCATCCCGATGAATTTTTAGCGGCCTACGACTGGACTGCCCCCATGGCGATGCCCTTGATGGAGGGGGTGCGTGAGCCCGATACGGCGCGCTGGTTGGATCGTTTGGTTCAAGCGATGCGTGAGCGGCCGGGTGCGCTGGATCGCACAGTGTTCGAGTTGCAAACCAAGGACTGGCGCGCATCCAAGCGTGGCGAGCAAGCGGTCCCGATTGACTCCGCACGCATTGCGCAATGGATGCGTCAGCTGCAACTCAGTGGCGCGCGCAACTTTGGCTATTACCCCGATGACTTTGTCCAAGGCCACCCGCGCCTGGAAGCGATTCGCCCAGAAATATCCACCTCCTGGTTTCCAGCGCCATGAAGCACCGCATCCTCTCTTTCTTCCTCATGGTGCTGCTCATTGCACTGCCCTTTGCCATCGCCATTTTCTTGACCGGAAAAATCATCCTCGCGTTTGTTTTTTTCTACCCATTGCACATGTCCGGCCTGTGGATGATTGGTGGCCTGACTTTTTATCTGCAGCGCGAACGCCATTGGCCCTGGGGGGAAACCACGGCAGAGCGGGCCGTTCCTGTGCTGCAGGGCCAGCCACTGGTCAGCGTTCTCATCCCTTGCTTCAATGAAGAAAAAAATGGGGCTGACACCATCACTGCGGCCTTGCAGCAGAACTATCGAAATATCGAAGTTATTGCCATCAACGATGGCTCCAGCGACGCAACCGCCGCCATGCTCAACCAACTGGCCACTGTGCACGATCGCTTGCGCGTGATCCATTTGGCGGAAAACCAGGGCAAGGCCATGGCGCTGCGCATGGGTGCTCTGGCCGCCAACAGTGATTATTTGGTGTGCATTGATGGAGACTCCATCCTCGACCCCGATGCGGTCTCTTTCCTGGTGGACCCCATGATCAACAACCCACGCGTAGGTGCCGTGACGGGCAACCCTCGTATACGCACCCGCTCGACCCTGACAGGTGCGGTGCAAGTGGGCGAGTTCTCTTCCATCATCGGTCTCATCAAACGCACACAGCGTGTCTACGGACAGGTCTTTACCGTCTCCGGCGTCATCGCCGCCTTTCACCGCAGTGCCTTGGCCAGAGTGGGTTACTGGAGCGTAGACATGGTGACCGAGGACATCGACATCAGCTGGAAACTCCAGCGCGATCATTGGTCCATCTTCTATGAGCCCCGCGCCCTGTGCTGGATTCTGATGCCGGAAACCATCAAAGGTCTATGGAAGCAACGACTGCGCTGGGCGCAGGGCGGGGCTGAAATTCTGCTCAAAAACATCGACGTGCTGCGCCACTGGAAAAACCGCCGCATGTGGATTTTGCTGCTTGAATTCACATTGTCTGCGCTCTGGGCATTCTCCTTTGCGCTGTCCATCCTCTTGTATGCCATTGGATGCTTCATCGACTTGCCTCCTCACCTGCACGTGGAGTCTTTGCTCCCACCCTCATTCACAGGCATGGTTCTCGCAGCTTTTTGCCTGCTCCAATTTGTGATCAGCATCTGCATCGAGCAGCGCTATGAAAAAGGCTTTGCCCGCACCCTGGTCTGGATCATCTGGTACCCACTTTTTTTCTGGATGCTGAACCTGTTCACCACCCTGGTGAGCATTCCCCAAATCATGCTCAGCAAAAAACGCCAGCGTGCCCGCTGGACCAGCCCCGATCGTGGCATTGACCAATTGAACAGCACACCATGAGCACAGCCCCCCATCTTTGCCTGCCTGCCACCATCTGCGCTGCCACCATGATCATTCGATCGCAGCGCGGAAGCTGGCGTCTACTGTTGGACGGTTTTTTAACCGCACTGGCTTGGCTCACCTTTGTGTGGCTGTTCGGACGCAGTATTTGGGCCATTGTCACCAAGAACAGAAATGGCATAGAGATGCCGCTGTTCTCCGAAATTTTCCCTACCCTCTCGGATCTCAGCGTCTACGTCGTGGTCATGCTGCTGCATGGTGCTTTGCTCATCCTGTGGGCCCGATATAACTATTGGCGTTTTCGCGGCAAACAGCGCCGCTCTCCAGTTACGCCACCGTTGACCCAGATGCAACTGATGTCGGACTACGGCATTACCTGTCAGACACTGCAACAGTTGCGCTCGCTGCGCATTGCCACCATTCACCACGCCCAGGATGGGCACATCATTCAAACAAGCCGTTTGCACAACTCCCAGGCATTACCAGCATCGAAGGGTCCAGAGACTGCCGCGCATATGGACTTGGCGCTATGACCGGCTTCTGTGCTCCACCTACAGCCATGCTCCCCCTTGCCTGACAGCTCAAGCTGTGCCACCGCCGCATACTGGATGCTCTTGGTAATTCCATGGAGTGGCTTATGTCGCATTTCAAAGCTTTACTCGCAAGTGGTCTGGTCATCTGCGCAGTCAGTCTGACTGGGTGCGCCAACAACCAACAACTTGGCACGGGTGTCGGTGCTGTGGCCGGTGGCGTGGTCGGTGATGCCGTGCTCGGTGGCACCTTGGGCACCCTAGGGGGCGCGGCCGCCGGTGCGGTGATTGGCAACCAGATTGGCAAAGGCCAGGACCGCAAATAAATCGTTCCAACACGCACAAAAAAATGCCGACCCCAAGGTCGGCATTTTTGATGGTGGGCTTTCGATTGGGCCAGCGCTTAAGCCGCGGCCTTTTCTTTGCGCCCTGCTTTCCAGCCGCCATAGACGGCCAGCAGCCCCGGCACCAGAATCAAAGCCCAGATAATTTTCTCCAGGTTCTCTTTCACCCAGTCCATATTTCCGAAGAAATAACCAGCCGACACAATGCCCAGCACCCAGATCAGTGCTCCGCTCACATTGAACAGGGTGAACTTGCCACGCGACATGTGCGCCACACCGGCCACAAACGGTGCAAAGGTGCGAATGAAGGGCATAAACCGCGCCAAGATAATCGTGACGCCCCCAAACCGCTCATAAAAGTGGTGGGCTTTGTCAAAGGCATTGCGATTGAACCAGCGCGAGTTTTCCCACTGAAACACCTTGGGCCCGATCCAGCGCCCAATCGTGTAATTGCACTGGTCACCCAGCACTGCGGCTGCCAACAACACGCCACATGCCAGCGGAAACTCCATCATCCCGGCACCACACATTGCACCCACAATGAAGAGCAGCGAATCGCCGGGCAAAAACGGCATGACCACCACGCCGGTTTCCACAAAAATAATGATGAACAGCAGTGCATAAACCCATGGCCCATAGGCCACGACAAATGCTTGCAGGTGCTTATCGATATTCAGAATGAAGTCGATCAAAAACACGACGATTTCCAAGACAAATTCCCCAAAGTCCAAGTACCAAGCCTGCCATGCAGGCTTGGCCACAAAGTTCTAATGTAGCTCCACGGCTGGCCTGCCACGCTCAGTTGTGCGCCTTGCCAGCCACATTGGGCACACATTCGGACATGGGCTGCAACAGCCTGCAAACAGGCTGTACAAATATTTGCAATGCGATGAAGAACTTTGCACAGACTTCACCCTACACCACCAGCCCAGCGGGCACAGTCTGCTCCAAGATTGATTCCACACCCGCAAGGAGGTGCACATGAACAAAGTTCGCAATACATTTTTGATCGCCTGCATGGTCGGTGGCGCGCTGACGCTGGGCGGCTGCGCCCACCACCCCAGCAACGCCCAAGTTGGCACAGGTGTAGGTGCCGTGGCTGGCGGCCTGCTGGGCAGTGCCGTTTTTGGCTCCACGCTGGGCACCGTGGGCGGTGCTGCGGCTGGCGCTCTGGTCGGCAACCAAGTGGGCCAGAACAGTGATGGCTACGGTCATCGCCGTGGTCACCGTCGCCACCACTAAATTGGTTTCTTGCCCAGCCTCCCCTTGCGGCCCGGGAGGCTGCATACAATGAGGTCAATGACCTCTCCTGCCTCCGCCCCCCAGCGCCGCACCATCCAAGACCTTCCCGACGAACTCATCAGCCAGATCGCTGCTGGCGAGGTGGTCGAGCGCCCGGCCTCCGTGGTGCGTGAGCTGGTGGACAACGCGCTGGATGCGGGTGCCACCCAGATCACCGTGCGCCTGCTCGCCGGTGGTGTGCGCCTGATCAGCGTGGAAGACGATGGCTGCGGCATTCCGCGTGAAGAATTGCCTGTGGCCCTGCGCCGCCATGCCACCAGCAAGATCCGCGACCTCAATGAGTTGGAGCACGTGGGTACCATGGGCTTTCGCGGTGAAGCGCTGGCCGCCATTGCGTCGGTGTCGGAAACCTCCATCTTGTCCCGCCTGGAAGGTGACAGCCAAGGCTGGCTGCTCGAAGCACGCAGCGGTGAGCTGCGCCCCGCCGCACGCAACCGTGGCACCACGCTGGAAGTCAAAGAACTGTTTTTCAGCACCCCCGCCCGCCGCAAGTTTTTGAAAAGCGACGCCACAGAGCTGGCGCACTGCATTGAATCTGTGCGCCGCCACGCCCTGGCGCGCCCGGACGTGGGCTTTGCCATCTGGCACGACGGCAAGCTAGTCGAGCAGTGGCGTGCCGTTCCCATGGGCGCTGACAGTGAGCGCAACGATGCCCTTGCGCGCCGCCTCGGAGACGTGTTGGGCGATGACTTCATTGCCAACTCCATCCCGGTGCAGCGCACTTCCAGCTCCAGCGGTATCACGGTCTATGGCCGCGCGGGCCTGCCCGATGCTGCGCGCAGCCGCCCTGACCAGCAATACTGCTATGTCAACAGCCGCTTTGTGCGCGACAAGGTGCTCACCCACGCCGCCAAAAGCGCGTATGAAGATGTGCTGCACGGCCACAAGCAACCCATTTACGCGCTGTACATGGAGATGGACCCAGCCCGGGTGGACGTGAACGTGCACCCGACCAAGATTGAGGTGCGCTTTCGCGACAGCCGCGAGGTGCACCAGGCCATCAAACATGCGGTGGAAGATGCGCTGGCCGCCCCCCGCGCGGCCCTGCTGGCAGCACAGGCCAGCGAACAGGCCGACAACAGCACATCAGCCCCCGCTGCCAGCCCCGTGGCGTGGCAGCCTCACGTAGCGTCTGCGTCGACGCCTGCATCTGCGCGGGCACCGCTGCCGCCGCAGGTGCAATACAGCATGCCCTTGCAGGAGACCGCCGGCCACAAGGTCAACGACATGCAGGCCCTGTGGGCGCCGCTGCGTGAAGCTGCACCGGTCGCCAGTAGCTTGACGCCTGCAGCATCAACTGCAGCCCCCCAAAATTCCGAACCAAATACAGCCCCAGCGCTTGCTACACCTGCGTTAGCAGCTACAGAAATAGCAACACCTGCGGCCACCAGCCTGCCCACCCATACCAGCCACGCCGAAACCGCCTGGCCACTGGGCCGTGCGGTGGCACAAGTGCACGGCGTTTACATCCTGGCGGAAAACGCCCAAGGCATGGTGATTGTCGACATGCACGCCGCCCACGAGCGCATTGTGTATGAGCGCCTCAAAGACCAACTGGGCAACGACCAGCCCATTGCCAGCCAGCCGCTGCTGATTCCCGCCACCTTTGCCGCCACGCCGCAGGAAGTGGCCACCGCGGAAGCGCACACCGACACCTTGCTTGTGCTGGGGCTGGAAATTGCACCGTTTTCCCCCAAGACGCTGGCCGTGCGTGCCGTGCCGGCCACTTTGGCGCAAGGCGATGCCGTGGAATTGGCCCGCAGCGTGCTGGCCGAGCTGGAGCAGCAAGAGGCGTCCGGCGTCATCCAGCGTGCCCGCAATGAAATCCTGGCCACCATGGCTTGCCATGGCGCCGTGCGCGCCAACCGCCGCCTGACCCTGGATGAGATGAACGCCTTGCTGCGCCAGATGGAAACCACCGAGCGCTCCGACCAGTGCAACCACGGGCGCCCCACGTGGCGCCAGCTCACCATGAAAGAGCTGGACGCACTGTTCCTGCGTGGCCGCTAAGACTGCCTACCTACCGTACTATCCACCACCATGTCCGTACCCTTTTTTGCCCGCGTGCGCGCCGCGCTGGATAGTTTCTCCCCCACCGAGCGCAAACTCGCTCAGGTGGTGCTGGACTACCCCATCAACCTGGCTGGCTACAGCGCCAGCGAGCTGGCCCAGTTGACCGGCGTCTCCAACGCCACGGTCACGCGCTTCATCCGCCGCCTGGGCTATGACAGCTACGAAGAAGCGCGCCGCACAGCGCGCCTGGAGGCCAGCACCAACGGCCTGCCGCTGCCCATGGCCGATGTCAACATCTCGCCCAGCACGCCCAACTGCGCGCTGCTGTGGCAACAGTTGCAAGACAATCTGACGGCCACGCTGGCGCAAATTCCCGCCAGCACCATGGATGCCATGGCCTCGGCCCTGCACCAGGCGCCGGCCATCTTCTGCGTCGGCCTGCAGCACAACCACATGTTGGCGCGTTCTCTGCGCGGGCATTTGATGAGCGGTTTGGACAAGCCCATCTACGGCGCACCGGCAGCCGGTGAAACCATTGAAGACGTGCTGGCGCGCATTGCCCCGCGCGACATGGTGGTGCTGTTTGCACTGGGCGGCATCCGTGCCGACATGGCCGAGCTGGGCGAGCGCGCCCGCAAGCTGGGGGCCAAACTCATCTGCATTACCGACACCGCCAGCCATGCACCACCGTCGGACTGGTTGCTGCGCTGCCACACCACGCCCCATGTGGCCGAAGTGCGTCACCTCACCGACACCAGCGCCGCCCAGGCCCTGGCCTATGGCCTGGCAGCCCACACCATCCAATGGGGTGCGATTCCGTTTGAGCTGATTTAAGGCGCGGCGCCCCACGGCGCCCTGACCAAGGCTGTTTTCATTTTTGAATGAAAACAGCCTTTTTCCTTTGTGACGCCTACGCTTGCAGCTATTTTTTCTTTAGCAAGTACTGCAACAACCACGCGCAGTCAGCGCACGGGCCGCCACCCCATCGTCACCCAGCAAGTGCTTCAACGCTTTTCAAGATGCAAGGCCGCATCCGCCGGGTCTGCTATGCATTTGCAAGCAGACTGCGCCCCCCAGCGCCTCTGCAGGCACATCCCCGTCACGCCCAAATCCAGCGCACACAAGCACCAAAACTGCACAGTTATGCACCACTCTTATACAGGTCATACTCAATTTGGTGCATATAGGCATACATTTTTGGCATAATTTTGGGCATGCGCTGCGGCGCTTTTGTTTTGTACCTTGAAAGAACAGCTCTCCATGAAGTACGCCAACCTCGACCAATTCCTGCAAGACGTTGCCACCCGCAACCCCGGTCAACCTGAATTTCTGCAAGCCGTCACCGAAGTGATGGAGTCGCTGTGGCCCTTCATCGAGAAGAACCCCAAGTACGCCGACAACGCCCTGCTGGAGCGTCTGGTCGAGCCTGAGCGCATCATTCAGTTCCGCGTGAGCTGGATGGACGACAAGGGCCACGTGCAAGTCAACCGCGGCTTCCGCATTCAGCACAGCATGGCCATCGGCCCCTTCAAGGGCGGCATCCGCTTCCACCCCTCGGTGAACCAGTCGGTGCTGAAGTTCCTGGCCTTCGAACAAACCTTCAAGAACGCACTGACCACACTGCCCATGGGCGGCGGCAAGGGCGGCTCGGACTTCGACCCCAAGGGCAAGAGCCCTGCCGAAGTCATGCGCTTTTGCCAAGCTTTCGTGACCGAGCTGTTCCGCCACGTGGGTCCTGACACCGACGTGCCTGCAGGCGACATCGGCGTCGGTGGCCGCGAAGTGGGCTTCATGGCCGGTATGTACAAGAAGCTGTCGAACAGCGCTGCCTGCGTGTTCACCGGCAAAGGCCTGACTTTCGGTGGCTCGCTGATTCGTCCTGAAGCCACCGGCTACGGCACTGTCTACTTCGCCCAGGAAATGCTGGCCACACGCGGCCAGTCCTTCGCTGGCAAGACCGTGTCGGTCTCCGGTTCGGGCAATGTGGCCCAGTACGCCGTCGAGAAGGCCATGCAGCTGGGCGCCAAGGTCGTGACCGTGTCTGACTCTTCCGGCACCGTGTACGACAAGGACGGCTTCACCACCGAGAAGCTGGCCATCCTGATGGACATCAAGAACAACAAGTACGGCCGTGTGAACGAATACGCCCAGCTGGTTGGCGCTGAGTTCATTGCTGGCAAGACACCTTGGCACATCAAGGTGGACGTGGCCCTGCCTTGCGCCACCCAAAACGAACTGGATCTGGCCGATGCCAAGACACTGATCGCCAACGGCGTGCTGTGCGTGGCTGAAGGTGCGAACATGCCTTCCACCATCGAAGCTGCCAAGGCTTTCGAAGCTGCTGGCGTGCTGTACGCCCCCGGCAAGGCATCGAATGCCGGTGGCGTGGCCACATCGGGTCTGGAAATGTCGCAAAACGCGGGCCGCCTGAGCTGGACCGCCGAAGAAGTGGACGCCCGTCTGCTGCAAATCATGCAAGGCATCCACGCTGCCTGCCTGAAGTACGGCAAGCGCGCTGATGGCTCGGTCAGCTACATCGACGGCGCCAACGTGGCCGGCTTTGTGAAGGTGGCAGAAGCCATGCAAGCCCAAGGCGTGATCTAAGCACTCCAGCGCTTCCTAAGTACACAAAAAAAGGAACCTTCGGGTTCCTTTTTTTGCGCCCGTACTTTGCATATCAAAAAGGCCTGCAACGCTTGTACAGCCTGCGCAGACCGCTTCCAATGTCCTAGCACCAGCAAAGGTGTCGTGCGAGCGCTATAAATGCGCCCCTGGGCAGCCTTGCGCTGGCCTGGGATGGGGCGCGCACCGGTGCACGCCCCACCGGTAAAACCCGCAGCCCTGTGCGCAGGCATCTGGCGGCGGGCATTGTTTTCTCTTTTGCTCGCGCTTCACCAGCGCTTTGATCGTGACTTTTTCTCTGAACAAAATTGTGGCCGCTGCTGGCCTGATCGCCGTTTCCGCCACAGCTTTCGCCGCTGACTCCAGCGTGAACGTGTATGGCCGTATCGACACCGCCGTCGAATCCATCAAGACCGGCAACACCCGCGTGCACGGTTTGAACAACAGCGGCTCTTACATTGGCTTCAAGGGCCAAGAAGACCTGGGCAACGGCCTGAAGGTCGGTTTCCAGCTGGAAAGCGCTTTCAACTCCGACAACGGCGCCATCACTGAAGACGAGTTCTTCAGCAACCGCAGCGAAATCAACCTGTCCGGCAACTTCGGTACTGTGCGCATGGGTCGTTTCTTCAACCCTTCGTACTACGCCATCGCTGACCGCTCCAGCCTGCACAACGACGACTACGGCATCACTGCTGACGCCCTGTACCAAGGCGTGGAAAACGCCAACAACCGCGTGGCTTACAAGTCGCCTGAGTTCTACGGCCTGACCGTGGAAACCGCTATCAGCCTGCACGAGCGCGCTGCTGACTCCAAGGGCAAGAACGCCTACGACCTGGCCGCCAACTATGACCGTGGCAACTGGTCGTTCGGCGCTGGCTACGGCGAATGGGCCGATGCCAAGCAATACGCTCTGCGCGCAAGCTGGACTGCTGGCGCCTGGACTGTGTCCGGCTACCACCAGCGCAGCCAAGACGTGGTTGCCGGCCTGAAGGCCAAGACCAACGTGACCCGCGCTGCCGTGGCCTACGCTATCGGCGCAGGTGAAGTGCACGCCAACTTTGGCCACGCCAACGCTGAAGGCCAAGCCGCTGCCAACCAGTGGACCGTGGGCTACAACCACCACCTGAGCAAGCGCACCAAGGTGTACGCGTTCTACAGCCAGCTGCAAAACAAGGACGGCGCTGCCTTCGGCGACCTGGCACCAGACGAAGACCGCAAGTCGGTGTCCGTGGGTATCCGCCACAACTTCTAAGCTGCGGCTTGAAGCACCCCAAAAGCAGCCTCCGGGCTGCTTTTTTTGCGCCTGCAGCGCAGGCTGCCGCACACACGTGCGGCCTTCATCGCAGTGTCACAGGGCATTTTTAAGCTGTGCCCCGTCATTCACCGCAATCAGGACAACCATGATGGAACGCCGCCGCTTTATGGGCTTGGGTCTTACTTCCAGTGCCTTGCTCACCTCCACCAGTTTGCTGCCGCAGGTCCTGCGTGCACAGACAGCACCCGCCGCCATCACGCGCGATGCTGCGCGTGCCCTGCTCACCTCTGGGGTGCAAAGCGGTGATGTGCTGGCGCACAGTGCCATCGTCTGGGCCCGCGCCAGCCGCGAAGCACGCATGTGGCTGGAATGGTCCACCACGGCCAGCTTTGCCCAAAGCCAGCGCGTGCGCGGGCCTGATCTGCTCGACAGCAGCGACGGCACCGGCCGCATCGATCTGCAGGGGTTGCCCGCCGGGCAGGAAATTTTCTACCGCGTAACGCTGGAAGACTTTGGCAGTGCCAATGTGCGCTCGCCTGCCGTACAGGGGCACTTTCGCACCCCGGCCAGCGCCCAGCAGCCCGCGCGCAAACCCTTTCGCCTGGTGTGGAGCGGTGACACCGCCGGCCAGGGCTGGGGCATCAACGAAGCCTGGGGCGGCATGCGCATTTATGACGCGATGCGCCAGACCAACCCCGATGTGTTCCTGCACAGCGGCGACACCATTTATGCCGATGGCCCCATCCAGACCCAGGTGACCCTGCCCGATGGCTCGCTGTGGCGCAACTTGGTCACCCCCGAAGTGGCCAAGGTGGCCGAAACTCTGAACGAATACCGGGGCCGTTACCGCTACAACCTCATGGATGCCAACGTGCGCGCCCTGGGCAGTGAAGTGGCGCAAATCTGGCAGTGGGATGACCACGAAGTCACCAACAACTACTCGGACAGCAAAAGCTTGCTGAACAACCCGGCCTACCGTGAGAAAAACGTGCAGCTGCTCACCGCCCGCGGGCAGCGCGCTTTCATGGAATACGCCCCCATGCGCACCTTTGGCGCGGCCGAGCACCAGCGCATTTACCGCGTGCTGCCCCAGGGCCCGCTGGCCGATATTTTTGTGCTGGACATGCGCAGCTACCGGGGGCCCAACAGCCACAACCTGCAAACCCGCGAAAGCGCGGCCACCGACATGCTGGGCCGCCCGCAGATCGAATGGCTGATCGAGGGCCTGAAAAACAGCCGTGCCACCTGGAAGCTGATTGCCTGTGACATGCCCATTGGCCTGTTCGTGCCCGACGGCAAGGATGCAGATGGCGTCTCTCAGTGGGAGGCCGTGGCCAACGGTGAGCACGGCACGCCCAAAGGCCGCGAGCTGGAGATGGCGCGCCTGCTCAAAGGCATCAAAGATGCCGGCGTAAAAAATGTGGTGTGGCTCACCGCCGATGTGCACTACACCGCCGCCCACCACTACCGTCCGGAGCGCGCCCAGTTCCAGGACTTCGATCCATTCTGGGAATTTGTCTCCGGCCCGCTGAACGCAGGCACCTTTGGCCCCAACGAGGCAGACCAGACCTTTGGTCTGGAAGTGGTCTACAGCAAGGCTTCCCCCAAGCCCAATGCCGCGCCCAGCGAGGGCTACCAGTTCTTCGGCCAGCTGGACATTGACCACCGCAGCCAGGCACTGACTGTGGTGCTCAAAGACCTGCACGGCCAGGCGCTGTACACCCAGACGCTAGAGCCTGTGCTGGGCTGATCACCAACACGGCGTCGGCATCCCTCAGCCGCCCCGGCAGGCTAAGCGCCGATGTCTGGGCACAAAAAAAGCAACCTCGCGGTTGCTTTTTGGTTGGCGCAAAGCGCTGCCTCAGCGGGTCGCCCGCAGCACGGCCGCATCGCACCAGCGCTGCGCCACCTTGGGGGTGGTGATGCACACCGCCTCGTGCGTGACGGTGGTCACCGCGCGTTCGAGCAACTGAATATCGGCCTCGTGCTGGCGCGCCACATGCGGGTCTTCAAAAAAGATCGCGCGCTGGCAGCGGCGCTCCAGCACCAGATCGGCAATCTGCGCATCGCCACCCAGCGGACCGCTGTTGTAGCGATCCACCCAGGGCTTGTCAGCAGGCCAGCCCTTGCTCCACGCCAGCTCGTTGAGGCGCTGGCCCGTGGTGCCTGTGCCCACGCGGCGCTTGAAACGCGAGAGCAGCTCGAAATTGCTGTCCACAAACGCCAGCATGGCGGGCTTCATGGCATCGTGGGCAATCAGCGCCACGGTCTGGCTCTCATAGTCGTGGAAACGGTCGGCATTGCGGTCGCGCGGCATGCCGGCGTGCATGCGCTCCATCTCCACCCAGTCACGGGCGCTGGCGACGGTCGACAAAAATGGCTTGCCGTGAATCACGCACTGGCGCTTCAATGCCAGTGCCTCGGGGAAGATCGAAGAGGGGTCGACCGGGTCTGTCAGGTAGATGGCGCCATCCAGCGTGCGGCCCTCGCCCATGCCCACCACTTCGGCCACCAGCTTCATCAGCCCGCCTTCGCGCCCATAGGGGTAGCGCACCAGCCCAGGGTAGCGGTGCATCATGTCTGCAGCGGCAATCGCATCGTAGGTACGGCCCACCGCATGCAGGCCCAGGCCCAGTTCGCGCATGCCGGATTCACAGGCGCGCAGCAGCGCAAACAACGCCGCATCTTCGGTTTGGTGGTGGAGCCGGTTGGCAGCAAGACCTAAAAGCATGGTCAGAGGTGTCCTTCACAACCGCGCACGAAATGGTGAGGTGTGCGCGTGCCAGCAAGCATAGACCCAAATGCCCAACCTCTTGGGCTGTGCGCCCACCCATGCGGTGGCTGCATCGCCCCAGTCCACAGGCTGACACGGTCGATGCAACGGATGAAAATTCATAGCTGCCAGCGCTTGATGTGCCTTCATCAGAGGCATTTTTCACCAATGTGCAAACAAAGCGACACCACACCCATCTGGTTCTGCTAGCCTGCACACGCTGCTGCAATGTGGCGCTTTGTTGGCTCTCTGGTATGGGTTTTTTTGTGTCTGCTTCCCCCTCTTCTGCAGCTGCGGCAATGTCGCCAGCTGCCATGTCCCCGCTGTTTGTCATCGGCCTGCTCGCACTGCTGCTGGGCTTTCAGCCGCTGACCACTGATCTGTACCTGCCCGCCATGCCGCTGCTCACGCAGCAGCTGCAGGCCACAGTGGCCCAGACGCAGACCACGTTTTACGCCCTGATCCTGGCCTTTGGCTGCGCCCAACTGGTGTGGGGCCCTGTGTCTGACCGCTGGGGCCGCCGCCCGGTGCTGCTGGCCGGGATTGCGCTGTACGTGCTGGCCGCCGTGGGCTGCGCCCTGGCCCCCGACATGCCAGCACTGATTGCTTTTCGTACCCTGCAAGGGGCCGCACTGGGCGCCGTGGTGATGGCCGCGCGCGCCATCGTGCGCGACCTGTACGCCCCGGTGGAAGGCACGCACGTCATGTCCAAAGCACTGACGGGCCTGGGCGTGCTGGCCTGCTGCAGCCCCCTGGTGGGCAGCTGGCTGGCCCAGCACGTGGGCTGGCGCTCCACCATGGCGGTGCTGGCGGTGGTCGGCACTGCCGCTTGGGTGCTGGTGTGGCTGCGCTTTCGCGAAAGCGTGCAGCACTTCAACCCCCACGCCCTGCAGCCGCAGCGGCTGCTGCGCAGCTGGAACACCATCCTGCGCCACCCCACCTTCCTGGCCTATACCGCCACCACCACCTGCTCGTATGGCGCGCTGGTCGTGTTCCTGACCGGCGCACCGTTTGTCTTTACCCAGGTGCTGGGCTGGAGCGCTGCCGACGTGGGCTGGCTGCTGGCCGCCAACGGCGTGATCTACATTGGCGGCACCCTGCTGTGCCGCCGCCTGCTGCCGCGCCTGGGCGTGCGCAACACCGTGGCCGTAGCGGGGGGCATTTCCGTGCTGTGCGCGGTACTGCTGCTGGCCCTGGCCTGGGCCGATGTGCGCAGCGGCTGGGCCTATGCCGCTGCCTGCCTGCTGTTTCCGATTACGCACGGCATTCAGCAGCCCTGCGGGCAAAGCGGTGCGGTCAGCGCCTTTCCGCAGGCTGCGGGCATGGCTTCAGCGCTCAACGGCTGCATCATGATGCTGTTCGCCTTTGTCACCGGTCAGATCCTGGGACGCAGCTTCAATGGCACTGTGTACCCCTTGGTTTTCGGCCTGGCCGCATGGTGTTTCGCCGCAGCCTTGGCATCATGGACGCTGGTGCGCCGCCACGGCGCGCCAGCGCGCACTGAAAGCCCGTGCCGCCGCCCGGTTTGACCTGTTTTCTCCCTGCCCTATCTTGACTGCCTCCACCCACACCCTGCCCTGCATTGCGATTGCAGGCCCCACCGCTTCTGGCAAAACCAATGCCGCTCTGGCCCTGGCCGCTGTGCTGGCACAGCGTGGCCAAGCCTGTGAAATCATCAGTGTGGATTCCGCCTTGGTCTATCGCGACATGGACATTGGCACAGCCAAGCCCACGGCCCAAGAGCTGGCCGCTGTGCCCCACCACCTGATCAACATCCTGGACCCCCTGCAGTCCTACAGCGCTGCCGAGTTTGTGCAAGACACCCAGCGCCTGGTGGCCGAGATTCGCGCCCGTGGCGCCATTCCGCTGCTGGTGGGCGGCACCATGCTGTACTTCAAAGCCTTGTTCGACGGCATTGACGAAATGCCCGCCGCCGACCCTGCGGTGCGCGCCCGCATTGATGCCCAGGCCGCCGAGCTGGGCTGGCCTGCCATGCATGCCGAGCTGGCCAAGGTCGACCCCGAAACCGCCGCCCGCCTGGCCCCGGCCGACAGCCAGCGCATTCAGCGTGCGCTGGAGGTGTGGCACGTCTCCGGCCAGCCGCTGTCCAGCTTTCACCAAGCAAAAAAGAGAGCTGAAAGCGCAGAACCAGCCTTCGATTGCACGCTTTTTTCTTTGGAACCCAATGACCGCGCCTGGTTGCACCAGCGCATTGCCCAGCGCTACGACACCATGCTCGACGCGGGCTTGATCGATGAAGTGCAGCGCCTGCGCGCACGCGGTGACCTGCACCCCGAGCTGCCCAGCATGCGCTGCGTGGGCTACCGCCAGGTCTGGGAAGAGCTGGACTGGCAAACACGCAAAGGCACACCCAGCATCAACTTGCACCTGGTGCGCGAAAAAGGGATTGCCGCCACGCGCCAGCTGGCCAAGCGCCAGATCACCTGGCTGCGCAGCATGCCCCAGCGCCACGCCATTGCCTGTGACGACCCCATGGCCACCATGCACCTGGTGCAAGCCGCCCTGCTGGTGGTGCAAACCGCTGCCCAGCCGCGCTGAAGCCGGGCACCGCGCGCCTACGTTCTGAAACACCGCGATGCCTGCCTGCGCATAGCATGCAGGCATCGCCTGTTTCTGGAGACTGCCTGTATGCCGCTGCCCCGTTTACCTTTTCGCTCCCGCCGCCTTGGTGCGGCATTGCTGACCGCTGGCGCCTTGCTGCTGTCGGCCTGCGCACAGGACCGTTACTACGTGCCCTCCGAGACCACCGCCAGCCCCCAAAGCGGAGTGACGGTGTACGGCGAAATCGACACCAGCGTGGTGCACACGCGCTAGCCACAGCCCGCCCAGGCCCGACGGCACCACGCCCGCCCGGGCTAATGCAGCTGGGGTATCATTCAGCAACTGCTCCTTACAGGGAGCAGTTTTGCGTTATCGGTGCCCATCGCTGTTCCAGCACAGGGTTAAACGGGAAGCAGGTGCGCGACACCTTCGGTGTCTGCAAAGCCTGCGCTGCCCCCGCAACGGTCAGTGTGTCTAACTGCATGATCACGCCACTGGAGCCCTGCTCTGGGAAGGCCATGCAGCTGTTTGATGAACAACACACGAGCCCGGAGACCGGCCGAAACGCATGCAAGCGGATGTGCTGCGGGGTGGTGGCGACATGCTCGGCAAGATGCATCTTGCGCGCATACCTCTTCTTCTTCCCCCCACAGCCATCCATAGACCACACATCACCGCCTTTGTGGGGACGCAAACGCGGTGCCATGGATTTCTTCGGCATGTCGTTTCGTTTTTCTCCCCGCAGCTGTGCTGTGGGCTGTGCCCTGACGGGCTTTTCCTTGCTGGCTGCGGCCCAAACCGAGGTGCAGCAACCCCATGTGGTGGTGTCCGCCACGCGCATTGAGATGCAAGACACCGATGCGCCTTACGCCTCCGAGGTGCATACGCGCGAGCAAATTGACCGCTCCGGCGCGCACTCGGTATTTGACTATCTGGCACAGCAAAGCTCGCTGCAGATCACCCCGCAATGGGGCAACCGCAATGCGCCCAACATCGCCATGCGCGGCTTTGGCGAAGATGGCTTCCAGAACGTGGTGATCTCAGTCAACGGTCGGCGTCTGAACAACATCGACAACGTACCGGCCCTGGTGGGTTCTATCTCGCTGCGCGATGTGGAACGCATTGAAATCACCAAGGGCAGCGGCGCCGTCATGTACGGCGATGGCGCCACGGCGGGCAGCATTCAGATCTACACCAAAGCCCACGACAGCGCCAGCTTGGACCTCTACGGCGGCAGCCATGGCCAGCGCGGCGCAGTGGCATCCGTGGGCATGGTCAAAGACAAGTTCGACCTGTCCCTGACGGCCGATCACAGCCACCACAATGGCTGGAGCCAACCCGATGCCACCGGTCACCAGGACAGCAGCGAAGCCAACACCTGGCGTCTGGCCAGCAACATCCAGGTCGCGAAGGGCCTGCAAGCCAATGTGGAAATCGGTGCCAGCCGTATCGACAACCGCTTCCCGAACGCGCTGTCCGCCCCCGCCTTCCATGCCAACCCGAGCCAAAGCAGTGGCAGCCCCTACCCACGCCAGGTATCTGACAGCCGCTACTGGGGCCTTGGGCTGCAATACCAGCTCAATGCCGCCTGGAAGCTCACGGCGCGCCACCACAGCGAGGACAAGTCCAGCCAGTACAACAGCTTTACTTACCCGGGCTCCACCAGTGACTACGCGCAGCAGTCCAACGAAGTTGCGCTGCAATACCAGCGCGGCGCCCTCACGGTGAATGCGGGCGTGCAGAGCGTGGAGGGTGAACGCCTGTCTTCCGTCGGCCTCATGCGCAAAAACAATCTGGGCGGCTTTGTGCATACCCAATACCTGTGGAACGACTGGACGCTCTCCGGTGGTCTGCGCCGGGAGCGCATGCGCTACCGCTACGCGTCGCCCGGGCAAGCCAACTCCAGCCAGCAGGAGTACCACACAGCCTGGGAGCTGGGTGCCAACCACCGCCTCTCGGACCAGGTCTCGGTCTTTGCCAACTACAGCGATGCTTTTGCCTCACCCGACATTGATCGATTTTTTGACTTCAACACCTACAGCTTTATAGGCTTTGGCGCCGCCACCCAAAGCCGCACGTTCACGCTGGGCGCCAACCACACCACCGCGCGCAACCGCCTCAAAGCCTCTGTGTTCTACGCCAAGTTGCACGACGAGATTTACTACGACCAACTGTCGGGCTTGAACGGCAATCTCGATCGCTCCCACAAATACGGCGTGGAGCTGCAAGACCAATGGCAGCTGAACACCCGCAACCAGCTGAGCGTGAACTACACCTGGACCCACGCCACCATTGACCGTGAAGTGCAAGGCACCAGCAACTACAGCGGCAAACAAACACCCGGCGTGCCTCGCCACAGCCTGACACTGGGCTGGCACCTGCGCGTGGCCGACAAGGGCCACCTGCAGCTGTCACACACCTGGCGCAGCAGCCACTGGGCCATTGGCAACTTCAGCAACGACGCCATGTACCGCCAGGCCATCTACAGCGCCACCGATGTGTCGTACCGCCACCAGGTGCACCAGCATGTGCAGCTGTATGCTGCGGTGAACAATCTGTTCGACCACGCCAACAGCGTTGCCGTCAACACCTGGAAGTACGGGCTGTACCCCAGCAACTTTGCACGCACCTGGAAGATTGGTGCGCGCATCGACTTCTAAGCACCGCGCCGCCGCCTGACGTGCCCTTCCTGAAAGCTGCTGCATGCAGCTTTCTTTTTTGGCGGAATACGACAGGCGGTAGCACCTGCTCTTTGCCAGCCCCCACCACGCCCCTCTCCCACCTCTTCCCCCGTCAGCGGCTGGCCGCATACCGTCCGGCCAGCCATCACAGCAAAAAACACGAAAAACCCAGTCCACATCTGCGGTGCATGCTCTCCTTTTAAGTACACCGCATGCACAACTGGGTGGTGTTTGCCACGCCCAATAGGCACGGGCCGTGCAGGCAAGCAGCCCCCCATCTGCGTCAGCTCGGCGATTTCGGTACAGTCATGCCCCTACACGCCTTGCGCGCACGCAGCACATACAACCACCATGACCCAAGATAACGACCGCATCAACGAACTCAAAAAAATCGAAATGTGCGATGCCTGCGCCGGTATTCAGCGCAACTGGCGCAAAGCCCCCGGCCACGTTGAGCTGGCCCAGGGCAGCAACTACAAGCGCGAGCGTGAAACCGGCACCGTCACCGTCACCCGCTATGTGTGCGAACGTTGCGGCACCAACTGGGAATACGAAAACGACAAGAAGAACATGCACGCCGGCTGGTCGCTGACCGGTCGCCGCCCCACCAAATACTAAGCATTTGCTTAAAAAAATCAGAGCTATCAGCGCTGATGGGATAAGGGCTACACCCTCAAAATGCCAATAAAAAATCTGCCAGGCACCCGCCATGGCAGCTTTTTTTGCGCCCCGCCCGCCTGACGTTCAGGTGGGCCAAAGCATGGGCGGCAGACGCCTTCGCTTAGAACCCCGCCCCTGGCTTGCTCAGATAAGCCTTCTCGGCCTCCGTGCTCTCGCGGCCCAGGATGGGGTTGCGGTGCGGAAAGCGGCCAAACTCGCGGATCACATCCAGGTGGCGGTGCGCGTAATCCAGCGTGCCCTCAAAGAAATCGCGCAGCGCAGGCTCGGCCTCCTGGTACAGCTGCTCGAACGCCACCACGCTGCTTTGCTGCATGGCCATATCCTCGGCGTGCTCCAGCGGCAGGTACATGAAAATGCGCGCCATGGCGGGAATGGACTCGTCCACATCCCAGCCCAGGTCAATCGCCTTCAGCGCCAGCGTGCGGGCCTTGGTGTCGCCCGCAAAGCTCTTGGGCGTGCCGCGATAGGCATTGCGCGTGAACTGGTCCAGCACAATCAGCACCGCCAGCATGCCCAGCGGGGACTCCATCGCCTCGCCATCGAGCTTGCCTGCCAACGCCTCCTGCAGCACCGCGCCAAACAGGTGGCGAATCTCCTCATCCACCTCCTCCGACTTGGTAAACCACAGCGTCTTGCGCGTAGGCACACTCGCCGCCGTAGGCAGCTCTGCGCCCAGCCAGTACTCCAGCACCTGCGACAGGCGCGGATCCAGCACATGCGCGAGCGGGATAGACAGTTGTTTGGAGGTATCCGACATGGCCATTCCTTTTCTCTAAAACCGAAAGCGTGATCCACCCAAGCGTAGCGCAGTGCGCCACACGGTAGCGCCCAGCACCACGCATGGCCCCCAAAACCGGGCGCTGCACAACGCGGAGGCCCCAGCTGCAGCCCGCCTGGATGGAAAGGGCCGCCGCGCAGCCACAACGCCGCATAGGGGTGCAGGGGTTCTCTGCGCATGGTGCATGCCACCGCCGCAAAGATCAAGGCCGTGCCCTGGCTGCGCCCTTGCCCACCCCTTCGCGCGCCCCCTTGCCCTGTGCGCCAGCAAGAACAACAAAACGCTGACTGGTAGCTGTCACCGCCCCCCAGCAGTGCATGCGCGCTGCACAACGTCAACAAGCGTTAATAAGACCACTTGAAATACATAGCTGCCTGCACAGGCAATGCAAGGGCTGGCCGCCAAAAACACTTGAAACCCTGCCGCCGCAAGACCCACGGCCCTGTCGGCTATGCGCCCCCCGCGTTCACGCTTGCCCCTATAAAAAGAAACCAATTGATACAAAAACGAATGCAGCCTGCGAGGGAGCACCTGCACCGCACCGAGACATGGCCACCCTGATACCTGCACTGGGCACTTGTGTACACCGCATGACCTCTGGCGAAAAGCGCCACAAGGCATAAGCCATGGAAACGCTGATCTCCCCCATTCCGCTGCTGACCGCCTGCATCCTGGCCGTTGGGGCTCTCGCATTCTCGTTCTGTGCTGGCGCACCCAGTCACTGCACTTTCTGCTGCGGCGCTTTTGGCTGCTGGTACACGGCAACAAAGACATTCCTGACGCACGCATTCAAGCCTTTGCCCAAGACCAAACCAGTCTTTACGCGTTGCGCCTGTTCAGCGGCACACAGGTGCAAAGCCTGAGCCAAGCGCACCAATTGATCGCGTGGAGCGAAACGCAGCAAGTACCCATGGCCACCATCAGCGCATGCGGCGACTGCTTTGATTTAGAAAATCACAGAGTCCTTACCGAAAAACTACCGGGAAAACTCTACAGGCTTGCGCTTTTCATATGGCTTTGCACGCTCATTGTGGTGATGGGTACATGTTTTTTTATAGCGGCTGCCAAGCCCGGCCTGGCCACCCTCAAAGCTACTGACCGCTGGGTTGTCTTGAATAAAAACCATGTGGAACGCGCATTCGCATGGCCTTTCATCACCCCAACTGTGGATCGTGGTGACTGCCTTCAAAAAAATCCTGCCCGATTACAAGCAACTGGTTTTTCCGCTTCTGAAATAGAGACCGTTTGCAATTTACTTTCAATCGAAGAATGGCCTGAATACATTGAAAAAACAAAAACGAACTGCGCAAAGAATTAATTAAATTATTTTTCATTTGTGTTTTTTGTTTTTGGATATTCATCCCATCTATCAACAAGCACTATCACGCGCGAGAACTTCACAAAAAACTGACTCAAACCAAGGAGAGAGAAATTGAACACACACCAACTTGAATACGCAGGTTTCTGGGCACGCACTGGTGCGGCATTGATTGATGGCATCTTGCTCCTGCTCATCACCATGCCTCTGCTCATCTCCATCTACGGCTGGGAATATTTAGATTCCGAAAAAATGGTGCTTGGCCCTGCTGACTTTTTAATCAGCTGGGTCTTCCCCGCTTTTGCCACCGTGCTGTTTTGGCTCTACAAAAGCGCAACCCCCGGAAAAATGGCCATTACGGCCCAGGTGGTGGACTCCCAGACCGGCGACAGCATCAGCATGGGCCAAGCCATGCTCCGCTACCTCGGCTACTTCATTGCCATTCTGCCGCTCGGTCTGGGTATTTTTTGGGTTGCCTTTGACAGCCGCAAGCAAGGTTGGCACGACAAGATTGCTGGCACGGTGGTCGTCAAGCGTAGCAATACGGGGCCAGAACCTGTGCGTTTTCGCGATTGATGCGCGTTGAGTGCATGAACACCACTAGCCAATATCGGGGATGGCCAGTGGTTGTAATGATGCCAAACCTGAAGGAAAAGATGAGCTAGGAAGATTTGGAGATGGAATCTAAATTGGCTTATGTGGCAGCGATAAGAGCAACAAACAAATTGATGAAAAAAAATAAATGAAAATAAATTTCCCTAGTAATTGCGACATATATTCAATTTTTTTCTTTTGCAATGAAATAGATGAATGCGATTTAAATGAGGATATTCACATTGATTTTAGTTCAATGGGTAGAGTTGAACCATTTACAATGGTTTATTTAGCTAAAATCATTAGAGATATAAAATCAAAATCGCCACACAGAAAAATATTCTGCGAAGGTTTTCAAGATAAAAAATATGCTGCCAACATGGGATTTTTTAGAGCATTTGGGCTAAAACATGGTAGAGAACCCAGCGTGAATGATGGCAACGAAAGTTTTGTACCATTCACGATTATTAGAACGAAAACAGTTGCAGATGAGGCCATGCGCTCCTGGATACCTCAGCAAGATATTATTGAAAATAAATCAGCTCAACTGGCTAAAATTTTATCCAGAGAAAATGAGAGCAATCTTGTTGACGCACTAACCTTCTCCATTCGAGAAATAATGAGAAATGTTATAGAGCACAGCAACTCAAAAGTGATCGAATATTGTGCTCAATATTGGCCCACATATGACAAAGTAGAAATATCAATTTCAAATAATGGGATAGGACTTAAAAGCTCTTTGAAGAAAAATCCATTTATTCAAGTAGATAATTATTCCGATGCTTTGCAACAAGCCTTAATGCCAGCAATTTCCAGTAAAAATTACAAAGGTGCAATAATCGATAGAAATGATCCTTGGCACAATTCAGGTTTTGGTCTTTACATGATTAACAGAATTTGTAGAACCGGAGGTAGTTTTTTAATATGCAGCGGAGATCATGGAATATTATTAAATTCTGAAGAAAAAAAAACACATTTATTTAAATCACAAATATCAAGGAACAATTGTTAGAATGGTTTTAAATACAAGAAAGATAAAAAACCTACCCGAAATGTTAAGAGAATACAGAGATGAAGGATACGAAATCGCAAAAAGTATCAAAGGTGTCGGTTATTACCAAGCTTCAGCAGCATCTCAAATGCTTTCAAGAGATTTTAAAAAATAAACCATGCTCTCCCACATCCTCCTAGGCACCAACCACCTCGCCGCCAGCCGCCAGTTCTATGACGCCGTACTCGGCGTTCTGGGCGCTGCGCCTGCCACGCACATCCAGGTCAATGGCTTTGAACGCTATGTGTGGGACCACGATGGCACGCGCCTGATGGTGGCTACGCCGCGCGATGGCGAGCCCAGCACGCACTACAACGGTTTTACGCTGGGCTTCAAAACCCGCTCCATCGAGCAACTGCACCGCGCGCTGGATGCCGCGCTGGCCCACGGCGGCGTGGCCATTGAAGACGCTCCGGGCTGGCGCCGCGCCGCCGGCAATGACCGCTACCTGGCCTATGTGCGTGACCCGGCAGGCCACAAGCTGTGTTTGATGTTCCGCGAGGCCTGGGCACAGCCTGCATAAAACATAGCTGCTAGCGCTTGACCAGCAAGGGTTAGAGCCCAATTTGGCTTAAATCTCCAAGCCCCACCTTAAAGCCCACAGCGCGACCCTGCCCCACGCGCGCGCAAGCGACGCGCGTGCTTCGGGCAGTCCTTCCTATCTCCGGCGGCTGTGTGCGCGTAGCGCTGCAAGCGCGCAGCGAGTTCCACCGGAAGCCGTCGGCAGACGCGCTGCTTGGGTGACTGTCTTGTCGCGAACAAGAAAGTCACTCGCACCTCCGGTGCGACGAACCGGCCTCTGCCCTTCAAGCAGGCATACGGCAAACACCAGTAATCCAAGCAAAATTTGCCTCTAGCGCAGACACAGCAAGCGCTAGCAGCTATCAAAACCACAACGCTCCATCACCTGCGCGACGCCAACGAATTGCCCCGCCCACTAGCATGCGCCCTGGCAACTGCCACCTACAACCCAGAGGAGACACACCATGTTCAGCCACGTGATGCTCGGCGCCAATGACCTCGATGCCTCGGTCAAGTTCTACAACGCCCTGCTGGGCACGCTGGGTGCCAAGCCCGGTTTTCAAGACAAGCACCGCTATTTCTGGCGCCACGCAGGCAATACCTTCAGCGTGACCACGCCCATCAACGGCGAGCCCGCCACGGTGGCCAACGGTTTTACGCTGGGCTTTGCCGCCGAGTCGGTGGACCAGGCCATGCAAGCCTATGAAGCCGCGCTGGCCGCAGGCGGCACCGCCATTGAAAACGCGCCCGGCTGGCGCGGCGATGAACGCATGAAGCTGTACCTGGCCTATCTGCGCGACCCATCGGGCAACAAGGTGTGCCTGATGCACCGCCCACCCAAGGCCTGATTCCCCTGCGCCGCGCTCCCTCGTGCTGACCACGCCCGCCACAGCATGCGGCCAGGCAGTTACCGGGTAGCGGGTGGCGGGCTGTGATGGGGCGTGATGGGCTTGTAATAGGCCTGCCAGGTGCCCTCCAGTATTGAGTGCCAAATAGGCTATTGACGCAAGCGCAGCCACCGCAAGCCGCTATGAAAACTGCGGACAAGCGGCAAGAGAACCGCCCCCACGCGCCACCACAGTGAATGCGCCCACCAAAAGCCACCTGCCACGGTGGCTTTTTGCTGCCTGCCTGGTTGGGAGGGGAGCGGTGGCTGAGGGTGAACAGCGCCAGACCTGGGTGCCCGGCGCCATCCGCGTGTGATCGGCGTGGTGTACCGCTGCAAGCGACTGGGCGTGCCGTCACCGCCTTCCCCATCCACCACGCCCGGCGTGCCGCCCTGGCCGCGCAGCACGGCACGCATCGCATGGGCAGCGCACGGGCACGTTGCCCCCTGCTGCGGCGCAGCAACTACCGTTGAGCCGCAATAGCCCCAGGGTTTCACATGGATTATTTCCACGGTTTTTAGCCAACACCTATGAATTAAAGACATTCCATAGCGATAAATGCATGCCAAAAATGCCGCCCCATATCGCCCTGCATGCCTGTGAATTGCAGAAAGACCCCCGCATTCATTTTTATAAAACATGCATTGAAGGCGTAGGAGATATTCAACTTTGTTTGTGCAGAAAAATCGAGCAAACATTCAAAATGCTGCATGCATTGATCTTTTAAGCGGAGGCTGCTTCCCATTGACCACCGCATTATCTTTGACAGTGACTATTTATTTTCAGGACATACTGCTCTGCAGTAAAAACATATAGTCACATTAAAAATATTTAAAAACATTTCATTCGTAACACTCCGTTCATCGCCTGCGCAGCATCGCTAGATTGTTTCTGCATGTTGCGCCCCGCCGGGGTTTTTGGAGGTGTCCGAATGAACGAAGTCATGCCCACCAGCTACAACCCGTCGCTGGTCATTTTCTCCGTCGCCGTGGCCTTTATTGGCTCGTACGTGGCGCTCAGCGCCATACGACGGCTGCAAACATCCAGCAAACGCAACCACGCTTACAACCTGATGATTGCCGGCATCGGGCTGGGCGGTATCGGCGTGTGGGCCATGCACTTCATCGGCATGCTGGCCATGAATATGCCGCTGGGGCTGAGCTATTCGATGTGGGAAACCGCGGTGTCGCTGATTGCCGCCGTGGCCGTGACCGCCTGGGCACTGCGCATTGTGACTGAGCACCCACACAGCCTGAAACACTTGCTGGGTGCGGGTGCCATGCTGGGCGCCGGGGTGTGCGTGATGCACTACCTGGGCATGTACAGCATGCGGTTTGGCGGCTTTTTCCAGTGGGACACGGCCATGGTACTGCTGTCGATTGGCATTGCCGTAGTGGCCGCCACGGCCGCGCTGTGGCTGGCATTGAACACCCCCTCCCACGCCAAGCGGCTGGGCGCTGCCGCCGTGATGGCCGCCGCCGTCTGCGCCATGCATTACACGGGGATGGCTGCAGCAGAAATTGTCTGCACCACCTCGCTGCGCACGGCCATGCCGTCGGGCTTTGGGCTGATGAGTGTGCTGCAGCTGCCCATGGTGGTGGTGACGCTGGTGGTGGGGATGATTGTGGCGATTGCCATCAACCTGATGCTGGCGCCCTTCAGCCCCCTGCCCAAGCCGCTGGCTGATTTGCCGCCCGGCCACTGAGCGCCAAACACTAGCTCACTAGCTCCCCTCCCGCCTTGGGCATCATGCAGCCCAAGGCGGGGAGGTGAGAGCGCCGAAGGCAGTGTGCTGATGGAATGGCTACATCAAGAAAAGCATGCACTCACATAACAATTAACCACCGGGCAGCGGCTAGACGCCCAACCAAGGGATCTGCAGCAGTCAGAAAGTGCACGAGGAACTTGCTGAGCGGTGACGGCGCAGGCGCACCCCGCGCTCCGCCCCAATCATTGCTGCTGGGCGATTCCCCTCCCCCACACAACCACCACACAAACCACGCTGCTGCGGATGGGCCAGAACGTCGCCTTTCAGCGCATCTCTTGGAGGTCGGCGTATCAGGCCATCCATTCATACCGCATATCCAGATAAATATGCAGCAGAAATATTCCTACATATTTTTCAGAAAAACATACGTTACTGATTAATTTTTTATGAATTAAGCAAATTCAAATAACAACAATAAGGCTTTTATTCCCTAGAAATCTTTAAAAACTATGAAATGGTTTTTTTAAAAACATTTATATATCGCTTATTTTCTGGTTTGGTTGCAAAATGTTTCTCAACCTACAACCATATTTTTCTTGTGTATATGCCCACGCTGGAAAGACGTATGAGATGGGTTTGAACGCTTGCACCTACACCCCCAAGGCACTGCGCCCCACGTTATCAGGAGCCGCCACATGAATGAAATCATTGCTACCAGCTACAACGCCGTGTTGGTGGTGCTGTCGTACTGCTTTGCGGTGGTCGGCTCGTTCATTGCCTTGAACGGGGTCTACAAGCTGCGCACCTACCGAGAGGCACACACCAGCCATCGCATTGAAAGAATCACCGGCCAGCCTGAGCACGCCACGGTGCTGCCCAGCAACCGCATCTACAACGCCACGCTGATTCTGTCGGGCGTGGCTTTTGGGGGGCTGGGGGTGTGGTCCATGCACTTCATTGGGCAGCTAGCGCTGCGCATGCCGCTGGAGGTGCGCTACGCCCTGCCAGAGACGTTGCTGTCACTGGTGGCGGCGGTGGGCGCAGCCATCTGGGGGCTGAACATTGTGGCGCGCAACCCGCAAAGCCATGTGCGCCTGGTGATGGCCGGGGCCATGCTGGGCCTGGGCGTTAGCGCCATGCATTACCTGGGCATGTACAGCATGCGCTTTGAGGGATTTTTCCTCTGGAACTGGGGCGTGGTGGCGCTGTCGATGGGGATTGCCTTCGTGGCGGCTACTGCGGGGCTGTGGCTGGCGTTCAAAACCAACTCGCTCACCTCGCGCCTGCTGGCCGGGCTGGTGATGGGCGGTGCGGTGTGCGCCATGCACTACACCGGCATGGCGGCGGCCGATGTGGTGTGTACCACCACCGTGACGCAGCAGCCCCAGGCGGCGGTCAACATGATCAGCGACCTGCAGTTGCCGGTGCTGCTGGTCAGCCTGATGGTGGCGGTGGGCCTGGCTGTCACCCTCAACCGCATGTACGCGCCGCACACGCGCTTGCCTGCCTGAGTGGCGCGGGCCGTTCACCCACACCAGGGCACCGGCAACGCAGCCCCATGCGCTGCGCATAAAAAAGCCCGCATCAGCGGGCTTTTTTGTGGGGTATTGGACGGCGACTCTTACGCGATCACCGTGTTACGGCAGAACGTCTCTGCGGCTGTCACTCTTCTTTTTCTCGTCGAAGTGCTCGACGTACTGGCGTGAGATCAGCATTGTTTGCGCAAACAACCGCGCCATTATAACCAATAACCATAAAAAGTGTTTTCAAAGCAATTTTTATAGCTATAAGCCCGATTTAGCCTTCGGCCTTGAAACCGGTGCGCTGCACCACAGGCCCCCACTTGCGCAGGTCTTGCTGCAGCAACTGGGCAAATTCAGCCTGGCTGGAGGAGGTAACGCTGAAAGCCATTTCTGCCAGCGCCTGCTGCACCTTGGGGTTGGCATAGCTGCGGTTGGCGGCGGCGTGCAGGCGCTGCACCAGCTCAGGCGATGTGCCCTTGGGTGCCATCAACCCCATCCATTCGCTGGAAGTCAGATCGCCCAGACCTTGCTCGGCAAAGGTCGGCACCTGGGGCATCTGGGGAATGCGCTTGGCACTGCTGACGGCCAGGGTGCGCAGCTTGGGATTGCCCACCTGGGCCACAGGCTCGCTGACCACGTTGAAGCTGGAAGTGAGCTGGCCCGCCATGACGTCCTGCAGCGCCAGTGCGCCGCCCTTGTAAGGTGCGTGCACATATTCCACCCCTGCACTGGCCGCGAACATGGCCCCCAGGAAGTGCGGTGTGGTGCCGGCACCGGGAGAGCCGTAGGTGGCCATTTCTGGATGAGCCTTGAGCCAGGCACCAAAGTCTTTCAGCGTGCGCACGCTCTCAGGCACCAGCGGGCCCACGTTAACGCTGTAGGGCAAGGCACACAGCGAGGCCACGGGCACCAGATCGGTCAGCGGGTTGTAGCTGAGCTTGTTGTAGACATGCGGGTAGATGGTGAGGATGGAGCCTGGCGTGACCAGCAGCGTCAGGCCATCGGGCTTGGCATTCTTGACGGTCTCCACCGCAATGCGGCCACCCGCGCCGGGGCGGTTGTCCACCAGCACGGTCGCGCCGATCTCAGCGGCCATGTATTGCGCCAGCTGGCGTGCCACGAAGTCGGCAGAGCCACCGGCGGCAAAGCCCACCACCAGCCGCACGGGCTGGCCTTGCGCCCAGCTGCTGCTGGCAGCCCAGGGCGCCAAGGTGGTAGCGGATGCTGCCGAAGCAGCCAGAAACTGGCGACGCGAGATCATGGGAGACAAGCTTTCAGTGAAGGGGTCGTGCACGCAGCAAGGGTGCTGCCGCGGCCGATTCTAGAAAGCGCCAACAGGGCTTCGCACCAACTCGATACATCCACGCCACGCAGTTTTATTGCTTGCACCGACGGAAATATTCGATTACCACGGTGCATTCATGCACAACAGCCCCGAAACCACCCATAAAAACTGCGCACCAACGTTTCTTAATCGCAAAGAACTGCGCCACCCTACGTGAGCTTCACGCAAAAATATTGCAAAAAAAACTGTAATAGACGGACTCCGCAGTCAATTATTGCGCTGGTACCGGGCTCTACCCATCCGAGCTGTGCGCACGACGGGTCACGGCAGCCTACTTTTAACCAAGAACCAAAAAGGCCTCTAGCCCTTATAGATAATGCGCTAGCAGCTATGGTTTCATGCAGCATCGTCGGGCCATTGCCGCAGCGCACCGTGCCGACACTGCATCTGCCCCATACTGGGGCACCCTGGCGGCCCGCCCGCAGCGGTCTGCCACTTCCCCCACCCCCGCCAGCCGCACGGCGCGCTGGCCCAGCCCAGGAGCATGCGTGCAATCAGCAAGCGATCAATGGTTTGACGAGGCGTACTACGAGCGCTTTTACTTTGACAAAAAGACCAGCGTGGTGGACCCCGAGCACATTGAGCGGCTGGGCACTTTTGTATGCAGTTACCTGAAGTATTTGCGCGTACCCGTGGCACGCGTATTGGATGTGGGTTGCGGCATTGGCCTGTGGAAAGACGTGGTGCAGCAGCAGTTTCCTGGCTGCAGCTACCACGGTGTGGAGTTCAGCGAATACCTGTGTGGCCGCTTTGGTTGGGAGCGCGGCTCGGTGGTGAATTACCAGTCCAGCGAACCGTTTGACCTGGTGATCTGCCAGGGCGTGCTGCCCTACCTGAGCCCTGCCGACCTGAAAGTGGCACTGGCCAATTTGGGCCAGCTCTCACGCGGCGCGCTCTACCTGGAGGCCGTGGCGCGTGAAGACTATGAGCGCGACATCATTGATGAAGACCTGACCGATCCGCGCCTGTTCCGCCACCGTGCGGCGCTGTACCGCCAAGGTTTGTCGCAGGGTTTTAGCGAACTGGGTGGCGGCATGTGGCTCAGCCGCAAGGCACAAGTGCCCGTGTTTGAGCTGGAGTGCGCGGGCGGCGGCCACTGAGCCGGTTGCAGCAGCACTGGTAGCAGCGGATTGCCCAGCCGGCTGCAACACCCCGGGCAAAGCGCGACAATCAGCCGCTTGCCCATGTCTGCCTCTTCCCCCCTCTTCCCCCACGCCGTCGCACGCCTGCGCACCGCCCGTCTTGCCCGCAGCACCCGCCCTTTTCTGGCCCGTGGCGGTGTGAAAGGCGAGCGCTGCGAAGGCTGCCGCCTGCGCCCCTCCCACTGCATGTGCGCGTTGCGCCCCCAGCTGCACACCCATGCCGGGGTTTGCCTGCTGATGCACGATGCCGAGCCGCTCAAGCCCAGCAATACGGGTTGGCTGATTGCCGATGTGGTACAGGACACCTTCGCCTTTGGCTGGAGCCGCACCGAGGTGGACCCCGCACTGACGGCCCTGCTGAATGACCCACAGTGGCAGCCCTATGTGGTGTTCCCCAGCGAATACGTGCAGCCGCCCGAGCGCGCCATGCAGACCCTGCCCGCAGCTTCTGAGGCCCAAGGCAAACGCCCCTTGTTCATTTTGCTGGACGCCACCTGGGCCGAGGCACGCAAGATGTTCCGCAAGAGCCCTTACCTGGATGGCTTTCCCGTGCTGGGCCTGCACCCCGAGCACATCTCGAACTACCAGTTGCGCCGCTCCAAGCGCGATGACCACTTCTGCACCAGCGAAGTGGCAGCCCTGTGCCTCGGGTTGAGCCCCGATGACCGCGATGTACAGACCGGCCTGGTGCTGGAGCACTATCTGGAGGTGTACACCCACCACTATCTGCGTGCCAAGCACCAGTTACCCCCGGAATGGGAAGGCGCGGCCCACCAGGGCTTGCGCATGGCTCTGCGGCCATCGTGATCGCCGCATGGTGCTGGCGCGCGCCGCAGAATTTGCATAACACTGCGATGTCTTAAGCCAGTGGGACAATTTGGTGCAAGAGCCTGCTGCCTTTGGCGTGGCCACCGAATGCGAATCCCCATGAAGTCTGTTGTGAAGCTCTCCCTGGCCTCGGCTGCACTGATTGCAGCCACTTTGGCACCTGCGGCATACGCCAATACCGGCGCCCCGGCTGCACCATCCCCCACGCTGCAACGCTGGCAAGCAGGTGGCACGGTCACCCTGGGTGTGCGCGAAGGCGCTACCCCCATGTCTTACGCCCTGGGGGCCAATGAACAATTTGTGGGCTATCACACCGAGCTGTGCGAGAAGGTGGTGCGCACCATTGCGCCCAAGGCGCAACTCAAATACATGGTGCTGACGCCCCAGAACACCATGCCGCTGATTCAAAACGGCACGGCTGACTTCAACTGCGCCAGCATGACCAACAGCCTCAAGCGCCAGGACCAGGTGGCCTTTGGCCTGACCACTTACGTCAGCGAAGTTCGCATGGCGGTGGCCAAGGACCAGACCATCACCAGCTTCAAGCAACTGCATGGCAAAAAAGTCTCGGCCTTGACAGGGACCACCGCCGTACAAATCCTGCGCCGCTTTGCGGCAGACAACGGTATTCAGTTCCAGACCCTGATGGCCAAGGACCAGTTCGAGGCCTTCTTGCTGCTGGAGTCCGGCCGCGTCGATGCATTTGTGCTGGATGACAACATGCTCGCTGGCGTGATTGCGCAAAGCAAGCATCCCGAGGGCTTCAAAATCGTGGGAGAAGTCATTGGTGCAGAGCCGATTGCCATCCAGTTCAGCAAGGCGGACCCTGCCATCAAGCAGGCAGTGGATGCAGTGATTCGCCAGATGATGGCCAATGGCGATTTGGAGCGCCTGTACAACAAGTGGTACATGCAACCCATCCCACCCAAGCAGATGAACCTGAACTTGCCGCTGGGCGATACGCTCAAGCGAATGATTGCCAAGCCCAATGATGTGCCCGTCGAGCAATTTGACAGCGTGCGCTGATGCGCAACCTGTGCGTGGCACATACAAAAAAACCGCCTCATCGGCGGTTTTTTTTTTGACTGGCAGGGATGCTGCTACAGCGATTTTCCACCGCCCCTGCGGCGTGCCAGCCAGGCAATCAGCTCGCCCATCACGCCCCTGCGGAAGGCCAGCACGCACACCACGAAAATAAACCCGGTCACGATGGTGACCGACTCACCCAAGGTGGTGAACCATTCAAACCCTGTCAGCTTGGCCAACCAGGTGCCCAGGTCCCCGATCTTGTTTTCCAGCGCCACCACAATGGCCGAGCCCACGATGGGGCCTGACAGCGTGCCCATGCCGCCCATCAGCGTCATCAGCACCACATGACCTGACGATGTCCAGTGCACATCCGACAAGGTGGCAAAACCCAGCACCACGGTCTTGAGCGCGCCCGCCAGCCCCGTAATGGCCGCCGACAGCACAAACACCAGCAGCTTGAAGCGGTTGACGTCATAGCCCAGCGAGATGGCACGCGGCTCGTTCTCTTTGATGGCCTTGAGCACCTGACCAAAAGGCGAATGCACAGTGCGCACAATCACCAGAAAACCCAGCACGCAGATCACCAGCGCCACGTAGTACATGGTCAGGTCACTGGACAGATCAATCAGGCCAAACAGTTTGCCGCGCGGCACGCCTTGCAGGCCATCTTCACCGCCGGTGAACGGCACTTGCAGGCAGACAAAGAACAGCATCTGCGCCAGTGCCAGCGTGATCATCGAGAAATAAATGCCCTGGCGACGAATGGCCAGCCACCCCGCCACCAGACCCAGCGCGGCGCCACCCAAAGTGCCCAGCAGAATGCCAACCTCGGGGGTGACACTCCACACCTTGATGGCATGGCCCGCCATATAGGCTGCGCCCCCCAGGAATGCGGCGTGGCCAAAAGACAGCAGGCCGGTGTAGCCCAGCAGCAGGTTGAAAGCCGAAGCAAACAGTGCAAAGCACATGAGCTTCATCACAAACACGGGGTAGGCACCGAAGAATGGCGCCAGGATCAGGGCCAGTAACAGCAGGCCGTAGCCAAAGAATGCAAGTTTCTTGGAATTCATGGTGTGTGCCCCCTCTTATTTCTCTTTACCGAACAAGCCGGCGGGGCGAATCAGCAAAACAATGACCATGATGAAAAACACCACGGTGGACGAAGCTTCGGGGTAGAACACCTTGGTCAGGCCTTCAACCACCCCCAGGCCCAGCCCCGTGAGGATGGAGCCCATGATGGAGCCCATGCCGCCAATCACCACCACAGCAAACACCACGATGATGAGGTTTTGCCCCATCAACGGCGTGACCTGGTAGACCGGTGCGGCCAGCACCCCGGCAAAAGCAGCCAGGCCCACGCCAAAGGCATAGGTCAGCGTGACCATGACAGGCACGTTGATGCCAAAGGCTTCCACCAGGCGCGGGTTCTCGGTGCCTGCACGCAGGTAGGCACCCAGGCGCGTTTTCTCAATCACATAGCAGGTAGCAACACACACCACCAGCGATGCCACCACCACCCAGGCACGATAGTTTGGCAAGATCATGAAGCCAAGATTCGTGGCTCCTTCGAGCAGCTCCGGCGTGTCGTAACCCAGGCCCGAGACGCCATAGATGGAGCGGAACACGCCTTCAATCAGCAGCGACAAACCCAGCGTCAGCAGCAGCCCATACAGGTGGTCGAGCTTGTAGATCCAGCGCAGCAAAAACCGCTCGATCAGTATCCCGAAAGCCCCCACCACAATGGGCGCAAGGATCAGCATCACCCAGTAGTTGATGCCCAGGTAGTTCATGGCCATCCAGGTGACCATGGCCCCCAGCATGAACAATGCGCCGTGCGCAAAGTTGATGACGTTGAGCAAGCCGAAGATCACGGCCAGCCCAAGGCTCAAGATCGCGTAAAACGAGCCATTGACCAGCCCCAGCAACAGCTGGCTGAGCAGGCCCGGCAATGAGACACCGAAGATTTCCATGAGAGAGACGCTTGTGGTTAAACAGGAAGGCTCTGGTGCATGAGCAGCACCTGCCCGCTTGTGGCGAGCAGGCTGGGCTCACATCACTTCCAGAGCGGGCATTTGGTTTCTGCCTTGGTGGTCCAGACCGTGTCTGCAGGCAAGGTCTGCAGCACCTTCAGGTAATCCCAAGGTTTTTTGGATTCCTCTGGCTTTTTCGCTTCGACCAGGTACATGTCGTGGGCGTAAGTGCCATCGGGACGAATCACACCTTTGGCGTAGAAGTCCGCCAGTGGTGTGCTCTTGAGGTGCGCCATGACCTTGTCTGCATCGGTGCTGCCCACTGCCTGCACCGCCTTCAGGTACTGGGTCATGGCGGAGTAATCAGCCGCCTGCACATCGGTGGGCATGCGCTTGGTCTTGGCAAAGAATTTGTCGGCGAATTTGCGCGTTTCGGCATTCATGTCCCAGTACCAGCTGGTGGTGTGCAGCAAGCCCGCCGTGTTCTTCAGCCCCAACGAGTGGATATCGGTCAGGAACACCAGCAGACCGGCGGTCTTCATGCTCTTGTCGATGCCAAACTCCTTGGCTGCCTTGATGGAGTTGATGGTGTCGCCACCCGCATTGGCCAGACCCAGGATGTGCGCCTTGGAGCTTTGCGCCTGTAGCAAGAAGCTGGAGAAGTCCGATGCGTTCAGCGGGTGCTTGACACTGCCTTTGACTGTGCCGCCCTTGGCCTTGATCACCGCTGTGGTGTCGGCCTCCAGCGCCTGGCCAAAGGCATAGTCCGCGGTCAGAAAGAACCAGTCCTTGCCGCCCCGATCCACCACTGCGCCCCCGGTTCCCTTGGCCAGCGCCACGGTGTCGTAGGCGTAGTGGATGGTGTAGGGGTTGCACTGATCGTTGGTCAACGCGGAAGTGCCTGCGCCATTGTTGATGTGCAGACGTTTTTTCTCATTGGCGACCTGAGACACCGCAAGTGCAGTGCCGGAGTTGGTGCCGCTGAAAATCAGGCCAATGCCTTCGGTATCGATCCACTCGCGCGCTTTGCTGGCGGCAATGTCAGCCTTGTTCTGGTGGTCTGCCGACAACAGCTCGATCGGTTTGCCGAGTACCTTGCCGCCAAAGTCGTCAATCGCCATCTGCATGGCGACCACGCCGTTTTTGCCTTCCACGTCCGCATACAGGCTGGACATATCGGTCACAAAACCAATGCGCACCTTGTCCTGCGACTGCGCGTGTGCGGTGCCTGCCAGCAGCCCCGCTGCCGCCAGCGTCAAAACCAGTGGGGTGTAGTTGCGTTGCTTCTTCATTGCCTTGTCTCCTTGGAGGGTGGGATGACGGATACCTGACGAAACGAATGCCCTTGCACGGTCTGTGCGCAGGCGACCAACACGCGAAAACACAAAAACGCAGAGGAACGGAGCTCAAGGCTCCGTCACAAGGACCTAGACCTCCGTGCTTACTTCCACAGCGCGCACTTGCTCTCTTCCTTGGTGGTCCAGACTTGGTCCGCTGGCAGCTTGTTCACCACCTTGTAGTAATCCCAGGCTTGCTTGGATTCAGCCGGCGACTTCACCTGCATCAGATACATATCGTGGGCATAGCGGCCATCGGGGCGGATCACACCCTGTGCATAAAAGTCTTTGAGCGGCGTGCTTTTGAGTACGGCCATCACCTTGTCGGCATCGACCGTGCCCGCCTTCTCTACCGCTTTCAGGTAGTTCATCGTGGCCGAGTAATTGGCCGCTTGCACATCGGTCGGCATGCGCTTGGTCTTGGCTTCAAACTTCTTGCCAAACGCACGGGTTTCGTCATTCAAATTCCAGTCCCAGCTGGTGGTCAGCAGCAGGCCCTCTGTGTTCTTCAGGCCCAAGGAGTGGATGTCGGTCAGAAACACCAGCAGGCCCGCCATCTTCATGCTCTTGTTGATACCGAACTCACGTGCGGCCTTGATGGCATTGATGGTGTCGCCACCGGCATTGGCCAAGCCCAGAATTTGCGCTTTGGAGTTTTGGGCCTGCAGCAAGAAGCTGGAGAAATCCGATGCATTCAGCGGATGGCGCACGCTGCCCTTGACCGTACCGCCCTTGGCCTTCACCACCTTCGCGGTATCGTTTTCCAAAGAATGACCGAAGGCGTAATCGGCCGTCAGAAAGAACCACTCTTTGCCACCGTTGTCCACCACCGCGCCACCGGTGCCTTTGGCCAACGCCACCGTGTCATAGGTGTAGTGGATGGTGTAGGGCGTGCACTGCTCGTTGGTCAGCGCCGATGCACCCGCACCACTGTTGAAGTACACGCGCTTTTTCTCTTGCGCCACCTTGGCCAGCGCCAACGCCACACCGGAATTGGTGCCGCCAAACAGCATCGACAGGTTCTGCGTATCGATCCACTCACGCGCCTTGGTGGCCGCAATATCAGGCTTGTGCTGGTGGTCTTGCGTCAGCAATTCAATGGGCTTGCCCAACACCTTGCCGCCAAAGTCATCGATGGCCATCTGGATGGCGACCGCACCGTTTTTGCCGTCCACGTCGGCATAGTTGCTCGACATATCGGTGATGAAGCCAATTTTGATCTTGTCGGGTGTCTGGGCGTGGGCCAGGCCTGCGAAGGCCAGCGACAGGGCCAGAATGCTCAGGGGGTGACGAATTGCGGGCATTGTTGTCTCCATGTTGTTATGGGTATGAAAAAAATCAGCAAAAAATGGTGTGCTTACACACCCAGCAGTTCGTTCAGAACTGGCATCTTGGCGTCCAGCTGCGCAGCGTCGAAGGTCTCCACGATGCGGCCGTGTTCCATGACATAAAAGCGATCGGCCAGCGGTGCGGCAAAGCGGAAGTTCTGCTCCACCATGACCACGGTGTAGCCCTTGGAGCGCAAGGTATGGATCATGCGAGCCAGTGCCTTCACGATGACGGGCGCCAGGCCTTCGGAGATTTCGTCAAGCAGCAGCAGCCGTGCGCCGGTGCGCAGAATGCGCGCCACCGCCAGCATTTGCTGCTCACCACCGGACAGGCGCGTGCCCTGGCTGTGGCGCCGCTCGGCCAGATTGGGAAACATGGCGTAGATTTCTTCCACACTCATGCCTTCATGGCCGGTTTTGAGCTGTGGTGGCAGCATCAGGTTTTCTTCGCAAGAGAGGCTGGAGAAAATCCCGCGCTCTTCCGGGCAGTAGCCCACCCCAAAGTGGGCAATCTTGTGCGTGGGCAGGTGGATGGTTTCTTGCCCGTTGATCTTGACCGAGCCTTTGCGCGCACCGGTCAAACCCATGACTGCACGCATGGTGGACGTGCGGCCTGCACCGTTGCGCCCCAGCAGGGTGACCACCTCGCCAGGCTGCACCACCATGTCCACGCCGTGCAGCACATGGGATTCGCCATACCAGGCCTCCAGATTGCGAATCTCCAGTGCCGGAGTACTTGTGTTGTTCGTCATTGTTGATCTCTTCAATACACCCGCCATTTGGGACGACGCAGCGACGGTGACTCACTCATCGCGGGGCAAGCAGACAGTTCTGCCATCAGCCCCAACCGTCACAGCCACGAAGCGTGTGGCCTCTTGTCAATGCGCCCCTTGCAACTGCCCGTCGGTGGTGCCCATATAGGCTTCCATCACCTGCGGGTTGCGTGAGACTTCGGCGTAATTGCCCTCGGCCAGCACGGCGCCGCGTTGCAGCACCGTGATGCGATCGGCAATGGTGGAGATGACTTTCATGTTGTGCTCGACCATCAAGATGGTGCGCCCTGCCGAGACCTTCTTGATCAGCTGCGTCACACGGTCCACGTCTTCGTGGCCCATGCCCTGCGTCGGCTCGTCCAGCAGCATCAGCTCAGGCTCCATGGCCAAGGTGGTGGCAATCTCCAGCGCACGTTTACGGCCATAGGGCAGGTTGACGGTGACCTCATCGGCCATGTCGTCCAATCCCACCTCTGCCAACAATTGCATGGCGCGATCGTTGAGCTGGCTGAGCGTTTTTTCGCTTTTCCAGAAATGAAAGGCCGTGCCCAGCTGGCGCTGCAGCCCCACGCGCACGTTCTCCATCAAGGTCAGGTGCGGGAAAACGGCTGAGATCTGGAATGAACGGATCACCCCACGGCGGGCTATCTGCGCTGGTGCCTCGCGGGTGATGTCGTGGCCATTGAAGCGGATCTCGCCCGATGTGGGCTCCAGAAATTTGGTGAGCAGGTTAAAGCAGGTGGTCTTGCCAGCGCCATTGGGACCGATGAGCGCATGGATGCTGCCGCGTTGCACCGAAAGGTTCACTTTGCTCACCGCTGTGAAGCCTTTGAACTCTTTGGTGAGTTGGGTGGTTTGAAGGATGACGTCGCTCATGGCGCCCAGGCTGCTCCGTGTTGGAGGTGCTGCGCGCCGAAGTTTGTGACCTCTGTTGCGCACATGCACCGTGTCGAATGTTGCAGTGCATCGTATGTGCGGGCTTTCTGACTCCGCACTAGGAGTTGTGCCTAAGACCTACAACCTAAGCACTTACCCTATTTGCAACTATTCCCGTGCACAGAGGCTTTCAATACAAGGACAACCACCAAAGCAGATACTTACTTCACAGGTGCAAAAACCTGTCATGCAAATGCCATTTCGACGGCTTTTTGCCAGCTTGAATGGTGCGATGAGTGGTCGATTGCCGTCGGCTTGGGCGCAATGTTTAAAACATATAGCGCCATGCACTTGCTAGCGCTTGATTTCGACATGCAATGGCATGGAATGGCTTATTTAGCCAGCGCAATGCGCTCACATTTTGTGCAAGCAATCGGCTTTGCTGCAGCGTTTCCTTGCTGCTGGGAGGCAGGGCCAGGGGCATGACGGGCACGCCCTCATCCAGCAACTCCATCGCCTGCTTCACCGTGGCCTGACCACGAATGGGACGCTCGGGCTCTTCGCCCTTGTGCATGCGCAGCGCTTCCTGGGCAAACTGGTCGCCCACATCTTCGGTCTTTGCGGCGATCTTGCGCGAGGCTTCCAGCCATGCCGCCTGCAGGGCATGCAGCTTGCCCCGCTCTGGCGCGCCAGGCACCACTGCCCCTGGCGCGCGGGCGCTACGGGTGGCTGCGCGCCCAAGTTCAGCCGTGGTGCGCTGAGGCCTTTGCGCAGTGCGGTGCTGCCGCACATGGGGCATTCCACCAGGCCGCGCTCAAGCTGGCTGCGGAAATCGGCATCTGAGCCGAACCAGCCTTCAAACACATGGTCTTGGGGGCAATGCAGGTCAAACACCTTCATGGTGCGCAAAGAAGTGAGGCGATAAAAAAGGCAGAGTCGCAACCCTGCCTGTCTATGCAGCGCGCCGTCTAGCGGCTGCGGCGTTGGGCGAGATAGCGCCAGACAAAGCCTGGGAAGGCCAGTGTCACGAACAGCGTGGCTGTGATGGCGTAGAACTCCCAGCCCTGCGGGTAGATCTGGCCTAAGCGGCGCTCCAGCAGCAAGGCCAGCAGGCCCACTACAAAGTACAGCAGTACCAGCTCGAGCAGGCGCCCCCACATGGGCTTTGCTTTGGTAGCAGCCACGGGGCCAGCAATGAGCCAGCGTTCATTCATAAAAGGCAAATTGGCGGCCACCAGGGCCGCCATGATTACCAACCAAATAGAAGCGGATTGAGTCACGCTTCACATTATCGGTCAGGATGCCAGTGCACGCACGATGGCATCGGCACACAGGGACATCAAACCACCAGGAACAATGCCCAAGATCAAAACCAGTGCACCATTGACCGTCAACACAGCGCGCACATCCCAGGGGGCGGACACGGTGGTGGCAGTCAGCGGCTTGTCAAAGTACATGACCTTGACCACGCGCAGGTAGTAGAAGGCACCGATCAGCGACATGATCACAGCGAAGATGGCCAAGCCGATATAGAAGCTTTCACCCGAAGCGACCAGTGCTTGCAGCACAGACAGCTTGGCGTAGAAGCCGACCAGCGGTGGAATACCAGCCATGGAGAACAAGCATGCAGCCATGATGCCGGCGTACAAGGGGCTGCGCTGGTTCAGACCAGCCAGATCAGCGATCTCTTCGCTCTCAAAGCCTTCACGCGACAGCAGCAACACCACACCGAAGGTGGCCAGCGTAGTCAGCACATAGGTCACCACGTAGAACATAGACGAGCTGTAAGCGTTGGCCGCACGGGCAGGATCCACCTCCCCGCCGATCACACCGGACAGCAGACCCAGCAGCACAAAACCCATTTGCGAGATGGTGGAATATGCCAGCATGCGCTTGAGGTTGGTCTGCGCAATCGCCGCCAGATTACCGATCAGCAGCGAAGCAATGGCCAGCACGGCCAGCATTTGCTGCCAGTCAAAGGCCAGGGGCAACATGCCATCCACCAGCAGACGGATCACAATCGCAAACGCTGCCAGCTTGGGTGCACCACCGATCAAAGCGGTAATCGCCGTTGGAGCGCCGTGGTAGACGTCAGGCACCCACATGTGGAAAGGAGCCACACCCAGCTTGAAGGCCAGACCCGCCACCACAAACACCAGGCCAAACACCAGCACTTGGTGCTTGAGTTCGCCCGAGCTGATGGCCTTGAACACTTCGCCAATGTCCAGCGAGCCCGTTGCGCCATAGACCATGGACAGGCCGTACAGCAAGAAGCCCGATGCCAGGGAACCCAGCACAAAGTACTTCATGGCCGCTTCGGTCGCCACCGTGTGGTCACGACGCAGGGCCACTAGCGCGTAGCTGGCCAGTGTCAACAGCTCCAGACCCAGATAGATCATGAGCAGGTTGTTGGCGCTGATCATGATGAACATGCCCAGCAGCGCAAAAGTCGACAGGCTGAACAGCTCACCACCACGCAGCATGTCGCGGACTGCGGCATAAGGGCGGGCATAGACCAGCGTCACCATCATGGCGACAGTGGCAAAGCACTTGAGCCAGTTGCCCATGGCGTCGGAGACCACCATGTTGCTCCAGCCGTAGAAGGTGTTGCCGCTGAGCGCATAGTTCGCCTGCATGATGGCCACAATGGCCAGCGTCAACATGGTCAGCACATAGGTGCCGGTTCGGCGGGCGCTTTTCACGCCCAGATCCACCAATGTAATCACGCATCCCATGACCAGGAGCACGATCTCAGGGTAGATCGAAAGCCAGCTGATGTTGTCAATCATCTCAATCTCTCAGTTCAGTCTGGTCAAGGAAGCTTGGATTGGGCGACGTGCTTGAGCAGCTCAGCCACCGAAGGATCCATCACATCCGTGAAGGGCTTGGGATACAGACCCATGTACAACACTGCAACAGCCAGGATCGCCAAGATCAGGAACTCACGGCAGCCGATGTCTTCCAGGTTTTTGACGTTGTCATTGCCCACAGGGCCCAGGTACACGCGCTTGTACATCCACAAGGTGTAAGCCGCGCCGAAGATCAGTGCCGTCGAAGCCAGCAGGCCCACCCAGAAGTTGAACTTCACAGCACCCAGAATCACCATCCATTCACCGACAAAACCAGCAGTAGCAGGCAAGCCGCAGTTGGCCATGGCAAACAACAGGGCAAACGCTGCAAACTTGGGCATGGTGTTGACCACACCGCCGTAAGCTGAGATTTCACGCGAATGCACACGGTCGTACAACACGCCGATACACAGGAACATGGCGCCCGAGACGAAGCCGTGGGCAATCATCTGCACGATACCGCCGGACACGCCCAGGTCATTGAAGATGAAGAAGCCGAGGGTCACAAAACCCATGTGCGCCACCGACGAATAAGCCACCAGCTTTTTCATGTCGCGCTGCACCAGGGCCACCATGCCCACGTAGACCACAGCAATCAGCGACAGCGCAATCATCAACCATGCCCATTCACGCGCAGCGTCAGGAGCGATGGGCAGAGAAAAACGCAGGAAACCGTAGGCACCCAGCTTCAGCATGATGGCGGCCAGCACCGCAGAGCCGCCTGTGGGCGCTTCCACGTGCACATCGGGCAACCATGTGTGGAAGGGGAACATTGGCACCTTCACCGCGAATGCGGCGAAGAAGGCAAAGAACACCAAGGTCTGTGGCAGGGAGCCCAAAGGCAGCTTGTGCCATGTCTGGATGTCAAAACTGCCACCCGAGACGTTGTACAAGTAGATGATGGCCACCAAGGTGAGCAGCGAGCCCATCAAGGTGTACAGGAAGAACTTGAACGCAGCGTAGATCTTGTTGGGGCCACCCCAGATACCAATGATCAGGTACATGGGAATCAGCGTGGCTTCAAAGAACACATAGAACAGCAAGACGTCCAGTGCCGAGAAGACGCCGATCATCAGACCCGACAGCACCAGGAAGGCACCCATGTACTGGTTCACGCGCTCGGTGATGTTTTCCCAGGAAGCCATCACCACGATCACCGTGATGAAAGCCGTCAAAGGCACAAACCAGAACGACAGACCATCCAGGCCCAGGTGGTAGTGGATATTGAAGCGTTCAATCCACAGCAGCTTTTCAACGAACTGCATGTTCGCCGAAGCGGTTTCAAAACCGGTGTACAGCGGCAGCGTAACCAGCAGGCCCAGGATGGAACCTAGCAGCGCAACCCAACGAACACCACGCGCGCAGCTGTCTTTACCGAAGGCCAGCAGCAGGACACCAAAGACGATAGGTGTCCAAATGGCAAGACTCAACAAACCCATTTTTCTTCCTTACTTGTTGAGCCACACGAAGTAGGTCATGAGCAAGAAGATGCCCAAAATCATGACCAACGCGTAGTGGTAGATGTAACCAGACTGGAACCAGCGGATCACCGAAGCGATCTTGCCCACAATCTTCCAAGAGCCGTTCACAACCGCACCGTCGATGACAGCCTGGTCGCCAGCCTTCCAGAACACGGTGCCCAAGACACGCGCGCCACGAGCGAAGATGTTCTCGTAGACCCAGTCCACGCCGTACTTGCCTTCCAGCACTTGGTACAGGCCGATCTTCTTGGAGAAAGCCATGATGGCCGCAGGAATCTCAGGCTTGACCATGTAGAACACATAGGACACCACCACACCCGCCAGAGCCAACCAGAAAGGCGCCGTCTGGAAGCCGTGCAATGCCATAGGCAACCAGCCGTGGATCTTCTCTGCCAGCTCAGCCATCGCAGGGTGCTTGACGGTATCGATAAAGATCACGCCCTTGAAGAAGTCACCGAACAACATGGGCATCAGCGCTATCGCGCCAATGACCACCGAGGGAATGGCCAGCAGCACCAAAGGCGCCGTCACCACCCAGGGAGATTCGTGGGGTTTGGCATCGTGGCCATGGCCGTGGTCGTCATGACCGTGATGGTCATCATGGTGGGCATCAGGGTTCTGGTCGTAGCGCTCTTTACCGTGGAACACGATGAAGTACAGGCGGAACGAGTAGAAGGCCGTGATGAACACGCCCGCCAGCACTGCGAAGTTGGCAAAACCAGATGCGGGCAGGTTCGATGCGTGTACCGCTTCGATGATCGCGTCCTTCGAGTAAAAGCCCGAGAAGAACGGCGTTCCAATCAGCGCCAAGTTACCCAGCAGGAACGTAATCCAGGTGATGGGCATGTACTTGCGCACACCACCCATCCAGCGAATGTCCTGGTTGTGGTGCATGCCCATGATCACGGAACCCGCCCCGAGGAACAGCAGCGCTTTGAAGAACGCGTGCGTCATCAGGTGGAAGGTGGCGACCGAGTAGGCCGACACGCCCAAAGCGATGGTCATATAGCCCAGCTGTGACAGCGTGGAGTACGCAATCACGCGCTTGATGTCGTTCTGGATGATGCCCAAGATGCCCATGAACAGGGCGGTGATGGAGCCGATCACCAAGATGAAGTTCAGCGCCACATCCGACAGCTCATACAGCGGCGACATGCGCGAGACCATGAAAATACCGGCCGTCACCATGGTCGCTGCGTGAATCAGCGCAGAGATAGGTGTGGGGCCTTCCATGGAGTCTGGCAGCCAGGCGTGCAGCGGGAACTGTGCCGACTTACCCATCGCACCAATGAACAGACAGATGGCTGTCACGGTGACCAGCGACCAATCCGTGCCAGGCAAAGTTTGCGTTGCAAACTCAGGCAATTTGGCAAAGATTTCTGCGTAGTTCAGCGTACCGGTGTAAGCCGCAATCAGGCCAATACCCAAGATGAAGCCAAAGTCACCCACACGGTTGACCAAAAAGGCCTTCATGTTGGCAAATGTGGCTGTGGGCTTCTTGAAGTAGAAGCCGATCAGCAGGTACGACACCAGACCCACAGCTTCCCACCCGAAGAACAGTTGCAGCAGGTTGTTGCTCATCACTAGCATCAGCATGGAGAAGGTAAACAACGAGATGTACGAGAAGAAGCGGTTGTAGCCGTCATCTTCTTCCATGTAGCCCATGGTGTAGATGTGCACCATCAGCGACACAAAGGTCACCACGCACATCATCATGGCAGTGATGGAATCGATCAGGAAACCGATTTCCATCTTCAGGCTGCCGACCGTCATCCATTCATAGATGGTTTGGTCAAAGCGTGCACCGTCAAAGACCACCGATTGGAAAACCAGAGCCGACAGGATAAAAGAGACCAGCACGCCCAAGATGGTCAGCGAGTGGCTCACGCCACGGCCGAACTTGTTGCCACCAAACGCGGTGCCGAATATGCCTGCTAGAACAGAACCCGCCAGCGGCGCCAGCGGTACTGCCAAAAGCATGGATGCAGAAAGTGTTTGACTCATTCTTCAGAACCTTGCAAATACCGGCGACTCAACCCTTGAGGGTGTCGAGATCTTCCGCATTGATACTGGACTTGTTACGGAACAGCAGCACCAGGATGGCCAAGCCAATCGCAGATTCCGCGGCCGCAACCGTCAGGATGAAGAACACAAACACTTGGCCATGCATATCGCCCAGGTAGTGCGAGAAGGCCACAAAGTTGGTGTTGACCGCCAAGAGCATCAATTCAATGCACATCAGCAAGACGATCAGGTTTTTCCGGTTCAGGAAAATACCGATCACCGAGATGGCAAAGAGCATGGCCCCCAGCGTCAGAAAGTGCCCGAGTGTGAGCGTCATTTTTTCTCCTCCACGGCGGTCTCACCCTCGACAGCTTCAGCAACAGGAGCCGTCTTCGTGGCTTCCATCTTCACCAAACTGATGCGGTCTGCAGCGCGCACACGCACCTGGATCGCAGGGTTGATCGCTTTATTAGTGTCCTTGCGCTTACGCATGGTCAACGCAATGGCCGTGATCATTGCAACCAGCAGCAAGATGGCAGCAATTTCAACGGGATACAGGTATTGGGTATAGAGCAAACGGCCCAGTGCCTGTGTGTTGGAGTACGGCAGCACCTCACCTTGCTTGTTCAGCAACTCGGCAACAGGCTTGGCTTCATCGACGGTGCCAAAGCCCGCCATCAGTACCAAGGCCATTTCGAGTGCGACGACTGCACCGATGAATGCAGCCACAGGGAAATGCTTCCAGAAACCTTGTCGTACGCGATCAATGCGGATGTCCAACATCATCACCACGAACATAAACAACACCATCACCGCGCCCAAGTACACCACCACCAAGGCAATGCCCAAGAACTCAGCCTTGAGCATCAGCCAAATGGCAGCAGCTTGCGAGAAAGCAAGGATCAGGTTCAACACCGCGTGCACAGGGTTACGCGACGTGATGACTCGGAAGGCTGCAAACAGCATCACCGCCGAGAAGAGATAGAAGAAACCAGTTTTGGCGTCCATGATTCGAATCTTTCTGGATCAGGAGCCGCTTTAGCGGTACTTGGCATCGGCTGCCTTGGCAGCAGCGATGTCGGCTTCATAGCGGTCGCCCACGGCCAGCAACATGTCCTTGGTGAAGTACAGGTCGCCACGCTTTTCGCCGTGGTATTCGAAAATTTGTGTTTCCACAATTGAATCCACTGGGCAGCTTTCTTCGCAGAAACCGCAGAAGATGCACTTGGTCAGATCAATGTCGTAGCGTGTGGTGCGGCGCGAGCCATCATCACGCACGTCGGACTCGATCGTGATCGCCATGGCGGGGCACACGGCCTCACACAGCTTGCAGGCAATGCAGCGCTCTTCGCCGTTGTCATAACGGCGCAGGGCGTGCAGGCCACGAAAACGTGGCGACAAAGGTGTTTTTTCTTCAGGGAACTGAATCGTCACGCGGGGCGAAAACGCTTTGCGTCCGGTCAGGGCCATGCCCTTGAACAGTTCCACGAGCAAAAAGCTCTTGAAGAAATCCTTGATAGAGAAAGGTGTAGCAGCAACAGCAGCCATTGGTGTCCCCGCTTAATTCCAAATGTTCCAAGGCGAGTGCAACCAGGCACCCACGATGACCAGCCACACCAAGGTGACAGGGATAAAGATCTTCCAGCCCAGACGCATGATCTGGTCATAACGGAAGCGCGGGAAGGTGGCGCGAATCCACACAAAGCAGGTCACCACAAAAGCGGTCTTCAGTGCCAGCCAGATCCAGCCGGGGATGAAGCCCAGTGCATCGACAGGCGGTAACCAACCACCCAAGAACATGACCACCGCCAAGATGGACACCAGCCACATGCTGGCGTATTCGGCCAAGAAGAAGATCGCAAAGCCCATGCCCGAGTACTCGACCATGTGACCGGCCACGATTTCCGACTCACCTTCCACTACGTCAAATGGCGCACGGTTGGTTTCAGCCACACCGGAGATCAGGTAGACAAAGAAGATCGGCAGCAATGGCAGCCAGTTCCACGACAGGAAGCTGATGCCCATACCGGCGAACTGCCCCTGGCCTTGGCTCAGCACAATCTGCGTCAAATTCATGCTGCCAGTGACCATGATCACGACCAGGAAGCAAAAGCCCATGGCGATTTCATAGCTGATCATCTGTGCCGAAGCGCGCAGTGCACCCAAGAAGGCGTACTTGGAGTTCGATGCCCAGCCCGCGATGATCACGCCATACACCTCAATGGAAGTGATGGCCATCACCAGCAGCAAACCTGCATTCACATTGGCCATCGCGACCTCTGGTGCAAAAGGTATAGCTACCCACGCAGCAAGGGCGGGCATGATGGCCATAACTGGCCCCACATAGAACAAGCCCTTGGATGCCACCGTGGGCATGATCAGCTCTTTGGTCAGCAACTTCAGGCCATCGGCCATGGGCTGCAACAGGCCCCAGGGACCGACACGGTTAGGACCCGGGCGCACCTGAATCCAGCCCAAGAACTTGCGCTCCCACAAAGTTAGGTACGCCACGGCAATCATCAGTGGCAACACAATTGCCACGATACCGAGCAAGATCCAGATGACAGGCCAAGCCACATCCGACCACCAAGCAGCATTGACCAGGCCTGCGCCTGCCATGTTCAGTTCGTCGATCATGCGGCACCTCCCACTTGTGCCTGGCGCGCATCTGCCGTCAATTGCAGCGATGTCGCACGTCGGACAATGCTGTCCAGTTGATAGATGCTTGCCACAGCAGGTTCAGCCACAGCGCCACCTTGCACCTCTGCAGCGACCTGGGTCACGTTGCTCAGCGCTTGTGCTGGCACTTCACGGGTTTCAGCACCGACGGCGGTTGCCAGCACATCTTGCGAAGACTCGTAGTCAAAGCCTTGTACGCCCAGCAGGTTTGCCAGCACACGCAGCACCTTCCATGCAGGACGGGTTTCACCCAGAGGCTTGACCACCGCATGGAAACTTTGCACGCGGCCTTCGGCATTCACAAAGGTGCCAGAGGTCTCGGTGAAAGGAGCGATGGGCAGCAGCACATCGCTGATTTCCAGATTGCTCTTGAAGGGGCTCAAAGTCACCACCACCTCGGCTTTATTCAGACCTTGCAAAGCCTTTTGGCCTGCAGCGCTGTCAAAGGCGGGTTCGTTGTTCAGCAAAATAGCTGCCTTCAAACCACCATCCATCATTTGCGCAGCATTCAGACCATTGGTTTGAGGTTGCGCCTTGACCCACTGTGCACCCACCGTGTTGGCAGCTTCGGTCAGGTAACCTGCTGTCGCACCAGTTTGTGCCGCAATCCAGTTGGCCAATGCCAGCAACTCATCCGCTTGTGCATGGTGTGCTGCGGCATTGCCCAGCAATACTGCTTTGCGCTCACCTGCCAGCAGGGCTTGGGCAATGGCCTGCGCTTCTGCATTGGCTTGACCCGCCACAGGCGCTTGCACGCCCTTGGCTGCAGCTACGGCAGCCGCCACATCAGCCAATGCTTGCGCCCAGTCTTGTGCTGCGACCACCGAAGCAGCCACAGGCATGGCCCAGTCGTACACCTTGGCGTTCAGCGCAAACACTTGCGCGCCCTTCTTGGTTGCTTGGCGAATGCGCTGTGCAAACAAGGGGTGGTCTTTGCGCAAGTTGGAGCCAATCACCAGCACTGCTTGCAAATCAGACAGTGCAGCAATCGACGTACCCAGCCAGCGCACACCATCAGCGGTGCTGAATTGCGCATTGCGCAAGCGCCAGTCGATGTTGTCACTGCCCATGCCGCGCAGCAGTTGGCCACTCAGGAACAACTCTTCCAGCGTGCTGTGGGGGCTGACCAGGGCACCAATGCTTTGTGCACCGTGCTGATCCTTGATCTGCTTGAGACCATTGGCCACGTATTCCAACGCGGTTTGCCAGTCCACAGACTTCCATTCACCACCCTGCTTGATCATGGGCTGTGTCAGGCGCTCTTCGCTGTTCAGCGCTTCATAAGAGAAACGATCACGATCAGCAATCCAGCACTCGTTGACGGCTTCATTCTCAAAAGGCACCACACGCATCACCTTGTGGTTCTTCACCTGAACAATCAGGTTGGCACCGGTGGAGTCGTGAGGAGACACCGACTTGCGGCGCGACAACTCCCACGTACGGGCGCTGTAGCGGAAGGGCTTGCTGGTCAACGCACCCACAGGGCACAGATCGATCATGTTGCCCGACAGTTCGGAGTCCACGGTGTCACCCATCACCGTGGTGATCTCAGAGTGCTCACCGCGATTGACCATACCCAACTCCATGACGCCGGCCATTTCCTGGCCAAAGCGCACGCAGCGTGTGCAGTGGATGCAGCGGCTCATTTCCTCCATGGAAATCAGTGGGCCCACATCTTTGTGAGGCACCACGCGCTTTTCTTCGTCGTAGCGCGAACCCGTACCGCCATAACCCACGGCCAAGTCTTGCAACTGGCACTCACCACCTTGGTCGCAAATCGGGCAATCCAAGGGGTGGTTGATGAGCAAAAACTCCATCACCGACTGCTGGGCCTTGATCGCTTTTTCGCTTTTGGTGCGAACAATCATGCCTTGCGTCACAGGTGTGGCGCACGCGGGCAGTGGCTTGGGAGCCTTTTCCACTTCCACCAAGCACATGCGGCAATTGGCAGCAATGGAAAGTTTCTTGTGATAGCAAAAGTGCGGAATGTAGGTGCCGGCCTTCTCAGCAGCATGCATGACCATGCTGCCGGGAGCGACCTCCACTTTCTTGCCGTCTAATTCAATTTCAACCATATGTCTCTCGCCTCTCGCGATCAGGCAGCTGTGGAGCCCGACTTCGCAGCCGCGGCAATCTTGGCTTCAAATTCGTGGCGGAAATGCTTGATCATGGCGCGCACAGGCATTGCAGCCGCATCGCCCAGCGCACAAATCGTGCGCCCCATGATGTTGACGGACACAGAGTCCAGCAACTCGATGTCTTCAGGGCGGCCTTCGCCTTCCTGAATACGTTTGACCACGCGCCACAGCCAGCCCGTACCTTCACGGCAAGGAGTGCACTGACCACACGACTCGTGGGAATAGAAGTACGACAGGCGCAACAGGCTCTCCACCATGTCGCGCGAATCGTCCATAACGATCACGGCACCCGAACCCAGCATGGAGCCAGCCTTGGCGATGGAGTCATAGTCCATCGTGCATTCCATGATGGTGTCTGCAGGCAGCACTGGCGAAGACGAACCACCAGGAATCACCGCCTTGAGCTTGCGCCCCGTACGCACACCACCCGCCAGCTCCAGCAGCTTGCTGAAAGGCGTACCCATGGGTACTTCGTAGTTGCCCGGCAGATTCACATCACCGCTGACCGAGAAGATCTTGGTGCCACCGTTGTTGGGTTTACCGCACGCCAAATAGGCGGCACCACCGTTGCGGATGATCCAAGGCACTGCCGCAAAGGTTTCGGTGTTATTGATCGTCGTGGGCTTGCCGTACAGGCCAAAGCTGGCCGGAAATGGGGGCTTGAAGCGGGGCTGCCCCTTCTTGCCTTCCAACGACTCCAGCAACGCCGTTTCTTCACCACAGATGTAAGCACCAAAGCCATGGTGTGCATGCAGCTGAAAGCTGAATTCACTACCCAGGATGCGATCGCCCAAATAACCTGCAGCGCGCGCTTCTTCCAGCGCAGCTTCAAAACGCTCGTAGGCCTGGAAAATTTCGCCGTGGATGTAGTTGTAGCCCACATTGATGCCCATAGCGAAAGCGGCAATGACCATGCCTTCAATCACGATATGGGGGTTGTGCATGAGGATCTCACGATCCTTGCACGTACCAGGTTCGCCCTCATCCGAGTTGCACACCAAGTACTTCTGACCAGGAAACTGACGCGGCATGAAGCTCCACTTCAAGCCCGTGGGAAAGCCTGCGCCGCCGCGGCCACGCAGACCGGACTCCTTGAGCGTCGCAATGACTTCGTCCTGCGTCAGACCATTGCCACCGTCTTGACCCAGCAGCTTCTTCAGCGCTTGGTAACCGCCACGTGCCTCATACTCCTTGAGCGACCAATTTTGGCCGTTCAAGCCCGCATAGATCTGTGGATCAATGTGGCGATCGTGAAAGCAAGTTTCATTGCCCTTCGAGACAAACTTAGCCAAGACGTCATTGGCGGCAGGATTGTTCAAAATCGTGCTCATACCTTGCCCTCCGATGCGCGCAGGCCATCGACCAGCTCATCGAGCTTTTCGTTGCTCATGAAGCTGCACATGCAACGGTCATTCACCAGCATGACGGGAGAGTCTGCACATGCACCCAGGCACTCAGACTGCTGCAAGGTAAACATACCGTCAGGCGTTGTTTGCCCCATCTTGATGCCCAGCTTGGCCTCCAGGTGGTGCAGCGCCTTGTAACCGTCGCGCAGCTGGCAAGGCAAATTGGTACACACATTGAGCTTGTACTTGCCGACAGGCTGCTGGTTGTACATGTTGTAGAACGTTGTGACTTCGTGCACAGCGATCTGGGGCATGTCCAGCACTTCGGCGATCACCGCCTCGCTCTCGGGGCTGACCCAGCCCAGCTCTTGCTGCGCAATGGACAAACATGCCATCACTGCAGACTGCTTCTGGTCAGCCGGGTACTTCGCCACTTCGCGCGCGAAACGCGCTTTGGTCGCTTCAGTAATCATCGGTCAATCTCTCCGAACACGATATCCATGGTGCCGATAATCGCCACCACGTCAGACAGCATGTGGCCACTGACCACCTCGTCCATCATCGCCAAGTGGGCGAAGCCCGGTGCGCGAATCTTCAAGCGATAGGGCTTGTTAGCACCATCACTCACCATATAAATACCAAACTCACCCTTGGGGTGCTCTACCGCCGCATAGGTTTCGCCTTCAGGCACCTTGAAGCCCTCGGTGAACAGCTTGAAGTGGTGAATCAGCGACTCCATGTTGGACTTCATGTCTTCACGGGCCGGTGGTGCAATCTTGTGGTTTTCCGTGATGACAGGGCCAGGGTTGGCGCGCAGCCACTTGATGCACTGCTTGATCAGCTCGTTGGACTGGCGCATTTCTGCGACGCGCACCAAGTAACGGTCATAGCAGTCACCGGTCTTGCCCACCGGAATATCAAAGTCCAGCTCGCTATAGATTTCATAGGGCTGCTTCTTACGCAAATCCCAAGCGATACCCGAGCCGCGCAACATCGGGCCGGTAAAGCCCATGTTCAATGCACGCTCCGGTGTCACCACACCGATCCCCACCATACGCTGCTTCCAGATACGGTTATCGGTCAGCAACGCTTCATACTCGTCCACACACGCAGGGAAGCGGTTGGTGAAGTCTTCAATGAAGTCCAGCAGCGAACCTTGACGGTTCGCATTGAGTTTTTCAATGCCCTTGGCGTTGCGCACCTTGTTCGCTTTGAACTGGGGCATGCTGTCAGGCAGGTCACGGTACACACCACCGGGACGGAAATAGGCTGCGTGCATGCGCGCGCCGGAGACGGCTTCGTACATGTCAAACAGATCTTCACGTTCACGGAAGGTCCACATCAGCACCGTCGATGCACCGCAGTCCATGCCGTTCGAGCCCAGCCACATCAGGTGATTGAGCAAGCGGGTGATTTCGCTGAACATCACGCGGATGTACTGCGCACGCTTGGGCACTTCAATGCCCAGCAGTTTTTCGATGGCCAAGCAGTAAGCGTGCTCGTTGCACATCATCGACACATAGTCCAGACGGTCCATATAGGGCAGCGACTGGATATAGGTCTTGTGCTCAGCGAGTTTTTCTGTGGCGCGGTGCAGCAGACCAACGTGCGGATCCGCGCGTTGCACCACTTCACCGTCCAGCTCCAGCACCAGACGCAACACACCGTGCGCTGCCGGGTGCTGGGGACCGAAGTTGATGGAATAGTTTTTGATTTCAGCCATGTTCTTCAACCGATCGACGCCTTGCGGCGATCAGTGCAGCCCTCCGTAGTTCTCTTCACGGATGATGCGCGGCGTGATTTCACGCGGCTCGATCGTGACGGGTTGGTAGACCACGCGGCGCTGCTCCGTGTCATACGTCATTTCCACATGACCAGACAGAGGGAAGTCCTTGCGGAATGGGTGGCCGATAAAACCATAGTCGGTCAAGATGCGGCGCAAATCGGTGTGGCCTTCGAAAATGATGCCAAACAGATCGAACGCTTCGCGCTCGAACCAGTTTGCGCTGCTCCACAGCTCGCACATGGAAGCAACGACCGGAAAATCATCATCGGCACACGATGCACGCACGCGAACGCGCTGGTTCAGACTCACCGACAGCAGCTGCGACACCACCACAAAGCGTGCGCCATCGCGCCCCACTTCTTGGTAGGCCGAATAATCCACACCACACAGGTCAATCAACTGCTCGAACTGGCAACCTGGGGTATCGCGCAGCTTGCGCATGACCTCCAGGTAATGGCTGGCAGGCACTTCGACAGTGACTTCACCGAGCTTAACGGTCACGCTGCGCGCTTGGTCACCCAATGCAGCAGCCACCAGATCCCGAAGTGCTTCGGGCTGAATTGCAAAAGCGGACATCCTCTCGGCTCCTTAAACGCGGGCGATGGTGTTCGTGCGGCGGATTTTTTGCTGCAGCTGGATGATGCCGTAGATCAGCGCTTCAGCTGTGGGCGGGCAGCCCGGCACATACACATCCACTGGAACAATGCGGTCGCAACCGCGCACCACCGAGTAGCTGTAGTGGTAGTAACCACCACCATTGGCACAAGAACCCATGGACAGCACCCAGCGGGGCTCTGACATCTGGTCATACACCTTGCGCAGCGCAGGTGCCATCTTGTTGCACAAAGTACCAGCCACAATCATCAGGTCCGACTGACGGGGCGAGGGACGAAACACTTCTGCACCAAAACGCGCCAAGTCATAGCGCGCAGCCGCAGCATGCATCATCTCCACCGCACAGCAAGCCAGACCGAATGTCATCGGCCAAATAGAACCGGTCTTGGCCCAGTTCACCACGGCGTCATAGCTCGTGGTGACGAAGCCTTCCTTCATCACGCCTTCAATCATCGTGTGTCCTTTTTTGAGGAGTGCGTGTACTTATTCCCAATCCAGGGCGCCCTTTTTCCACTCGTAGGCAAAGCCCACGACAAGAACGGCCAGGAAGATGAGAACAGCGACGAAACCGGTCATGCCAACGTCTTGCAGCGAAACAGCCCAAGGCAGCAGGAATGCGATTTCCAAATCAAACAGGATGAACAGAATGGCGATCAGATAGAAGCGCACATCGAATTTCATGCGCGCGTCTTCAAAGGCTTCAAAGCCGCATTCGTAAGGAGAATTTTTGGCGTCATCTGGGCGATTGGGGCCCAGTACATAGCCAAGAACGAGGGGAACGACTCCCACGGCGATGCCTACCAAAATGAAAAGCAGGACCGGGAGATATTGCTCGAGGTTCATGTGAGGTCGCGTTTTCCGCTTGTTGACCTTGCCCTCGACCACTGCCTGATCATGGGCAGGCTGTATTTATGATGGTGCCGTCGGCGAGACTCGAACTCGCACAGCTTTCGCCACTACCCCCTCAAGATAGCGTGTCTACCAATTCCACCACGACGGCATTTTTTAAGTCTCAAATCACTCAGATCGTATGAGGAGCCCCCTCTAACTGGGCTATCGCTTTCTGAGCAACTTGTGGATTCTAACCTGAGAAATGCTGCGCCACAGCATTTCTCTGAGGGTTTGGCTCAATTATTTGGCAGGGATCTGGTCCACGCCTTGCGCTGGTGCAGCAGGGGCTACAGGCACGGTGCTGTCCACGGCAGGAGCCGCTGGTGCCGCGACTGCTGGAACTGGTGCACTCTCCAAAACGCTGCCAGTGCTGGCAGGGCGCGAGTTGCCCAGATATGCCAGCGCCAAAGTCGCCACAAAGAACACCGTCGCCAATGTGCCGGTGCTGCGCGACAGGAAGTTGGCGCTGCCACTGGCGCCAAACAGGCTACCCGACGTGCCGCTACCGAATGCAGCACCCATGTCTGCACCCTTGCCGTGCTGAATCAAAATCAAACCAATCATGGCCAAGGCCGACAACATCTGTACAGCCAAAATCAATGTCGCAAACGCGCTCATTCCTACTCCTCAGTTAAACGCAATCAGCCGCCAATCAATTGGCTGCCGTAATGATCTGCAAAAAGTCGGCCGCCTTGAGGGACGCTCCGCCCACCAAACCGCCATCAATATCCGCTTGCGCCAGCAACTCTGCAGCATTCGCCGCATTCATGCTGCCGCCATACAGCAACGGGATGCGCGCTGCATGCTCCGTGGCTGCAGCCAGCTGCGCACGCAGCACAGCGTGCACCGCTTGCGCCTGCTCAGGGGTTGCAGTCTTACCGGTGCCAATGGCCCAGACAGGCTCATAAGCCACCACCAGCTCACTCACGCACTGACCCACCTGCTGAATCACTGCAGCCAGTTGGCGCTTGACAACCTGCTCCGTCTGACCGGCTTCGCGCTCCGCCAGGGTCTCCCCCACGCAGACGATGGGTGTCACACCCACAGCCAGCGCGGCTTGCGCCTTGGCGGCGACAACGCCATCGGTTTCCGCATGATACTGGCGGCGCTCCGAGTGACCGACCAGTGCGTAGCGCGCGCCGAAGTCCTGCAGCATGGCTGCCGAGATTTCGCCGGTGTACGCACCTTTGGCGTGTTGCGACACATCCTGCGCCGCCACATCGATTCCCGCGCCCTGCACCAGCGCCTGCACCTGCGCCAGATACACCGCAGGCACCGCCACGCCCACACCGCAGTTCAACGGAGCCGGCAGGCCTTGCACCAAGCCAGACACCAGGTCGGCATTGGCTTGCAAGCCGCCATTCATCTTCCAGTTGCCAACAATCAGTTTCTTCTTCATGGGGTCACAACATCATCCAGATGGTATTGATCGCAATCATCGAAAACGCGCACCCTAGGTACACGAAAAGGATTTAAGCCAAAAAAGGCTTAAATCCTTATGCAGCAAGCGCTATTAGCTCACTTTTTATCCCTCATGCAGCCAGCAGCTTGCACCGCCGACCCCATGCGAGATATTTCAAGCCCCAGGCTTATTGCTGCTGTTGCTGCTGCTGATCCGCATCAGTTGCGCCGTTGGATTCGGCACGTGGCTGACGGGGTTCGCGCGGCTGGCGGGGTTCGCGGTACTGACGTTCGGCAGGCGCAGGACGCTCGCTGCGCTCAGGCATGCCAGCGGGACGCTCCAGCAAAGCCTTCATCGACAGCTTCACGCGGCCCTTGTCGTCAGTTTCCAGAACCTTGACCTTGACCACTTGACCTTCTTGCAGATAGTCGGTGACCTTTTCCACGCGCTCATGGGCGATCTGGCTGATGTGCAGCAGACCATCCTTGCCAGGCAACAGGTTCACCAGCGCACCGAATTCCAGGATCTTGACGATCGGACCTTCGTAGATCTTGCCGATTTCAACTTCGGCAGTGATCTGCTCGATACGCAGCTTGGCGGCTTCAGCCTTTTCGCTGTCGGTAGCGGCGATGGTGATGGTGCCATCTTCCTCGATGTTGATCTGGGTGCCGGTCTCTTCGGTCAGCGCACGGATGGTGGCACCGCCCTTACCGATCACGTCACGGATCTTCTCGGGGTTGATCTTCATGGTGAACAGCTTGGGCGCGAACGAAGACACTTCGGTCTTGGCTTCGCCCATGGCTTCTTGCATCTTGCCCAGGATGTGCATGCGCGCTTCCTTGGCTTGTGCCAGGGCCACTTGCATGATTTCCTTGGTAATACCTTGGATCTTGATGTCCATCTGCAGGGCGGTAATACCGTTGGTCGTACCCGCCACCTTGAAGTCCATGTCACCAAGGTGATCTTCGTCACCCAGGATGTCGGTCAGCACGGCGAAACGGTTGTCATCCTTGATCAGACCCATGGCGATACCGGCCACGTGCGCCTTCATGGGCACGCCAGCGTCCATCATGGACAGGCAGCCACCGCACACCGATGCCATCGACGACGAGCCGTTGGATTCAGTGATTTCCGACACCACGCGGATGGTGTAGGGGAATTCTTCCTTGGAAGGCAAGCAAGCTGCCAGAGCGCGCTTGGCCAGACGGCCGTGGCCGATTTCGCGGCGCTTGGTCGAACCCATGCGACCCACTTCGCCGGTGGCAAAGGGAGGCATGTTGTAGTGGAACAGGAAGGTGTCTTCGAACTCACCAGCCAGCGCATCGATACGCTGTGCATCGCGCTCGGTACCCAGGGTAGAGATCACCAGAGCCTGGGTCTCACCACGGGTAAACAGGGCCGAGCCGTGGGTACGGGGCAGCACAGACGAACGGATTTCGATGGGGCGCACAGTGCGTGTGTCGCGACCGTCGATACGGGGCTCACCCGCCAGGATCTGCGAGCGCACGATGGCAGCTTCGATATCGAACAGCATGCCTTCGACCTTCACGCCGTCGAATGCCACGCCTTGCTCAGTCAATGCAGCCTTCACATCAGCGTAGGCCAGACGGCAAGCGTGCGTACGCACTTGCTTGTTGCGTTCTTGGTAAGCAGCGCGCAGCTTGGCTTCACCCAGCTCAGTCACCTTGGCGATCAGGGCTTCGTCCTTGGCAGGCGCAGCCCAGTCCCAAGCGGGCTTGCCGCCTTCACGCACCAGATCGTGGATCGCGTCGATAGCGACCTTGCCTTGCTCGTGACCAAAGACCACAGCACCCAGCATCACTTCTTCAGGCAGCTGCAGGGCTTCGGATTCCACCATCAGCACAGCGGCTTCGGTGCCGGCAACGACCAGATCCATCTGCGAATCCTTGCGCTGTGTCTGACCGGGGTTCAGCACGTATTCGCCGTTGATGTAACCCACGCGGGCTGCACCGATGGGGCCATTGAAAGGCAGGCCCGACACTGCCAACGCAGCGGAGACAGCGATCATGGCGGCGATGTCGGCGTCCACTTCAGGGTTCAACGAGATGGTGTGGATGACCACGTGCACATCGTTATAGAAACCTTCAGGGAACAGAGGACGGATAGGACGGTCGATCAGACGCGATGTCAGCGTCTCCAGCTCCGAAGGCTTGGCTTCGCGCTTGAAGAAGCTGCCAGGGATCTTGCCCGCAGCGTAGGTCTTCTCGATGTAGTCAACGGTCAGAGGGAAAAAGTCTTGACCGGCCTTGGCGATCTTGGAGCCGACCACAGTGGCCAGCACCACGGTGTCATCCATATTCACCAGCACAGCGCCGGAGGCTTGGCGGGCGATTTCACCGGTTTCCATCGTGACCGTGTGCTGGCCCCATTGGAAAGTCTTTGTTACTTTATTAAACATAGTCATGTGTGTACTCCTTTTGGAATAGCTGGCTACGCTGAGCCAGCAACGTTTTGGAGATTAAACAGAACACGATGCCATTCCAGAAGCGCGCTAGCAGCTATAAAAACAATAGCCAACACGATATTGGAATGACACAGCTTCGCTCTGTTTTAAAAACTCCAAAGTAAAAAACGCCTGAGCTAGTGAACTAACTCAGGCGTTTCGATCTTGCACCGTGCTTACTTACGCAGGCCCAGCTTAGCGATCAGAGCTGTGTAGCGATCAGCGTCCTTGCCCTTCAGGTAGTCCAACAGCTTACGACGACGGCTCACCATGCGCAGCAGACCGCGACGACCGTGGTGGTCCTTAGCGTTAGCCTTGAAGTGGGGAGTCAGTTCGTTGATGCGAGCTGTCAGCAGTGCAACTTGCACTTCTGGGCTACCGGTGTCATTTTCGGAACGGGCGTTAGCTTTTACAACTTCAGCTTTTTTGGAAGCAGCGATCATTTTGTTTTCCTTGTCTGCGGCAGCCATCTGGACCAGCCAGCGCTACCTCGGTTACTTGCGCCGTGGGCTGGAAAGGCCGGCGGCGTGCGTCTTGCACCATGCAAAACCTCGCGATTATAGCAAGAGCGGCCACACCCAGTCATTGATCACGGACAACGCGCCGGAAGGCGCAGCCGGGTGCCCCGTCCATTCACCAGCACCACCCAACCACTCGTCAAGCCGTTTGCACCGCCCATCGAAGCAATGCACCGCTTAGAAAGGCCAAACGTAATATGACCGCATGTCTACTCAGCGCCGCTCTACCCCGCATTCCATCCAGGGATTTACCGTCATAGAACTGATGGTCACCGTTGCCGTCTTGGCTGTCTTGGCAAGCCTCGCTGCCCCCAGTTTTACAACGTTGATAGAGCGCTGGCAGATTCAGCAAGCCTCTCAAGAGCTGCAATCCACACTGCAGTTTGCACGCTCCGAAGCGATCAAACTTGGCGGCGGCGTCGCCATCACCCCCAGTACAGGCCTGACTGATTGCACGGCCTCAGATAACGATCCCAGTTTATGGAACTGCGGCTGGAGCGTGTTTGTCGATGCCAATAACAACAGCTCGCAAGACAACAACGAGGCGTCGCTTCAACTGATTGCGCCGATGAATGCCCAGATTCAGCTGACGGATAACGACAACAACGCCCTCAGCAGCCCTATTGCTGTTGACCGCTGGGGCCAGCTGACCCACAGCAACACCAACCAATTTGCTTTCCGACTGGCACCTCCGGGCGATGCCTCCGCCGAAGCCAATGCACTCACTCTGTGCATCAGCAGTACCGGTCACATGAAAAAACTGAGCTCAGCAACCGCTAGTTGCACCTAACTTTTCCAGGCACGTACACCACCACAGCGACAGCCAACGATTTTTTCAAAGGCGCTCTTGTGCATACCTACCTCCACTCTGTATTGCCAGCGAATATCAGCAAACCCTATACCGACAAGGCGCTGATTAGTGGATTCACATCCATTGAACTGATGGTGACAGTGGCCGTGCTGGCCATCTTGGCTGCGCTTGCTGCCCCAAGCTTCGGCAGCCTGACGGAGAAGTGGCGAATCATGCAAACCGTAGAGGCCATGAAGTCCAGCCTGATGTTTGCCCGCTCGGAGGCCATCAAACGTGGTGGAAATGTTTATCTGGAAAAGCTCCCCAAAACCACGCCCGGCTGCATCACCGATGGAACGAACCAAGACTGGGATTGCGGCTGGGTGGTCTTTGTGGATGCCAATGGCAACAAACGCTGGAACGCCGGCGAAGAAATCCAGCGCTACACAACACCCACCAACATCTTGGTCACACGCACCCGCTCAGGCGTCACCATCCGCGTAGATCAATGGGGAATGATGGACGGCGCCAACCTGATTGGCTTCACCGTATCCCCTCAGCCCACAGGCATCACCTCACCCGCCACCAAAGGCATCTGCATGTCTGCTGGTGGACGCATCCGAATCATTGCTCAAGAAGAAGTGCCATGCACCAGTTAAGTCACAAGCAACAGCGCCAGCGGCAACGAGGCATTACGCTGCTGGAATCCCTCATTGCCATCGTCGTTGCGGCCTTAGGAATTCTTGGCATCTTAGGGGTGCAGATGCGCACCTTGACAGACACCCAGACCAGCATGCGTCGTGCACAAGCCATTCGACTCATTGAGGACTTGAGCGAGCGAATGAAGGTCAACCCCAACTCGCTGAATGCCATCAATACCTATGTTCAAAATTGGACGGTTACGCCTCCAACCGCCGCTGCAACAACGCTTTGCGAAGCAGGAAACGCCTGTACGCAAGGGCAGCTGGCCGACTATGACATCAGGGAATGGAAACGTCAGGTGGAACGCACGCTCCCCCTTGGCAACGCCAGCACCTTTCTCGCGCTTGCGGATGGAGATGCCACCAGTATTGCCAATCGCCGGCAACTGGGCGTAATGATTCGCTGGCGAGAAAACGAACGCACCGACTTTGCCAACGCCGATGAGCGGCAAGCGTACATGGATGCGATCAATGCAGGAGCCAGCCTCAATGACGATGGCACTGTCAGCGCAAGCGACCCCACCCAATGCACCGCAGGCTTCACCTGCCATTTGCAATACATCCCCGTCAGCGCACGTTGTGCACCAGATTTTCGTGCGGGCAACAGTGCCCCACTGTTTTTCTGCCCCGGTACCTGAAAGTCAACCGGCCATGCCCCACACCCCCGCCCCCCTCATGAAGCAACACGGCGTGACTCTGATCGAGATGCTGGTTGGCATCATCATTGGCCTGCTTACCGTTGCCGTTGCCATGACTGCACTCATGGTGTCCAGAAGCGTTACCGGAACCGTTTCCGACAACAGCCAGCTGCAGCAACAGGCGTCCTATGCCTTTCGCGTGATCGGACAACAGCTGCGCCAAGCTGGCTCACTGCGACTGAATTTGGCTATCCAAAAGTCAGACAGCGAAGCAGTTGATATTGCAGACCCCGTCGCATTCGAAACGCAGACCGCCTTTTTCAACCCAGAGACTGACACCCTTAGCGGTATCGATGCACCAGCCGATGGTGAATTCAAACTCTCCTTGGGCTACAGCAACTATAAAGAGCCGGTCTACACCTCTGCAGCCAATGCATCCTTATTGCGCGACTGCTTAGGACAAAACCCCAACGACAGCATCATCCAAAGTCGATTTGAACTGAACACCACAACCAATGAGTTGCGCTGCGCCGGTGCCGGAGGAGCACCTCAACCGATTATTCAAAATGTCGCTGGTTTTGAAGTTCGCTATTTGCAGCAAGCTTCGGCCGCCACAGGTACACCACAGATCAGCTATGTGGATGCCGCAACCATTGGCACCAATTGGCCGCAAGTGGTCGGCGTAGAGGTCTGCCTCGTGCTTTATGGCAATGAGGTCATCGACCTACCTGCAGGCACTTCTTATACCGACTGCGACGGTACTACCCAGGTTGACTTGACCACATTGGCAGCGCCACGCACTCGAAGGGCCCACATGGTATTCCGCAATGTCTACCAAGTGCGTAGTCAAGGCTTGACTTCAGTCAGTTAATAACTATGAAAAATACAAAAAAACCATTAACTCACTCCAAAAAACAAAAAGGTATTTCACTTTTCGTAGTGATTATTTTTGTCATGCTTTCCATGCTTTTGGCCCTCTGGGCCTCAAGAGCATCATTATTCAATGAATTAATTATCAGCAATGACGCTGATTATCAACGTGCTTTTGAAGCAGCACAGGCAATTTTGCAAGATGCAGAGCTTGATATTCGCGGAGAAAACTCCAACGGAAGTTTTTGCAGCCCTAGCAGCACTGATGAAAATATTTGCAGAAGAACAACCCCTGAAAAATTCCCTCTAGAGACGCAAGAACTTGGAACACTGCTTGCCCATTTATCCGATGTCAGCAATGCACCGCGCTGCAAAAATGGCATTTGCACCAAACGTGCTGATATCGGGTCTTTAAAAGATAACCAAGATTTTTGGAACAACACAGATGCCACCAAGGGCATCACACTGGCCCAAATGACAGGCGTGGTCACAGGCACAGCAACGCCTGTTGGCGCGCGTTACGGCCAATTCACAGGCGCAGGGCTTGGTGACGATAACAATCCTGCAAGCCCTATTCTGCGAGATCGATCTGCCGCAAACAGAGGGGCATGGTATTGGGTAGAAGTTTTACCCTACGATGAAAGCAATAAAAATTCTGAAATTTTTGTTGCGAGCGGCTCAACTGGGGCTGTAGCCTCAAAAAATATACTCTCTTTGAATTTAACACCAAATATTGTTTACCGTATCACAGCACTGGCTTATGGCAGAAAACCAAATACCATGGTTGTTTTGCAGCAAACCTACGCTCGTCAAAAGTTAAAAGATTAATCAGAATTAAAGGTGGAGATTATGCATATTAATTTTCCAAAAAAATTTAATAAAAATATTATTGCAATTGCTGCAAGTGCAGCCTTTGCACCACACATGGCACTGGCTATTGATTTGGTTCAAGCGCCACCTGGAACGGTACAGCCGTATGTCAGGCCGAACGTCATCATTTCTCTGGATGATTCTGGCAGTATGAATTTTCGATTAGACAAAGAAAATGTTGAAGGAGATAAAACCACGACTCCAAATAATGACGGTTCGTGGCCTGCATCACGTAAGCGCATCAGTGTTTTGAAATATGCACTGCGCTCCATTTTTGACCCCAGTGACCCCAATTACGATACTGCATTACTTCCCAATGGAAAAATTCGTTTAGCTTGGCTAAGCATGAATGGGAATAATTCAACACCGACTAACTTCAACGCATCTGGAAAAAATTCGATGCGTATTTTAGATGCTACGCATCGTACTAATTTTCTAAGCTTCATCACCAGCTTAGGCGCCAACAGTGGAACACCATCCCACCAGATTTTCGCTCGTGCTGATGCTTACATGCGAGGTAGTTTGAGCAAAGATGGTCCGTGGGCATCCGAACCTGGAACGCAAGGTGCACCTTATTTAGGTTGCCGACGCAATTACCACATCATGATGACTGATGGTCGCTGGAATGGCTCTCTTTACACCATGGATGACACCACCAGAAGAGATAACGCTACCAACATCTCTTTACCAGATGGAACCGTATACGGTGGAACAACTTCAACAGCTATTAGCAAAACCAATCTTTACAGAGACACACAAACAGGCACTCTCGCCGATTGGGCATTTTACAGTTGGGCCAAGCCACTGCAGACCGCTGTCGATGCCAATGGCGTAAATGGTCTCAAAGGGTCTATACAGCCAGAATCACAATATGACCAGGCCCCACAAACCGAAAACTTTGGCAAAGACTCAACTGGTAAAGATGCAATCTTAGAAAGATATTGGAATCCTCGGTACAATCCAGCCACATGGCCACACATGGTAACTTATACCATTGGTTTCAGTAATATGGCTGTAACTTGGCCCGGTGCTTCAAGCATTTTAGCCCCAACTTTTAAAATTCCATTTGGCTATGACAATTCTTTCTTGGATTTTGTCACTGGAACAAAAAATTGGCCGGCCATGGACAGTGAGAATAAACGATCGCTGGATCTTTGGCATGCGGCATTAAATGGCCGCGGCCGATTTTATGCGGTAGAAAAAGGGGAGGACCTAGAAACAGCATTTCGTGAAATTTTAGGTCAAATCAATAGCCAGACCGACCCCGACATGACATCGACCGCAACCAGCGGCTCGAACAATACCCGTTATGACGTCGGTAAGTACACGGGCAATTATGAACCCAAGAATGGCTGGAAAGGGTTCATTACTGCAGAGACTGTGAAAACAGATGGCACCATAGTTCCGACCATTGGTTGGGCCAGTAAAAATTCAGCCGAAAAGCTAGATGCTGTCAACATTACTAACAGACTCATTTTGAGCTGGAGTGATAAATGGACAAATACTAAGTACAAAGGTGGTGTTGTTTTCAAATGGGTCAGCGATGAAACCAACCTGAGTACACCGCAAAAATTATGGCTGCAAAAAAAATCTGATGGCAGCGGCACTGACGAAGGTGCGACAAAGGGAGAGCAGCGCCTTAATTTCTTACGTGGGGTACGCACTCTGGAGGGTTCTGAAACTACAGGCTACACGACGGCCAAGCCGTTTCGGGAACGCCATAGTATCCAGGGCGATATTATTAACTCCATTATTTGGTATACCGGCATTCCGTCCAGTAATTATGCACTGAGAGGCTATTCAGACTTCACACTGGCCAAATCCACGCGCTCACCCATTATTTACGCCGGTGGCAATGATGGTATGTTGCATGGTTTTTCTGCCGAGAACGGTGATGAAAAAATAGCTTACGTTCCTCAAGGCGTGATTCCAAGCCTGACACGCCTCACCGACCCCACTTACAACCAAAAGCACCGAAGCTTTGTCGACGGATCACCCATGACAGGTGATGTGTACTTGGGCCCTGATATTGCGACCGACACTGCACCGGATACAAAGTGGCGTACTTTGCTGGTCGGCGCTTTAGGCGCCGGCGGAAAGGGCTATTTTGTCTTGGACGTGACCAACCCGGCAGACTTCACGGCCAGCAATGCATCAAGTTTGGTCAAACTCGACCGCACGCGCAGCACGGATTCGTCCATGGGTGCAACTACACCCAACTGCGCACTGAGCAGCATGAGCACACAAGAGAAAGCCGCTTGTGCCATTGCAGTGGAAGAAGACAAAGATATTGGCAACATCACAGCCACCCCTGTGCTGCATGAAAACAACCCCATGCGCACCACCCAGATCACACGCATGAATAACAACCGCTGGGCTGCAGTGCTTGGAAATGGCTACAACAGCAGCAATCAGCGCCCCGTACTCTTGGTCCAGTATCTGGATGGCGACATGGAACTCAAGCGCATTCCAGCGACCACCGATGTGGCAGGCACCGGCCAAGCCAATGACAACGGTCTTCAGTCACCGAGACTCCTTGACCTCAACGGCGACGGCACGCCAGACATCGTGTACGCCGGAGACAATCGCGGCAATCTCTGGAAGTTCGACGTGACCAGTGAGAACGCCGCAGACTGGGGTGTGGCCTTCAATGGAGCGCCGTTGTTCACCGCCACAGGGCCTGCCTCACTGAACAGTGCCCGCACGCTGGTACAAGCCATCACTGCGCCACCCACGGTGCGTGCCAACGACCGCAAAATGCAAATCGGCGCTGGCAACACGGCGAAAACCATTGCGGTGGGCGGCATGATGGTGGCTTTCGGTACCGGGCGCAACGCTAGCAAAGCTGACGAAAGCAGCCGCAGTGTGCAAACCATTTACTCCGTGCTGGATAACACGCGGTATCACCTGGTCAGCACCAGTGTCGGCACGCGTGTGCGCGTGAACCCTGGCGACACCTCATGCACCACACCCGACGGAAGCTGCATCCCTGCGCCAAAAGCATTGGGAACTGGAGTAGCAGATGCCGCGCTTGCGCAGCAATCCATTACAGAGCTGCAAAGCGGTAAATTCGGCACGATCGATGCTTCGACAGAGGCCAACCAACTCAACACCAGCACTTGGAAAAATTACAACGGCTGGTACTTGGATTTGCCCGCTGTGGGCGAACGCCTGCTCAAGCCCATGGAGTTCTACGACAGCAGCAATATATTGGCTGTTTACTCGCAAGTCCCGGCCAAAGGCTCTGATGTGGACCCCAATGTGGAGAGCTGTGAATCCAGTTCTGTCGACGAGGAACGCCAGTACCGGACTTTTATCAACATCATGGATGGTCAAAGCCCATCCGTTCAGATCGTAGACATGAATGGAGATGGCCTGTACAACGCGCTAGATCTGAATGTGTCACGCGCCCAAGTGTCCAAAGGCTCGCACACCTTGATTACTCGCAACAACAAGATTGCGGACATCGATACAAAGAATAAAGATGAGTTGCTGGCGCGCATGCCTGAACAATCTCTGCGCCCCAATTGGCGTCAACTGCGCTAAACAAGCAGGTAGCTCACAAGGAAGCATATGCAAAAACACAAGCACCGCGGTTTTACGCTGATTGAACTCATGATTGTTGTCGCTATCGTCGGCATTCTGGCGTCGATTGCCTACCCCAGCTACACCGAGTATGTACGACGCGGCCACCGCGCTGACGCGCGTGCTGGTTTGCTGCAGGCACAGCTCTGGCTAGAGCGCGCTGCCACCGCCAGCGGGGTCTATCCCACAGCGTTGCCAGCCAATCTGACCTGGGCTGCAGACACGACAAAGCGCTACACGATTGGATTTGCAGCAGGTAACGACAACGCCAGCTACACACTGACTGCGGCCCCCAAAACGCCTGGCCCGCAAGCGGGTGACAAATGCGGCACCTATACCCTCAGCCATAACGGCCTGCGGGGCGCCAACGGCATCACACAAGGCGCCGCTGGATACGACACTGGCTGCTGGGGCAAATAGCCTGCGTGCTTCAGCCATGCGTGCATTACCATGGCAGGCAAGATGACCCACTTTGCCTCTCCCATGCAACAAGCGCTTGACCTGGCCCGTCAGGCGCTTTTTCTATCGAATCCCAATCCCCGTGTTGGCTGTGTACTGGTGTCCGCGCAAGGCGACGTCATTGGCCAAGGCTTTACCCAGCAGGCCGGTGGCCCCCATGCCGAGGTCATGGCGCTGTGCGATGCTGCGGCGCAGGGGTACGACACACGCGGTGCGACAGCCTATGTGACGCTGGAGCCGTGCTCGCACACCGGGCGTACCGGCCCTTGCTGCAACGCGTTGATTGAGGCCGGCATTGCCAAAGTGGTGGGCGCCATCACCGACCCCAACCCGCAAGTGGCTGGCCAGGGCTTTGCCAAACTGCAGGCAGCTGGCGCGACCGTGGAAGTCGATGACGCTGCCGGCCAGGCATCGCGTGCACTCAATATGGGTTTTTTCAGCCGTATGGTGCGTGGTACACCCTGGGTCCGCATGAAAGCGGCAACCTCGCTGGATGGTCTGACCGCCCTGCACAACGGCCAAAGCCAATGGATCACCGGGCCCGAGGCACGTGCCGATGGCCATGCTTGGCGTGCACAGGCCTGCGCCATCCTGACGGGCATTGGTACGGTGCTGGAAGATAACCCGCGCCTGAATGTGCGCGAGGTGGCCACGCCACGCCAGCCCAAGATTGTGGTGGTGGACAGCCATCTGGACATGCCCCTGGATGCTCATGTTTTAAAAGCACCCAGCGGTTGCAGCATCTACACATCCAGCACAAACTACTCCAAAACCGAGGCTTTGCAAGCGCTAGGCGCTACTGTTATTGCCATGCCCAATGCCCATGGCAAGGTGGATTTGGCCGCCATGCTGCGTGATCTGGGAGCCCGTGGCACCAATGAGCTGCATGTCGAAGCAGGCTTCAAACTCAATGGCTCCTTCCTGCGCGAAGGCTTGGTCGACGAATTGCTGCTGTACCTGGCGCCCAAGCTGCTGGGGACCGGCGGCATGGGCATGGCCAACTTCGGGCCTCTGGATGCACTGACCCAAGCCATGCCCCTACAGTGGCACGACGTCCAGCGTGTGGGCGCAGATCTGCGCGTCATCGCTCGCCTGGTCGGGCGCGATCAGTTTTAGCCGCACACAGCGCCTCAAAACCTCTCGCGTCTGACACCTGCGCCCGCACCGCCTCGCTATACCTCTGTCATGTCCTTCACGCCTCTAGCCCAGCTGCTGTCCGCCTGCCGCCGCCCCCTGCGGTGGGCTGGGCTGTGCGCGCTGGCGCTTGGCTTGTCCGCATGCGGCAGTCTGCCGCCCATGCCGCCACGCACGGCCAGCACGGCGCTTGCAGCGCCGCAGAACACCCCGCTGTGGCGCATGGTGCAGGCACAGCGGCAGGCCGACGGCACCAGCTATGGCTCGGGCTTTACTTTGCTCGGCGGTGCCGATGCGGCTTTCTCCAGCCGCCTTGCGCTGGTGCAAGCCGCCACCGCCACACTGGATCTGCAGTACTACGCCATCCATGCAGAGCCCAGTACCGCCCGCCTGCTGCAAGCCGTGGTGCAAGCTGCACAGCGCGGCGTGCGCGTGCGCGTGTTGCTGGACGATTTCCACGGTGCGGGCAAAAACGCCCAGGTCATGCGCCTGGCATTTGTGCCCGGCATAGAAATGCGCATGTTCAACCCGCTAACCGGGCCACGTGGTTCGACCGCCCTGCGCGCGCTGTCTACCTTGGCCGACTTTCAGCGCACCCAGCAGCGCATGCACAACAAGCTGTTTATTGCCGACAACAGCATTGGCATCACCGGTGGGCGCAATCTGGGTGATGCCTACTTTGACGCACTGGACAGCGACAACTTCATCGATCTGGATGTGATGGCTGCGGGTCAGGCCGTGCGCCAGCTCTCCGCCAGTTTTGACCGCTACTGGAACGACAGCCGCGCCTACCCGGTCAGTGCCTTGATCTCCGAGCAGGCCTTGCTACAGCTGCGCACCGAAACACCGCAAACCCAGACCGAAACTGCACGCGTTGAAGCGGCCATCCAGGACAGCAAAACGGCCAATCTGCCCCCCATGGATTTACAGACCGTCGACTGGGTCTGGGCACCCTCACTGGTGCTGGCCGATGCCCCTGGCAAAATTCTGGCGCCGCCCGAAGATGTACCGACCGACGTTGACCCGGCTGCCCCCGAAAGCGCTGCCGCCCCAGCCGCGGCAGACACGGCGGAGCCCGCCAGCCTGCTGGCAATGCCGCCAGAAGGCAGCCTTGCCACGCGTGCGCGCAAACCTTCACCCAACCGCCAGGCTTTGCAGGATGTGCTCACGCCCGTGGTGGAGCAAGAAAACGTGGTCAGCGGCTTGCTGGCCCTGATTGACCAGGCCAGCACCGATGTGCTGATCGTCTCGCCCTACTTTGTGCCCGGTGACGATATGAAGCGCGCATTTGCCCGCGCCCGTGCGCGCGGTATTCGCCTGCGCATTCTGACCAACTCGCTGGCCTCCAACGATGCGCCGCTGGCCCACGCAGGCTATGCACGCCACCGCAAGGAGCTGCTGGCCCAAGGCATTGAGCTGTATGAGCTGCGCAGCCTGCAAGGCGGCAAGCCTGGCACCGGCACCCTGCGCAGCACCGCCGGCAAGATCACTGGCTCGCAAGGCGGTTCACGTGCCATGCTGCACTCCAAAATGCTGGTGCTGGACCACAAGCTGACCGTGGTGGGTTCCATGAATCTGGATTTGCGCTCCCAGCTGCAAAACACCGAGATTGCGCTGCTGATTGCCTCCCGCCAGTTGGCACAAGAGGCCACCGAAAACATCGAAGCCAGCTTGCGCGAAGCGGCCTGGCTGGTGCAGGACACACCCCAGGGCCTGGTCTGGCGCGCCCCTGCTGACAGCGACTGGGGCGACCAACACAGCGAGCCCGATGCCAGCGTGCCGCTGCGCATGATGATTCACATCATTGGCCCCCTCGCCCCTGATCATTTGCTGTAAGCCCACGCGGTGGTCTTTCGCAGCCACCGCGCCAGCGGGCAAGTCACCAGCGCCCCATCACTGGGCTGCGCCACCCTGCTCCGCATCAATCGCCTGTTGCACCTCACGGTAGAAGGCTTCGCGCGCGGCGCTGGCCTGCGGGTCACGCGCCCCACCGGCCCAATTGCCGTTAGACACAATCACCAGCTGGCGTTTCGGTTCAATAAAGATGCCCTGTCCAAAAATTCCGCGTGCCGTGTAGCTGCCATCGTCATAGGTCCACCACTGGTAGCCGTAGCCACGGCCAGGCAGACCGATCTCGGTGCGCTTGCTGGTCGCTTCCGCCCACCAGCCATCAGGCACGATGCTCTGCCCGTTGACCTGGGCTCCGTTCAGGATGAACAGCCCCATGCGCGCGTAATCGCGCGCTGCGGCCTGCACACAGCAGCCCGCAATCTCCTTGCCGGTCTTGCTCAACAGCCAAGTGGCCTGCTGCTCCATGCCGGCTGGGCCCCACACTTTCTCGGCCAAGTAAGTGGCCAGCGGTTTTTGCGTGGCTTGCTGCACCAGCGTGCCCACCAGATTGGTCTCGCCGGTGCTGTAGAGCCAACGCGTGCCGGGCGGCGCTGCGCGCGGCAGCTGGCGCATATAGCTGACCAGGGCTTCCACACCGTCTTCGGGTTTATGGTTGTTGAACTTGGCGACGTCTGAGTTGGGGTCGGCATAGTCTTCATTCCACTGCACGCCAGAGGTCATGGTCAGCAACTGGCGCACACTCACATCGTCATAGGCCGAGCCCTTGAGTTCGGGAATGTAGACGCTGACCTTGTCATCCAGGCTGTGGATGAAGCCATCCTTGACTGCCGCCCCCACCAGGGTGGAGGTGAAGGACTTGGCCACGGAAAAACTGGTCCAGCGCCCCGTGCCATCAAACCCCAAGCCATAGCGCTCCAGCCGCAGCTTGCCATTGTGCACTACCAGCAGCGCCGCATTGCGCTGGGCAGCCATATAGGCATCGACATCGCTCTTGAGTGACAGCGGTGCCCCTGTTGGCAGCGCAGACGGCGTGCCGCTGGCGGGCACCACATGCGCCTTGGCCAACAGGGGGATGTGGTCCATCGCCCGGAAAGCCGCATCGCGCTGCGGCACCGTCCAAAACAGAATGTCGCGGTTGGTGGGCACCGTCGCCAGCAACCCCCGCGTCTCTTTGTCCAGACTGAACCAGCCGCCCACGGCAGCGGCCCCCACCACCAGCAAGGTGCCCAGCACCAGTTTCTTCACAGCCAAATTGCTCTCCTTGTTATGGAAAAAATCGGCCGCGCAGGGCATGGCAGAACATGGCTAGGACGGTGCGCATGCGCTCTGTAAGCACCGCCTCCAAGGATGGGGCAGCGCGCATTCAGCACCTGCGGCCTGCGGGCAGTGTTCTTTCTACACGCAATCTGGCGTGCGCAATCTGGTGATTTTTGCGGAGACGCCGCGAACAGTCGCGCATGCGGCAGCGCAGTGAAGGTGCTGCACCAACGACTCTGAACAGCCGTTGCCAGGGGTGATAGCCGTAGGCAAGCTGGTAAGCGCAGCCCACACTGCCTGCATGGCCCGCAGCAACGGCGGGGGGCACTCCGCACGCAGGTCTGCTCTCATTGCAAGAGCATCCAGCGCTGGTTCAGGCTTCAGTTCAGTATAGAAATACCTTCAGGCAGACGCGATTCATACGTAGCCAGCTCATTTTTTTGCAAGGTAAAAGCACGGTCATGGCGTGCGCACTCGCGCTCCAGCCATTCGGCCACCAGGCTTTGCTGGGTCAGCACGCGCACGCTCTGGAAGGCCTCTTCCGCCTCGGGGTAGCGGCGGCGCATCAGGTTCAGCCACTGCTTGAGGCGGCCAGCACGCTGATTGGGCGTCAAATCGCGGCACACCAGCAGCCAAAAACGCTGCAGGTGCGGCAGCATGTCAGCCCAGCCTACCACGGGTGGCAAGTCGGCCGCCACGGCATCGGGATCAGCGTCTGCCGCGCCCTGCGCCACGGCCTGGCGCAGCGCCAGCGCCAGGCCCGGATCGGCCACGCTGCCGCGGCCCAGCATCAGATCGCCGCAGCCTGACTGCGCACGGCAGCGCAGCGCGTCCTGCACCGTCCAGATCTCGCCATTGGCCACCACAGGCACGTTCACCACGGCCTGAATCTCCGGAATCAGCTCCCAGTAAGCGGGTGGACGATAGCCCTCAACCTTGGTGCGCGCATGCACCACCAGCTCGCAGGCGCCGTTTTCCACCATGGCCTGCGCGCATTCGCGCATCAGCGTTTTGTCGTTAAAGCCCATGCGCATCTTGGCCGACACCGGCAGGTGCGCAGGCACGGCCTGGCGCACCGCCGCCACCAGCCGGGCGATCGATTCCGGGTCTTGCAGCATGGAAGCGCCGCCGCCATGGCGGTTGACCGTCTTGGCCGGGCAGCCAAAGTTCAGATCAATGCCCTCGGGCTTGAGCCGCGCCAGGTTGGCGGCGTTCTCGGCCATCCAACCCGGGTCTGAACCCAGCAGCTGCGCACGCACGGGCACGCCCGCCAAGGTCTGGCTGCCGTTGAGCAGCTCTGGCATGTACTGGATGAAGACGCGGTCCGGCAAGATGGAGCCGCTGACACGGATGAACTCCGAGACGCAGCGATCCACGCCCCCCACACGGGTGAGCACGTCGCGCAAGACAAAATCGAGCAAACCCTCCATCGGGGCCAACAACAGTCGCATGGAATTTTCACCACCCGCACAGGGGCTGATATTCAAATAAAAACACGCCTAAACCCAGGCGCAGCAAGCGCTTTCAGCTCTGCTTTTTGCTACACACCCGCGCAGCACCCTCCATTGTCACCATCCTGGCGCCGGTTTGCAGCGGCATTTCATCGCGCTGTCACAGCGCTCAGGTGCAATGCCCGCCATGTTTTTGCAACGCACACCCCAAGCCCTGCATGAGCAGGCCCCCGGTCAGCGCAACCTGGGGCTGCGTGCGCGCTCTTTGCTGTTGCTGGCGGAAGGCATGCCCGCCAGCCAACTCCAGGCCATGTACCACGGCGAAGCCGCTGCGCTGGCGGCCCAGCTGGTGCGCGACGGATACCTGCAAGCCATCGCAACACTGCCAGCCGCCACGGTCGATGAAGCGCCCATCCTGTCCCGCTGCAATCTGGCCGCAGTGCGCATGCACCTGTTTGACCTGTGTGAGCGGCTGTTCGCGAACCGCAAACCCGACATTGCTACGCAACTGCGCCAGTTGCTGCGCGAAGCGCGTGATGTGGACAGCGTGTTGGCCGCGTGTGACGCCTTGCTGCACGCCATTCACACCCACGCTGGCGCTGAACGCGCTGCAGCCATTCGCCTCCAACTGCAGCGCATGCTGCCCGAGCGCAGCAGCCTGGAAACCAGTGCTTAGGCGACCTTGGCCTTCAAACGCCACAGCGAAGTGACTTCCGCCGCACGCGCTGCGTGCAGGGCATCGCTGCTGTCCTGCGCCTTGCCGTGCACCGGCTGCACATCCATGCGGTAAACCACATACAGGCCAGCGGCGTCGATCCAGCCCATCAGCTCCTCGCGGCTGCGCAGGCCCAGGTGCTCGGCCAGATCCGACAGGATCAGCCAGCCCTCGCCCTCAGGCAGCAAGTGCTGCGACAGACCGGCCAGAAAACCGCGCAGCATGGCGCTGTTTTCGTCGTACACCGACTGCTCCAGCGTCGTCACGGCGCGTGCGGGCACCCAGGGTGGGTTGCACACAATCAAGGCCGCCTGGCCTTCGGGGAACAGGTCGGTCTGCTGCAAGGTGACCTTGTCGCTCAAGCCCAGGCGCTGCAGATTGTCCTGTGCGCAGGCCAGTGCACGGACCGACATATCGGTCGCCACCACACGCTTGACGCCACGCTTGGCCAGCAACGCTGCCAGCACGCCGGTGCCGGTGCCGATGTCGAACGCCATATCGCGCATGCCAAAAGCCAACGGCGCTTCTTGCACCATGGCCACATACTCGCCACGCACGGGGGAAAACACACCGTAGTGCGGGTAAATGCGCGCGTCCTTGCCCAAGGCGGGCATGGCCACGCCTTTTTTACGCCACTCGTGCGCGCCCACCACGCCGGTCAGCTCGCGCAGCGTCAGCACCTGCACACCGGCATCGGCCGCAGGGGCACCCCAGGCTTCGGTGCAAGCCTCACGCCAGTCGGGCGCGCGGCGCAGTGCAATCGAGTAATCGGGCTGCAGGGCAATCAGCACGCTGCCCAGCACACGGGCACGCTGGCCTTGTGCCATGCGGTACTTGTGGAAAGCCTCGGCGGGTGTGGCCTCGGCCTGCTGGCTGGCCGCACGCAGCTGCTTGCGGGCCTTGGCCGTGCGCTTGCCTGCGGGCTTGTCCAGACGGCGCTTGATGGCATCAAGCAGCAAGCGGGCGTTGTGGAAGTCACCCTGCCACAGCAGCGCCGTGCCTTCGCAGGCCAGACGGTAAGCCGTGTCTGCAGGCATGGTGTCGTCCGCCACCACCACACGCCGTGGCGCGGGCAGGCCGCTTTCGCTGCGCCATGCAGCTTCGTGGTCAGTGCCTTGGTGTTGCCATTGCAGCATGTGAAATTCCTGTGAAATCGAGAGACAAAAAAATCGGCCCGCCGAGGCGGGCCGTGGGGGCAGCAGTTAGTTTAAGGGACGCTTTAAGCGCACTTCCTCAATCTTGATACCGCCAACTTGTGCTGTCTTGGCTGTAGACATTTCACGCTTGAAGCCTGCCATCTCATGAAAGCGCAAAGCGCGTTCATTGCGCAGCGGCACCCAAACGGTCACGTTGGTACAGCCTTCTTCTTGCAGACCTTCACGGGCTGCATCCCACAGCGTCACGCCGACACCCTTGTTCCAGTGCGAGGGGGCTGCATAGATAGCCCACACCTCACCAGTGGTCTGGCGAGACTTCTCGTCACGGGAACGGTCAAAACCAACAAAACCCACAATCTTGTCGCCATCAATGGCCACTTGCACTTGAGGCTCACAGTATTCAATGGCCTCGCGCCAGTAAGCTTGACGCTTCTCGACGGAAGACATGGCTTTCAATTGGTCGTCAGGCACGATGCCACGGTAGGCTTCCAACGCAGAAGCAGTGTGGATTTGTGCAATCGCCTTCGCATCACGAAGGGTTGCAGGACGAACCTGGTAATTGGACATGGAAAAACCGAAACGGAAACTAGGTGTTGAAAACGAAAGTCGGCAATTGTCAGTGAAAACGCGAATTTCGCTTATGCCTAGTCACTGTAGCCATTTAGGAAAGTACGGCTGTCAAAGGTTTCTTGCCCGCAGAAATAGGATGTGCTAGGCCGTTGGAACGGCCTGCAGCGTGCTGCCAATTGCTGGCAACTTTGTAAGCGGCAAACGCCTAAGCCAAGCGTTTGATCAGCGCCATGACGCGCTCGAATTTGGCTCCGTACGGGGGGTACAGCCAAGATGCAGGGCTCCATTTTGCTTGTAAAAAGACTGACTTTTGGTGAGAAAAGCGTAAAAAACCCTGGATGCCGTGATAAGCCCCCCATCCGCTGGGCCCAACGCCACCAAAAGGCAAATTGTCATGCGCAAAGTGCATAAGGGTGTCATTGACGGTCACACCACCGCTGATCGTGCGGCGCAAAACGCTGTCACGCAGCTTCTCATCCTGACCAAACCAGTACAAAGCCAGCGGTCGCTCACCGGCATTAATGGCCTGGATCACGTCATCCAGCCGGTCATAGCTGATCACCGGCAGCAGCGGTCCGAAAATCTCTTCGCGCATGATGTCCATGCCCGAATGCACGTTCCACACCAATGCGGGCGTCATCTGGCGCTGCACGGCATCGCCCCAGCCGGGCGCACTGGACGCGGCAGCGGTGGAGGCCGATTCCAGCCACTGCACATGCGCGCCTTCGGCTTCAGCTTGCTGCGCCAGATTGCGCAGGCGGTTGAAGTGTTTCTGATTGATGATGGCTGCGTAATCAGGATTGCCCGCCAGCGTTGGGAACAGCTGCACCACCGCCTTGCGGTACGCCTGCTCAAAAGCTTGCTCTTGCCCACGCGGCAGCAGCAGATAGTCAGGTGCAATGCAGGTCTGTCCGGCATTGAGCAGCTTGCCATGCGCTATGCGCAGCGCAGCCTGCTCCATGTCGCAGTCATTGCTGATGATGCAAGGTGACTTACCGCCCAGCTCCAAGGTGGTGGGCGTCAGGTGCTGGGCCGCCGCCATGGCCACCTTGCGACCTACGGCGGTGGAGCCCGTGAACACCAGGTGGTCGAAAGGCAGGCCCGCGAAGTGGCTGGCCACTTGCGCATCGCCTTGAATAACGCAGAACTCCTCCGGTGCAAAAAACTGGCCGATCACATGCGCCAGCTGCGCGGAGGTGTGCGGCGTCAGCTCACTGGGTTTGAGCATCACGCGGTTGCCCGCCGCAATCGCGGCAATGGCTGGGCCCAGTGCCAGCTGCAGTGGATAGTTCCACGGCGCAATGACCCCCACCACACCCAGAGGCTGGCGCTCGATGCGCCCCATGCCTGGCAGCAGGTGCAAAGGCGTCCATACCCGTTGCGGGCGCATCCATTTGGACAGATGGTGCAGGGTGTGGGTCAGCATGGTGCGGAGCACCATCAGATCGGCCATTTCCGTGAGCTGCGGAGAGCGCACCCCGAAGTCCGCCTGAACAGCGGCAGCCAGCGTGCTGCCATGCTCTTGCAAAATTTTCTGAATGCGCAGCAAGCGCTCTTTGCGCACCAGCAAGGGCACATCAATCTGCTGGCGGCTGGCCTGGTGTTGCAACTCAAACGCTTGGTGCAAAGGCGATGACTGGTGCATGCGCGCTATCTCCTCGGTGTTCTTCTTTCGTCTCGCCTGACAGGCCCATCAGGGCCGCACTGCATGGTGTCAGTGGTCGTGCACTTCGCGCGGTTTCACATCACTCACGTCACCCGCCACTTGCGACAGGATACCGCCGCGCTTGCTGCCCGCAGCGGGGGTAAATGGGGTGTGGCTTTCTTGCGCTGCATCACCTGCCATGCCCCCAAAGTTGCCTGCACGCTGGTACATGCTGGCCCAGCTGCTGGCAGCGCGCATGGGCATGATCCACGGCGCCACGGGCTGACCGGTGGCCTTGGCCCACAGTGCGCGCAAAGCCCACAGCGCAACCAGCACACAGGCCACGGCAAGCAAGCTCAGGAAGAACACCACGCCGACGGCCAGCATCACAAGGCGCACGGTCCAGCGGATCACCCAGTTCAAAAATTCGTTCAAAGCAATGCCTTTCAAACCCCGCCAGCGCACCAGGCCCTGGCGGGTGGGGGCTTAGCCGTCGTTGGAGACATCGGCCAGGCCAAAGTTAAAGACTCCAGGGGACTGCACGGGGTCCACCGAAACCTCGATCACACTCTTGGGCGGGAACTTGCCCTCCAGCAAAGCGCGAGACAGCGGGTTCTCAATGCGCTGCTGGATCGCCCGCTTGAGCGGACGTGCACCAAAGACCGGATCAAACCCTACTTTAGCCAACTCTGCCAAAGCGGGTTCGCTCACGTGCATTTCCAGGTCCATCTTCTCGAGGCGACGTTGCAACAGTTGCAACTGAATCTTGGCAATCGACTCGATGTGCGCCGCATCCAGGCCGTGGAAGACCACGGTTTCATCGATACGGTTGAGGAATTCGGGTCGGAAATGGGTTTTAAGTTCCCCCCACACCGCGTCCTTGATGTCTTCGCCATCCTGGCCGACCATCGCCTGAATCAGGTGCGAACCGATGTTGCTGGTCATCACGATCACCGTGTTCTTGAAGTCCACGGTACGGCCCTGGCCATCGGTCAGGCGGCCATCGTCCAGCACCTGCAGCAGCACGTTGAACACATCGGGGTGGGCTTTTTCCACCTCATCGAGCAGCAGCACGCTATAGGGTTTGCGGCGCACAGCTTCTGTCAGGTAGCCGCCCTCTTCATAGCCAACATAGCCAGGAGGCGCACCAATCAAACGTGCCACGCTATGCTTTTCCATGAATTCCGACATATCGATACGCACCAGATGGTCTTCGCTGTCGAACAGGAACCCCGCCAGTGCCTTGCACAGCTCAGTCTTGCCCACGCCGGTCGGGCCCAGGAACAAGAAGCTGCCCAGTGGCTTATTGGGGTCTGACAGGCCCGAGCGCGAGCGGCGGATGGCGTTGGCCACGGCAGAAATGGCCTCTTCCTGGCCAATCACGCGCTCGTGCAGCTTGGCTTCCATGTGCAGCAGCTTGTCTTTTTCGCCCTGCATCATCTTGGCCACCGGAATGCCCGTGGCACGGCTGACGACTTCGGCAATTTCTTCCGCGCCCACCTGGGTGCGCAGCAGCTTGTGCTTGGGGGCGGTGCCGTCGGCCTCGCTGGCCTGGGCGTCTTTGAGCTGTTTTTCCAACGCAGGCAGCTTGCCATATTGCAGCTCAGCCACCTTGTTGAAATCACCCTTGCGCTTGAGGTCTTCGATCTGCGTGCGGATGGCATCCACTTCCTTGCGGATCTGCTCGGAGCCCTGGGCACTGGCCTTCTCGGACTTCCAGATTTCCTCCAGATCCGCGTACTCGCGCTCTTGCTCCTGCAGCTCGTCTTCAATCAGCTGCAGGCGCTTTTGCGAGGCCTCGTCCTTTTCCTTCTTCATGGCTTCACGCTCAATCTTGAGCTGAATCATGCGGCGCTCGAGCTTGTCCATCACCTCGGGCTTGGAGTCGATTTCGATCTTGATCTTGGCCGCTGCCTCGTCGATCAGGTCAATCGCCTTATCGGGCAGAAAACGGTCGGTGATGTAGCGGTGGCTCAACTCTGCTGCAGCAACGATAGCAGGGTCCGTAATATCTACGCCGTGGTGCGCCTCATAACGCACTTGCAAACCACGCAGAATGGCAATGGTGTCTTCCACCGATGGCTCATCCACCAGCACCTTCTGGAAACGGCGCTCCAGCGCAGCGTCTTTTTCGATGTACTTGCGGTACTCGTCCAGCGTGGTTGCACCAATGCAGTGCAGCTCGCCACGTGCCAACGCAGGCTTGAGCATGTTGCCGGCGTCCATCGCGCCCTCGGCCTTGCCTGCGCCCACCATGGTGTGGATTTCGTCGATGAACAAGATGATGCGGCCCTCTTCCTTGGCCACATCGTTCAGCACCGCTTTCAGGCGCTCTTCAAACTCGCCGCGGTACTTGGCACCGGCCAGCAGGCCTGCCATGTCCAGCACCAGCACGCGCTTGTCCTTGAGGGTTTCAGGCACTTCGCCTTCCACAATGCGCTGGGCCAGGCCTTCCACAATCGCGGTCTTGCCCACACCGGGCTCGCCAATCAGCACGGGATTGTTCTTGCTGCGGCGCTGCAGCACCTGGATGGCGCGGCGGATTTCATCGTCGCGGCCAATCACGGGGTCCAGCTTGCCCATGCGGGCGCGCTCGGTCAGGTCCAGTGTGTATTTCTTCAGCGCTTCACGCTGGCTTTCGCCCTCGGCGCTGTCCATGGTCTGGCCGCCGCGCACCGCGTTGATGGCCGATTCCATGGCCTTGCGGCTCAAACCGTGCTCCTTGGCCAGCTTGGCGGCCTTGGTTTCGCTATCAGCCAGCGCCAGCAAAAACAGCTCGCTGGCGATGAACTGGTCACCGCGCTTGATGGCTTCTTTCTCGGTGGCCTGCATCAGCTTGGCCAGGTCTGCGCCAATGCTGACCTGGTCATGCCCCTGTACCTGGGGCAGCTGCTTGACCGCGTTTTCCACACCCGTGGCCATGGCGGCCACATTGGCCCCGGCGCGCTGCAGCAAGGCCTTGGGGCCGTCGTTCTGGCGCAGCATGGCTGCCAGCAGGTGCAGCGGGTCGATATAGGCGTGGTCATTACCCAGGGCCAGGGTTTGGGCGTCTGCCAGGGCTTCTTGGAACTTGGTGGTGAGCTTGTCGATGCGCATGAATGGCTTCCTTCAACAGCAAATCTATAACTACGTCCCAACTCAGGGCTTTCCCCATTTTTTCAAGGGCCGCACCCGCCCCGTCTGGTGCTTTTTTTGACCGCACTCAGCGCCAGCGCGATGCAAAAACAGGGTGCAAAGTTCCTTTCAATCTTTTGAATCTTGTCATCAAGCGCATTGAACGGCTTGTCAGCAGATGCCTTCTAGACTGGCTGTCTTTCCCGTTTTGGCGTGTGCTTATGTCTTCCTCCCCCTCCCGCAGTCGTTACACCTTGCCCGCCATTGCCTTGCACTGGCTGCTGGCTGCGGGCCTGATCGGCTTGCTGGTTTTTGGCTGGTACATGGTGGGCCTGCCGTTTTCGCCCACCAAGCTCAAGTACTACAACTGGCACAAATGGGCGGGCATGAGCATTCTGGTACTGAGCATGCTGCGCCTGCTGTGGCGCATCACGCACCGCCCACCCGCACTGCCTGCCGCCATGGCTGCGGCCATGCCGCGCTGGCAGCACCTGGCCCACCATGGGGTGCACCACCTGCTGTATGTGCTGTTCTTTGCCGTGCCGCTGATTGGCTGGGCCTACAGCTCGGCCGCTGGCTTTCCCATCGTCTGGTTTGGCATGTGGCAGCTGCCAGATTTTGTAGCAGCCAACCCAGAGCTGGCCGAAGCCATCAAGCCCTGGCACATGATTTCAGCCTACACGCTGGCTAGCTTGATCGCGCTGCACATTGCCGCTGCGCTCAAGCACCAGCTGATCGACCGCGATGGTCTGCTGCGCCGCATGTGGCCTGGCCGCACCGTTTAACCGCTCTTTTTTGAACGTCACAAGGAACCCACCATGACTTTCACCACCACCTTGCGTGCCGCCGCCCTGGCCAGCGCTGCCTTGCTGGGCACTGCCGCCATAGCGCAACAGGCCCTGGTGCCTGCACAAAGCAGCATCCAGTTCACCGCCAAGCAGCTGGGCGTGCCGATGAACGGCCACTTCAAGCAGTTTGCCGCGCAATTCCACTTTGACACCGCCAAGCCCGAGGCCAGCAAGATCCACTTCACCGTGGACACCGGCAGCGCCACCATGGGCAGCAAAGAGATCGACAGCAATCTGCTGGGTGCGGACTGGTTCAATATTGCCAAGTTCCCCAAGGCCACGTTTGACTCCACCGCCGTCAAGGCGCTGGGCGCAGGCAAATACCAGGTGGACGGCACGCTGACCATCAAGGGCAACTCCCAGAAGGTGTCGGTGCCCGTGGTGCTGACCCAAACGGGTGCAACTACCACCGCCAGCGGCACGCTGCCCCTCAAGCGCCTGCCTTTCAAGATTGGCGATGGCGACTGGGCCGACACCTCCATGGTGGCCGATGATGTCAGCGTGAACTTCAAGCTGGCACTGACCGGCGTGGGCAAGCTGTAAAGCCTGTCACCTCCAATTTCGCAGCTGCTTGCGCCCGTATTTCAACGCTTTCCACACTTATTCATAACGAAAGCAAAGATAGACCAGCGCTAGCAGCTCCTGTTTTTAAAACCGCGTTTCCGCTTTCACCTTTTCAGGAGATTTCCATGCGTTCCACCTTGTTTGCTCTGGCCGCTGCCGGCCTGTTTGCCACTGCCGCCCACGCTGCGCCCGCCACTTACGCCATCGACCCCACACACACTTTCGCCACGTTCGAGATCGACCACTTTGGTGCCTCCACCAACCGTGCGCGTTTCGACAAAAAGCAAGGCACTGCGTCCTTCGACAAGGCCGGCAAGAGCGGCAAAGTGGAAGTGACGCTGGACATGAACTCCGTGAACTCCGGCACTGCCGCGTTTGACAAGCACCTCAAGAGCAAGGACATCTTCAACGCCGAGCAGCACCCCGAAGCCAAGTTTGTCTCCGACAAGTTTGTGTTTGAGGGCGACAAGCTCAAGCAAGTGACCGGCCAGCTGACCCTGCTGGGCCAGACCCACCCCATCACCATCCAGGCCAACAAGTTCACCTGCTACGACAGCCCCATGCTCAAGCGTGAAGTCTGCGGCGGCGACTTTGAAGCCACCATCGACCGCACCCAGTGGGGCCTGAACTACGGTATGGACTGGGGCTTTGCCAAGAACGTGCGCCTGGTGCTGCAGATGGAAGCCGTCAAGCAGTAAGCCACTGGCTGGCGCGCTGACACCGTGGCGCGCAGGTTCGCCAAGCAAAAAGGGCCCCACGGGCCCTTTTTTTGTTGGCTACAGCACTGCTGCCCCGTTATGCCTGCCAGCGCGCCAGCGCTTGCTCATCGCTCACGCGGGCATCCACCCAGCGTGCACCCTCAGGGGTTTGCTCTTTCTTCCAGAACGGCGCCTCGGACTTCAGATAGTCCATGATGAACTCGCAGGCCTGAAAGCTCATGCCCCGGTGCGCGCTGGTCACGGCCACCAGCACGATCTGGTCCTGCGGCTGCAGCGGCCCGACGCGGTGAATCACTTTTGCGGCATAGATGCCAAAGCGCGCCACCGCCCGGTCGATGATGGCCTCGATGCTTTTTTCCGTCATGCCGGGGTAGTGCTCCAGCTCCATGGCCGACACCGCTGCGCCCTCGTTGCGGTCACGCACCGTGCCGACAAAGCTGCACACCGCGCCCACGCGCGCATCGCCCTGGCGCAACGCAGCCAGTTCGGCGGAAACATCAAAATCTTGGGTCTGGATCAAAACACGCAGGGCAGTCATGGCGCAGATTGTGGCGCAGCTCGTCAAGAACGATGTCCACAGAGCCCCCAAACCCTGCGCAGCCACGGTAGCATTGCGCCCCGGCTGCTTGCTGCAGGCCCTCTTTTCTTCGATCCTTTGTGTATGGCCACCACCACCATCGACACCCCTGAGTACATGCTCTACCCCTCGCCACGCAACGAACACCGCGTGGTTTTTGAGCACCAGTGCTTTGTGCCCTACCCCTACGCCATCATCCACCTGCCGGACTTTGACTTCGAAGGCCGCGCCACGCTGTTTTCGGCACGCCGCAAGTCGGACGACAAAAACGGCCAACTCGTGACCTGCGAACTGGAAATCGACATCCTGCGCTTTGAGCGCCTGTTCGATCCCGAATAAGCCCTGCGCGCCATGGACGACACCAGCCAGATTCAACCGCCCGAGAGTTTTGCCGCGCTCTTTCGCAGCCGTGCAGGCATTCTGAAAACCCCGATTACCGACACCGTGGCCCGCTATGAGCTGTGCGAAGACTTGGCCTGCCACCTGGTGGAGCAGGCCCAGACCCTCTACCACAGCGGCAACGCCAGCGAAGAAGGCGTGCTGCTGGGCTTTCACAGCGCCATCGCCGGCGAAGGCGGGCCCGTCAGCCCCCAGGAAGCCGGCTGGATCATCCAGCGCCTGGCTGAGCTGCTGGAGTGGAAAGCCCCGCTGCTGCCGCAGCCCGTTGGAGATGCCTGAGGCTGAGGGCCGTGTGCGCTGGCGCACGGTTTCAAGCACCAAATAGGCATCCAGCCCTTGATGTACCTGCGCTGAAAGCTCTGTATTTTGAAGTTGCCGCTGTCATCTTTGGCGTACATGCAGGGGCGCACCTTACCGTCGGTCCCCCGCCTTTCATCTGGCTACGCTGTCCGCTGGCATGGGCCGCACGCGCCCAGCCTTCTTCCCTAGCTCTTGATGGAGGTATGTATGAACAAGGACCAAGTCACCGGCACCTTGAAAGAGGCGGCTGGCAAAGTGCAGCAAAAAGCGGGCGAGCTGATCGACAGCCGCGAGCAGCAGGCCAAAGGCCTGGCCAAGCAGGCGCAAGGCATTGCCCAGAAGAAAGTGGGCGATGTGAAAGAGGCGGTGGCAGACGCCAAAAAACGCAGCTAGCCCGCAGCCCCATGGCTTTGCGCCCATAAAAAAAGGAGCACCGAGGTGCTCCTTTTTTGCTGCGTGCTGCGCTGGAAGAACTGGCCTGGCAGCTCTGCCTGCCACAGCTTTTGGCCCCGACTTGGGGCTGAACGCAGTGCCTGCCTGTTACGCCTGGGCCTTCGCCCAGTCCGCATAGCGGTTCAGGATGCGCTGCACCTGCCCGTGCGTCCACGGGCCGCCCTTGGCCGCCGCAATACCGCGCTCGTTCAGCACCTCCGCCATCTTCCGGTGCGTCAGGCCCTGGGCCACGAAATCGGCAAACAACGCTTCGTGCTGCTTGGCAAAGGCATCGGCCGCGCTCTTGCGTTTTTCCACCGTGGCGCGGATGTTGTCCGCCCCGGCCTTGCCCAGCTGCACGCCGCGCGCCTTGGCTTCGGACAACGCCAGCCGGGTACGCTGGCTGATGGCCGCATCAATGTCGGTTTTGTGGGTGTCGCTCATGCTTAGCCACCGGTAACAGGTGGGAAGAAGGCGACTTCATCGCCTGTTTGGAGCGCAGCATCGCCGCTGCACATATCCTGGTTCAGCGCCATGCGCACGGCCTTGCCGTGGGCCAGTGCCGCAGCAGCGGCGTCGCTGCGCGCCATCAGTTCTTCACGCAGTGCGCCCACGGTGGTCGCATGCGTTGGCAGCGTTTCACTGCCGGTGCCCATGGCCTCACGGATGGAGGCGAAGTAGCGCACGGTGATATTCATAGAGTTACTCCTGGCCTGTTCACATCAACTCGGTGAACGGGATAAAGCGCACGGTATCACCGGGCTGGATGGGGGTCAGCGGCGGGTTGTCGATCAGGCCATCACCCCACACCGTGGACGTCAGCACACCCGAGCCCTGGTTGCCAAACAAGGCCAGGCCGCCCTCTGCCGTGTGGCGTGCGCGCAGGAACTCGCGGCGCTTTTCCATCTTGGACCAGGTGAACTGGGCGGTGACTTGCGTAGCCCGTGGCGCCACATCCTGCATGCCTTGCAGGCGCAGCACAAAGGGACGCACCAGCAGCAAGAAAGTGATGAAGCTGGACACCGGGTTGCCAGGCAGCCCCATGAAGTGCGCCACGCCTTGCGATGCATCCTTGCCGTTGCGAAAGACCTTGCCATAGGCAAAGGGCTTGCCGGGCTTCATGGAAATCATCCACAGATTTAGCTCGCCTTGCTGCTCCACGGCGGGCTTCACATGGTCTTCCTCACCCACGGACACGCCCGCGCTGGAGAGCACCAGATCACAGTCCTGCGCCACCTGGTGAATCGCCTGCACGGTCTGCGCGCGGTTGTCGGGCAGGATGCCGCCATCCACCACCTCGCAGCCCAGGCGCTGCAGCAGCGCGCGCAGGAAATAGCGGTTGCTGTTGTAGATGTGGCCGGGCTGCATGTCTTGCGGTGCCACGGTGCCGGGAATGACCAGCTCATCGCCGGTGGAGAACAGCGCCACACGTGGCTTGCGACCTACCGGCAGTTGCGCCATGCCAATGCTGGCAGCCAGACCAATGGCCGCAGGCGTCAGGCGCGAGCCCTTAGCCAGCACCGTGCTGTTCAAACCAATGTCTTCACCCGCACGGCGAATGTTCTGACCCAGTTTGGGCACCGCGTTGAACTGCACGCGGCCATCGTCCAGCACCGTAGTTTCTTCTTGCATCAGCACCGCATCGGCGCCGGAGGGCACAGGCGCACCGGTGAAGATGCGGGCCACGGTACCCGGCTGCAGTTCGGTGCCGACATGGCCGGCGGGAATGCGCTGGCTGACGGGCAATGTCACGCCTGCGGCGGTGAGGTCAGCCGCGCGCACGGCGTAGCCGTCCATGGCGGAGTTGTCTTGCGGCGGCACTTGCAGCGCCGACACGCAGTCCTGCGCCAGCACACGGCCATCGGCGTTAAACAGGTCCACGCTGTCGGTGCCCAGTAATTGGGCCTGCGCCAGCACGGCGGCCAGGGCGTCATCCAAAGTGGTCAGGTTCTGGGGCTTCACGCGTTCTCTCCTTGGGGGCCACGGTATTCAAAACGGCTGGCGTGGGCCAGCATCCAGTCAGCGATCTGGGCGGGCTGGTTCAGATCCAGCAGCGCGGTGTGCGCCGGGGGCTGCAGGGGCAAGGCCGCCACCTCATCGGTGAGCAGCGCCAACACCTGCTGGTCTGTGGGAAAGCGCAGCGGACGGGGCGGTTTGCCGCTGGCCGCATCCGGCGCACGCCAGATCTCCAACTTGGGCAAATCGCCGTGCTTGAAGCCTTCCACCAGCACCCAGTCCACATCGCTGCGCAACTCGGCCAGCATGGCGTGCACATCCAGGTCTTGCTCGGTGGGGAATTCGCGCACCAGCGCCAGGCGCTTGTCGCAGACCAGCAGCACCTCCGAGGCCCCAGCCTGGCGGTGGCGCCAGCTGTCTTTGCCCGGAATGTCGATGTCCACATCGTGGTGCGCATGCTTGATGGTGGACACGGTCTGCCCACGCGCCCGCAGCGCAGCAATCAATTGCTCCAGCAAGGTGGTTTTACCCATGCCGGAGAAAGCGGCAATGCCCACAACTTTCATACAGCGTTTTGCTCTCTTCCAAATAGCAACCGGCGCTTGATAGACAAGCGCCGGCGGCAGTTTTTATGTGTAAAGCCTAGGCTTTAATCACAGTGCTGCTGGATAAAGGCTTTCACCTTCTCCACGTCGGCTGGCATCACCACCACGCGCTTGGGCAGGGCTTCGATGCCGTTGAACTTGGCGGGGCGCTCTGGCTCACGGCCCAGTGCTTCTTCGATGGTGGCCGCAAACTTGATGGGCAAGGCGGTTTCCAGCACCAGCATGGCCTCGGTACGCAGATGCTCGCGCGCCACCTTCACGCCATCGGCGGTGTGGGTGTCGATCATCTGGCCAAAGCGCTCGAATGTGTCCTTGATGGTAGCCAAACGGTCTGCATGCGTGCTCTTGCCACTCACAAAACCATACTTGGCCGCTGCATCCAGGAAGCAGGCGTCCTGACTCAGGTCAAACTTGCCGTCCTTGCTCACGCCGTCAGCAAACAGCTGCTTGGTGCGTGCACCGTCACGGCCCACCAGGTCGAACACAAAGCGCTCGAAGTTGCTGGCCTTGGAGATGTCCATCGAAGGGCTGGATGTCTCATAGGTATTGGCCGCGCCACGCACCTGGTACACGCCCGTGCGGAAGAACTCGTCCAGCACATCGTTTTCGTTGGTGGCCACCACCAGCTGCGCAATGGGCAAGCCCATCTGGCGCGCCACATGGCCGGCGCAGATGTTGCCAAAGTTGCCCGAAGGCACGGTGAAGCTCACCTTTTCTTCGTTGCGCGTGGTGGCTTGCAGGTAGCCGGCAAAGTAGTACACCACCTGGGCCAGCAAACGCGCCCAGTTGATGGAGTTGACGGTGCCGATCTTGTACTTGGCCTTGAAGGCGTGGTCGTTGGAGACGGCCTTAACGATGTCTTGGCAATCGTCAAACACGCCTTCGATGGCGATGTTGTGGATGTTGGCATCCTGCAGGCTGAACATTTGCGCCTGCTGGAAGGGGCTCATGCGGCCATGGGGGCTGGTCATGAACACGCGCACACCTTTTTTGCCGCGCATGGCGTATTCGGCCGCGCTGCCGGTGTCGCCGGAGGTAGCGCCCAGGATGTTCAGCTCTTCGCCGCGGCGGGTCAGTTCGTACTCGAACAGATTGCCCAGCAACTGCATGGCCATGTCCTTGAAGGCCAGCGTGGGGCCGTTGGACAGGGCTTCAATGTGCAGCACGCCATCCAGCTGGCGCACGGGGACGATGGCATCGGTGCCAAACACGTCCTTGGTGTACGTCTTGGCGCACAGCGCGCGCAAGTCGTCGGCTGGAATGTCGTCGATGTACGGCGACAAGATTTCAAACGCCAGCGCAGCGTAACCCTTGGAGGCCAAGGTCTCGCGCAATTGCGTCAGCTTGGCATCGCTGATCTGGGGGTACTCAACCGGCAAGTACAAGCCGCCATCCGGGGCCAAGCCTTCGAGCAAGATGTCGCAAAAGCGTTTGCGGTCAGCGTGACCGCGGGTGGACAGATAAAGCATGGTGCTTCCTTGTCAATAAATCTAAGCACGGGGCGCGACGCTTGAAACTGGCGCAACCCCACTCAGAGACGCCGAGCAAGGGCCGCCCCGCAGCAAGGGCGTCGTCCCCCTCCCGCGCAGCGAGAGAGGGGGAAGCGGCAAAGCCGCTCAGGGGGAGCCTTTAGTTCAGCTCTTCTTTACGAATGCGCGTGATCGGCGCCAGCACGGTGGGCAGACCCTGGATTTCAGCCAGCGCCTTGTCCATATCGCCTTCGCGCGTGTCGTGCGTCAGGATGATCAGATCGGTCTGGGTCGAGCCTTCGCCACCCACTTCATCGGCTTCACGCTGCAGCACCGCATCGATGCTGATACCAGCCGTGGCCAGCAGCGTGGTGATCTTGGCCAGCACGCCAGCTTCGTCGGCCACGCGGATGCGCAGGTAGTAGCTGGTGACCACGTCGGCCATGGGCAGCACGGGCAATTCATTGCCGGCAGCCGCCAGGGTGTTGGCCTGGAAGGCCAGCGCAGGCACGCTGTAAGCGGGGTCTGCACCGTGCAGGCGGGCGATGTCCACCAGATCGGCAATCACCGCCGAGGCGGTGGGCTCAGAGCCCGCGCCCTTGCCGTAGTACAGCGTGGTGCCCACAGCGTCACCATGCACCACCACGGCGTTCATCGCGCCTTCGACATTGGCGATCAGGCGCTTGGCAGGAATCAGCGAGGGGTGCACGCGCAGCTCAATGCCCTTGTCGGTGCGCTTGGAGATACCCAGCAGCTTGATGCGGTAGCCCAGTTGCTCGGCGTACTTGATGTCGGCGCCGGCTAGTTTTGTGATGCCTTCCACGTAAGCCTTGTCGAACTGCACGGGAATACCGTAGGCAATCGCGCTCATCAGCGTGGCCTTGTGGGCAGCGTCCACACCTTCGATGTCGAAAGTCGGGTCGGCTTCGGCGTAGCCCAGGCGTTGTGCTTCTTTGAGCACCACGTCAAAGTCCAGGCCCTTGTCACGCATTTCGGACAGGATGAAGTTGGTCGTGCCGTTGATGATGCCGGCCACCCACTGGATGGAGTTGGCCGTTAGGCCTTCGCGCAGCGCCTTGATGATCGGGATACCACCGGCCACCGCCGCTTCATAGGCCACGATCACACCCTTCTCGGCCGCAGCCTTGAAGATTTCGGTGCCGTGCACGGCCAGCAGCGCCTTGTTGGCCGTGACCACATGCTTGCCAGCGGCAATGGCTTCGAGCACCAGTGCCTTGGCAATGCCGTAGCCACCAATCAGCTCCACCACCACGTCAATCTCGGGGTTGGCAATCACCTCACGGGCATCAGCCACCACCTTGGCGGAATCACCCACCACCTGCTTGGCGCGCGTCGTGTCCAAGTCGGCCACCATGGCAATCTCAATGCCACGACCCGCACGGCGGCGGATCTCTTCTTGATTGCGCTGCAGCACGTTGAAAGTGCCGCTGCCCACGGTGCCAATGCCCAAAAGGCCTACTTGGATCGGTTTCATAGTCTCTAAGTATTTACGTCAAAAGGGGCTGCAGCGCTTACGGGGTCTGCGCTTGCAGCTATCAAAAATTTAAGCTGCTACGTGCAGCTTGGCCTTGCCTTTGCCAACGGCCTTGGCGGCAGCGATCTTGTCGGTGCCATGGCGCTGGCGGTACTTGGCCAAGAAAGATGCCAGGCGGTTGATGGCTTCGCGCAAGTCGGCCTCGTGTGGCAGGAACACAATGCGGAAATGGTCAGGGTGGGGCCAGTTAAAGCCCGTGCCCTGCACCAGCATGACCTTGGTTTCTTGCAGCACTTCCAGGAAGAATTCCTGGTCGTTGGTGATGGGGTACACCTCGGGGTCCAGACGCGGGAACATATACAGCGCGCCTTGGGGCTTGACGCAGCTCACGCCAGGAATGGCGTTGATCAGCTCCCAAGCCAGATCGCGCTGCACGCGCAGGCGGCCGCCTTCGCAGACCAGGTCCTTGATGGACTGGTAGCCACCCAGGGCGGTCTGCACCGCCCACTGGCCAGGCACATTGGCACACAGGCGCATATTCGAGAGCATGTTGATGCCCTCGAGGTAATCCTTGGCCGGCTTTTTGTCGCCCGAGATCACCATCCAGCCCGCGCGGTAACCGCAAGAGCGGTACGCCTTGGACAGAGAGTTGAACGTCAGCGTCAGCACATCGGTCGACAGGCTGGCCAAAGGCACGTGCTTGACATCGTCATACAGCACCTTGTCATACACCTCGTCCGCAAAGATCACCAGGCTGTGCTCGCGAGCGATTTCAATAATGCTCACCAGCAATTCCTTGGAGTACAGCGCGCCCGTGGGGTTGTTGGGGTTGATAACCACAATGCCCTTGGTGCGGGGCGTGATCTTGGCGCGGATGTCCTGCAGATTAGGCATCCAGCCGTTGTCTTCGTCACAGGTGTAGTGCACCGGCGTACCGCCGGACAGGCTAGTGGCTGCCGTCCACAGCGGGTAGTCCGGTGCAGGCACCAGCAATTCATCGCCGTTGTCCAGCAAGGCATTGGTGGCCAGGTTGATCAGCTCCGAGGCGCCGTTGCCCAGATAGATGTCATCGAGCGTCACGCCCTTGATGCCCTGGTGCTGGGTCTCGTGCATCACCGCCTTGCGCGCGGCAAAAATGCCACGGCTGTCGGAATACCCGGCCGAGTTAGGCAGGTTGCGGATCATGTCCTGCTGGATTTCTTCGGGGGCATCAAAGCCGAACACGGCCAGATTGCCGATGTTGAGCTTGATGATCTTCTGGCCGTCTTCTTCCATCTTCTTGGCCGCGTCCATGATCGGCCCGCGGATGTCATAACAGACGTTGGCTAATTTGGCGGATTTTTGGACGGTCTTCATAGGAGGATTTTCCAGATGGCTGAAGTGGCGCCAAGGCGCATTAGCCCCTTGGTGAAACCTATAATTTGAACACAGTTCGGGCGCCATGCCTCCCCGTAAACGGCGGTGCCCATGCTCCCTGCACACCACGGGGGGCTCCCCGGTCACATCCGCGCACCGCTCAGGAAGGAAACTCCATGCAACTCCACGCCGATCGCTCCGACGTGCAAATGGTCACAGGCTACGGCCCCGGCTGGATTGCCATTGATAAAAAAGAGCACGCAGGCAGCATCCTGCTTGGCGCCAGCGGCTTTCTGCGCCCCTGGAATTGCAGCAACTTCGCCGCATTGACCGCACAACACTTTCTGGAGCTGGCCGAGCTCAATGCAGAACTCATCATCTTTGGTTCCGGCGACAAGCTGCGGTTTGTACACCCCTCCTGGCTGCAGCCACTGATGCAAAAACGCATCGGATTCGAGACCATGGATACCCATGCCGCCTGTCGCACTTACAACGTTTTGGCGGGAGAAGGCCGCAATGTGATAGCCGCACTGTTGTTGGAGTAATATCCGCCCGGGGCTCGTCAAATTTCGCGTTTCAGGGTAAAATTTGCGGTTGCGGTCGGGGGCGTACTTACTCATAAAAGCAATACTTACCCTACACCCCTCGGCATTCCAACGACTACTCCCGAGAGATAAAAGCGCATGGCGATCGTTGTCAACAAACCCCTTCCCGAATTTGAAGCCAACGCGACAGGTGGCGTGAAGGTATCCAACACCTCGCACACAGGCCAAATTCTGATCTTGTACTTCTACCCGAAGGACAACACCCCTGGTTGCACCACCGAGGCCATGCAGTTCCGCGACAAGTTCAAGGACTTCGAAAAAGCCGGTGCCGTAGTGTTTGGCGTCTCGCGCGACAACATGAACTCGCACAACGACTTCAAGGAAAAGCTGGAGCTGCCCTTCGAGTTGATTGCTGACACCGAAGAAAAAATGTGCCACATGTTCGGCGTGGTCAAAAACAAGATCATGTACGGCAAGAAGGTCAAAGGCATTGAGCGCTCCACCTTCCTGGTCGATGCCAACGGCATCCTGGCACAGGAATGGCGCGGCCTGAAGGTGCCTGGCCATGTGGACGAAGTCCTCAAGGCTGTGAAAGCACTGAAGACAGCCGCCAAGAAGGCCGCCTAAACCCCACATTCTTGGTGCTGCCATCTGGGCGTGCACCAAGACATGCATAATGGGACACATGCCTTTGCGCGTATCCACCCTGCATTGCAAACCCCATTCTTCCAAAGCCGCTCGGGCCTGTGCCCAGCGGCTTTGTGTTTTTTACAGCCCTGAAAACAAGGACTGAAACACCTATGCCACTGCCTCCCGCCCCCAATAAGCGCGCTGCACGCGTTGCCAAGGAAGCTTTCGACGTCACCGCGCGCGCAGTCAAACGCTCCGCTGCCGCCAAGTCCCCGCTGATTGCGCTGGATGAAGATCTGCCCGCAGCAGTTGCACCTGCCGTTACTGCACAAGCACCTGCGGCACCGGCAACACCTGCCGCACGCACCCGCAAAAAAACTGCGGGCAATACCGCCACTGCCAGCGCAGCCACCACGGCTGCCGCCAAAAGCCTGGCCCAGCAGCGTGCGGCGGCACAAGCTGCCAATCCCGCACCAGCACCTGCGCCCGTCACCAGCGCACGCCGCCAGACGCCGCCTGTACCGGTTGCCCCTGCCGCCAAGCCCCAACCCGCAGCAACCAGCACCCAAGCCAAGCCCGCGGCCGCTCACAAAAAGCGCACCGGCCAGTCATGCCTGTTTGTGCTGGATACCAATGTGCTGCTGCACGACCCCACCAGCCTGTTCCGCTTTGAAGAGCACGACATCTTCCTGCCCATGGTGGTGCTGGAAGAGCTGGACGGCCACAAAAAGGGCATGACCGAAGTGGCCCGCAATGGCCGCCAAGTCAGCCGCACGCTGGATGCGCTGGTCGATGCCCAGCAAGACGCCGACCTGGCCACCGGCCTGCGCCTGGATGCCAGCGGCCACAAGGGCGCTACTGGCCACCTGTTCTTCCAGACCGTGCCCCTGGACTACAAGCTGCCCTCCAGCTTGCCTCAAGGCAAGGCCGACAACCAGATTCTGGGCGTGGTGGAAGCGCTGCGCGCGGCCAAGCAAGGGCAGCAAGAAGTGATTCTGGTGTCCAAGGACATCAACATGCGCGTGAAAGCCCGCGCACTGGGTCTGCCCGCCGAGGACTACCGCAACGACAAGACGCTGGACGACGGCGACCTGCTGTACACCGGCAGCCTGGCCTTGCCCGCCGATTTCTGGAAAAAAGCCAAGAACGTCGAAAGCTGGCAAGACCGCGGCAAGACCTTCTACAGCTTCACCAGCCCGCTGTCGGGCCAGATGCTGATCAATCAGTATGTGTACTTTGACGCACCGGGCGAGCCCAGCCTGCACGCCCGCGTGGTCGAGATCCGCGACAAAACCGTGGTGATCGAAACCCTGCGCGACTACTCCAGCACCAAGCACAACGTCTGGGGCGTGTTTGCCCGCAACCGCGAGCAAAACTTTGCGCTGAACTTGCTGGTCGATCCGGAAGTGGACTTTGTCTCGCTGACCGGCACTGCCGGCACCGGCAAGACCTTGCTGGCCTTGGCCGCTGGCCTGAGCCAGGTGCTGGACGACCGCCGCTACACCGAGATCATCATGACCCGCGCCACGGTCAGCGTGGGCGAGGACATCGGTTTTCTGCCCGGCACCGAGGAAGAAAAGATGGGCCCCTGGATGGGCGCACTGGACGACAACCTCGAGTTCCTGGCCAAGGGCGACGGCGGCAACCCCGGCGAATGGGGGCGCGCTGCCACGAATGAGCTGATCCGCAGCCGCATCAAAATCAAGAGCATGAACTTCATGCGTGGCCGCACGTTCCTCAACAAGTACGTCATCATCGACGAAGCACAGAACCTGACACCCAAGCAGATGAAGACGCTGATCACGCGCGCCGGCCCTGGCACCAAGATCATCTGCATGGGCAATCTGGCGCAAATCGACACCCCCTACCTGACCGAAGGCTCCTCAGGCCTGACGTTTGCCGTGGATCGCTTCAAGGGTTGGGCCCACGGCGGCCACATCCAGCTGGCGCGCGGCGAGCGCTCGCGTCTGGCGGACTTTGCCAGCGAGGTGTTGTAAATGGCGATCAGCTGGGTCACCGCCCTGAAGATGGTGCCGTGGAGCGATGTCATCCAGGCTGCGCCGGGCGTGCTCAAGGCCGCCAAGGGTTTGATGAAAAAAGGCGAGCAAGACATGGAGGCAGCCTCACACCCTGCAGCCACAAGCTCGCACGCCCAGCCCTCACTGGCCAGCAATGCCGCAGAGCTGGCGCTGCAGCAAGTGGCGCAGCTGGAGGCGCGCATTCAACACCTGGAAGCGGCGCAACGCGCCTCCAACCAGGTGCTGGAGAAAATGGCCGAGCAGCAGGCGCAAATCGTCAAAACCGTGGGCTTGCTGCGCACCGGTGCCACGCGGCTGGCATGGGCCTGCGGTGTGCTCAGCGTGGTGGTGGTTGGCTTGCTGATTGCCGTGCTGCGCATGTAAACAAAAAATGAGCAGCCTTCGCGCGTGTTTCAATGATTTCAGATACAAATCTACCCAAAGTCTATGAATAACATTCGCTAGTTGCTCACTTTTTATACCCCATTCAAAAAAAGGCCTGGTCGCAATGACCAGGCCTTTTTTCTTGCCTGCGGGCGATCAGTAGTCGTCGCCCGAGCCCATGGCCAGATTCTCAAAGCGCGTCTGGTTCTTCTGGAAGTACAACTTCACCGTGCCCGTAGGGCCGTTACGCTGCTTACCAATAATGACCTCGGCCACGTTCGGCTCTTTCGAGTCCTTGTTGTAGTAGTCGTCGCGGTAAATGAACATGATGATGTCCGCATCCTGCTCGATAGCGCCGGATTCACGCAAGTCAGACATCATCGGGCGCTTGTCCGTGCGCTGCTCCACCGAACGGTTCAGCTGCGACAGCGCAATCACCGGGCACTGCAACTCCTTGGCCAGCATCTTCAAGCCCCGGGAGATTTCACCCAGCTCGGTCGCGCGGTTGTCACCGCCACCGCCGCTGGAGCCGCTCATCAGCTGCAAGTAGTCGACCACGATCAAGCCCAACTTGCCGCAGGTGCGCGACAAGCGGCGTGCATTGGCGCGCAGCTCGGACGGTGTCAGACCCGGGGTTTCATCGATGTGCAGCGAGATCTGGCTGAGCTTTTCCACCGCCTCCGTCAGGCGCGCCCACTCCTCGTGCTCGAGCTTGCCGGTACGCAGATTGCCCTGATTCACACGGCCGATCGAACCCACAATACGCACCGCCAGCTGGGCGGCGCCCATTTCCATCGAGAAGATGGCCACAGGCAGCTCTTCGTTCAGCGCCACGTGCTCGGCAATATTCACCGCAAACGAGGTTTTGCCCATCGAGGGACGCGCCGCCAGCACCACCAGGTCACCGGCCTGCAGGCCGGAGGTCATGCGGTCCAGATCGGAAAAGCCCGTGGGAATGCCGGTCACATCGACCGGGTTGTCCGCCATCTCTTGCACGCGATCGAGCAGGTCACCCACCAGGGTCTCCATGCTCTGAAAGCCCTGCTTCATGCGCGATCCCTCTTCGCCGATGGCAAAGATTTTCTGCTCCGCCTCATCCAGGATGCGCTCGACCGGCTTGCCTTGGGGGTTCAGCGCGTTGGTGGCGATCTCGTCGCTCACCGTCAGCAGCTTGCGCAAGATGCCCTTCTCGCGCACGATTTCCGCATAGCGGCGGATATTCGTGGCACTGGGCACATACTGGGCCAGCTGGTTCAGATAGAGGATGCCCCCCACCTCTTCCGCCTTGCCCATGCCCTGCAGGTGCTCAAACACCGTGATCACGTCAGCTGGTTTACTGTCGTTGATCAGCTTGCCAATGGCGGCAAAGATCAGCTTGTGCTCATGGCGGTAAAAGTCATTGTCGGTCAACAAATCGCCCACGCGATCCCAGGCGTTGTTGTCCATCAGCAAGCCACCCAGCACGCTGGATTCTGACTCCATGGAGTACTGCGGCAGGCGCAGCTTGGCCACCTGCTGGTCTTCATCCGTCACAGGCGCACCAAACACATCATCTTCCAACGGAGGCATTACGGAGGACATCTATCAACCTACAAAAAGACAAGCCCATGATCGTAGCGCTACCGCTGCCCGCCGTCATCTACCGATGCACGCAGCCGCAGCCCCACAAGGGCATGACAGCAGCCACTTCACGCCAGCTACTGCTTCTAGAAAAAGAGCTATAAGCGCAGACTCCATAAGGGCTAGAGTCTGTTTTTATGCATAAAACACAAAAGCCGCCCAAAGGCGGCTTTTGTGATGTCGGAAAGACTTCCGAGTCCGTGGGGAAAAGCTTAAGCAGCTTCGCCGGCCACTTCCACGCTCACTTCCACAACCACATCGGTGTGCAGTGCCACTTCCACGGTGGAAGCAGAAACGGTCTTGATAGGACCGTTAGGCATGCGCACTTGCGCCTTGTTCACGGAAGCAAAGCCTTGAGCCTTCAAGGCGTCGGCGATGTCATAGTTGGTCACGGAGCCGAACAGACGGCCATCCACGCCAGCCTTTTGCGACAGCTTCACGGTGAGACCGTTCAGCTTTTCGCCTTCAGCTTGAGCAGCAGCCAGCTTCTCAGCAGCAGCCTTTTCCAGTTCAGCGCGCTTGGCTTCGAACTCGGCCTTGGCAGAAGCCGTGGCGCGACGAGCTTGACCCGAAGGGATCAGGAAGTTACGTGCGTAGCCGTCTTTCACCTTGACGATATCGCCCAGGTTACCCAGGTTCACAACCTTTTCGAGCAGGATAATTTGCATGGTTCTTGCTCCTTAGATCTTGTGCTGGTCGGTGTAAGGCAGCATTGCCAGGAAACGAGCACGCTTGATAGCAGTGTTCAGTTGACGCTGGTAAATGGCGCGTGTGCCGGTCAGGCGAGCGGGGATGATCTTGCCGTTTTCGGCGATGAAGTCACGCAGGGTGTCGACATCCTTGTAATCGATCTCTTCAACACCGGCCACTGTGAAGCGGCAGAAGCGCTTGCGCTTGAACAGCAGCGACTGGGTGTTGCGCTTTGGGCGCTTGTCTTTGTTGAATTTCTTGAACGTGGCCATTACTGGACCTCTTGAAAATTAATTTTGTTGAACATCCTGGATGTGCAGCACCACGGTTTTGCTGTTGCGCGGTGTGGCAAGGAATCCTTGAAACTTCCAAGAACTTCCCGGCGCCTGACGGGCTAGACGCTCCGCCAACGCACCAAAAGCCACCGCTTTCACAGCCGCCGAGACCTTGCGTGGGCTACCTGCTTCCGTCTGGGAGGATTCGTGCATCAGGCGCAAATCCAAGGCAGGCAATCCAGCGGGCGTGTAGCGCAGAGCTTGCAGCTCCTCGATACAGGCGGTCAGGACAACGTGGTTTTCCACTCCAAGCGAAGCCTAATTAGGCTTCAGCAGCTTGGTTGGCCTTACGAGCTTCTTCGCGCTCGACAGTCTTCATCATGGAAGAAGCAGCTGTATCAGCCTTCTTCTTCTGAACTGTCAGGTGACGCAGCACAGCATCGTTGAACTTGAACGCGTGTTCCAGTTCAGCCATCACAGCCTGGTCAGCTTCGATGTTCAGGCAGATGTAGTGAGCCTTAGCGAGCTTGTTGATCATGTAAGCCAGCTGACGACGGCCCCAATCTTCTTCACGGTGCACTGCACCACCGCCGGCGGTGATCATGCCCTTGTAGCGCTCCAGCATGGCTGGAACTTGCTCGCTTTGATCCGGGTGGATCAACAAAATGATTTCGTAATGACGCATGAAAACTCCCTTTTGGGTTAAGCCCCCCGCTGCGCCTGTAGCGGTGGAGCAAGGCAAAACGCAAGATTATAGACACTCCCTCTGGGCTTGTACACTCTCGGGCTTTCAATACCCTTTGGCGGCACTGCCCTTGAAAGGACAGCAGCCGCCCCCATGTGAACGAGCAAGGTTCATTCTTTTTAAGAGACGCACTCCACATGTCCGAACAAACAAATACGACCCACGCAGCCCCTGTCGACGCATCCCCCGAAGAAGTCGAAGCTGCGATGGCCGCCAATGTGGCCGACGAAATCTCTCGCCTGCAAGCGGAGCTGGCTGAACTCAAGGCCAAGAACGCCGAAATGGCCGACCAGTACCTGCGCGCCAAGGCCGATTCAGAAAACATGCGCCGCCGCGCTGAAGAAGAAGTGAGCAAGGCACGCAAGTTCGGTATCGAAAGCTTTGCCGAAAGCCTCCTGCCCGTGTGCGACAGCCTCGACGCCGCCTTGGCCATCCAGAACGCCACCGCCGACCAGCTGCGCGAAGGCTCGGACGCCACTTTGCGCCAGCTGCAGCACGCACTGGAGCGCAACAAAGTGGTGGTGATTGCACCTGAAGCTGGCAGCAAATTTGACCCGCACCAGCACCAGGCCATCTCCATGGTGCCCGCCGACCAGGAAGCCAACACCGTGGTCAGCGTGCTGCAAAAGGGCTATCTGATTGCAGATCGCGTGCTGCGCCCCGCGCTCATCACCGTTGCAGCCCCCAAGTAAGCCAAGCGCAAAAAATCTTGAACTTATGGCTTGAAAACCGGGTGTTGACCCTTAGTTACAAGCCAATCAAACCAACATCTCAGTATTCGGAGCATTCAAATGGGCAAAATCATCGGTATTGACTTGGGCACGACCAACAGCTGCGTGGCCATCATGGAAGGCAACACCACCCGCGTGATCGAAAACAGCGAAGGTGCACGCACCACGCCTTCGATCATTGCGTACCAGGAAGACGGCGAAATCCTGGTGGGTGCTTCCGCCAAGCGCCAGGCCGTTACCAACCCCAAGAACACCATTTACGCTGCCAAGCGCCTGATCGGTCGCAAGTTCGACGAGAAGGAAGTGCAAAAAGACATCGACCTGATGCCTTTCACCATCGCCAAGGCGGACAACGGTGACGCATGGGTCGAAGTGCGCGGCCAGAAGTTGGCCCCCCCACAGATCTCCGCAGAAGTGCTGCGCAAGATGAAGAAGACCGCCGAGGACTTCTTGGGCGAAGCCGTGACCGAAGCCGTGATCACCGTGCCTGCGTACTTCAATGACGCACAACGCCAAGCGACCAAGGATGCCGGCCGTATCGCGGGCCTGGAAGTCAAGCGCATCATCAACGAGCCTACCGCTGCTGCACTGGCCTTTGGCCTGGACAAAGTGGGCAAGGGCGACCGCAAGATTGCCGTGTATGACCTGGGTGGCGGCACGTTTGACGTGTCCATCATCGAAATCGCCGACGTGGACGGCGAAAAGCAATTCGAAGTGCTGTCGACCAACGGCGACACCTTCCTGGGCGGTGAAGACTTCGATCAACGCATCATTGACTACATCATTGCGGAGTTCAAGAAAGAACAAGGCGTGGACCTGTCCAAGGACGTGCTGGCCCTGCAACGCCTGAAGGAAGCTGCCGAAAAGGCCAAGATCGAGCTGTCCAACTCTGCACAGACCGACATCAACCTGCCCTACATCACCGCTGACGCTACAGGCCCCAAGCACCTGAACCTGAAGCTGACACGCGCCAAGTTGGAAAGCTTGGTTGAAGACCTGATCGAGCGCACCATTGCACCTTGCCGCACGGCCATCAAGGACGCTGGCATCGCCGTGTCTGACATCCAAGACGTGATCTTGGTGGGCGGTATGAGCCGCATGCCCAAGGTGCAGGAAAAGGTCAAGGAATTCTTCGGCAAGGACCCCCGCAAGGACGTGAACCCTGACGAAGCTGTGGCCGTGGGCGCAGCCGTGCAAGGCCAGGTGCTGGCAGGCGACCGCTCCGACGTGCTGCTGCTGGACGTGACCCCCCTGTCCCTGGGTATCGAAACCCTGGGCGGCGTCATGACCAAGATGATCACCAAGAACACTACGATCCCCACGAAGTTCGCACAGACCTTCTCCACCGCAGACGACAATCAGCCTGCCGTGACCATCAAGGTGTTCCAGGGTGAGCGTGAAATGGCTTCGGGCAACAAGGCTCTGGGCGAATTCAACCTGGAAGGCATTCCATCGGCCCCCCGTGGCGTGCCACAGATTGAGGTGACTTTTGACATCGATGCCAACGGTATCCTGAACGTGTCTGCCAAGGACAAGGGCACCGGCAAGGAAAACAAGATCACCATCAAGGCGAACTCGGGCCTGTCGGAAGACGAAATCCAGCAGATGGTCAAGGATGCGGAACTGAACGCCGCCGACGACAAGAAGAAGCTGGAACTGGTCCAAGCCAAGAACCAAGGCGAAGCCGCTGTGCACAGCGTCAAGAAGAGCCTGGGCGAGCATGGCGACAAGCTGGAAGCTGCCGAGAAGGACGCCATCGAAGCTGCAGTCAAGGAATTGGAAGAAGCCCTGAAGGCCGAAGACAAGGACGCGATTGAAGCCAAGACCACCGCGCTGATGACTGCCAGCCAGAAGCTGGGCGAGAAGGTGTATGCCGAATCGCAAGCTGCTGCAGCAGCAGGTGGTGCAGGTGCCGAAGCAGCTGCCGATGCAGCGCAAGCCAAGCCCGCAGGCGCCAGCGATGACGACATCGTCGACGCCGAAGTCAAGGAAGTGAAGAAGTAATTTGGACGCAGCGGCATTCGTGACCGCTTGCCGCCGCGCCGCCACCCTCCAAGGTGACTTGCGCGGCGTTCCTGTTTTTTACCGGCTGTAAATATCAATGTCCAAACGCGACTTTTACGAAATCCTCGGCGTCGCCAAGACGGCCTCGGATGAAGAGCTCAAAAAGGCCTACCGCAAGCTGGCCATGAAATACCACCCTGACCGCAATCAGGGCGACAAGGCCAAGGAAGCTGAAGAGCAATTCAAGGAGGTCAAAGAGGCCTACGAGATGCTCTCGGACAGCCAGAAGCGCGCGGCCTATGACCAATATGGCCACGCAGGCGTGGACCCAAACCGCGGCATGGGCGGTGGCGAGGGCTTTGGCGGCGGTGGTTTTGCCGAAGCCTTTGGCGACATTTTTGGCGACATGTTCGGCGGTGGCCGCGCAGGTGGTGGTGCACGTGGTGGCCGTCAGGTCTACCGCGGCAACGACCTGAGTTATTCCATGGAAATCACCCTGGAAGAAGCGGCCAAGGGCAAAGATGCGCAGATCCGCATTCCCAGCTGGGACAGCTGCGACACCTGCCACGGCAGTGGCGCCAAGCCAGGTACTAGCCCCAAGACCTGTACCACCTGCGGTGGCAATGGCTCGGTGCAGATGCGCCAGGGGTTCTTCAGCGTCCAGCAGACCTGCCCACACTGCCGCGGCACCGGAAAAATCATTCCCGAACCCTGCACCAGCTGCAATGGCCAAGGCAAGATCAAGCGCCAAAAGACGCTGGAGGTGAAGATTCCTGCAGGCATCGACGACGGTATGCGCATTCGCTCCACAGGCAATGGCGAGCCGGGCATGAATGGTGGCCCTCCAGGCGACCTGTACATCGAAATTCGCATCAAGGAACACGACATCTTTGAACGCGAAGGCGATGACCTGCACTGCCAGGTACCCGTGAGCTTCATCACCGCCGCTCTGGGCGGTGAAATCGAAGTGCCAACGCTGCAAGGCAAAGCCGCCATCGACATCCCTGAAGGCACGCAAGCGGGCAAGCAATTCCGTCTGCGCGGCAAGGGTATCAAGGGCGTGCGTTCCAGCTACCCCGGCGACCTGTACTGCCACATCGTGGTTGAAACACCCGTCAAGTTGACCGAGTACCAGCGCAAACTGCTGCGTGAACTGGAAGAGTCTTTGAAAAAAGGTGGCGGCAAGCACTCACCCAGCGGCGAAAGCTGGACGGATAAGCTCAAGCGTTTCTTCAGCTAAGCCACACTTTTGCGCTCACAAAGCCCTGCATTGCAGGGCTTTTTTTATTCCATTTCGTCACGATTATTTCCGCCATACCGCCATAAATTCAAAGGTTTCAAATAAATTAAAGTAAAGTAATTTCAAATATTACTGAAATTAAAAATAATCAAGCCATTTCAATTCATTAACGCATCAAAGGCGAAATGAACTGACACACATATAGGCCAACAAGCAATAAAAGACCAAGTCGATCAAGTCTTATAAAAGACATTCTGACGCGTTTATTTATCACCTCAGATAATCGCAACCACTAGTTGATTTTTTTAAATTTCTATGAATGCAAATAAAGACACTGTGCGCAGTCCATTGTGGCCGCGTATTTTTGGTGTGGTGCTGGCCCTGGTTGGCGCTGCACTGCTGATTGGTGGTTTGCGCCTGGTTTCGCTGGGTGGCTCCTGGTATTACCTGTTGGCTGGTGCTGCCACTTTGGTGGCTGGCGTGCTGCTGGTGCGTGCCAAGGCTGAAGGTGCACTGCTGTACTTGCTGGTGGTCATTGGCACCGCCATCTGGGCGCTGGCCGAAGTCGGCACCGCCTTCTGGGGCTTGGTCCCTCGCCTGGCGCCTGTACTCGTGCTCGGCCTGATTGCGGCACTGGCCATGCGATCCCTGCGCCCCACATCCAAGCGCATTGCTCTGCCCGCTGTGGCCGTGCAAGCCATCGTCTTGGTTGCAGGTGCTGCCTCGGTCGCTACGCCGCACAACACCATTGAAAACACGGCCAAAAAGGGCGTGGACATCATCAACCAAGTTCCCGCTGTCACTGACGCCAAGAGCGAAGCCAATAGCTGGAAGTACTACGGCGGTAATGCAGCCAACCAGCGTTTTGCAGCGTTTGACCAGATCAACACGTCGAACGTCAATCAGCTGGAAGTGGCCTGGACATACCATACCGGCGCCCAAACCGGCGGTGGCAATGAAGACCAGAACACGCCCATGCAGGTAGGTGATTCGGTTTACCTGTGCACGCCTCAAAACAAGGTCATCGCACTGAACGCCGAGACCGGTGAAGAAAAGTGGGTGTTTGATCCCAAGACCCGCGAAAACAAGTGGTGGAGCCGCTGCCGTGGCGTGGCTTACTACGAAGTGCCTGAATTCAAGCAAGCCAAGGCGGCCAATCCTTCTGCTGAAGCTGCACAGTGCCAAGCCCGCATCGTCACTACCGACAAAGATGCCCGCATGTGGTCGCTGGATGCCAAGACCGGTGAAGTCTGCCAAAGCTTTGGCGATACCGGCAAAGGCTATACCGACCTGAGCGTGGGCATGGGCCAGTACGCTGACTTCTACTACATGCCCACTTCGCAGCCTCTGGTGGCAGGTGACCGTGTGATCGTTGGCGGCTGGGTCTGGGACGGCAAGAAGACCGAACAGCCTTCCGGCGTCGTACGCGCCTACAAGTTGACCGACGGTTCGCTGGACTGGGCCTGGGACTTGGGTAATGCTGCCATTACCAAGCTGCCTGCTGAAGGCGAAACCTACACCAAGGGCACGCCCAATTTCTGGTCCAACGGCTCGTATGACGCTGAGCTGGATCTGATCTACCTGCCTTTGGGCAACGCGACGCCTGACTTCTGGGGTGCACACCGTACACCCAAGATGAACGAATACGCCACCACTGTCGTCGCCATCAAGGGCGCCACAGGCAAGGAAGCTTGGAAGTTCCAGACCCTGCACATAGATACCTGGGACTATGACAACGGCACCCCTCCCACATTGATGGACTTGCCAGATGGCAAGGGTGGCGTAAACAAGGCACTGGTTGCTGCCACCAAAACCCACCAGCTGTTCCTGCTGGACCGCACCAATGGCCAGCCTTTGGCTGAAGTGCAAGAGCGCCCTGCGCCTCAAGCCATCATGGCCGGTGATGCCCCTGCATCCGCCACGCAGCCATGGTCTGTAGGCATGCCGCAAGTCGCCCCCATGGACATGACCGAGAAGGACATGTGGGGCGCCACCATGTTCGATCAGCTGTACTGCCGTATCAAGTTCAAGCAACTGGCTTATGACGGCCCCTTCACCAAGCTGACCGAGAAGATGACACTCATCTACCCCGGATACTACGGCGGCTTCAACTGGGGTGGACACGCGTTTGACCCACGTACAAACATGTACTTCGTCAACGACATGCGCATGCCTCAAATCGGCTTCCTGGAGCCACAAGCTACTGCAGCAGACAAGCTGGCCAAGCTGAAGGCTGAAGATGGCGGCCACAACTCTGGTTGGGCCACCCACCTGCAAGAAGGCACGCCTTACCAGTCCATCCGTGGTGCGTTCAACTCCTTCCTGGGCCTGCCTTGCCACCAACCTTCTTGGGGCAATATGACCGCGATCGACATGAACACCAAGACCATTGCCTGGCAAGTGCCCCTGGGCACCGTGGCTGGCTCCAAGATGGCTGGCGTGACCGTGGATGTACCCATGCCTATCGGCATGCCTTCCTTGGCTGGCCCCATTGCAACGGCCGGCGACCTGACCTTCTTTGCAGGCAATATGGACCGCTACATCCGCGCCTTCAACAACAAGACAGGCGAAGAAGTGTGGAAACACCGTATGCCCGTGGGCGCACAAGCTGCCCCCATGTCGTACCTGTCGCCTGAATCGGGCCGCCAGTTTGTGGTGGTGTCCGCCGGTGGCGCACGCATGACCACCGAAAAAGGCGACTACGTGATCGCCTACGCACTGCCCAAAAAGTAAGCCCCGCGATGCGCCAGGATGACCTGGCTGCGACTTACCACCCAACCCTGCTTCGGCAGGGTTTTTTTATGGCAACGCACGTCATGGCATGCAGTCCACACCCCTAGAAAAAAAACAGGCAATTAGGGGAATTAAGGAATTAATTAATTTACAGACATTACTGAAATAAAGATAAATATTTAAAATCAATAACTTAAGAAAAAATTAAACCACAAAATCCTTTAAACAATCCAACCCTTATGAAAATATCGGCGCGTCTAACTCTTATAAAAGAGTTAGACACCAAACACTAGGGTTTACACCTATAATCCGCAGCACTTTCAACGTCATCGTCTCGGATATGTCGACCTCTTCAACCAACACCGCGCCCACTCCGATGTGGACGCGTATTTATGGCGTGATCTTGGCCCTTGTCGGCCTGGCACTGCTGATTGGCGGTATCCGCCTTGCTTCCCTGGGTGGTTCTTGGTACTACCTGCTGGCCGGTGCGGCCACCTTGGTTTCCGGCGTACTGCTGGTTCGCGCCAAGTTCACTGGCGCGCTGCTGTACTTGGTAGTGGTCATTGCCACTGTGCTGTGGGCACTGGCTGAAGCCGGCACCAACTTCTGGGCCTTGGTCCCACGCCTGGCACCCGTGCTGGTGCTGGGCTTCGTCTCTGCCTTGGCTTTGCGCAGCCTGCGCCCTGACGCCAAGCGAATTGCAGTGCCTGTTGCTGCCGTGCAAGCCGTCGTCTTGGCCGCGGGTGCCGCTTCGATCTTCACACCCCAGAACACCGTGGAAAACACGGCCAAGCTGGGCACCAAGATCGTCAACGACCAGCCCGTGGTGACCGATGCGAAGAGCAGCGATAACCGCTGGACACAGTTTGGCCGCAACGATGGTGGTGACCGCTTTGGTCCTTTTGACCAGATCACCCCCTCTAACGTGGACAAGCTGGAAGTGGCGTGGACTTACCGTACGGGCGCCGAAGTTGGTGGCCCCAACGAGGACCAAGTGACGCCCATCCACATCGGCGACAGCATCTACCTGTGCACACCCCAAAACAAGGTGATTGCACTGGATGCAGAAACCGGCAAGGAAAAATGGACCTTTGACTCCAAGGGCAAGCTCAGCCCCCACTGGAATCGATGCCGCGGCGTGGGCTACTACGAAGTGCCCGAAGCACAAAAGTCTGCCGATGGTAAGTGCGATGCCCGCATCGTCACCACCGACAAAGTGGCACGCTTGTGGTCCGTGGATGCCAAAACCGGCGAAGTCTGTGAAGGCTTTGGCGATACCGGCAAGGGCTACACCGATCTAAGTCGTGGTCTGGGTGAAAACCTGCCAGATTTTTGGTACATGAACAACTCGCAGCCTCTGGTGGCTGGCGACTACATCGTGCTGGGCGGCTGGGTGTTTGACGGTTTGCAAACCGACGAACCCTCGGGCGTGATCCGTGGCTACCACGCCAAGACCGGCGAGCTGGCCTGGGCATGGGACTTGGGTAACCCCGACATCACCATGCTGCCTAAGGCAGGTGAAACTTACTCCAAGGGCACCCCCAACTGGTGGACCCATGGTGCTTACGACGCCAAGCTGGGCTTGGTCTACATCCCCCTGGGCAACGCCACACCTGACTTCTGGGGTGCACACCGCACACCTGAAATGAACAAGTACGCCACATCCGTGGTGGCCTTGGACGTCAAGACCGGCAAAGAAGCCTGGCACTTCCAAGCTGTCCACATGGACACTTGGGACTACGACAACGGCGCTCCTCCCCTGTTCGTGGACATGCCTGACGGCAAGGGCGGCGTGACACCTTCGGTGATCTTGGCCACCAAAACCCACCAACTGTTTGTGCTGGACCGCGCCACAGGCAAGCCTGTCGTCCCCGTTGAAGAACGTGCTGTACCTAACTTGCATGTGCAAGAAGGCGACGCACCTGCCGCTCCCACACAGCCTTGGTCCACCATGCCCCAGCTGGGCACCATGGACATGAAGGAATCGGACATGTGGGGTGTGACCATGTTTGACCAGATGCTGTGCCGCATCCACTTCAAGCAGTTGAACTACGCAGGTCCCTACACCAAGCTGGAATCGCAAAAGATGACCCTGGTGTATCCCGGGTACTACGGCGGCTTCAACTGGGGCGGTATGACGTACGACCCCCGTACCAACATGCTGATCACCAACGACATCCACATGCCCCAAATCGTGTGGTTGGAGCCCGGTGAGACCGCCAAAGAACGTCTGGCCGAGTTCAAGAAAAAAGACGGCCCCAAGGTGGGTTGGAAGAACGCCCAGCAAGACGGCGTGCCTTACGCAGCGTTGCGCTCTTCGTTCCTGTCGGTTCTGGGTCTACCTTGCCACCAGCCTTCATGGGGCAACATGGTTGCTATCGACCTGAACACGCAGCAAGTGGCATGGCGCACGCCCACCGCCACAGTGGAAGACAGCGAAATGTTCGGCGTACGTACTGGCCTGCCAGTGCCTCTGGGCCTGCCTGCACTGGGTGCCCCCATCTCCACCGCTGGTGGCCTGGTGTTCCACGCCGGTACACAGGACTACTACCTGCGCGCTTACGAGTCGGCTACCGGCAAGGAAGTGTGGAAGGAACGTCTGCCCGTCGGTGCACAAGCTGCGCCTATGACCTACCTGTCGCCTGAATCGGGTCGCCAGTTTGTGGTGATCTCGGCTGGCGGTGCACGCCAGACCAAGCACAAGGGCGATTACGTGATCGCCTACGCGTTGCCTAAGAAATAAGGCCCGCCAAAAGCAATAAAGGGTGGCTTTCTGCCACCCTTTTTTACTGCCCGCTGGCCATGCAATTCATCGCTGTGAATGTGCTTGGCACATACATGCCGCTGGCATCCGGTGCAGCACATGCACCTTCAGGCGCAATGAATTGCCGCCAGCTCATCCCATCAAAAAACATTTGAAATGAAAAAAATCCTGCTTCCCCTCGCCATCGCAGGCGTGGCCTCTTTGGCATCCATCGCTCAAGCCCAGTCCAACGTGAGCCTTTACGGCATGGTCGATTTGGGTGTGGGCCGCGCTATAGGCTCCGACAGCTATGGTGTTATGCAAGGTCTGGCCAGCCGCGTCGGGTTTAAAGGCCAGGAAGATCTGGGCTCTGGTTGGAAAGCCTCTTTTCACCTGCAGCACCGCTTCAACGCAGATACTGGCGCAGCGTCCAATCCTGCCAAGTTTTGGCACGCGGATTCGTGGGTGGGATTAGAAGGCCCTTACGGCCAAGTGCGACTCGGCCGCATGTTCACACCTTCGTATGAGTACGTCATGCTGCCCGCCGACCCCTTCCTGCACTCGTGGGTGGGTAGCAATATCGTGACGCAAACGGGCAAGGTCAGCCCCTACCGCTTTGACAATGGCATTAACTACAACGTCAAAACAGGTGGCTTGCGCTTTGGCGTGACCTACGCATCCGCAGAAGGCGAAGCTGGCAAGGACAATGCTTACAGCACCGCTGTGAGCTACACCACCGGCAAGTTGTACTTGGCCGCAGGACATGAAAACCAGAGCGGAACCCATGATGTGTGGAACACGGTTTCCGCACGCTGGGGTGACGACACGCTGAAAGTCTTTGCGTTCTTCGGCACGGGCAAGAACAGCAGCAACCACAGCTTGCGCTCCTATTCGATCGGTGCTTCCGGCAAGGTAGGCCATGGCACGCTGATGGCTGCTTATGCCCGCATGGACAACCGAGACTTCAACACCAAGGAACAAGACAAGTTCTCCGTCGGTTACCACTACCCCCTGTCCAAGCGCACCAAGGTCTACACCAACCTTGCCTACGACCGCGCTCCAGCCTCGCACAAGTACAACAACAAAACCGGATTTGACCTCGGTATCGCACACTCGTTCTGATGCGAATGTGCTGCTTGCGAAAACTGGTTCTGTCAATGAACACCACCTCTGGCAACCCGTTGGTGGTGATCTCCGCAGACGGTGCCCGCCAAACCAAGCACAAGGGTGACCATGTGATCGCCCCCCGCTTTACCTCAAAAGTAAAGCAATTGCATCAAGGTGGCTTCGGCCACCTTTTTTCATGGGCCCTGCACCCCGCACGGAATCGTCCTATTCTTGGCTGGCTGAATATCTCAACACCGTATTGGCGGCGCAATGCATTGGATTATTTTCCCAATCAAATATTGTTTATCGCCATTTTCTTCAGGGTCAAATCCAATGCATTGGGAAATCACCTGAATTTCAACAAACAATAATGCATTATTTGACATGGGTGCTTGCCAAAAAACCTATGATTTAACGCTTCGACAGGCAACCGTCGCCGCTTTGATGCATTCCAACACCTTATGACTGTTTTCACTCCTTCCGCCCAAAGCCAGGCCATCGCCATCTTGCTCAGCACGCTGGCATTGGCTGCGCACGCACAAACCGCCCCGACACTCGACACGATTGAAGTACGTTCGGCCCCCGGCAGCGCCAGCTTGCAAACCCTGCCCACTTCGGCCACCGTGCTCGACGGCGAGCAAGTGCGTGACCGCCAGATGCAGGTCAACCTGTCTGAAAGCCTGGGCGGGGTGCCCGGCTTGCAAATCAAGAACCGCCAGAACTACGCCCAAGACTTGCAGCTGTCCGTGCGCGGCTACGGTGCCCGTTCCACCTTTGGCGTGCGCGGCGTACGCATTTATGTCGACGGCATTCCAGCCACCATGCCCGACGGCCAAGGCTCACTCTCGCACATTGACATTAGCAGCCTGGAACGCGTGGAAGTGCTGCGCGGCCCCTACTCTGCGCTGTACGGCAACTCTGCTGGCGGCGTGGTCAGCATGTTTACCGAAACCCCAGAAGGCAAGCCTTTTGTCGAAGGCGGCGTGAGCTTTGGCAGCGATGGCCAAAAACGCTTTGCGGCCAAGGCCGGTGGCCAGACCGCGCAAGGCTTGAGCTACCTGGTCAGCGCCAGCCGATTTATGACCGATGGCTACCGCGACCACAGCGCCGCAGATCGCAGCACCGCCAACGCTAAGCTCAGTACCGCGATTGGCGATGATGCGCGATTGACCATCACGGCCAACACTATGAAGTCGAGCGCCCAAGACCCACAAGGCTTGACTTGGGAACAATACCGAAGCAACCCACGACAGTCTTCTGGCGTGGCCGAGGATTTCAACACCCGCAAGTCACTGGAACAAACCCAAGTCGGTGCAACGTATGAGCGCCACCTCAATGCCCAGCACAGCATGGCATTAACGGCATACGCGGGTCACCGCTCGATGGAACAGTACCAATCCATCCCCCTCACTAATCCAACTACTGGCTTCGCCATCCAAGAAGGTGCCAAGCACGCGGGTGGTGTGATTGACATGTCACGCGATTACGCTGGCCTGGATGCGCGCTGGACAGGCAAGTTTGACGATGCCATCGTCCCCGTCACCGTGACCGCAGGCGTGGCTTTGGACTATGTCCAAGAAGACCGCCAAGGGTATAAAAATTACACTGGCACAGCCACCGCACCCACAGCCATTGGCGTAAAGGGTGACCTCAAGCGTGATGAGAAAAATACCATCACCAATACCGACCCCTATGTGCAAGCTTCGTGGAAGCTTGCTCCAACCTGGACACTGGACACCGGCCTGCGCTACAGCCGTGTGAAATTCAAGGTGGAGGACAGCTTCATCACGCCTGCCAACCCCGATGATTCCGGCACGACCAGCCACAACAAATTCTTGCCGGTCGTGGCGCTCTCGCATGCACTCACCGCCAATGACACCATCTATGGCAGCGTGGGGCGTGGCTTTGAGACGCCAACCTTGGCCGAGATGTCATACAGCGCCAACAGCAGCGGCATGAACACCAGCTTGCAGCCTAGCGTGAGCACCCAGTTTGAACTGGGCTACCGCCAGCGTCTGACGGGTGATGTGAAAGGCATGTGGAGCGCTGCGGTGTTCCACTCCACCACCAAGGATGAAATCGTGACCGATGCCAGCGGTGGTGGCCGCACAACTTACAAGAACGCGGGCAAAACGCGCCGCGTCGGTGCTGAGCTGCAGGCGGATATCAAGCTGTCGCGCCAGTGGGATGTGCAAGCGGCTTACACCTATTTGGATGCGCAATTCCGCGAGGGCGACAACGCAGGCAATATGCTGCCCGGCCTGTCCAAGCACAGCGCGTTTGTGGGCGTGAATTTCCGTCCCACACCGGAATGGCGCCTGGGCCTGTCGGCACAACATGCCAGCCAGGTGTTTGTGAATGAGGCCAACCAAGTCAAGTCCGGTAGCGCTTCGGCGCCCTCGTTCACCGTTGCTGCTGCCAGCGTGGGTTACACCAAGCAATTGGGCGCATGGACGCTGAACGCCTTTGCCCGTGTGGACAACCTGCTTGACCGCCAGTACGTCGGCTCGGTGATTGTTGGCGATGGCAATGACCGCTTCTTCGAATCGGCCCCCGGCCGCAACTGGAGCACCGGCATCAACCTGCGCCACGACTTCTAAAGCTTGGCGCACCTGGCAAGCGCTGCCCACGCAGCGTTGGCCTGTGCTTGCAGCGGCACCCGCTCCCATAAAAGGAGCTGGTGCCGCTTTTGTTTGTGCACCTTCCTTGTAAAAGGTATTGAAAGTGCTCGAAACACCAGCGCTACCCGCTCACTTTTTCTTTCAGCGATGCCAACCCATCGTTAACCGCGATGGCTTTATTGGTGCTTGCATACCCCAAGACTTCGCATTGCGCGATGACAACAGTTGTTTTGTGGTGAGAAAATGCTTTCAACCTCTCAAAACGAGAGGACTGAAAAAGTGTTCCCCGCCATGAAGAATTCCGAGCGCAGTTTTGCACGCCGTATCGACCTGACCTCTTTGCAGTTGTTTGTCGCTGTGTGTGAGCTTGGCAGCATTGGTCGCGCTGCCGAACGTGAGTACATCGCCGCCTCTGCCGTGAGCAAGCGCCTGTCCGATCTGGAAGCCGCCGTGGACACGGCCCTGCTGTACCGCCACAGTCGTGGCGTCACGCTCACCCCCGCCGGTGAAAGCCTGCTGCACCATGCACGCAACGTGCTGTACGGGCTGGAGCGCATGCAGGGCGAGCTCTCGGAATACGCCGACGGCGTGCGTGGCCATGTGCGTGTGCACGCCACCATCTCAGCCATCGTGCAGTTTCTGCCGGAAGACCTGGGCGCCTTCAGCAAGGAACACCCACAGATCAAGATTGACCTGCAAGAGCACCTGTCGGCCGATGTGCTGCAGGCCGTGCAAGAAGGCACTGCCGACATTGGCATCTGCAACATGGGCCAGGCCAATACCAACGGCCTGCAAACCCGCCCCTACCGCACCGACAACCTGGTGCTGGTGGTGCCGCAAGACCACACCCTGGCGCAGCGTGAATCCATCACGTTTGAAGAAGTGCTGGAGTGGGACATTGTCGGCCTGCACGGTGGCAGCTCCATCAGCTTGGCCATGCGCGGCGCCGCAGCCCGCTCGGGCCACCCCCTACATCAACGCATTCAGGTCACAAGCCTGGATGCTATGTGCCGCATGATCGACAACGGTTTGGGCGTTGGCCTGATTCCCGATCGTGCGTTTGAGCTCATGCACGGCGTGGGCAACCTGAAAAGCGTGCCTTTGACCGACAGCTGGGCACAGCGCACGCTGAGCCTGGTGGCGCGCGATTTTGATGCGCTTCCGGTGACATCGCGTTTGCTGGTGGAGCACCTCGGCAAAGGCTGGGTGCCTGCCCCCAAGGCCGTTGCCTAAAATTTCGAGAGACAACTTCCCAACCCACGAAGACGAGAACAAGCTATGGGACGCACCCTTTACGACAAGATTTTTGACGAACACGTCATTCACACCGAGGAAGACGGCACGTCCATCCTCTATATCGACCGCCACCTGGTGCACGAAGTGACCAGCCCGCAAGCCTTTGAAGGCCTGCGCATGGCCGGGCGCAAGCTGTGGCGCATCAACTCCGTGGTGGCCACCGCAGATCACAACACCCCCACCGATGGCTGGGAGCGCGGCTACGACGGCATTGCCGACCCGATCAGCAAAGAGCAGATCGTCACGCTCAACAGCAATATTGCCGAGTTTGGCGCCGCCGCCTTCTTCCCTTTCATGGACAAGGGCCAGGGCATCGTGCACGTGATGGGCCCTGAGCAAGGCGCCACCCTGCCCGGCATGACCGTGGTGTGCGGCGACAGCCACACCTCCACCCACGGCGCGTTCGGCGCTTTGGCGCACGGCATCGGCACCTCCGAAGTCGAGCACGTGATGGCCACGCAAACGCTGTTGGCCAAAAAAGCCAAGAACATGCTGATCAGGGTCAACGGCAAAGTCGCCCCCGGCGTGACCGCCAAGGACATCGTGCTGGCCATCATCGGCAAGATCGGCACCGCCGGCGGCACGGGATACACGATTGAGTTTGCGGGTGAAGCCATCCGTGACCTGTCCATCGAAGGCCGTATGACCGTGTGCAACATGGCCATTGAAGGTGGCGCACGCGCTGGCCTGGTGGCTGTGGATGACAAGACCATCAACTACGTCAAGGGCCGTCCTCTGGCCCCCCAAGGCGCGGAATGGGATGCGGCAGTCGCCTACTGGAAGACGCTGCACTCTGATGCTGATGCCAAGTTTGACGCCGTGGTCGAACTCAACGGCGCAGACATCGTGCCGCAAGTGACTTGGGGCACCTCGCCCGAGATGGTGCTGGGCATTGACGCGACCGTGCCCGATCCGGACAAGGAAAAAGACAGCAACAAGCGCGGTGCCATCGAGCGCGCGCTGACCTATATGGCGCTGGAGCCCGGCAAGGCCCTGAACGACATCTTTGTCGACAAAGTGTTCATCGGTTCGTGCACCAACAGCCGCATTGAAGACATGCGCGAAGCCGCTGCCATGGTGAAGAAGCTGGGCCTGAAAGTGGCCAAGAACATCAAGCTGGCCATGGTGGTGCCCGGCTCCGGCCTGGTCAAAGAGCAGGCCGAGCGCGAAGGCCTGGACGCCATCTTCAAGGCCGCTGGCTTTGAATGGCGCGAACCTGGCTGCTCCATGTGCCTGGCGATGAACGCCGACCGCCTGGAGCCCGGTGAGCGCTGCGCATCGACGTCCAACCGCAACTTCGAAGGCCGTCAGGGCGCGGGTGGCCGCACCCACTTGGTCAGCCCTGCGATGGCCGCGGCTGCCGCCATCCACGGCCATTTTGTGGACATCCGCAAGTTCGCCTAAACATATCTACACAGAGACAACGAGACCGGGAGACACACCATGAAGCCTTCCTTCACGATTCTTTTGATCGGCCTGGCCTTCACGCTGGGCGCCTGCAATACCGTCCAGGGCATTGGCCAGGACGTGCAAAAAGCCGGCAACGCGATTGAACGCGCGGCCCGTTGATCTGGCTCACGAACACATCGACCGTCATGCAAAAATTCACCGTACACAAGGGCCTGGTGGCCCCCATGGACCGCGAAAACGTCGACACCGACGCCATCATTCCCAAGCAGTTCCTCAAGTCGATCAAGAAGACCGGCTTTGGCGCAAACGCGTTTGACGAATGGCGCTACCTGGACCAGCCCGGCCAGCCCGGCGTGCCCGAAGAGCAGCGCAAGCCCAACCCCGACTTCGTGCTGAACCAGCCGCGCTACAAGGGCGCGAGCGTGCTGCTCACCCGCAAGAACTTTGGCTGCGGCTCCAGCCGCGAGCACGCGCCGTGGGCGCTGGACCAGTATGGCTTCCGCGCCATCTTGGCCCCCAGCTTTGCCGACATCTTCTTTAACAACAGCTTCAAGAACGGCCTGCTGCCCATCGTGCTGCCTGAGGCCACGATCGACCTGCTGTTCCATGAAGTGAACGCCTTCCCCGGCTACGAGCTGACGATTGATCTGGAGCGCCAGGTCATCGTGCGCCCACAGGGCGAAGAAATTCCCTTTGACGTCATTCCCTTCCGCAAGTACTGCTTGCTCAACGGTTTTGACGACATCGGCCTGACCATGCGCCACGCCGACAAGATCAAGGCGTTTGAAGCCGAACGCCTGGCGCAAAAGCCCTGGCTGTCGCGCTCGCTGGTGCAAGCCTGAGCCACCCAACACCTATAAATAAATGAGCTGCTAGCGCTGGTTATTCATTGGACTTCAGATTAACTTCAATCTGAAGTCCAATGAATACAAGCGCAGATAGCTATCAAAAAAATCGAGGAACACCATGAAGATTGCAGTTTTGCCCGGTGATGGCATTGGCCCGGAAATCGTTGCAGAAGCCGTGAAAGTGCTCAACGCACTGGATCTGAACTTTGAGATGGAAACCGCCCCCGTCGGCGGTGCGGCCTACGAAGCCGCTGGCCACCCCCTCCCCCCGGCCACGCTGAAACTGGCCCAGGAAGCCGACGCCATCCTGTTCGGCGCCGTGGGCGACTGGAAGTACGACACGCTGGACCGCCCCCTGCGCCCCGAGCAAGCCATTTTGGGCCTGCGCAAGGCACTGGGCCTGTTCGCCAACTTCCGCCCTGCGATTTGCTACAAGGAACTGACCCACGCATCCAGCCTCAAGCCTGAGCTGGTGGCGGGCCTGGACATTTTGATCATCCGCGAGCTGACGGGCGACATTTACTTTGGCCAACCCCGTGGTCGCCGCATGGCCGAAGACGGTCACTTCCCCGGCACCGAAGAAGCGTTTGACACCATGCGCTACTCGCGCCCTGAGATCGAACGCATTGCCCACGTGGCCTTCCAAGCTGCACAAAAGCGCGGCAAGAAGGTCACCAGCGTGGACAAGGCCAACGTGCTCGAGACCTTCCAGTTCTGGAAAGACATCGTCACAGAAATTGGCAAGCAGTACCCCGACGTCGCTTTGGACCACATGTACGTGGACAACGCCGCCATGCAACTGGTCAAAGAACCCAAGCGCTTTGACGTGGTGGTGACTGGCAATATGTTTGGCGACATCTTGTCCGACGAAGCCTCCATGCTGACCGGCTCCATCGGCATGCTGCCTTCGGCATCGCTTAACAGCAAAGGCCAAGGTCTGTATGAACCCAGCCACGGCTCGGCACCTGACATTGCCGGCAAAGGCATTGCCAACCCACTGGCCACTATTCTTTCGGCAGCGATGATGCTGCGCTTCTCGCTGAACCAAGAAGCGGCAGCACAAAAGATCGAAGCGGCCGTGCAAAAGGTGTTGGCCGATGGCCTGCGCACTGCCGACATCTACAGCGAAGGCACGACCAAGGTCTCTACCCGCGAAATGGGTGATGCCGTGGTGGCTGCACTGGCTGCGGTCTAACACCACCAAGCCGCGTTGCAGCCATGCCGCGCGGTTTGGTGGGTGCAGCTAAAGCCTGCACAGAAATTTTCAGGTGGCGTGACGGCGCTTTGCCGTCACAATGCCCCCACATAGCGCTGCGGCTCGCAGAGATTAGATTCTCTAAAGCCGCATTAGTTAAGCTACAATCCGCACATCATGTTTGCCGCCCACTCCCTCATCGCCTCTACAAAAACTGCCTTGCTGGCAGATGTGGCCGTGCGCGCAGCAACCATTACGACGACGATTAAAGGCTGACCCAGCCCGGTTCGTCGCGCGCCCTCTTACCGGCCAGACGAGCCGGACTGCAAAGCCAGATTGAGCACTTCACATCTGTTTTCGCAACTTCTTATTAGGGCGTTTCAAAAATGAGCAAGCAATTGGTAGGTTTGGTGGGCTGGCGCGGCATGGTCGGTTCCGTGTTGATGGACCGTATGCAAGCCGAAGGGGACTTCGCGCTGATCGAGCCGGTGTTCTTCTCCACCTCCAACGCCGGCGGCAAGGCCCCCGCGATGGCAACGGTGCACACCCAGTTGAAGGACGCCAACGACATCGCCGAGCTGTCCAAGTGCGACATCATCATCACCTGCCAAGGTGGTGACTACACCAAGGAAGTGTTCCCCAAGATCCGCGCTACAGGCTGGCAAGGTCACTGGATCGACGCTGCATCTTCCCTGCGCATGGAAGACAACGCCGTCATCGTGCTGGACCCCGTCAATGACGACCTGATCCAAAAGAAGCTGGCTGCAGGCGGCAAGAACTGGATTGGCGGCAACTGCACCAACTCCATCTTGCTGATGGGCCTGGGCGGCTTGTTCAAGGCCGGTCTGGTGGAGTGGGTCTCTTCCATGACCTACCAAGCCGCCTCGGGTGGCGGTGCCAACCACATGCGCGAGTTGCTCAAGGGCATGGGCGTGGTGCACGCTGCCGTGGCCGATGAACTGGCAACGCCCGCTTCCGCTATTTTGGACATCGACCGCAAGGTGGCGCAAACCATCCGCACCGATGTGCCCACCGAATTCTTCGGCGCACCTTTGGCCGGCGGTCTGATCCCCTGGATCGACGTGCAGCTGCCCAACGGCCAGTCCAAAGAAGAGTGGAAGGGCCAGGCCGAGGTCAACAAGATCCTTGGCACCGACGCCACCATCCCGGTCGACGGTTTGTGCGTGCGCATTGGCGCCATGCGCTGCCACTCACTGGCTTTGACACTGAAGCTGAAGAAGGACCTGCCTTTGGCCGAGATCGAAGCACTGATCAAGAGCGGCAACCCCTGGGTCAAGTTCGTGGCCAACGACCGCGCAGAAACCGTCAAGAAACTGACCCCAGCGGCGACCACCGGCGGACTGGAAGTGGCCGTGGGCCGCGTGCGCAAGCTGAACATGGGCCCTGAGTATCTGTCGGCTTTCGTGATCGGCGACCAGCTGCTGTGGGGTGCTGCCGAACCTCTGCGCCGCATGCTGCGCATTCTGCTGGCCAAGTAATCACTGCCTTACGGCTGATGCCACACCCAGAGGAAGCTTCGGCTTCCTTTTTTTGTGCCTGCGTGCGGCGGCAGGTTGTCGCCGTCTGACAACATTGCGTAACAATGCGCAGCATCAAACATGGGTCAACCCAAGGCTTCGCGCAGAATCGCTGAGTCAGGGCGCAATGGCGGCAGCTTCCCTCTGGGAGGGGCGCTGCGCTTGTCATAATCACGCCTTTGCTAGCATGCTGCCTCGGCCAAGCCTTGCTTTTTCGCGCTTTGGCCTTGCTTGTCACCCTCTGGCAATACTGCTAATGTCTTTGCCAATGCCGCCTTCAGTGGGAGAGACTGTTTGCGGCACTCCATAAGAACACCCGCCGTCTTCAGTTCGGCACAACATTTTGAACGTGACCACCACCATGCATCGTTGGAAACTTTCAGCCTTGGCCGCAGCCGTCTTTGTTTCTGCTGCACTGACTACCACCGATGCGTCTGCTTTGGCCCTGGGCACATTGAGCGTGCGCTCGGCATTGGGCGAAAACCTGAACGCTGAAATCAGCATCCCTCAAGCTACTACCGCTGAACTCAACAGTCTTGTGGCCCGCATGGCCTCGGCCGAAACTTTCCGCGCACAGGGACTGGACTTCAGCAACGCCGCACGTGCCATCCAGATTCAGTTGCACCGCAATGCCGATGGCACGGCCAGCTTGCGCTTGAGCAGCAACGCCCCGATTCAGGACCCCTTTGTCGATCTGGTGCTGGAGACACAATGGAGCACCGGTCATCTGGTGCGCAGCTACACCTTGCTGCTGGACCCTCCCGCCTCGCAGCGCACCACCACGGCGCCAACGGCTGCACCACAGGTTGCAGCACCCGCTTCGGCAGGCGGCCAGACGGGCCCGCAGCCCAAGCGCACAGCGGCAAGCACACAGCGCCCCAACCCAGACGCTGCGGCCACGGGCGAAGAGGCCAGCACCCGCGTGCGCGCTGGCGATACCGCCGGTCGCATCGCCAATGCCAACCGCCCTGCAGGTGTTTCGCTGGATCAAATGCTGGTCGCCATGCTGCGCAGCAGCCCGGAAGCTTTCATCAACGGCAACGTCAACCGTATCCGCGCCGGTGCCGTGGTGCAGATGCCCAGCCGCGAGCAAGCGCTGGAAACTTCGACCTCCGAGGCCCGCCAAATCGTTGCCGCGCAAAGCCGTGACTTCAACGCCTACCGCCGCAGCCTGGCATCTAAGGCCCCGCAAGCCACCGTGCAGGCCGCTGACCGCAGCTCTGGCGGGCAAGTGCAAGCGCACGTGGCAGAAAGCCGTCCTGCTGCGGAGACACCGGACAAGCTGACCCTCTCCAAGGGTGCCGTACAAACTGCGGCAGCAGAAGCCAAGCTGGCCGAGCAAAAGCAAGCCAACGACCAAGACAACCGCCTGAACGAGCTGCAGCGCAATCTGGCTGAGCTGAACGATCTGGCCCAAAACTCTACTCCTGCCGCACCTGCGACTGCTGCAGCGTCTCCTGCAGCGACAGCCCCGGCTGCGACAACACCAGCCCCCGCTGCGGACGCCGAAGCGCCCGCCGCTCCTGCCGTGGAAGTGCCCAATGCCACCGCCGCTGCGGCAACGGAAGTCGCATCGTCTGCCGTAGAAGCTGGCGCTGCGCCCGCTGCAGAAGCTGCGGCCCCGGCCGCCGAAGCCGCTCCTGCCGCAGAAGCGCCCAAGCCCGCCCCCAAGAAGCCCAAGCCAGCTATTACGCCACCCGCACCGCAGCCTGAGCCTTCGATGGTGGATGAGCTGCTGGAAAACCCACTGGTACCCGCAGGCGCAGGTTTGGTGGCCTTGCTGCTGGGCTTGCTGGGCTACTCCGCCTGGAAGCGCCGCCGTGCGACCCAGGCCGCACCAGACCCCAGCATGGGCGACAGCCAGCTGCAACCCGACTCCTTCTTTGGCAGCAGCGGTGGCCAGCAAGTTGACACCAGCAGCGCCGAATCTGGCGCGTCCACCATGGCGTATTCGCCCAGCCAATTGGATGGCGGCGGCGATGTTGACCCCGTGGCCGAAGCCGATGTCTACCTGGCTTATGGCCGCGATGTACAGGCCGAAGAAATTCTGAAAGAAGCGCTGCGCAGCCAGCCCGATCGCTTGTCCATCCATGTCAAGCTGGCTGAAATCTGCGTCAAACGCCACGATATCAAGGGCCTGGAAGCCATTGCCCGCGGCATGCAAGCTGCCAGCGGTGGCCAGGGTCCTGAATGGCAACGCGTGGTGGAGATGGGCCGCCACATGGACCCTACCCACCCCTTCTTTGCCTCCGCCCAAACCCCGGACGGCGGTGCCAGCAGCAAGCCCACCTCGGCCTTTGCCGCAGCGCTGAGTTCGGTCAAGCCTGAGCAGACCAAAGGCGCAGCTGCCGCCGCCAGCGCTGCAGCAGTCACCGCTGCGGCCGTCCAGCAACTGCCTGATATCGATCTGAACCTGGATTTGCCCGATAACGGCCTGTCCAGCACACCCGCCACATCTGCACAACCTGCAGCAGCTGCAACGCGGCCGTCCGATGCAGACTTTGCCGCGCTGGAGCTGCCCAGCACCCTGGACAGCCAGCTCGATGTAGCAGCAGCGCCAGCGGACTTTGATCCCCCCACTCTGGTGCAAGACACGCTGATGGCAGAAGACCCCAGCGCGCAAGGCCTGAGCGACCTAGACCTGGATCTGTCCAGCTTTGACATTCCAGTCACACCGCCACCTGCCAGCCCCGCAGCCCGCGAAGAAGCGGCGCCCGCACTGGATATGGGTCTGGATTTCAATCTGGATGCGCCCGCCGCCCCCCTGCCTGTCACTGAACCCGCAGCGCCCCAGGCACCTGCCGCAGCCAGCACCGATGGCTTGGACTTTGACCTGAGTTCCCTCAATTTGGACTTGGGTGCTCCCGCAGCGCCTGCAGCCGCTGCAGAGCCCGTGCACAATCTCGCCGAAGATCCCCTGTCGACCAAACTGGATTTGGCGCAGGAATTCAACTCTATCGGCGACAGCGAAGGTGCCCGCGCCTTGATCGAGGAAGTGCTGGCAGAAGCCAGCGGCCCGCTCAAAGCCCGCGCACAAAAGATGCTGTCTGAAATTGATTGATGCACAGCATTTTTTCTGAAGCGGCCTGCGGGCCGCTTCCCCTGGAGCCCGTATGCGCATAGCCCTCGGGGTGAGCTACAACGGCCAGACCTACAACGGCTGGCAAAGCCAAACGAACGGCAACACCGTTCAAGACAAACTCGAAGCGGCCTTGGGCCGCTTTGCTACTCAAAAGGTCTCCACTTTGTGTGCAGGCCGCACGGATTCTGGTGTGCATGGCCTGATGCAGGTGGTGCACTTTGACACGGCGCTGCAGCGCCCCGAGAGTGCCTGGGTTCGTGGCACCAACACTTTTTTGCCCTCAGATATCGCGGTGCAATGGGCACGTGAAGTGCCCGATGCCTTCCACAGCCGCGCCTGTGCCACCTCACGCCGCTATGCCTATGTGCTGCTGCAGTCGCCCGTGCGCCCCAGTGTGGAAGCCGGGCGTGTCGGCTGGGTGTTCAACGCACTCGACGGTGATGCCATGCGCCAGGCTGCGGCCTGTTTGATCGGTGAGCATGATTTCTCCTCCTTTCGCGCCTCAGCCTGCCAGGCCTTGACACCCGTCAAGACCTTGCACCGCCTGGACATCACCCGCCGCAGCGTGGCGCCGTCGCTGCACCGCGAGATGGAGTGCTGCTACTGGCGTTTTGAGTTTGAGGGCAGCGCCTTCTTGCACCACATGGTGCGCAACATCATGGGCTGCCTGATTGCGATTGGCGACGGCTCCTACGGCCCAGAATGGATGGCCGAGGTGCTGGCAGCGCGTTCGCGCGATGCCGCCGCCCCCACGTTCTCGCCCCATGGCTTGTATTTCATGGGTCCGGTCTACGATGCCCAGTGGAATCTGCCAGACCACGCCCCCGGTTTCGACTGGTTGCCTTAAGTATTCAATCTGCCTCTAGCCCTTATGCAACAAGCGCTGACAGCTCCTATTTCCCGCACACGCATCAAAGTCTGCGGGCTGACGCGCGAGTGTGATGTGGACGCTGCTGTCGCCGCCGGGGTGGATGCACTGGGCTTTGTGCTCTATGCACCCAGCCCGCGAGCCGTCACGCTGGAGCGCGCTGCGCAGCTGGCCCAGCGCTTGCCACCGTTCATCACGCCCGTCTTGCTCTTCGTCAACGCCAGCGTGGCCGAAGTGCAGGCGGCCTTGCATGCCATCCCGCATGCTTTGCTGCAGTTTCATGGCGATGAGACCCCGGAAATCTGTGCGCAGGCCACAGACAACGGCCGTCATCGCTTTGTGCGCGCAGCACGCATTCCCCTTGGTGACGGCGCCCGTGACTTTGACCTCGTAAAATACGCCCATCATTACTCTCAGGCCCAGGCCATCTTGCTGGACGCCCATGTGGACGGCTACGGTGGTGCAGGCAAAGCATTCAATTGGTCACTCCTGCCAACAAGCGTCAACGCTCACCTCGTCTTGTCTGGTGGGCTTACGCCTGCAAACGTGACCGATGGCATCCGCCAGGTGCGACCCCGCTGCCTGTCTTTGGCAGTTGATGTCAGCTCCGGCGTGGAAGCCACCAGCCCTGAAGGCACACCGCTCAAGGGCATCAAGGATGCTGAAAAAATTCAACGCTTCGTCGCCGCTGTACGCGCCGCCGACGCCCAAATTGCCCCCCAATCCTGATGTTTGAATACTCTTACCCCGATGCCAACGGCCACTTTGGCCCCTATGGCGGCAGCTTTGCCAGTGAAACCCTGACACACGCGCTGTCCGAGTTGCGCGCGGCCTATGCCAAGTACCAGAACGATCCCGAGTTCATCGCTGAATTCAAGTCGGAGCTGGCCCACTTTGTGGGACGCCCCTCCCCCGTCTACCACGCGGCCCGCATGTCGCGTGAAATGGGTGGCGCGCAAATCTATCTGAAGCGCGAAGACCTCAACCACACGGGCGCCCACAAGATCAACAATGTGATCGGTCAGGCCATGCTGGCCAAGCGCATGGGCAAGCCCCGCGTGATCGCCGAAACGGGCGCTGGCCAGCACGGCGTGGCCACCGCCACCATCTGCGCGCGCTATGGCCTCGAATGCATCGTGTACATGGGTGCAGAGGACGTGAAGCGCCAAAGCCCCAATGTCTACCGCATGAAGTTGCTGGGCGCCACGGTGATTCCGGTGGAATCGGGCTCCAAGACCCTCAAGGATGCGCTCAACGAAGCCATGCGTGACTGGGTGGCGAATGTGGACAACACCTTCTACATCATCGGCACGGTAGCCGGCCCTGCACCCTACCCCGCGATGGTGCGCGACTTCCAGAGCGTGATCGGTGAAGAGTGCCTGACGCAGATGCCCGAAATCTTCACGGAATTGAAGATGGCCAATGAGCAGCCCGACGCGGTCGTCGCCTGCGTGGGCGGTGGCTCCAATGCCATGGGCATCTTCTACCCCTACATCCCCTACGAGCACACCCAGCTGATCGGCGTGGAAGCGGCTGGTGAGGGTCTGGAAACGGGCAAGCATTCGGCCTCGCTGCAAAAAGGCAGCTCCGGCGTGCTGCACGGCAACCGCACCTTCATCATGCAGGACGATAACGGCCAAGTGCTAGAGACACACTCCATCAGCGCTGGCCTGGACTACCCCGGTGTCGGGCCTGAACACGCCTGGCTGCAGGAGCTTGGCCGTGCCCAGTACGTGGGCATTACCGATCAGGAAGCGCTGCATGCCTTCCACTACCTGTGCCGCGCCGAAGGCATCATTCCCGCGCTGGAATCCAGCCATGCCGTGGCCTACGCCATGAAGCTGGCCAAAACCATGAAGCCCGAACAATCCATCTTGGTCAGCCTGTCTGGCCGTGGTGACAAAGACATCGGCACGGTGGCTGATCTGTCGGGTGAAGATTTTTATGACCGCCCTTCCATGCGCGGTCTGACCGTCAAGGGAGGGCCTGCTGCATGAGCCGCATTGCCGCCACATTTGAAAAACTGAATGCCGAAGGCCGCAAGGCGCTGATTCCTTTCGTGACCGCAGGCTTTCCGTTTGCGGCCATCACCCCATCGCTGATGCACGGCATGGTGGAAGCGGGCTCCGACATCATTGAGCTGGGCATGCCCTTCTCCGACCCCATGGCCGACGGCCCGGTCATCCAGAAGGCGGGCGACCGCGCGATTGCCAATGGCGTGGGCCTCAAGCATGTACTGGCCTATGTGCGCGAGTTCCGCCAGAAGAACCACACCACGCCCGTGGTGCTGATGGGCTATGCCAACCCGGTAGAGCGCTACGACCAGATCCACGGTGAAGATGCCTTCATCAACGACGCGGCCGAAGCAGGCGTCGATGGCGTGCTGGTGGTGGACTACCCGCCGGAAGAAAGCGAAGTCTTTGCCGCCAAACTGCGCGCCAAGGACATGGACCAGATCTTCCTGCTGGCCCCAACCAGCACCGATGAGCGTATCCAGCAAGTGGCACGCATTGCCAGCGGCTATGTGTACTATGTCTCGCTCAAGGGTGTGACCGGCTCCAGCGCCCTGGATGTGGATGCCGTGGCAGCCATGATGCAGCGCATCAAGCAGCACGTCACCCTGCCCGTGGGCGTCGGCTTTGGCATTCGCGATGGCCAAACCGCCCACGCAGTCGCCCAAGTGGCGGACGCTGCCATCATTGGCAGCAAGATCATCCAATTGCTGGAAGATCAACCCCACGAAAAAATTGTCCCACTGGCCATTGATTTCTTGCGCGGTGTGCGCAAAACGATGGATGCATAATGCGCCCCTTGGCCCTCGCGCATCCGCAGGGCCAAGTGAGATTGCCTTGAAGAGGAAACCGTATGTCCTGGCTTGAAAAACTCCTGCCTGCCAAAATTCAGCAAACCGAAGCCAAGGATCGCACCCAGCAGATCCCGGAAGGCCTGTGGATCAAGTGCCCCAGCTGCGAATCGGTGCTGTACAAGACGGATCTGGAAAGCAACCAGAACGTATGCCCCACCTGTGGTCACCACCACCGCATTGGCGCGCGCGCCCGCCTGAACCACTTCCTGGACGGCGAAGGCCGCTATGAAATCGGCCAGGAAGTCATTCCTGTTGACCCCTTGAAGTTCCAGGACAGCCGCAAGTACCCCCAGCGCCTCAAAGAAGCGCTGGAGAACACGGGCGAAACCGATGCACTGATCGTCATGGGTGGCACCGTCAAGGGCATCGAGATGGTCGTGGCCTGCTTTGAATTCGACTTCATGGGCGGCTCCATGGGCTCTGTCGTGGGCGAGCGCTTTGTGCGCGGTGTCGAGACCGCCATCGAGCAAAAGGTACCGTTCCTGTGCTTTACCGCCACCGGCGGTGCGCGCATGCAAGAAGGTTTGCTCTCCCTGATGCAAATGGCCAAGACCAATGCCGCACTGACCCGCCTGGCCAAGAAGGGCCTGCCCTACATCTCCGTGCTGACCGACCCCACCATGGGCGGTGTTTCGGCCGGTTTTGCCTTTGTGGGTGATGTGGTCATGGCCGAACCCAAGGCCTTGATCGGTTTTGCGGGTCCCCGCGTGATTGAAACCACCGTGCGCGTCAAGCTGCCCGAAGGTTTCCAGCGCTCGGAATTCCTGCAAGACAAGGGTGCCGTGGACATGATCGTCGACCGCCGCGAGCTGCGCGACACCGTGGCCACCACACTGGCCATGCTGCAGCGCCTGCCCGCCGATGCGGTGGTGCAAGACTAAGCGCTGCGCTGCCCATCAAAAAAGGCTCCTGATCAGGAGCCTTTTTTTACGCCCCATGCAGCATGGGGCTGTCGTGAGATGCCTGATTTCAGCGCGCCATCACCAGGCCGCTCATGCCCGCCAGCACGTTGAACTGCAGATTGCCCAGCACCATCATCAACACCTGCAGCACCACAATCGCGACCAGTGCCGACAGGTCCACGCCGCCCACCAGGGGAATCAGCTTGCGCAGCGGGCGCAGCAGTGGCTCGCTCAAGCGGTACAAGATGCTGGCAACAGGCGACTGCGGCTGCACCCAGGACAAGATGGCATAGACAATCAAAATCCCGATCAAGCCCGTCAACACCATCCGCAGCAGGCCAAACAGCGCCAGCACCAACACCGTGAAGGGGCTGCCCACAGCGCCCATCAACAGCCACAGCAGCACATACTGCACCAGCATCACCAAGCAGGCACCCAGCAGGCTGGACAGGTCGTACTTGGTGCGGTTGGGAATGATTTTGCGCAGCGGCATCACCAGCCAGTCAGACAGCGCAAATACCAGCTGCCCCACCGGGTTGTTGAACGGAATACGCTGAGCTTGCATGTACAGACGCAGCAGGCAAGCGCCAGCCACCAGGCCACACACCACCTCCAGCAAGAATTGAAGAATTTGAACCATCATGGAGATCAAAAGGTTGGATCACTACGTGAATAAAAACACCCTGCATGCAATGCAGCGCGGCTTCAGCCTACGCGCTAGCGCATGCACTGCAGGCCATCATAGCCAGCGTAATGCCGCTATCGACCATGACTTCTCCGCTGACGCTGGTTTCTCTGCCACTTTTTCCCCTGCACACCGTGCTTTTTCCAGGAGGGGCGCTGCCTTTGCGCGTCTTTGAAGCACGTTACCGCACGATGGTGCGTTGCTGCCGTGAGCAAGGTGCGCCCTTTGGGGTCGTCACCCTCCTCAGCGGTGGCGAGGTGCACAACCCCCAGGCACCCCAGGAACGCTTTCATGGCGTGGGCACCATTGCCGAGATCCAGACCGTGGTGCCGCTGAGCACCGGGCTGGAGCTGCTGCAGTGCAAAGGCATCGATCGCTTTCGCATCACCCAGTCACACCGGCTGACCAGCGGGCTGTGGGTGGCAGATGTGCAGTTGATCGCCGCAGACTTGCCCACCCCTGTTCCCGATGATTTGCAACACAGCGTGACCGCATTGCGCCACGTGCTGCAGCGCTTGCCGCAGCACCACCTGGACAGCGGCGACGACACCCGTTTTGCCGACTGCAGCTGGGTGGCCAACCGCTGGTGTGAACTGTTCCCGATGGATGAACGCCTGCAGCTGCAATTGCTAGAAATTGACAGTCCCCTGCTGCGTCTGGAGCTCGTCACCGACGTGCTGGAAAAAGCGGGCATTCTGCCCATGCAGCATATAAAAACATAGCAGCTTGCGCTCCACCCTCCTTGACTTCAATATCCTTCATCTATCAAAACCTTCAAATACAAGCGCTTGGCGCTCATTTTTTGATGATTTGCACGGTGACTTTCCGCGCTTTCAGACCCAAAGTGCCGTGATTGCACACACTGCATGCCGAGGCTGCGCAAAAAAACTAAAATCTCCTGTTTTGGCTTGTCTCCTCAGCCCCCGCGCTGCGCTCATCCATGTCTGAACATCAAAATACTCCCGAGGCAGAAGTCGCTGCCCCCCAAGACGAAAACAAACTGATCGCTGAGCGCCGCGAAAAACTGAAAGCCTTGCGCGAAACCGCCAAGGCTGCTGGTACTGCCGCGTTCCCCAACGACTTCAAGCCTGCCAACCGCGCGCTGCCTTTGATTGAAGCCCATGGCGAAAAGGAAGCCGAGGCCCTGGAAGCAGAAGCCCTGACCGTGTCCGTGGGCGGGCGCATGATGCTCAAGCGCGTCATGGGCAAGGCCAGCTTTGCCACCGTGCAAGACGCCACCGGCCGCATTCAGGCTTACGTCACCCGCGACGCCGTGGGTGAAGAGGTCTACGCCGACTTCAAAAAGTGGGACCTGGGCGACATCATCGCCATCGAAGGCACACTGATGAAGACCAAGACCGGCGAGCTGTCGATCAAGGCCACCAAAATTCGCCTGCTGACCAAGAGTCTGCGCCCCATGCCCGACAAGTTCCACGGCATGGCTGATCCAGAGCAGAAGGTGCGCCAGCGCTACGTGGATCTGATGATGAACGAAGACGCACGCAAGCGCTTCGTAGCCCGCTCCAAGGCCGTGGCCGGCATCCGCGACTTCATGGTCGATCACGGCTTCCTGGAAGTCGAAACCCCCATGCTGCACCCCATCCCTGGTGGTGCCAACGCCAAGCCGTTCATCACGCACCACAACGCGCTCGACCAAGAGATGTACCTGCGCATTGCGCCGGAGCTGTACTTGAAGCGCCTGATCGTCGGTGGCTTTGAGCGCGTGTTTGAGATCAACCGCAACTTCCGCAACGAAGGTGTGTCGGTGCGTCACAACCCCGAGTTCACCATGATGGAGTTCTACGCCACGTACTGGGACTACCAGGACCTGATGAACTACACCGAACAGCTGATCCGCGACGCCGCCATGAAGGCCGTGGGCACGCTGGAGTGCAGCTACGGCGGCAAGCCCGTCGATCTGACCAAGCCATTTGAACGCCTGACCATCCCAGAAGCCATCGTCAAGTACACCGAGGCCGGTGACAACGTGACCAACCGCGACTGGCTGACCAATGCGCTCAAGAAGCTGGGCATGAACGAAGAAAAGGACAAGCTGTCCACCCGTTCGCTGGCCAGCCTGCAAGTGCTGTACTTTGAAGAAGTGGTCGAAGAGAAGCTGTGGAACCCCACCTTCATCATGGAACACCCCACCGAAATCTCGCCGCTGGCCCGCGCCAACGACGAGCGCCCCGAGGTGACCGAGCGCTTTGAGCTGTACATCACTGGCCGTGAATTCGGTAACGGCTTCTCCGAGCTGAACGACGCCGAAGATCAAGCTGCCCGTTTCAATGCCCAGGTGGAAGCCAAGGACGGCGGCGACGACGAAGCCATGTACTTCGACCACGACTTTGTGCGCGCCCTGGAATACGGCATGCCCCCCACAGGCGGCTGCGGTATCGGTATCGACCGCCTGCTGATGCTGCTCACCGACAGCGCCAGCATCCGCGACGTGATTCTGTTCCCCGCCCTGCGCCGCGAACAGGTCTAAGCACTACGCACTGCGCCTGAACAAGGGACCCACCCGGGTCCCTTTTCATTTTGTGTAACAACATGAACCACCCGCAGCAGCGGGCAGTTTCGTTAGTATCCGAAGAAGCACACCGTTTTGAATCTACCGACCGTGACTCTGATTGACCGTTTTTCAAGCCTGCGAACCCGCCTTCCCTCCTGGATGCAGGACTGGCTGGATGTGGCCGTTCCCATGTTGCAGATCCTGCTCATCGTGGTGGTGGCCTGGCTGCTGCACCGCCTGTTCAAGCGGGTGATCCAGCGCGCCAGTGCGCACTATGAGTTTCCGCATGAGCTGCTCATGCCCATCCACACCGTGGTGCGCTGGCTGATCTTTGCGGGTTCCTTGCTGCTGATTCTGGAGCGCCTGGGCGTCTCGGCCAGTGTGCTGTGGTCCGCCTTCACCGGCTTTGCCACCGTGGGTGCGGTGGCCTTCTTTGCCGCATGGAGCGTGCTGTCCAACCTGTTTTGTGCCTTCCTGATCTTCACCGTGGGCCCCTTCCGTGTGGGTGATCACATTGAAGTGCTGGACACGGCTGAAAAACCCGGCGCACTGGGTCGTGTGTGCGACATCAACCTGCTCTACACCACGCTGGAAGATTCCACCGCATCCGAGCCCGGCACCTTGATCCAGATCCCCAATGCGCTGATCTTCCAGCGTGTGGTCCGGCGCTGGCGCATGGGCACCCCCGTGCCCGCCGAGCGATTGCACAAGCACACACCACCGGCGCCCGATGTGGCGGCTGAACCCACCCCAGCGCCAAAATCCGCGACCTTCCCCTGAAAATTCAGGACGCTGAAAACCGAAAAGCCACCACCTTTGATGCAAAGGTGGTGGCTTTTTTTAAGCATGTTTAAGGCCTTCAGCGCTGATACAGCCTACGCTTTCAGCTCTCATTTTCAAGGCTTGCGCGGCTTGACCTTGCTGGCGGCCAGCTTGGCGGTGGTACGGGCCTGCTCCACATCGGCGGCACGCGCCAGCGCCACGCCCATGCGGCGCTTCACAAAGCTCTCGGGCTTGCCGAAAAGGCGCAGGTCGGTTCCCGGAATCGCCAGCGCCTCATCGACGCCGTCAAACACCAGACCTTCGGCGTCTTGGCCGCCGTAGATCACGGCGCTGGCACCGGGGTTGCGCAAGCTGGTGTCCACCGGCAGGCCCAGGATGGCGCGGGCATGCAGCTCAAATTCGCTCTGCCACTGCGTGCACAGCGTGACCAGGCCAGTGTCGTGCGGGCGCGGCGAGACTTCGCTGAACCACACTTGCTCGCCCTTCACAAACAGCTCCACGCCAAACAGGCCCAGGCCGCCCAGGTTGTCGGTCACGGCCTTGGCAATCTGCTGCGACTTGGCTTGCGCGCTGGCCGACATGGGGTGGGGTTGCCAGCTTTCCACATAGTCGCCGACCTGCTGTATGTGGCCCACGGGGTCGCAGAAATGGGTGGCAATCTGGCCATCCGCGCCCTTGGCGCGCACCGTCAGCTGGGTGATTTCGTAGTCAAAGTCGATAAAGCCTTCGACGATCACGCGGCCCTTGGCCACGCGGCCGCCAGCCATGGCGTAGTCCCAGGCTTTTTGCACATCGTCCGGGCCGTCGATCTTGCTCTGGCCCTTGCCGGAGCTGCTCATCACCGGCTTGACCACGCAGGGGTAGCCGATGGCGCTCTGGCCATCGGTGCCATCAATGGCGGCTTGCAGCTCTTCGGCGGAATCGCAAAAGCGGTAGGGGCTGGTGGGCAGGCCCAGCGTCTCTGCAGCCAGACGGCGGATGCCTTCGCGGTCCATCGTCAGGCGCGTGGCACGGGCCGTGGGAATGACGGTGACCACACCGGCAGCTTCCAACTCTTCGAGCATGGGCGTGGCAATGGCTTCGATCTCGGGCACCACCAAGTCAGGCTTTTCGGCCTCGATCAGCGCCTTGAGCTGCGCTGGATCGCTCATGGCGATGGTGCGCGCATGGTGGGCCACTTGCTGGCCGGGCGCGTTCTCGTAGCGGTCTACCGCAATGGTTTCTACGCCCAGGCGCTGCAAGGCGATCAGCACTTCCTTGCCCAATTCGCCGCTGCCCAGCAGCATGACTTTGGTGGCGTGGGGGGTGAGAGGGGTTCCGAGGGTTGTCATAGGGGTTTTCCGTCCAGCCAATGAGCGCAGAGCGCTCTCATTTTTAATACAACAAATGCTCCAACCTGCTGCCCGATCATAGAGATCGGCAGGCGACTGAGCGTGACATCAGGCATCCGCCCTACCTGGCGCAGCGTTCACATCCTGGGCCAGCGTATTCACGGCGCGCTGCACCTGGGCCATGGCCACAGCAGGCAGCAACAGGCTCCAGTACACCAGCCAGCCGGTGGCAATGCGCACCCGCTGCGTCTGATTCAACACGGCAGCCAGTTGCAGGGGCAACAGCAGTGCAGCCAGTGGCAGCAACAACGATGCCAGGGCTGCAGCCCGGGGTGTCAGCAATTGGGGCGATGGCGCCAAGGCAGCCAGTTCACCGTGGATGCGGTAGTTCCAGTACACCACGCCCAACAGCCCCAACAGCGCCACGCCTGCGGCCCCCCATACCCACCGGCGGGCATGGGCAGGGTCCGTCCAGTCACCAAGTGCCATCTGCCACAGCACACCGCACAGCGCCAGCCCCCCAACCCACAGCAAACCACCCCATGCCGCTGCCACCCCAGGGTGGCGATGGCGCGGCTGCAGCGGGCAATGGCGTGGTGCAGGCACCCCTGCAAACAAGTCCTGGGCACTGGGATGCAGCAGGGGCAGCAACACCAGCACAGCCACAAGGACCACGGTGACCGACCAGAACTGCAGGCTGATATCAGGCCACGTCTGGCTCAGGTGCATGAAGGCGATGCTGCCCGACATGTCCACCACTGCCTTGAGCAGCAAAGCCACTGCCAACACCGTGGCCAGGGCGATGCTGTTGCTGCGCCCACCGCCAAGCCAGGCAATGACCGCCAGCATCACGCCGTAGCTGAGGGCTTCGGCCGCCACCAACTTCAAGGTCAACATGGGCAATGTGGCGCTGCTGAGCGCCCCCGTGGCCCAGGGCAGCAGCACGCCCGCCAACAGCAGCACGGCAATCAGCCAGCGCACCGTGCGGCCACGTACCACCAGCAGCCCCCCAATCAGCCCCGTGACAATGCCCACAGGCAGTGCCCCGCCCAGCACCATGGCGATGTCGGCGTAACCAGCCTGCTCGCGCAAGGTCTGCAAGGCTCCGCTGCGCAGCAAATGGCCATTGAAGGCCACGCACAGCCAAGCGACGATCAGCGCCCAGAAACGGTAACTGCTGACTTGATCGGCAAATGTCCAAGGGCGAATCGAATCGGGTGCATGCATGCCAAGAAACCTGAAAGAAGAATTGAAAAGTCAGACCGCAAGCCAGCGGGCAGCAACGACCATGGCGCGCAGGCGCTCAAGGCCGCAGTGGTGAGTAGTGCTGAATGCGACAAGGACCCGTGTTTTTGCACACGCCATCCAGATAACGGTGGCGCACGGTCACTGTTTGCCCAGGCTTGGGCCATTGCCTGCGGGGTAGCTCGCTCTGATAGTCCAGACTGGCAGGCCGAAATTCCAAGTGTGTCCCAGAGGGGGCACATTCCGCAGCCCCTTGCGCTTGCAGCACTTGCACCCACAGAGTGCGCGTCTGTGCCGCATGCTCCAGCACACGCACCTGGAGATCACAGATCTGCCAAGGTGCCGCCACGGCGGCCCGGCCCACCCATGCCACCATCAGCATGCCCACCAGCCCGCATACGCGGGGCCACTGCGTGCCCCCCATCAATGGGTTTGCGGTGCGTCAGGGCCCGCTGCCTGTTTGCGGGGAATGTCGCCATGGGCAAAGTCAAAGTCCTCGGTCCAGACACTGCCGTGCCAGGCCCAGGGGCTGCTGGCTGTCTCCAAGCTCAGCACCTGCACCCCTGCCAGATCCTTTACCCGGCCTGTGAGCCATTCGACCTGGTCGTCGCGCACAAACACCAGCAGGCCAATGCTCCAGTCACTGTGCGTCACCTGCAGCCGCTGCAGTTGCTCCAGCAGCGGGGCATACCACTTCTCGATACGTTGATTGATGCGGTCCACCAAGCCCAAGGGGTAGCCGGATGCTGTCACCTCCACCACCCAGACTTGCTTTTTGGCGGGGCGCAGCGCCACAAAGCTGGGGCACATCCAGCCAGCGGCCACCTCGTAGTGCGGGGCAATAAACGTGTCGCCATTGGCAGTTAAAAACTGCATCACTGCTTCGTCATGTCGGTCCATGCTGGCCTCTGAAATTATTTTTAATAGCTACCTGCGCCTGACCTGCAAGCGCTGGCGATCTATTTTGCTGATAAAAAAAGGAGCCGCAATGGCTCCTTGTATCGCTTCGTCACAAAGACTCAGAAGGTTTCCCAGTCATCGTCGCTGGGAACGCTAGCCTTGCTGGCCACAGGTGCAGGGCGCAACAGCTTGGGCGCAGCTTCAGCCACTTTGGGTTCTGGCTTGCTTGGCGCTGGTTTGCTGGTGCTGGTGCTGGTGCTGGTGCTGGTGCTGGTGGCTGGCTGGGCGATCGCGGCTTTGGGTGTTGCGGCCCGGGCGCGCAGGCCGGCGGCGGCCATGCTGGGCGGTGCAACGCTGCGTACAGGGGCTGCTGCCACTGCCACATGCCCTACATTGAACACCGCCACCACTTCGGCCAGGCGCTGGGCCTGCTCGTTCATGGAGGATGCGGCCGCGCTCGACTCTTCCACCAGCGCTGCATTTTGCTGGGTCATCTGGTCAAGATTGCTCACCGCCTGGTTCACTTGCGCAATGCCATCGCGCTGCTCGCTCGACGATGCAGTGATCTCACCGATCAAATCCGTCACCCGGCGCACGCTGCTCACAATTTCCTGCATGCTTTCGCCGGCTTGCGCAACCTGCTCCGCGCCCAGATCGACGTTGTTCACACTGGCCGTAATCAGGGCCTTGATCTCTTTGGCGGCTTCAGCGCTGCGGCCTGCCAGGCTGCGAACCTCACCGGCCACCACCGCAAAGCCACGGCCTTGTTCCCCAGCACGTGCGGCTTCCACCGCGGCATTCAGCGCCAAAATATTGGTCTGGAAAGCAATGCCATCGATCACGCCAATGATGTCGCTGATCTTGCGGCTGGACGTGTTGATCTGGTCCATGCTCATGACCACTTGGCTGACCACTTCGCCACCACGCTCCGCAGCTTCTACGGCGGTAGAAGCCAGCTGATTGGCCTGGCGTGCGGTATCGGCAGACTGCGTCACCGTGGCAGTCAGCTCTTCGATGCTGGCCGCTGTTTCTTCCAGGTTCGCCGCCGTTTGTTCGGTGCGTGCCGACAGGTCCTGGTTGCCCGAAGCAATCTGGCTGGCGGCAGAAGACACGGAGTCCACGCCATTGCGGACTTCGCCCACCACCGCACGCAACTTCTGCGTCATGGCGCTCAGGCTGCGCAGCAACTGGCCCAATTCATCTTGGCGGTCATCGTGCACATCGGCCGTCAGATCACCGGCGGCAATGGTTTCCGCCAGCGCCACAGCGCGCGCCAGTGGCTGCGTCAGCTGGCGTACCAACCAGATCGACAGCAGCAGGCCCAGCACCACCACGCCCACCAAAGCTGCACCGCCAATATTCTTGGCTACGGCAAGTTGCGCTTCGCCCTGCTGTACGCCTTTGGCCTTGAGATTCTGCTGCAGCTGCACCATCTCCGTGAGCAGCCCCAGGTATTGCTGCACCGCAGGCACCAGTTGGCCCATGACCATCTGTCCCACATCGCCATCGTTACGGCGCTCCATGCTCACCTGCTCGGACAGCTGCTGCAGCTTTTTGCGCTGCTCCAGAATGCGCGTCAGCTGGGCACGGCCTTCCGGACTTTGTATGCGTCGGTCCGTTTCCTCCAGCAGCTTGGCCGCTTCTACCGAGTTCTTGGTGTACTGCGCGTTGAAGAAATCCATGGAGGCGGCATCCTGGGCCATATTGGCCGCCACCAAGTAGCTGGAAGTGGCTTCTGCATTGCCACTGAGCTGCACCACCAAGCGGATGCGCTCTTCCATATCCACGATGCGATCCCGCATCTGCGTATCCACAGTGCCCAGATACGTTGTCATGCTCAGCCCTGTGGCCAGCATGGTTCCCATCACAGTCAACAACAGCAGCCAGACTTTTTTGGCTACCGACAGATTTTTGAATTGCATAGCAAGCAAGAAAAAAGAAAACCGCCAGCACCTGCGTGCCAGCGGTAGAAGAAATAAGAAACTGCAACAATTACACAGGGTTTACCCATATATTCCAACACAAAGTAACAAATAATTACTTTTTGAGCGATTCTTTGTCACCTCTCCGTCAGCTTGCGTGGGCGCCTCAGCGCAATCGTTCCCCCAAACAGATACCGATATCCCGCGCCATGGTCAGCAGCGGGTGATCTGCCGCAATCTTGCGCTGGGTATTGGCCACGGTGGCAATGGCCACGCTGCCAATCTCTCCGTTTTGCAAGGTGACCATGCGACCGAAATTGCCCGACAGCACCAGCTGCGCGGCATGGTGCCCAAACTGGGTGGCCAGCACGCGGTCAAACGGCGTAGGGTCCCCACCGCGCTGCACATGGCCCAGCACCGTGGTGCGCACCTCGCTCTTCAAATGGGGCTGCAGGCGTTCGCGCAGCACATGGCCCACACCGCCCAGGCGCACTGGGTCTGGGCTGTGCGCTATCGTTTCACGCACGGTCAAGCTGTGGCCACTTTCTTTCGCACCTTCGCCAATGCAAATGATGGTGTAGCGCTGGCGCTGCTCACGCGCCTTGCACACATCAATGATGGCTTGCAGGTCGTAATCAATTTCAGGCAGCAAGATGATGTCTGCCGCCCCGGCAATCCCAGCCTCCAGCGCCAGCCAGCCTGCATTGCGACCCATGGTTTCCACAATCATCACGCGGTGGTGACTGTTGGCGGTGCTTTCAATGCGGCGCAGCGCTTCGGTGGCCGTGGCCACGGCAGTGTCAAAACCAAAGCTGCGTTCGCAGTTGGCAATGTCGTTATCAATGGTTTTGGGCACCCCCACGCATTGCATACCCACCGCATTGGCCAGCCCATACGCCAGGCTCTGCGTGCCATCACCACCAATCGACACCACCACATCCAAGCCCAAGGCCTGCACATTGCGCTGGACCTGCGCCAGCGTGGCTTCGTTCTTCAGCGGGTTGGCGCTGTTGCTGGTGCCCAAGATCGTGCCGCCAATGTGCAAGATGCCCGAGACCTCATCCCAGCCCAGAGGCCTGATGCGAGGCTGCGCCTCCATCAGGCCTTCAAAACCATCCTGAATGCCAATGACGTCACAACCGCCTTGGCTGATCAATGACTTGGTCACGGCACGAATCACCGCATTCAGCCCTGGGCAGTCACCACCGCCCGTCAGTACACCCACACGCATGGAAATGCTCCTTGTTCTGCTCCACACGCGCGCAACGTGGTCTCGTGCTGCGGGGAAAGGTCGCATCATCCCATGGCAACAGCCATTTTCAGCATAAAAAAACCCAGCCGGATGTGCCATCCGGCTGGGTTTCAGAGGCTGTCACATTCAGCCCCCAGGGGCTGAGATGTGCAACGTAGACTTACTGGGCGCGTTCGGGTGCAGCCAGTGCCTGGGTGTGCTTGCGCACCTTGCTGACTTGGCTTTCGCTCACGTCCGAAGCCTGGTTGCCCCAACCCTTGCGCAGGAACGTTGCCAACTGAGCGACTTCGTTGTCGGTCAGGCGGTCAGCGTAGCCTTGCATGGCCAGGTGCATGGGGCGGCGATCGGTCGAAGGCACCGAAGTACCGTTCAGAATCACCGACACCAGCGGGCTGGCATCCTTGCCCAGCACCATGGCGTTACCTTGCAGCTCGGGGAAGATTTCCGCTGCGCCCTTGCCGCTCACAAAGTGGCAGGCTGCGCAGTTATCGAGATACAGGCGTGCGCCCAGCGACATGTCAGGCGATGCAGAAGTCAGCAGCTCGGCTGTCGACTTGCCCGCCTCATCTGCAGGCAGCGCAGGCATGCTGCGGGGACCAACAGCAGCCACTTTTTCAGCCACGGTCTCTACAGGCTGGCCGTCCATGCTCTTCAAGAACACTGCCATGGCGTTCAGGTCGGCATCGGTCATGTACTGCATCGAGTGCTCAACCACCAGCGCCATTTCGCCGTTGGCCACAGCGTGGGCGTTGCGGCCCGAACCCAGGTAGGCAGCAATTTCTTCCGCAGTCCACTTCTGCACACGGGCATCCTTGCCGCGCAGTGCAGGTGCAGACCAGCCATCCACCATGCCACCGGTCAGGAAGCTGGAGTCGCCCAGACGTGTACCGTCTTGCGCCATGAAGGTCGTACGTGGGCTGTGGCAGGCTGCGCAGTGGCCTGCGCCTTCTACCAGATACTGGCCGCGGATTTGCTGCTCATCACCCGCCATGGGCTTGAACTTGGCTTCACCCGACAGGGCCAGCCAGTTCCAGGCACGGATACCGAAACGCATGTTGAAGGGGAAGCTCAGGCTGGTGGCCTGCACTTCATTCTTCACGGGCTTCACTTCGGTCTGGATGTAGTCATACAGCGCACGCAGATCGCTTTCCGTCATGAAACGGTAGTTCTCATACGGCATGGCGGGGTACAGCTGCTGGCCGTGGCCACCGACACCGTCGACCATGGCAGCGCGGAACTGGTCCAGGGTCCAGTTACCGATACCGGTTTCCTTGTCAGGTGTGATGTTGGACGCCCAAATCGTGCCCATAGGGCTGTGAATGCCCAAGCCACCGGCCATGGGCTCGCCACCCTTGGCGGTGTGGCAAGCCATGCAGTCACCGGCACGCATGACGTACTCACCACGACCAGCCTCTGCCTTCCAGTCGGCAGGCAAGGTTTCGTTGGCCGGTGTGGGCTTGAACGGTGCGAAGGCCAGCAACAGCGCCGCGATGATGCCCAGAACGATGAAGGCAATGACAATGCTGAGGATTTTTTTCATGTTGTTAACTCCCTCAGACCAACGGACGTGGGTTCTTCAGATACAGCGTACGGATGGCGTTCACCGTCCAGTACGCCAAACCACCAACCAAGCCTGTGGGGTTGTACTGCGTGTTCTGTACAAAGTTACCGGCACCGAAGACGAACACATTGTGTTTGTCCCAAGCTTGGCAATAGCGGTTCACCACACCTTCGAGCGGGCTGTCCGACATGACGTGACCGCCTGTGTTGTGGGTGGTCTGGTAGGGGCGTACGTCGTACTGAGCACCGGAATTCTTGAAGCCCGATTGCATCAAGTCTGGATTCATAGCCCTGGCCACTTCCTCCACCTTGACCTTCTGGTACTGGGTCATCTTCAGATCGTTTTCCTGCCAGTTGAACGTCATACGCATCAGTGGGCGACCATGTGGATCCTTGTAGGTGGGGTCCAAGTCCAGGTGGTTGTTGCGGTAGGACATGTGCGAACCGTGGGTACCGATGGACATGGAGTGGCCGTACCACTCGCCAATGCCTTGCTTCCAGCCTGCACCCCAGCCTGGAGTGCCCTTAGGCAGAGGCATGGAACGGATTGGCTGACCATTCATGGCACCCACGCGCCAGTAAGCGCCGCCGATGAAGCCCAACTTGCCAAAGTCGTTCTGGTTGATACCGAAGTCATCAATACAGATACCGTTGGAGCCGTGTGCAATGAAGGGGTTGAAGTTGTCGCCCTTGAAGAACATGGTCACGCCACCATTCATTTGGTAGGCGTAGTTCTTACCTGTCACACCGGTGTTGGTCTTGGGGTCGTAAGGCTTGCCGATGCCGGACACCAGCATCAGGTGCACGTTGTTCAGCTGGTAGGACGACAGAATCACCAAGTCCGCAGGCTGGAAGACTTCTTCGTTGGTGTTGGAGTCGAAGTAAGTCACGCCGGTCGCGGTCTTGCCGTCTTCCGAGCTTTCCACGCGCAGCACTTCGCAGTGGGTGCGGTAGCTGAAGTTCTTCTTGCGCTTGAGGGCATCCAAGATCGCTGTCTGGGGCGACGACTTGGAATACTGGTAGCAACCGTAGCGCTCGCAGAAACCGCAGAAGTTGCAAGGTGCCATCTGCATGCCGTAGGGGTTCACATAGGCAGTCGATGCGATACCAGCAGGTGCCTGGAAGGTGTGCAAGCCCATTTGCTTGGCCACGGCTTCGAACTTGGTCGAGTCGTACGTGGCAGGCAGTGCAGGCATGGGGTACTCTTTCGAGCGCCAGCCTTCAAAAGGATTACCACCGGCTTGGATCTGGCCCTTGATATTGCCAGCCTTGCCCGAGATACCAGCCACTTCGTCGAACTGGGTGAAGAAGGGCTCCAGCTCGTCATAGCTGACGGGGTAATCCATCAGGTTCATGCCTTCAGGAATGATGGACTCGCCCCAGCGGTCTTTCACGTAGCTACGCAGCTTCATTTCTTCAGCCTGCGGACGCCACAGCAAGCCATTCCAGTGGGTACCAGCACCACCCACGCCGTTGGCGGGCAGGAACGAACCCATCGAACGGTAAGGCAGTGCGATTTCGCCATCATTGCGGCGCACTGTCAGCGTTGCCTGCTTGGGGCGCTGCATGTTCTTCAGGCGCACACCGTAGGTCAGTTCGTCGATCTGGTTGGGGTACTTGAACTCAGGCACCGTGTTCTGGTCGCCACCGCGCTCCAGGGCCACGATCTCCAGGCCTTCAGCGGCCAGTTCGATACCAGCAATGGAGCCTGTCCAGCCGAGACCAACGATCACGACGTCTTTTTTCTTTTCAATGCGTGCCATGGTTAAGCTCTCTCGCCTTTGATGGATACAGGACCCAGGGGGTACTTCTTGTTGTGCTGACCAATCCATTCGGCGTAGCTAGCGCGGGCACCTGGGAAGCCGATGTACTTCCAGGACTGCATACCGTGGTTACCACCGTGCATGGGGTCGGCAAAGTAGCCTTCCTTGGTGTTGGCCAGCAAAGTAGCGAAGAAGATGCTCAGCTCAGGAGCCAGCTTGATCACACCCTTTTGCAAGGCGGTCAAAGCTTCGTCCTGCTGTGCAGGTGTCAAGCTAGCGAAGTCCTTTTCCCAGCGGGCCTTGCACTCTGCGTTGAATGCAGGAATGGCCTGGCGATACAGCTGCGCAGGGTTGAGGGGGGTTTGCCAGCCACGATCGGGGGTGGCCGTAGGGTCGTGAGGCCCTTCCATGTACCAGAGCTCCGCATTGCCGTAGTAACCCAGCAGCTGGCGGTCAATAAAGACGGGCACATGGGTTTCCAGTGCACCTGGGCCTTCGCCTTCAGAAGGAATCAGGCGGGCCGTAGCCGCCATCACAAACGCCCATTCTTCGGCGTTGAAGTATTCCGGTTTGTACTTATCCAGTTGCACAGCAGCTTGCTTGGCATTGGCATGGAAAGTCATTGCCATGCCAGTTGCAGCTACCCCTGCACCAGAAGCCAGCAAAAAGGTTCTGCGGCTTGGCGGGGAAATATGAGACATCACTTCTCTTCCTACATCGTGTCAAATCAATCCACGCTCCCACCAGAGAGCGTGTCAAGCGTGTTTCAAGCCTTCTTTGGGCCATGTCACACTGCTTTAATCTTCCGATGCTAGGACTCTCGGTTTGTCTTGGCTTTCAACGCTGTACTCAGCAGTCACTTAAGCATGGTCTTTTACAAGACCAAAGACATAGGGTTTACCATTGGTGTACAGATGAAACAATCGATAAATCAATGATTTAGGAAATTCAATTTTCAGAAATTACTGAAAATTCAAACAGAATTTTCAGATGCACTTCATGAATTCGCACAGATTGGCATCACGCCGCAAACGGCTTTTTTCTGCGCAGATATTCCACGAATGCATGCATTACTGACGCCAAACGCATAACTCCCTCAATAAGGATTTGGCACATTCCGCCCCCTGCAAAAGGGCCTCACTGGACCATTCAGACAAAAAAATCCACCGGCACACTCACGTATGCGGGTGGATCGATAAAGCATTCACAGCGGCTTGGCTGCCTGTTGCGCAAGGTCAGGGCAGCAAATCCAGGGCCTGCAGATAAGCAGGCTGGCGCATCAAATCGTCCCAGGGCTGCGGCACGGTTTCGGGCAGCAACGACACGCGGCGTGACTCCGAATCCACATCGGGCTGCCAGCGGCCAGTGCGCAGCGCATCATCCATCCCATCGAGGAATTCATCCACGTGTGCACCCAGACCCAGGCTCTGGTTGCACAGCAGCACCATGTCGCAGCCGGCATCCAGCGCGCGCAAAGCGGCATCGGTATAGCTGATGACCTGGCCATCAATGCGGCGCGCCGCCTCCATGCTCAGGTCATCGCTGAAGATGGCACCGTCATAGCGCAGCTCACTGCGCAGAATGTCTTGCAGCCAGATTTTGGAGAAACCTGCGGGCAACGCATCCACCTTGGGGTAGATCACGTGCGCGGGCATCACCGCCGTCAACACGCTGGACAGCCAGGGGTAAGGCGCCGCATCTTCGGACAGAATCTTTTTGAGCTTGCGCTTGTCCACGGGCATATCGACGTGCGAGTCGGCCTTCACATAGCCGTGACCGGGAAAGTGCTTGCCACAGTTGCCCATGCCCGCTTGCAGCAAGCCGTGCATCAGGCTCTTGGCCAGCGCAGCCACCACGCGTGGGTCGCGGTGAAAGCTGCGGTCACCAATCACACTGCTTTCGCCGTAGTCCAGATCCAGCACCGGGGTGAAGCTGAAGTCCACCCCGCAGGCACGCAGCTCACAGCCCAGCACGTAGCCGGCAGCCGTGGCGGCGTTCATGGCACGCATCGCACCACGGCCTTCGCGGTGTTTTTTACCCTTGCCGTCGTTCATCCACAGCTCGCCAAAGGCACGCATGGGCGGGATGTGGGTGAAGCCATCGGTACGGAAGCGCTGCACGCGGCCACCCTCGTGATCCACGCAGATCAGCAGATCGTCTTTCACGGCCTTGATATCGGCACACAGCTGCACCAGCTGGTCGCGGCTGCCCCAGTTGCGGGCAAACAAGATGATGCCGCCCACCAGCGGGTGCGCCAGGCGATCACGGTCCACATCGGTCAGGGCCTGGCCTGCAATATCGATGATGAGGGGGGCATGAAGTGCGGTCATGGATCTGTACCTTCTCACGAGCGTGTGGTGGCGTCTCGCGCAATGCTGCAAAGCCTCAAGTATGACGGCTGTGCGCCAGCCAGCGCCAGACCTGCGGCATCAAACGTTCAGCGATGTCAAAAAGACCCAGACGATGGCCAGACCAGCCGGAAAAAGCAGCGGCGACATGGCCCCTACCCCTTGCGCTCCACCACGCAAAAGCTCGCGGCGTATTCGCTCTCGTCGCTCATGGTGATGTGCGCGCTCAGGCCCTGGGCCTCAAACCATGTTTTCATCGCACCGTGCAGCACGATGGTGGGTTGGCCGCTGGGCAGGTTGGCAATTTCGCAGTTGCGCCAGGTCATGGGCATGACCATGCCCAGCCCCACGGCCTTGCTGAACGCTTCTTTGGCCGAAAAGCGCGTGGCCAGGTATTTGATGCCGCGCTCGGGCCAGCGGGCGCTGCGCGCACGCCAGACCTGAAGTTCCTGCTCCGCCAGCACTTTGGCGGCAAAGCGGTCCCCATGGCGTTCCACGCTGGCGCGTATGCGGCGAACATCGCAAATATCTGTGCCAATACCGTAAATCATGATGACAAGCCAAATCAGGCTCTAGCCCTTATGCAGAAAGCGCTAGCAGCTCCTGTTTTAAATATTTCAACGCCCGGCGCTTGCCGTGCGCTCGGCCATGCCTTGGTCAATGCAGGCCTGGTAAGCCTTGACGGTACTCGCATAGCCCAGCTCCAGCGCGTCAGCGATCAGCGCGTGGCCGATAGAGACTTCGGCCACACCGGGCACCTGCGCCACAAAGGCCGCCAGGTTGTCGCGGTTCAGGTCGTGGCCGGCATTCACTTGCAAACCCACATCCAGCGCTGCCTGGGCGGCCTGGGCGTAGATGGCCAGTTGCTGGGCCTGCTCGGCCGCACCTTTGGCAGCGGCATAGGGCTCGGTGTACAGCTCCACCCGGTCTGCGCCCACTGCCTTGGCTGCGGCCATTTGCTCGGGCACCGGGTCCATGAACAGGCTCACGCGCACGCCCAGGGCTTGGCATTCAGCGATCAAGGGTTGCAGGCGCTCGGCATCGTGCGGAAAGCTCCAGCCGTGGTCGCTGGTGAACTGGTCTTCGCTGTCGGGCACAAAGGTGGCCTGGTGCGGTTTGACCTGGCGGATAAAGGCCATCAGGTTCTGCGTGGGGTTGCCCTCGATGTTGAACTCTGCCTGCGGCCAGGCTTGCATCAGCGCAGCCAACTCATACACATCGGTGCCGCGAATATGCCGCTCATCAGGACGCGGATGGATGGTGATGCCCTGCGCACCCGCCTCCAGGCACAGCTGGGCCGCGCGCGTCACCGAAGGAATGCCCAGGTGGCGCGTATTGCGCAGCAGCGCAACCTTGTTGACGTTGACGGACAGGGCCGTGCGGCGGGAAGTGGGGGTAGCGGTCATAAGGTTTGCAAATCCATCATCAATTGCCGCGTGCGCAGCAAGCTGCCGCAATGGTATTGCAGCAGATGGCGCAGTTGCGGCTTCAGCGGTGATGCCACCGTGGCGCACGCGCGTACCAGGGCGGGGTAAGCCCCTTCGCCCTGCTCCAGCGCACGCTGCAGCTGCGTCCACTGCTGGCCCGTCAGCGCTGCGCGGTCACTGTCGAGCGCGGGGCGCAGTCCCATCTCTGCCACGAGTACATAAGCCTTTTGTGGCTCTAGACCTTGCAGGGTCAGCGTTTCCAGCTCCAAAGATGGGAGCAGCCCCAGCTCACGCAGCAAAATCAACTCAAACGCGCGCAGCACCGGCTCTATCACCTCTTCGTGCTGGGTGGCCAGCAGCTTGATGACGGCACCGTACACATCGAACAGATAGGCATACGGGTCATCACGTGCCAGCAGACGCATCAGCAGCTCATTGAGGTACATGCCCGTGAGCAGGTTGTTGCCCATGGGCATGATGTGCCCGCCCGCCCACTCCGCGCCTTTGAGCACGTGGATGTCGGCATTGCCATCGCCCGAGAGCGTGTAACTGACTTTGAGCGGCTGCAGCGCCAGCAGCACCGGACGGAAGTTGGAGGTGTGCTTTTTCGCGCCCTTGGCCACCAGCGCCACACGCCCGCGGTGGCGCGTGAACACCTCCAGAATCAAACTGGATTCACTCCAGTCGTAGCGGTGCAGGATGAATGCGGGCTCTTCGCCCACGCGCTTGGCGGCCATAGATGCTTCAAAAACAAAAAGGTCTCAGTGAGACCTTTTCACAATCACGAGGTGTGAAGTGTCGCACAGCGCACCGGCGCCCTGCGACCACGCTTTTATTCGTAACCGAACGACTTCACGCGGACTTCATCGTCGGCCCAGCCCGACTTGACCTTGACCCACACTTCCAAGAACACCTTGGCGTCAAACAGCTTTTCCATCTCCTGGCGCGCTTCCATGGAGATGCGTTTGAGGCGTTCACCACCTTGGCCAATCACCATGGCCTTGTGGCCATCGCGCTCCACCACAATCGTGGCGGCTACACGCATGAAGCGCTTGTGGTGTTTGCTGGGTTCTTCCACAAACTTATCGATCACCACCGTCGAGGTGTAAGGCAGTTCATCGCCGGTAAAGCGGAACAGCTTCTCACGCACGATTTCAGCGGCCATGAAGTTTTCGCTGCGATCGGTCAGCTCGTCTTCGGCGTAGAACCAGGGCTGCTCGGGCAGGTACTTGGCGCAGATACCGAACAGGCGCTGAATGTCATCGCGCTTTTTGGCCGACATGGGCACAAACTCCGCAAACGGATGGCGCTCTTGCATGTTCTTGAGCCAAGGCGCAATCTCGTGGCGGCGACCCACTTCATCGAGCTTGTTGGCGATCAGCAGCGTAGGAATGCCGGGCTTGAACAGGCTCAGCACCTTGGCATCGGCCAAGGTGAAGCTGCCCGCTTCCACCACGAACAAGATCAGGTCCACATCGGTGATAGCGCCCATCACGGTCTTGTTGAGCGACTTGTTCAGCGCGGTGGAGTGCTTGGTCTGGAAGCCAGGCGTGTCCACAAAGATGAACTGTGTCTCTTCCTTCGTGCGAATGCCGGTGATGCGGTGGCGCGTGGTCTGCGACTTGCGCGAGGTGATGGACACCTTCTGGCCCACCAGCGCATTCATCAGCGTGGACTTGCCCACGTTGGGCTTGCCCACGATGGCGATCAGGCCGCAGCGCTGCTCTTCAGGCGCATACACGCGCACAGGGATGGCTGCTTCCGCAGCCTTTTCAGCGGCGATTTCATCGGCACGCGCCACCAAAGAAGGGGTCGCGCCAGGCTTGGCCGCTGCCAGCATGGCGTCCAGCTCGGCCATACTTTGGCCTGCGGGGGTCACATCCGGAAAAGAAGGAATAGCTTGCGAGCCTTTTTGGCCTTTAGCGCTTGCTGCGCCTGCGGTGCTAGCTACTTTTTTCTTCGCAGCATCGGTCATGGGTGTTTCGCTTTCAAAAGGGCCAGCATCGCGCTGGCAGCAGCTTGTTCGCCCGCACGGCGCGATGCACCTGTGCCTTTGGCGCCGAGCTTGAGTTCGGGAATCATGCAAGCCACTTCAAAGGTCTGCTTGTGCGCAGCCCCCGTGATATGGGTCACACTGTATTGCGGCAGGTGCATGCGGCGGCCTTGCAGCCACTCTTGCAGCGCGGTTTTCGGGTCTTTTTCCGCTGCGCGCATGTGGGGGTTGATGTCCACCCCTTCAAACAGGTGGTGCACCAGTTGTTCGCCCGCCGTGAAGCCAGCGTCCAGGTACACCGCACCCAGAATGGCTTCGACCGCATCGGCCAGGATGGAGGGGCGGTCTTTACCGCCGGACTTGGCCTCACCCTCGCCCAAACGCAGCAAGTCGGACAGCTGCAGTTTGACGGCGATCAGGTGCAACGTGCCTTCTTTGACCAGGTTGGATCGCACACGCGAGAGATCACCTTCGGGCAGATCTTTCAAGCACTGGTACAGCAAGCTGGAAATGGCCAGGCTGAGCACCGAGTCGCCCAGAAACTCCAGGCGCTCGTTGTTGTCTGCCGAGAAGCTGCGGTGCGTCAGCGCACGCTGCAGCAAGGCAGGATTTTGGAATTGGTACTGCAGCGTTTGCTGCAGATCTTGCAGGGTGATTGGCACCTATGGGGTCTGATGTGTAAAACGATAAACAAGGTAGGCAGGGCCTACCAACGGGAGAGAGCGCTCGTATTCAAAAGCCACCACGACGCGGTCATTGATCTTGCTGACCTCCAGGTCTTTACCTGTGATGGTCTGGATGTCATCAATCTGCGCGGCGCGGTCAAACGCTGCACGAACCTCGGCCACGGTGCTGCCCTCATTGGCCGCTTTCTGCGCCGCTTTCTTGGCGGCCTGGTATTCCAGGACGATGGGCAGCGATTGTCCGCCAATCGCAAAAACCGCGACGGCCAACACAGCAATCACGACAAAACTGACGAAAGACAAGCCTTTTTGGCTGCGACGAGACGCACAACGCATGATTTCCCTCTCCTCTTAAGAAAAATGGCCGCTCAAAGCGGCCATCCATTGCAGGTGCACTGCCTTAGTTGAAACTACCGATACGCTTGAGGTTACCGAAATTCATCCAAACGAAAAAGGCTTTTCCGACAATGTTTGCTTCTGGCACAAAGCCCCAGTAGCGCGAATCCAGTGAGTTGTCACGGTTATCGCCCATGGCGAAGTAGTGTCCCTCAGGCACCTTGCAGGTCACACCTTCCACGGTGTAGGTGCAGTTTTCGCGGAACGGGAACTCCGATGCGCCCTGAATAAACGCAGGCATGCCCTTGGTGTTGAGCAGCTTGTGCGGCTTGTCACCCAGCTTTTCTTCCAGCTGTGAGAAGTAGCGCATGGCATCGGTGTCAAAGAAGTCCGGCAGATCGGTGGTCGGCACTTCCTGGCCATTGATCGTCAAGCGCTTGTTCAGGTAAGCCACGGTGTCACCAGGCACACCCACCACACGCTTGATGTAGTCCAGCGTAGGTTGTGGAGGGTAGCGGAACACCATCACATCGCCGCGCTGGGGCGCGTTGCCTTCGGTCACCTTGGTGTTGAGCACCGGCAAGCGCACGCCGTAGGTGAATTTGTTCACCAGGATCAGGTCACCCACCAGCAAGGTGGGAATCATCGATCCCGAAGGAATTTTGAACGGTTCAAACAGGAAAGAGCGCAGCACAAACACCACGAACAGCACCGGGAACAGGCCCGCGGTCCAGTCCAGCCACCACGGCTGCTTGAGGATGCGGGTCTCACCTTCGGTGGTGTCCACCATGTCATGGCGCAGACCCTGGCGCTCCAGCTCGGCACGGCGTGCCGTGGCTTCGGCGTTCAGGCGCGCAGCTTCCTTCTTGCGCTGCGGCCAGAAGTAAAAGCGCTCAGCCAACCAGTACAGGCCCGTCACAAAAGTGGCCAGGAACATCAGCAGGGCAAAGTTGCCCTCGATGGCACCGGTGTACCAAGCGCCGATGTAGCCCACAAAGGCGGCCATGATGACCGCAGTGATCCATTGCATGGGTTGCATGCTCTCCCTCTTTATCAGTCTTCGACTTGCAAGATGGCCAGGAAGGCTTCTTGCGGCACTTCCACCGAACCAATTTGCTTCATGCGCTTCTTGCCGGCCTTTTGCTTTTCCAGCAGCTTGCGCTTACGGGTGATGTCACCGCCATAGCACTTGGCCAGCACGTTCTTGCGCATGGCCTTGACGGTTTCACGCGCAATGATGTTGGCGCCAATGGCCGCTTGAATGGCCACGTCAAACATCTGGCGGCTGATGATTTCACGCATCTTGGCCACCACGGCACGGCCACGGTATTGCGACTGGGTGCGGTGGACGATGATGGACAACGCGTCCACCTTCTCGCCGTTGAGCAAGATGTCAACCTTCACCACATCGGAGGCGCGGTACTCCAGGAACTCATAGTCCATGGAGGCATAACCGCGCGAGACCGACTTGAGCTTGTCAAAGAAGTCCAGCACGATTTCGCCCAGCGGCATCTCGTACGTCAACATGACCTGGCGGCCGTGGTATTGCATATTCATCTGCACACCACGCTTTTGGTTGGCCAGCGTCATGACCGGGCCCACATACTCCTGCGGCATGTACAGGTGCACGGTCACAATCGGCTCACGGATTTCTTCGATGCGGCCGACATCAGGCATCTTCGAAGGATTTTCCACGTCGATCAGCTCACCATCACCCTTGAGCACCTGGTAGACCACGCTGGGCGCGGTGGTGATCAGGTCCTGGTCAAACTCACGCTCCAGGCGCTCCTGCACGATTTCCATGTGCAGCAAGCCCAAGAAGCCGCAGCGGAAGCCAAAGCCCAGCGCCTGCGAGACTTCCGGCTCAAACTGCAGCGCCGCATCGTTGAGCTGCAGCTTTTCCAACGCGTCGCGCAGCTGGTCGTATTCGCTGGCCTCGGTCGGGTACAGGCCGGCAAACACCTGGGGCTTGACTTCCTTGAAGCCAGGCAAGGCCTTCTCCGCAGGGCCCAGGTTGTTGGGCAGCTTCTTTTCCAGGGTGACGGTATCGCCCACCTTGGCGGCCTTCAATTCCTTGATGCCGGCAATGATGTAGCCCACTTCGCCGGCCTTGAGCGAGTCGCGCGGCGAGTTGGAGGGGGTAAACACGCCGATGTTGTTGGCTTCATAGGCAGCGCCCGTGGCCATCATCTTGAAGCGCTCACCCTTTTTGAGCTCACCGTCCACCACGCGCACCAGCATCACGACGCCCACATAGGGGTCAAACCAGCTGTCCACGATCATGGCGCGCAGCGGGCCATCCGGGTTGCCCTTGGGTGCCGGCACTTTGGCCACAATCGCTTCCAAGATGTCGTCAATGCCCATGCCGGTCTTGGCCGAGCATGGAATGGCATCGCTGGCATCAATACCGATCACGTCTTCGATCTCGGCCTTGGCATTGTCTGGATCGGCCTGGGGCAGATCCATCTTGTTGAGCACGGCAAACACTTCCACGCCCAGATCCAGCGCGGTGTAGCAGTTGGCCACGGTCTGGGCTTCCACGCCCTGCGACGCGTCCACCACCAGCAAACCACCTTCACACGCGGACAACGAGCGTGAGACTTCATACGAGAAGTCGACGTGACCGGGGGTATCAATCAGGTTGAGGTTGTAGACGTTGCCGTCCTTGGCCTTGTATTGCAGCGCTGCCGTCTGCGCCTTGATGGTGATGCCACGCTCTTTCTCGATGTCCATCGAGTCCAGCACTTGCGCCTCCATCTCACGCTCGGCGAGGCCTCCGCAACGCTGGATCAGTCGGTCCGCCAGGGTCGACTTGCCATGGTCAATATGCGCAATGATGGAAAAATTTCGGATGTGCTTCATCAACGATAAGCGTTTGTAATTAAAGGGGAAAGCGTGCTCAAGGCAAGAAAAAAGGGCGCGTCAGCTGTGACGCGCCCCGAACCAACAATCTCTGGCAACTGCGATTGCTTGGATGATCGATTGTAGGCAAAACCGCCCAAAAACCAAGCATCCATTTGCTATGACTCGGGCATTCGACAATGCTACGAAATCAATTATCCACAGGTTAACCACAATTCAACTGAAGATTCACAGGCGCCCCACCCAACCCTTGGTGCCGTCGTTTGACTCGGTCGGCACACTGGATTCGGCGGGTGACCGCGCTCATTAACCGGGCATTCTACCCAAGCCCCCATGCAACTCCAGGTGTTGCTGCAGTAGGTCATTCCTACGCAAGGATTAGCTGTTCGCGAAGGAAGACCACTGCATGGTTTTACTTGGTGTGCGGGCGCACCAGGATGTACTGCGTCCACTCGCCACGGCGCACCAGCAAAGTCACAGGCTTGCTCTTGTCAGCCTTGGCCAGCGCGGCTTCAAAGCCCTTGACATTACTGACCTCGCTGTTGCCCACCCCCAGCACCACATCGCCTTCGCGCAGACCGGCTCGGGCAGCGGCTTCCGTGGCGGAAAGCACACGCACCCCACCCTTGACGGCCAGGGACTTCTTCTGCACCTCGCTCAGCTCACCCACCACCAGGCCCAGCTGTTTGGCTGTGGCGGTTGCACCCGGTGCGCCCTGGCCTTCGGCTTTGGCTACAGCCTCGTCGGACTCCACCTCGGCCACCATGATGGACAAGTCCCGGGTTTGGCCACGCCGGAAGACGCTGATGCTGCTCTTGGTGCCAGGCTTGGTGTTACCCACCATGCGCGGCAGATCGGCGACCTTGTCAATGGCTTTGCCGTCGTACTTCACGATGATGTCACCGGCCTCAATCCCCGCCTTGGCAGCCGGAGAATCGGGCTCCACCGCCGAAACCAGTGCTCCCTTGGCAGTGCCCAGGCCAATCGACTCGGCCACTTCCTTGGTCACCTGACCAATCTGCACCCCAATACGGCCGCGCGTAACCTTGCCGCTGGTGCGCAACTGATCGCTCACGCGCACCGCTTCATCGATCGGAATGGCAAAGGAAATGCCCATGAAGCCACCGGAGCGCGAGTAAATCTGGCTGTTGATGCCCACCACCTCACCGCGCATATTCAGCAAGGGGCCACCCGAGTTACCAGGGTTGATGGCCACATCGGTCTGAATGAACGGCAGGTAGTCGCCCGTGTCGCGCTGCTTGGCGGAGACGATACCGGCGGTCACCGAATTCTCCAGGCCAAAGGGCGAGCCAATGGCCATCACCCACTCGCCCACCTTCAGGCGGTTCACATCACCGATTTTGACCGCAGGCAGGCCCTTGGCATCGATCTTGACCACGGCCACATCGGTGCGCTTGTCTGCACCAATGATCTTGGCTTTGAACTCCCGCTTGTCAGACAGCGTGACCACCACCTCACTGGCGCCATCGACCACGTGGGCATTGGTCATCACATAGCCATCCGAACTCAGGATAAAGCCCGAACCCACACCACTGGGGCGTTCTTCACCCTCATCGTCATCGGGCTGCTGCTGCGGACGACCCTGGCGCGGCACATTGGGCACAGGCACGCCAAAGCGGCGGAAGAACTCCAGCATGTCTTCATCCATGCCGCTCATGGAGGGCTGGGAGGCAATTTTTTCGGAGGTTCGGATGTTCACCACCGCAGGGCCGACCACGTCCACCAATTGCGTGAAGTCCGGCAAGCCCGTGACCAGCGGCGCAGCTGGCACAGCAGCGGCCTGTTGCGCGTGGGCCGTGGGCATGCGCACCGCATCCCCCCAACCCACGGTGGCTGCACCTGCGGCAACGCCCACGGCGAGGATTGCGGCATGCAGCGGTTTGAATTGCATTGAAGGCATTTTTAGCATCCTTTCCAAAATCACAGTCTGCGCCATGCGCAGCTTCATGTTCAGAAAAATAAACCGCGATTTGGTTCCCCAACTTTATGCATAACTTATGCATCACTGGCAACCGGTTCATGCAGTGCAAATCAAAAAAAAGAGCGCCTTGCGGGCGCTCTTGCTTCATTTGCGTATGTTTTAGCTTTAAACCCCTTCAAAAACATGCGCTAATAGCTCTTATTTTTGAAAGGAAATAGCGCCAATCGGTGACCGCATTATTTGCCGGCACGCACCCCACCGCGCGCTTCTTCAAAACTCGCGTTGCGCAAAAAGTCTGCCGGCACCTGCAAGGAAGCACGGCTGGCGTACTGCTGGTGTTCCGCCAACAAGGCATCCAGGCGCGGGTCACGCAGCACTTCACCATTCTCGGTCGCCACCACCACGGGGGCGCTGATCACGCTGCGGGCACTGGCCAGCTGTGCGCCGCCCTGGCCATCTGCGGGAATGGCCATCAAATTCCAGCCCAGAGCTGCCACCGCCGCCACCGTTGCAAAACTGGCCGCCACCTTCCAGCGGAACACCGAGCTGTTGGCCGCAGGATCGCGCAACGCCACCACGGGCGTCTTCTGCATCCCAGCCGCCACTTGCTGCAGCTGCGAAGGCTGCAACTGCAAGGCAGGCTCTTGCGCCAGCTGTGCGCGCAGACCACTCAGCAAATCGTGCTGGCTGTGGTGTGCCAGATCGGGGGAGCGCAGCACATCGCCCACCAGGTGGTAGAGCTCCCAGCTCGCGCAGCCTTCTGCACTTTCAGCGCACGCCAAGGCTTGCTCGAGCTCTTCGCCGCGCAGCTCGCCATCCACCATAGCGGACAGCAATTCCTTGTTCATCTCTTGTTCCATCATGGGGTCACCTGCTCGATGTCCTTGTTGCATCACCAACGCTTGCCACCCTGCCGCTCCAGCAGGGGTTTGACGCGCGTCGAGATCGCTTCACGGGCGCGGAAAATACGAGAACGCACCGTACCGATCGGGCAATTCATCGCCAAAGCAATTTCTTCGTAGCTCAAACCTTCGATTTCACGCAGCGTGACCGCTTGTCGCAAATCTTCAGGCAGAGCCTCCATCGCAGCATTCACGGCGGCTGCAATTTCCTGGGCAGCCAGCACAGTCTCCGGCGTCTCGTCACTGCTTGGTTCGTTGCGAGGGCGGAAAGTTTCATCCTCGTCATCGGAAATGTGTAACGCGTTCTCGAAGACCACCGGATCGCGCCGCATATCCACCAGCGCCTTCTTGGCCGTGTTCACCGCAATGCGGTAGAGCCAGGTGTAGAACTGCGCCTCTCCACGGAACTGGTGCAGCGCCCGGTAGGCACGCAAAAAGGTCTCTTGTGCAATGTCTTGCACCAGATCCTGGTCGCGCACCATGCGTGCAATCAGACGCTCAATACGACGCTGGTACTTGATAACCAGCAACTCGTAAGCCCGCTGATCTCCAGCAACGGTACGTTCGACCAATTGCTGGTCACTGTCAGAAGAAAGGGATGGCTCTGGGGCTGATGTCATGAATGCGAAGCAACGCGAAAGCTCCAACCATGTGCAGCTCCAAAGCCTAAGGCGCTTCAGAAACCACAGTCTCTTGGGGTGGATGAGCAAAAGAATATACCGCACGCCGCACATCCAGCCAGGCATGCGGCGCCCAATCCCTTTGCAGCACCATGCGTTGCGTGCGCTGCCCCCGGTGTGCAAAAGCAATCACCAGCAACCACTGCACATCCACAAGCACCACAGGGCTACCAGGCAGGCCACGCACCACCCCAGCCTGCTCCCACGCCCAACGCTGGCCATCCCAATGCAGCAAACCTTGCACAAACTGCTGCAGGCCGCGCCAGCCAGCCCAGGCACACGACAACCACAGCGCGCCCGATACCCCCACACGCCACCACCACGCGCTGCCCCAGCCCGCGCCCAAACACCACCACCACAGCAGTGCCACGGCACTACCAGCCACCCAGCACGCCCAGAGGCCCCACATCACACGCGAGCGGCGCAAGGGGTAAGCAACAGCGGGACTATGGCGTGCGGACATCGACAGCACCCCCAAAAAACAAAACCCGCTCACTGCGCGTGCAGGGAACGGGCAAGTTGGCAAGAGAAGGCCTATGAAGTCCTTCTCGCTCCATCGGCTTAGATGCGCTTGAAAATCAGCGAACCGTTGGTGCCACCAAAGCCAAAGTTGTTCTTCAGCGCGATATCGATCTTGGCATCCCGCGCCACATTGGCGCAGTAGTCCAGATCGCAATCGGGATCTTGGTTCAGCAAATTGATGGTGGGCGGAATCTTCTGGTCATGGATGGCCATGATCGTGAAGACGCTCTCAATACCACCAGCACCACCCAGCAAGTGACCGGTCATGGACTTGGTCGAGCTGACCACTGTCTTGTAGGCCGCATCACCCAGCGCCGCCTTGATGGCGTTGCTTTCGTTCTTGTCACCCAAGGGGGTGGATGTACCGTGCGCATTCAGATAGTTGATCTGGTCGGGGTTCACACCCGCATTGCGCATGGCGTTCAACATGGCACGGCGTGGGCCGTCCATATTGGGGGCTGTCATATGACCAGCGTCGGCACTCATGCCATAGCCACCCAGCTCTGCGTAGATCTTGGCGCCGCGTGCTTTGGCGTGCTCGTACTCTTCCAGCACCACCACACCAGCACCTTCGCCCAGCACAAAGCCGTCGCGGTCTTTATCCCAAGGGCGCGAAGCAGCCTTGGGGTCATCGTTGCGCGTGGACAAAGCACGCATGGCGGCAAAACCGCCGATACCCAGAGGGGATACGGTCGATTCAGCACCACCGGCGACGACGATATCTGCGTCACCGTATTCGATCATGCGCCCTGCTTCACCAATGCAGTGCAAGCCGGTCGTACAAGCGGTCACCACCGAGAGGTTGGGACCCTTGAAACCATGGCGCATGGAAACGTGACCAGCCACCATATTGATGATGGAAGCGGGCACGAAAAATGGCGTGATGCGGCGTGGGCCGCGATTGGACAGTTCGATCTGGGTGTTCTCGATCAGGGGCAAGCCCCCGATTCCAGACCCGATCACGCAACCGATGCGAGTGGCAAGATCGTCCGACAAAGCCTCGCCCGTAGGCAGACCTGCGTCCTTGACTGCTTGTTCGGCAGCCGCAATCCCGTAATGAATGAAGGCATCCATGGAGCGCGCATCTTTGGCGCTCATGTAGTCCTCCACATTGAAGCCCTTGACTTCCCCTGCAATTTGGCAAGAGAAGTTAGTGGCATCAAATTTGGTGATGCGGTCAATGCCGGACTGGCCGGCCAAGAGATTGGCCCAGGCATCAGCAACCGTGTTACCCACGGGACTGATACAACCCAGGCCGGTCACGACAACGCGACGACGGCTCATGCGTTCAAACCTTATTTTTATCGCTCGGTGCGCAAAGACCTATTAGGCCTTGTGGTGGGTGTTGGCGTAGTCGATGGCGTTTTGCACCGTCGTGATCTTTTCAGCGTCTTCATCGGGGATTTCGATGCCGAATTCATCTTCCAGGGCCATCACCAGTTCGACCGTGTCCAGGGAGTCAGCGCCCAGGTCAGCCACGAAGGCCTTTTCGTTGGTTACTTGAGACTCTTCAACGCCGAGTTGTTCAGCAATGATTTTTTTGACACGTGCTTCGATATCGCTCATGGTTTCCCTCAGGGGGTTGTGAATGAACCCGCGATTCTAGCCGCTTCAGGGAATCTCCCTGCAATTGGCCTGCCGTCGCGAGGAAACGGCATAACTTTCGTTAACTTACATGTACATGCCGCCATTGACATGCAACTCGTGACCGGTAATGTAACCAGCACCTTCCGAGGCCAAGAAGGCCACGGCGTTGGCAATGTCAGACGGCTGACCCAGCTGCCCCATAGGGATCTGCGAGGCCAATGCTTTCTTCTGCTCTTCAGGCAGATCAGCTGTCATATCTGTAGCAATAAAACCAGGTGCCACGCAGTTTACGGTAATACCGCGGCTGCCTAACTCGCGCGCCAAGGCACGGCTCATACCAGCCACGCCAGCTTTCGCTGCCGCATAGTTGGCCTGACCGGGATTACCCATGGCGCCCACTACGCTGGTCACGCTGATGATGCGACCAAAACGCTGCTTCATCATTGGACGAATAGCCGCACGGCTGAGTCGGAAAACTGCCTGCAAATTCGTGTCAATCACGGCAGACCAGTCATCGTCCTTCATGCGCATGGCCAAGGTGTCCTTGGTAATGCCTGCATTATTCACCAGGACGTGCAGCGCGCCATCGGTCTTGAGGATGTCGTCCAGCAGCGCGTCCACGCCTGCCGCATCGTTCACGTTCAAGTTCACACCACGGCCGCCGTGGGCAGCCAGGGTTTCGCTGATGCGCGCAGCGCCTGCGTCGGTGGTGGCGGTACCAATCACGGTATAGCCGCGCTGTGCCAACTCTGCAGCAATGGCAGCGCCAATGCCGCGCGATGCGCCGGTCACCAGCGCGATTTGTTTCTTCTGTTCGGTCATGCGAGCAATTCTTTCACTTCGGCCAAGGTAGCAGGGTCGTACAACGGTGCACCCACCAAGTCTGCATCAATGCGCTTGGTCATGCCTGCCAGCACCTTGCCAGGGCCGCACTCTACCAAATGTGTGATGCCACGGGCCTTCATGGCCTGCACGCATTCCACCCAACGCACGGGGCCAAAGGCTTGACGATACAGCGCATCGCGAATAGCCGCAGCATCGGTCTGCACTGTCACGTCGATGTTGTTGATGACGGGAATCTGAGGAACGCCCAGCTCCAGCGCGTCCAAAGCGAGCTTCAGCTTTTCTGCAGCAGGCTTCATCAGGCTGGAGTGAAAAGGTGCCGACACCGGCAAAGGCAGGGCACGCTTGGCGCCCGCTTCCTTCACCGCAGCGCTGGCAGCTTCGACAGCCGCCTTGCTGCCTGCGATCACTGTTTGACCAGGATCATTAAAGTTCACGGCTTCCACAACTTCAGCACCACCCAGTTGGGCAGTCACTGCAGCGCACACTTCCTTGACCTTGTCTGCGGGCAGGCCCAGCACGGCGGCCATGGCACCCACGCCAACAGGCACTGCCTCTTGCATGGCGGCAGCGCGCAGGCGCACCAAAGGCGCAGCCTGGGCCAGCGTCAGCACGCCAGCAGCCACCAGCGCCGAATACTCGCCCAGCGAGTGGCCCGCGACAGCGGCAGGCATCGCGCCACCCTCTGCCAACCACACGCGCCAGGCAGCCACACCGGCCACCAGCATCACGGGCTGGGTGTTGGTGGTCAATGCCAGATCTTCTTTGGGGCCGTTTTTGATCAGCGCGCCCACGTCTTCACCCAAAGCGTCCGAAGCTTCCTTGAGGGTCTGGGCCACCACGGGATGATCCCCCCAGGCATCCAACATACCTACGGCTTGCGAACCTTGGCCTGGAAAGACAAATGCGAATTGCTTCATATGACGGTCACTCAATATTAATAAATATCAATAAAACAGGCTCTAGCGCTTATCTATCAAGCGCTAGCAGCTACATATTTAGGAGAACAGCACCCCAGGTGAAGCCACCACCCACGCCTTCCAGCATGACGGTATCACCGGGTTTGACCTTGCCGCTGCGCACACCATGGTCGAGCGCCAGCGGGATGGAAGCCGCCGAGGTGTTGCCATGCTGGTCCACAGTCACGATGACCTTGTCCATGGGCAGCTTCAGCTTGCGGGCTGTGCTTTGCATGATGCGAATATTGGCCTGGTGCGGAATCAGCCAGTCAATGTCAGCTTCGGTCTTGCCCGCTTTTTCCAGCGCAGCATGGGCCGCCTTCTCCAGCACGCCCACAGCCAGCTTGAACACAGCCTGACCATCCATGGTCAGCAGCGGCAAGCCCAGCACCTCACCACCGGAGACATTGCCCGGCACGCACAAAATATCAACGTGCTTGCCATCGGCATGCAGGTCGCAGGCCAGAATGCCTGGCTGCTCAGAAGCCTCCAGCACCACAGCACCAGCGCCATCACCAAACAGCACGCAGGTGGTGCGGTCATTGAAATTCAGAATGCGGCTGAACACTTCCGCACCCACCACCAGCGCGCGGCTGGCAGCGCCGGAGCGAATCATGGAATCCGCCACGGTCAATGCATACACAAAACCGCTGCACACGGCTTGCACGTCAAACGCTGGGCAGCCATTGGCGCCCAGTTTGTTTTGCAAGATGCATGCGGTTGAGGGAAAGACCATGTCAGGCGTCGACGTGGCGACGATGATCAGATCAATGTCCTGCGCCGTCACGCCTGCGGCTTCCAGCGCCTTGCGCGAAGCCTCCAGCGCCAAATCGCTGCTCGTGGTTTGGGCGTCGGCAAAGTGGCGCGCCTCAATACCCGTGCGCTCCACAATCCATTCGTGCGAAGTCTCGATCCCGCGCTCCGCCAGCTGCGCAGCCAGGTCTTGGTTAGTCAGTCGGCGCTCGGGCAAGTAGCTGCCCGTGCCAGTTATGCGTGCATAGCGTGTCATGTAGTCTCAAGCTGCGCCGGTGCCACTGATCGAAGTGCTGTTCGCAGCCTCCAGCACTGGAGCTGCCTGAGCGACTCGACCCTGCACGCGGTCAAGAAGGTTATTGCGGGCTGCATCATAAGCGCGGTTGAGCGCATGTTCGTAACCAGATTGGTCTGCCGAGCCGTGGCTCTTGAAGACCAGGCCACGCAGACCCAGCAGCGCCGCGCCGTTGTAGCGGCGGTGATCCATGCGCTTCATCAGTGCTTTGAGCACTGGATAAGCCACGATCGCTGCAAGTTTCGTGAAGATATTGCGCTTGAACTCTGTTTTCAGGCCACCCACGATCATCGAGGCCACACCTTCGGAAGCCTTCAATGCTACGTTACCCACAAAACCATCGCAGACCACGATATCTACGCCGCCCTTGAAAATGTCATTGCCCTCAACATTTCCTACAAATTTGATGGCCTTGGCATCGCCTGCGCTGCGCAGCAACTCGCCGGTGCGCTTGATAACCTCATTGCCCTTGATGGCCTCTTCGCCAATATTGAGCAAGCCCACGGAAGGCTCTGCATTTTTGGCATCGAGCGATGTCACCAGGGCCGAGCCCATCACCGCAAACTGCAGCAAGTGCTCAGGCTGGCAATCCACATTGGCCCCCAGGTCCAGCACCGTGGTGGCGCCACCTTGGTCATTGGGCAGCTGGGTCGCAATCGCAGGGCGGTCAATCCCATCCATGGTCTTGAGCAGATAGCGCGAAACAGCCATCAGCGCACCGGTATTTCCCGCAGACACGGCCACCTGGGCCTTGCCATCCTTGACCTGCTGGATAGCCACGCGCATCGAAGAGTCTTTTTTGCGGCGCAGCGCCACTTCCACAGGGTCATCCATGGTGACCACTTCCGTGCATGCCACGGTATCAGCACGCTCATGCGCCTGCCAGCCGGCCAGCGCCTCGGGCAAACCAACCAGCAGCAGGCGGGCATCTGGATGGGTAGAAAGGAATTGGCGGCACGCGGGAAACGTGACGCGGGGGCCGTGGTCACCCCCCATGCAATCGACTGCCAGTGTGATCATGAATGACTTACCGGTCTGCTGCAGACCAAGAGCTGGGAATAAGCAGCATTAAAAAACAAAAGCCCGAGCTACGAATAGCTTCGGGCCTTTAACAGTTGAAGCGCTATCAGCGATTAGGCTTCGGACTTGTTCTTCAGCACTTGACGGCCGCGGTACACGCCGTTGGGGCTGATGTGGTGGCGCAGGTGCACTTCACCAGTTGTCGCTTCAACAGCGATACCAGGCACATTCAGTGCGTTGTGCGAACGGTGCATGCCGCGCTTGGAAGGGGACTTTTTGTTTTGCTGAACAGCCATGATGGCTCCTGAGTCTGAAAAGGGTTGGTGAAAAACGCGATCAGCCCATTAAAGACACGAGGGGGTTTCGCGCGAAGCCCCCGAGTATAACTCAAACCCTCCCAACATCGCCAACCACCCCAATACTTGAAAGGAATGGGTCTGCTGCACTGGGGGATAGCCGTGTCTTTGCGAATGTGCACGCCGCAAATTGCACGGCCTGCGCCACGTTGACACACCTCTCGGTGCGCACGGGCTGATCACAACATCGATATCAGTCTTGGTCGGTATTCTTGCGCAGCCCGGCCAACACTGCAAACGGATTGGCTTTATCCGTATTCGCGTGCTCGAAGTCTTCATCACTGGAAGCCATGGGCATCACCTCAGGGCAGGCATCGTGCATGGGCACCAGTGGCAAAGCCATCAGCAGCTCATCTTCCAGCAGCTCGCGCAGATTGAATTCCTTGCTGACTGCCAGCAAATCTTCTTCCGCCTCGTCATCCAGGGCTTCGGCGGTGGCTTCGTCCTTCACAAAGCGAAAAGAACGATCCACCTGCAAATCAATATGTGCCACACCCAGGCAACGCTGGCAGATCATGGGCACCTGGGCATCGGCCTCCACGTGCAGCCACAGGTGGCCAGCGCCACCGGTCTCTTGCACGTGCTCACCTTCGGCATACCAAGACACACGCATGCCTTCCACCGGGGCTTGCGCCTCTTGGGCCAAGCGCTCAAACGCAGATAAAGGATCGTCGCCTTCCATCACCGCATTTGCCTTAGCAAACGCAGCCACATCAAGGTGATCCAGTGAATATTCCTTGCTCATGGCGGCAGTGTAAGAGAATCCCACCATGTCTGAATCGCACACCCCACAGCGCCCCTTGATCCTGGGGTCTACCTCCCGCTACCGCCGTGAACTGGTGGAGCGCCTGCATCTCCCCTTCACCTGCGTTGCCCCCGACGTGGATGAAACCCCGCTACCCGGCGAAGCCCCCGGCGCGCTGGCACTGCGCCTGGCACTGGCCAAAGCGCACACCGTGGCCCGGCTGCACCCAGAAGCGGTGGTCATTGGCTCCGACCAGGTGTCGGACCTGAACGGCCAGCCCATGGGCAAGCCCCTGGTGCACGAGCGCGCCGTGGAAATGCTGCGCGCCATGCGCGGCCAAACCGTCATGTTCCACACCGCCGTGGCTGTGGTGTGCCTGGCCACAGGCTTTGAACAAAGCGATGTGGCCGTCATCCGCACCGTGTTCCGCAATGACCTCAGCGATGGCGCCATTGAGCGCTACCTGCGTGCCGAGCAACCCTATGACTGCGCAGGCAGCGCCAAGAGCGAAGGCCTGGGCATCAGCCTGCTGGACGCCATCCACAGCGATGACCCCACCGCCCTAATTGGCCTGCCCATGATTCGCACCTGCCGCATGGTGCGCGCTGCCGGCATTCAGCTGCCATGAGTGACACCATGAGCACCAAGGGCAAGCTGTACCTCGTTCCTGCGCCGCTGGACTTTGGCTGCGCCACCCAATCCCCCATCACCGATGTGCTGCCCGAGCTGACACTGCGCACCGCCGCCGGCCTGCAGCACTGGGTATGCGAGAACGCCAAAAGCGCCCGCGCCTACCTCAAGCGCGTGGGGGAACACTTTCCGCTGGCCGTGCCCATGCAGCAGCAAAACCTGCAAGAGCTGCCACGCGAAGCCCACAAAAAAGGCGACCACGGCGGCAAAGGTGGCGCGGTGTTTGATGCCAAGGCACTGCTCGCCCCCGCGTTGGCTGGCCACGACATGGGCCTGGTCAGCGAAGCAGGCATGCCCGCCGTGGCCGACCCCGGCAGCTCCATCGTGCGTGCCGCGCACGATGCCGGCATCACCGTGGTGCCGCTGGTGGGCCCTGTTTCGCTGCTGATGACGCTGGCCGCCAGTGGCTTGAACGGGCAGAACTTCGCTTTTGTTGGGTATTTGCCACAAGATACCGCCCAGCGCGTGCAGCGCCTCAAAGAGCTCGAACAACTGACGCAACGCCACAACCAGGCCCAGCTGTTCATTGAAACGCCCTACCGCAACCCCGCACTGTGGCAGGCGTTGCTGGCCACTTTGCAACCCACCACACGCATCACCATGGCCAGCGGCCTGACGCTGGAGAGCGCCAGCATCCACAGCCGCAGTGCCAAAGACTGGAAGAAGCTGGGCACCGAGCCTGACAACCGCACCCCCGTGGTATTTGCCATCGGGCAATAAACGCCCACAAAAAAAAGAGCGCCTTGCGCAGATCTAGCAACAGTTTCAGATGCATTAGCACCTGAAACCTAAGCAGATCCAGCGCAAGGCGCTCTTTTTATTGAATCAACCGCCGAGCAACCCGCTCAGCGGATGGCCGGCATCATGCCGTGCAACGCCTCCACCGCACCACCGCCGACAGCGGCGCCAAAGCGCTTGGCAAAGCGCTCAGCCATGTTCTCGCTGCGCGTGTAGTTGATGACTTCTTCGGCTTTGACAATGTCGCGTGCCACGCTGTCCAGGGTGCCAAAGCGGTCGGCCAACCCCATCTGCACGGCCTGTTGACCAGTCCAGAACAAACCGCTGAAGGTGTCATCGTCTTCCTTCAGACGCTCACCCCGGCCTTGGCGTACCACCTCAATGAATTGGCCGTGAATCTGGTCCAGCATGGTTTGCGCATGGGCACGCTGTTCTTCACTCACCGGACTGAACGGGTCCAGCATGCCCTTGTTAGCGCCAGCGGTCAGCAGGCGGCGCTCCACACCCACCTTATCCATCACACCGGTAAAGCCAAAACCGTCCATCAGCACACCAATGCTGCCCACGATGCTGGCCTTGTCGACAAAGATTTCATCGGCTGCCGCCGCAATGTAGTAAGCCGCCGAGGCGCAGGTTTCTTCCACCACGGCGTAGATCGGCTTGTTGTGCTGCGCCTTCAGGCGCACGATTTCATCGTTGATCATGCCCGCCTGCACGGGGCTACCGCCGGGGGAATTGATCAACAGCACCAGCGCCCGCGAACCGGGGTCTTCCAGAGCGCTGCGCATGGCAGCAATCACGAATTCAGCGCTGGCGTTGGCGTCATCGGCAATGGCGCCCTTGATGTCCACCACCGCGGTGTGCGGGCCACTCATGGAGGTGGCCGTGCTGTCACGCCCCATCCACCAGAGCCCACCCACAATCAGCACCACCCACAAAAAGCGCCAAAAAATGCGCCAGCGGCGCGCCACGCGCTGCTCGGTCACGGTCGCGAACACCAGGCGCTCCAGCACATCACGCTCCCAGCCTGGCGCATTCGGCTTGCTGGCCGCTTGGGCCCCCGAGGCCGCACGCGCCCACAGGTCTTGGCCCGGCAGCGGTTCTGGCGAAGGTACGCCCTCGTTCTCAGGCGTGGAATGGGGATTCATGGACAAGCTCTACTCTCTCAAAATCAGGCCAATGCGGCAGTATGCCAGCGCGCCAACACATCCGCCGTGACAAAGCACTCAAGCGTTGGCCCGCAGCCACTGGTGCAAATCAGCGACGTCCTGCGCCACGTACAAAGGCGCGCAAGCCTGCAACTGCGCGACAGGGTGCGCGCCATAGGCCACCCCCACGCTGGCGCAGCCCGCGTTGCCCGCCATTTGCAGGTCGTGTGTGGTATCGCCAATCATCAGCAAACGCTCAGGCTCCACCCCCAACTCAGCCATCAGCTCCTGCAGCATCAGCGGGTGCGGCTTGCCAGCCGTTTCGTCGGCGGTGCGCGAGCTGTCAAACATGCCGCGCAGATCGGCATGTTGCAACGCTTCATTCAAGCCGCGGCGGCTTTTGCCGGTCGCCACGGTCAACAGGTGGCCGCGCTCACGCAGCCCCTCCAGCATGGGCAACACACCTTGGAACAAAGTGATCTGCTCTTGCTGCTTCAGGTAGTGGTAGCGGTAGCGATTGGCCAGGTCGTTGTACTTTTCCTGCGGCACGTCGGGCGCCGCATGGGCCAGCGCGGGCAGCAGTGCCATGCCAATCACATAAGCCGCTTGCTCGTCCGAGGGCACCGTGCCCCCGACATCGGCCACCGCCAGCTGAATGCTACGGCTGATGGCGGCGGTGGAGTCGAACAAGGTGCCATCCCAATCGAAGGCAATCAAATCAAATTTACGAGCACTCATCACAGAACTGTTCTAGGTTTCAGGCTTTTTCATTCACAAAATCTGCCAACTCTGGGGGCAGTTCTGCACGCAGCTCAATGCGCTCTTCGGTGGCCGGATGGTTGAACTGCAATCGCCAGGCATGCAAAAACATGCGGCTTAGCCCCTGTTTGGGCAGGCGCTTGTTCAAGCCAAAGTCCCCGTACTTGTCGTCACCCACAATGCCGTGCCCCTGTGAGGACAGGTGCACACGGATCTGGTGGGTGCGGCCGGTCTTGATGGTCACCTCCAGCAAACTCATGGCGGGCAAGCCCTGCATGGCGCGCTGCGCATGCTGGCTGCGTACTTTCACCAGCGTCAGGGCGCGCATGGCATCCGGGTCTTCGGGCGTGGTCACACGCACCCGGCGCTCACCGTCGGGCAACAAATATTTGTGCAGCGGGCTGTCAATCACCTTTTTATTGCCCGGCCAGGCACCGGCCACCATGGCCAGGTAGGTCTTGCCCGTTTCCCGCTCGCGAAACTGATCCTGCAGCTTGGTCAGTGCCGAGCGCTTCTTGGCCACCAACAAAATGCCGGAGGTTTCCCGGTCCAGACGGTGCACCAGCTCCAGAAACTTGGCCTGAGGCCGCGCCTGGCGCAGCTGCTCAATCACGCCAAAGCTCACACCCGAGCCGCCATGCACCGCCACGCCAGCGGGCTTGTCCAATGCGATCAGGTGATCATCTTCAAACAGGATGGGAAATTCACGTGCCGGTGCCGGACGTTCGGCCTTTTCCTGCACCTTGTCCGAAATGCGCACGGGGGGCACACGCACCACATCCCCCGCTTCCACGCGGGTGTCTGCCTGGCAACGGCCCTTGTTGATACGCACCTCGCCACTGCGGATGATGCGGTAGACATGGGTCTTGGGCACCCCCTTCAGATGGCGAATGAGGAAGTTATCCAGGCGCTGCCCTGCCCCATCTTCATCGACCTCAATAAACCGCACAGCGGCTGATGCGGGGTTTTGGGTACGTTCTTGGGGCTGTTTGCCCTCTATAATGTGTTTCACCTGCGCGAACTTATGTGTAAGTGGTTGATTCGTTTGGATTTTAGTCCACCCAGCCATTTCCCCGGCGCAGGCAGGTCGATGCCACAGATGCCGTGCCCGCGTAAAAGCTACCCAATTGTCGGTGCTGGCGGGGCGGAATTTGTCTGGTTGACGCATTGAAACACTGAACGGAATCTTCACGTGGATGGTGGTGTTTGGAGCCGATTGTTCCAAGCCATCCTCGTATATGAAAAATCAGCGAGCATGTGGGTACTTCTTTCTTGGTTGCTAGGTATGACGCAAAGGCCAAAGCCTGTGCTGCATGCGCGCGCGCCAAATGCCCACCCTGTTGTTACAGCTGCCTCAGGCCATCACCGCACGGTGCGGGGTCTGGGCACAGCGTCGCTCGCCCCCTGCCCCCTGCCCTTGCCTCCTTTGCTGACTTAACGCAGCACAGACGCAATCAGGCCCAGGTCGATTCCCTTTCTTTTCGTTTCAGCGCGGCAATCCGGCATCTACGGCTCCACTAGAGCCTGTCTTTGATGAAGAGTCAAAGGCGTGTCGGCTAGGCAGCGCTGTCGCTGTCAGCCGGCCGCCGCACAACGAAAAGGATACGCATCATGAAACGGATGCTGATTAACGCGACGCAGTCTGAAGAACGCCGCTTGGCCATTGTTGATGGCCAGAAGCTGCTGGACTACGAGATCGAAATCGAAGGTCGCGAGCAACGCAAGGGCAACATCTACAAGGCAGTGGTCACCCGCGTCGAGCCTTCCCTCGAAGCCTGTTTTGTGGACTACGGTGAAGACCGCCACGGCTTCCTGCCCTTCAAGGAAATCTCCAAGCAATACTTTGCCGAAGGCATCTCCCCCAGCCAGGCGCGCATCAATGATGTGATCAAGGAAGGCCAGGAGCTGATCGTTCAGGTCGAAAAGGAAGAACGCGGCAACAAGGGCGCAGCCCTGACCACCTTCATTTCCTTGGCAGGCCGCTACGTGGTGCTGATGCCTAACAATCCCCGTGGCGGTGGCGTTTCGCGCCGCATCGAGGGTGAAGAGCGCGCCGAACTCAAAGAAGCAATGGACCAGCTGGAATACCCCAAGGGTATGTCCATCATTGCCCGTACCGCCGGTATTGGCCGCACTGCACCTGAGCTGCAGTGGGACTTGAACTACCTGCTGCAACTGTGGAGCGCCATCGACGGAGCCGCCAAGTCCGGCAAGGGCGCTTTCCTGATTTACCAGGAATCGAGCCTGGTGATCCGCGCCATCCGCGACTATTTCAACAATGACATCGGCGACATCCTGATCGACACCGATGAAATTTACGAACAAGCCCAGCAGTTCATGGCCCACGTGATGCCTGAACACGCTGCGCGTGTGAAGCGCTACCGCGACGATGCGCCACTGTTCAGCCGCTTCCAGATTGAGCACCAGATCGAGTCGGCTTACTCGCGCACCGTGCAACTGCCTTCTGGCGGCGCCATCGTGATCGACCACACCGAAGCGCTGGTCTCCGTGGACGTGAACTCGGCCCGCGCCATCAAGGGCGGTGACATCGAGGAAACCGCGACCCGCACCAACCTGGAAGCCGCTGACGAAGTGGCCCGCCAGATGCGCCTGCGTGACTTGGGCGGCCTGATCGTGATCGACTTCATCGACATGGAAGAGTCGCGCAACCGCAAGGACGTGGAAAACCGCCTGCGCGATGCCCTGCGCCAAGACCGTGCCCGCGTGCAGTTCGGCACCATCAGCAAGTTTGGCCTGATGGAAATGAGTCGCCAGCGCCTCAAGCCCGCTTTGAGCGAAGGCGCACACATCAACTGCCCACGCTGCGGTGGTTCGGGCCACATCCGTGACACCGAATCCTCGGCACTGCAGATCCTGCGCATCATTCAAGAAGAGTCCATGAAGGACAACACCTCCGCCGTGCACTGCCAAGTGCCTGTGGAAGTGGCTTCCTTCCTGCTCAACGAAAAGCGCACCGAGATCGCCAAGATCGAACTCAAGCAGCGCGTCTCCGTGCTGATGGTGCCCAACAAGTCGCTGGAAACACCGCACTACAAGCTCGAACGCCTGAAGCACGACGATCCACGCCTGGAAAACCTGGACGCCAGCTACAAGCTGGCCGAAGAAGTGGAAGATGTGACCAAGGTCACACGCCGCTCACAGGAACCCACCAACAAGCAAACACCGGTCATCAAGGGCGTGTTGCCCGATGTACCACCTGCACCCGAAGCACGCCCCCAGCCTGCACAGCGCCCCGCCAAGGGTCGCCCAGGCCAGCAGCCTGCCGCCGCTGCGCCACGCACCGAAGCCAAGGAACAAGGCTTCTTCGCCTGGCTCAAGAGCCTGTTTGGCTTTGGCAGCAAGCCCGTGGCTGTTGAACCTGCAGCCCCTGCCAAGCCCGAAGGCGAGCGCACCGGCCGCAACGGTGAACGCAACGGCCGTAATGGCGAGCGCAACGGCCGCAATGGCCGTAACGGCGAACGCAATGGCCGCAACGGCGAACGCAATGGCCGCAACGGTGAGCGCAGCGAGAGCGAAGAGCGCAACAACGAGCAACGCGGCGGCCGCCGTGGTGAGCGTGGTGACCGCGCAGAACGCGGTGAGCGTAACGAGCGCGTGGAACGCAATGCAGAGCGCCCACAGCGTGAGCCACGCGAAGGCCGTGAACGCAATCAGCGTGAACGCCAGCCCCGCAATGCTGAGGCCGTGGAACAACGCAACCTGCAAGCGGGCAATGCCCAAGTCGCCGGTGCGGAACAAGTGTCCTTGGCCCCTGAGCAAGAGCGTGCCGAGCGCCAACCCCGCCGCGAGCGTGGTGAACGCGGCGAGCGCCGTGAGCGCCAACCACGCAATGCAGAAGTACAAGCCCTGGCACCCGTTGAAGCCGATGCACAGGCCCCAGCAGAAGCGCTGACCGATGCCCAGCCTGTAGAAGCCGGCGCAGCCGCCAACGGTGAAGATGCACCGCGCAATGGCCGTCGTTCGCGTGACCGCTATGGCCGCGACCGCCGCAATGGCCGCGAACGCAACGCTGGCCCACGCGATGACGCAGAAGGCATCGACGCCGTGACCGACAGCGCACCAGCCACCGACGCCGTAGAAGCCGCACCCGTGGCTGCCGCTGCCGAAGATGCTGGCGCTGAAGCACCACGCCGCAGCTACTTCAGTCAGGTAGCGCCCGCCGCTGCTGAAGCCCCTGTGGTGGAAGCGGCTGCGGCACCTGCGCCTGTCGCAGCAGTGGCTGAAGTCGCTCCTGCCCCGGTACCAGCCCCTGTGGCACAGCCAGCGCCCGCACCAGTGGCCGCTGCTGTAGCCCCTGTGGTGGCGGAATCGGCCATGCCACGCATCCAGTCCTACACACTGCCACTGAACGACTTGCTGCAGCTGGCGCGTGACGTGGGCCTGGAATGGGTCAACTCCAATGCCGACAAGGTGGCTGCGGTACAAGCGGCCATTGCCGCCGAACCCAAGCCGGTGCGCATTCCCCGCGAGCGCCCACCCGTGGTGGTGCTGGACGAAGGCCCACTGGTGCTGGTTGAGACCCGCAAAGACCTCAGTGTCATGGTGCTGCCGTTCGAGCAAACACCTGACAACGCGTAAAGCGTGACACACACCGGGGGCCTAGAGCCCCCGGTTGCATCTCTGGCCCTGTATTTATCTCAAATTCCCCTCTGACGGAACGAGCCCATGCTGTTTCTGCTCTCCCCCGCCAAGTCTTTGGATTACGAACGCGCCCTGCCTGCAGGCCTGCCGCACACCCTGCCCCCCATGATTGCCGAATCGGCAGCGCTGATTGAGGCCGCACGTGAGCTGGCACCGCACCAGGTGGCCGAGCTGATGTCCATCAGCGACAAGCTGGCCCAGCTCAATGTGGCACGCTTTGCCAGCTGGTCACCCGAATTCACGGCTGACAACAGCCGCCAGGCCCTGTTTGCCTTCAATGGTGATGTGTATGAGGGCCTGGATGCCTACAGCCTGGATGCGCAACAAATCGCCTGGGCGCAAGACCACCTGCTGATGCTCAGCGGCCTGTACGGCGCGCTGCGCCCGCTGGACTGGATGCAGCCCTACCGCCTGGAAATGGGCACGCGCCTGGCCAATCCCCGGGGCAGCAACCTCTACCAATTCTGGGGCGCACGCATTGCCCAGCTGATCAACGAGCGCCAGGCGCAAGACGCCCAGCCCGTGGTCATCAACCTGGCCTCGCAGGAATACTTCAAGTCTGTCGACCGCAAACAGCTCCAAGCCCGTGTGGTGGAATGCGTGTTTGAAGACTACAAAGGCGGCAAGTACAAAATCATCAGCTTCCATGCCAAACGCGCACGGGGCCTGATGGCGCGCTACGCCATTGCGCACCGCCTGACACAGCCCCAGCAGTTGATGGCTTTTGACAGCGAGGGCTACGCTTACGCGCCCGAGGTCTCGAGCCCCGATCGTCTGGTGTTCCGCCGTAACGCTTCTTAAAAAGATAGCTGCTGGCGCTTGCCACTATTGCTCCAGGAGGTTGTTTTGTCACAGTCCTTCGAACAATTGTCCGCCCAGGTACCGGGCAGCACGCCAGCACTCATGGAGTGGCTGCGCACGCAGCTGGCTGCGGGCTACGCCCCCGCCACCTTGCTGCAAAGCCTGCTGGAAACCGGCTGGTCCGCCCCCATTGCACAAGCTGCCATGGCCGTGTGTACGCAACCGGCGGTTGCTGTCTCCCGCCCTGCCACAGCGGCCTTGCCCGGGCCTGATCTGCACCACCAGCACCCCAGCGAAATCGACGTGGGGGATCGGCGCGTGCAGGTGTTGCTGTCCGTGCAGCACCCCCGGCTGGTGCTGTTTGGCAACCTGCTGTCTGACGAAGAATGCGCCCAGCTGATTGCCGATGCGCGGCCAGCCATGGCCCGCTCGCGCACGGTCGCCACACAGGCCAGCGCGCAGGAGATCAACCCCGACCGCACCAGCAGCGGCATGTTCTACACCCGTGGCCAGACCCCGGTGGTCGCCTGCCTGGAAGCACGCATTGCCCGGCTGCTGCGCTGGCCCCTGGAAAATGGTGAGGGCTTGCAAATACTCAACTACCACCCCGGTGCAGAGTACAAACCGCACCACGACTACTTCAACCCCGACGAACCCAGCAGCGCAGCCATCTTGGGCCGCGGTGGCCAACGGGTGGGCACGCTGGTCATCTACCTGAACGACGTTCCCGCCGGGGGCTGCACGTTTTTCCCGGAGACACAGCTGCGCATTCACCCGCGCAAAGGCCATGCGGTGTTCTTTGCCTACCCCAGCCCCAGCGTGCAAACGCTCACGCTGCATGGCGGTGACCCGGTGGTGACCGGCGAGAAGTGGATTGCCACCAAGTGGCTGCGCGAGGCGGCCTTCCACTAGCGCAGCACACCCCGCCTTTATCAAGCACAAAATCTAACGCCAGCCCTTGTACAGCAAGCGCTGACAGCTACCAAAATCTATGAATACACCTGAACAATCCCAGCTGGGTAAAAGCTCTGCCTACGCCGATCAGTACGACCCCAGCCTGCTCTTTCCCATTCCACGCAGCGGCAAACGCGAAGAAATTGGTGTCAGCGGTGCGCTGCCATTTTTTGGCGCAGACCTGTGGACGGCGTTCGAGCTGTCCTGGCTGAATGCGCGTGGCAAGCCCCAGGTGGCACTGGCGCACTTCACCATCCCGTGCGAGACGCCCCACATCATCGAGAGCAAATCGTTCAAGCTCTACCTCAACAGCTTCAACAACAGCCGCTTTGAGAGCATTGACGAGGTGCAGGCACGCCTGCGCGAAGACGTGAACGAAGCCCTGTGGCGCGGTGCCCCAGCACGCCAGTCATCTGCGGGCGTGCGCGTGATTGCGCAAGAAGCGTTTGAGCTGCAGAAAGTGCAAGAGCTGCCCGGCCTGAACCTGGATCGCCTGGACATTGAGTGCAGCGACTACACCCCCCGCCCCGATCTGCTGCAGGCCGACCACGAGAACCCACCCGTGAGCGAAACCCTGGTCAGCCATCTGCTCAAGAGCAACTGCCTGGTCACCGGCCAGCCAGACTGGGGCAGCGTGCAAATCAGCTACACCGGCCCCGCCATCGACCAGGAAGGGCTGCTGCGCTACATCGTGAGTTTTCGCAACCACAACGAATTCCATGAACAGTGCGTAGAGCGCATCTTCATGGACATCACCCGCCAGTGCCAGCCCCTGAAGCTGAGCGTGTATGCCCGCTACACGCGCCGCGGCGGGCTGGATATCAACCCACTTCGCACCAGCCACCCCATGGCTTTGCCACAAAATACGCGCACATCCCGCCAGTAGCTTGCGCTTGCAGCTATAAAAAAAGGAACCCGAGGGTTCCTTTTTTGAGTCACAGTGTTGCGCGGCTCAGGCCGTGAATGTCGCGGGGTCAAAGTCCAGCGTGTAGTTCTGCGGGCCCTTGGCAGCCACCTTGATGGCGCCCACGCGGTTGCCCAAAGCGGCGCACATGGCCAGGGACCAGCCCTTTTCCAGACCGAACAGCAAGGCACCGCGCCAGGCATCGCCGCAGCCTGTAGGGTCGACCACCTGCTGTGCCTTCACGGGGGCCACCAGCGTCTTTTGGCCCTGCTCCCAGACTTCACAACCTTGCTCACCCAGTGTGACCACCAGGCCTTGCACCTTCATCGACAGCGCCGCCAGATCCAGCCCCGTGCGGTCGCACAGCATTTTGGCTTCGTAGTCGTTCACCGTGATCCAGGTGGCTTGGTCCACAAAGGCCAGCAGCTCCTGACCATTGAACATGGGCAGGCCCTGACCGGGATCGAACACAAAAGGCACGCCTGCCGCCTTGAACTGGGCCGCGTGCTGGATCATCGCATCACGCCCATCGGGCGAGACGATACCGACGGCCGCGCCTTCGCTGCCATCGATCACGTTGACGTGGGCTTCGGTCATGGCGCCGGGGTGAAAGGCGGTGATCTGGTTGTTGTCCAGATCCGTCATGATCATGGCCTGGGCGGTATAGGTGCCCGTCAGCTGCTTCACATAACGGGTCTCAATGCCTTGAGACTGCATGCGTTCGATGTAGGCCGCACCATCTTCGCCCACCGTCGCCATGGTCAGCGGCTGGCCGCCCAGCAGCTTCAGGCTGTAGGCAATGTTGCCGGCGCAGCCACCAAAGTCACGGCGCAGCGATGGCACCAGAAACGACACATTCAGGATGTGCAGTTGCTCAGGCAAGATTTGGTTCGCAAACTTGCCTTCAAAGCTCATGATGGTGTCAAACGCCAAAGAGCCACAAATGAGGGCCGACATAGTCAAATTTCCGTTCTTACAATAAAAATCAAGGGTAGAAGGCCATGACCCGGTATCCGGATACCGGCAAATTCAGGCTTTGCGTCATCACAGGCAAAGTGCCATTCCATTCGCTGCGCCCCGCCAGTTCGGCCGGCGCACCAATTTCCGCCAGATCCAGTACCTTGCGCACCAGCACCTGGTCTTGGCCATCGGTCAATGTCAGCTCCACCGCCGGGGTGGCCACGGCCAGCGCGGACTGGTTCTGAATGCTGACATCCAGGCGATAGTGGTTGGGGCGTGCATCGTGCGCAAACGAGGAACCCGTCAGCACCACCGATGCGATGTGCTTGCGCGGCGCCAGCTCACAGCGCAGCGCCACGCACATGGTGGCAAACACCGGGCGCCATGCAGGCTTCCAGGCCAGCAGCGTATTGCGCTCATGGATGGCCACCTGCAGCAGCAACGCCAGCGGCAGCAAGATCACCAGCATGCCCATGGCAAAGCGCACGGCAGGTTTGCTCCACCACGCTTTGCGCTGTGCCTGCTTCACAAAATCAGGGATGGGCGCTTCAGCGTCCTCATCCGTGTCCAGCGCCTGCGGCCCGGGCTGCGCAACAGCCTCGCTGCCATGCAGCGCCGGTGACAAGGGTACAGCGGGAGCTTCCTGCATGGCCTCTGCCTCAGCAGGCTGCTGCGGATCCAGCGCGGGCTCGTCTTCCCAAGCATCCACAGGGGCCAGCGCATCCTGCGCCTGCTGCGGCTCGCTCGCCTGCGGCACATCCAAGACAGGCTCGGTGGACAGGGCTGGCTCTTCCAGCTGAGGCTCTCGGTGTTCGGTGACGTTTTGCAGACGCTGCGCAATAGACGCTTCGCGCCATGTCTGATCGTCGTGCGCCAAAGGCGCATCCAGCCACGCTTCGTCCTGTCCGGGCGGCGGCGCGGGTAATTCGTAGCCTGGTGCAGCGCGCTCTGGCTCTGGCTCTGGCTCTGGCTCTGGCTCTGGCTCTGGCTCTGGCTCTGGTTCTGGTTCCGGTTCTGGTTCCGGTTCCGGTTCCGGTTCCGGTTCCGGCAAAGTATCAACCGCCCAGGAAGGCAATGCTGCCTCTATCGGCTCCGCAGTGCTTACGGCAGCCACGGTCGCAGCAACCACGGCAGGCTGTGCAGCCACTACCGCAGCAACCGGTGCTGCCTCGGCCATGGGCTCCAGAGCCTGGGAAGCATCAAACACTTCTTGGCAGCGACCACAGCGCACCCATCCATCGGAGATGCGCAATTGATCGGCCACCACGCGAAATTTGGTGCCGCAAGAAGGACAGCAGGTAATGAGGCTCATCGAGCGTCGATTGTAGGAGCAGCCGCTGCCCGCATGCCAGAACACCCTCGGCGGGGTGTACCCGTCATGCGTGCAACCGCACGCAAAGTCAGGCCTTGTGGGCCGTCATCAAGATCCAGCCGTCTTCGCTGTCTGCGACATCCAGCTGGATATATGGTGCATAGGCTTCCTTGAGCTCATCGGCCTGGCGCTCCAGAATGCCCGCCAGCACCAGGTGACCACCCGCTTGCACATGGCTGACCAGCAACGGCGCCAGCATCTTCAGCGGCGTGGCCAAGATATTGGCCAGGACGGTCTGGTATTGACCCTTGGCCTTGTCAGGCAGACCGGCGTTGAGCGTCACTTCATTGGCTTGCGCATTCAATTCGCACGAAGTCACTGCATCTTCATCGATGTCCACGGCATCAATGTCCACGGCACCAAACTTTGCGGCGCCAATGGCCAAAATGCCTGAGCCACAGCCGTAGTCCAACGTACGGCCCAGCGTGCCCTTAGGCTGCTTGGCAATCCAGCGCAGGCACATGCGTGTCGTGGGGTGGGTGCCCGTACCAAACGCCAGACCGGGGTCCAGGCGGATGCTGACCTTGGCGCCTTCTGGCAGTTCATGCCAGGTAGGCACAATCCAGAACTCCGGGGTAATGTCCACAGGCTGGAATTGCGACTGGGTCAAACGCACCCAGTCTTGCTGCTCCACCTCCTGGATACCCAGCACCTGGCAGCCCGCAAAAAAGTCCTGCAGCTGCAGCAAAGCCTGAGCTTGCGCGGCGGCCGTTTCATCGGGGAACAGCGCCACGATGCGGCTGCGGTTCCAGCCTTCCTTGGGTGCAGGCATGCCGGGTTCGCCGAACAGCGGCTGCTCCGAATCGGTCTGGGCATCCATGTCCTCGACCGATACGCTCAGCGCATCCAGTGCATCGAGCGCATCGCTCACATCTTCTACCCGCTCTTCCGGGCACATTAGGCTGAGCTCATGCATGAGGCAGTTCCTTCAAGCTTTTAAAAACGAAATGCTGGCCCCCGTTACCAAGGGCCAGCATAGCTGGTCGTGACCGACAGAGATTTAGCGCTTCTTGCGCTGCTCCAGCCAGTGTTCCAGATAGTGAATATTGGTGCCGCCTTCAGCGAACTTGGCATCCACCATCAAATCCTGGTGCAAAGGCACATTGGTCTTGATACCTTCGACCACCACTTCCGACAGGGCGGTGCGCATGCGGGCCAGCGCCTGCTCACGGGTGTCACCGTACACAATCAGCTTGCCGATCATGGAGTCGTAGTTTGGTGGCACAAAGTAGTTGTTGTAGACGTGGGAGTCCACACGCACGCCGGGGCCACCAGGCATGTGCCACATGCTCACGCGACCAGGCGAAGGCATGAAGTTGTAGGGGTCTTCCGCGTTGATACGGCACTCAATGGCGTGACCGCGCATCTGGTTGTTGATTTCACGCTGGGTGAAAGGCAACTTTTCGCCAGCGGCCACCATGATTTGCGTACGCACGATGTCCACACCGGTGATGAATTCGGTCACAGGGTGTTCCACCTGCACGCGGGTATTCATCTCGATGAAGTAGAACTCACCGTTTTCGTACAGGAACTCGAACGTACCCGCACCACGGTAGTTGATCTTCTTGCAAGCAGCCACGCAGCGCTCGCCCACCTTCTCCACCAGACGGCGGGGAATACCAGGTGCAGGTGCTTCTTCAATCACCTTCTGGTGGCGACGCTGCATGGAGCAGTCGCGCTCACCCAGATACACGGCATTCTTGTGCTGGTCAGCCAACACCTGAATTTCGATGTGGCGGGGGTTCTGGAGGAATTTCTCCATGTACACCGCAGGATTGCCGAAAGCCGCACCGGCTTCTGCCTTGGTCATCTGCACTGCATTCACCAAAGCTGCTTCAGTGTGCACCACGCGCATACCACGGCCACCGCCGCCGCCAGCGGCCTTGATGATCACAGGGTAGCCAATGGCCTTGGCAATGCGCTTGATCTGCGCAGGATCGTCTGGCAGTTCACCGTCAGAGCCGGGCACGCAGGGCACGCCAGCCTTGATCATGGCTTGCTTGGCCGACACCTTGTCACCCATGATGCGGATGGACTCGGCAGTAGGGCCAATGAACTTGAAGCCGCTTTGCTCCACGCGCTCGGCAAAGTCCGCGTTTTCCGACAGGAAACCGTAGCCGGGGTGGATCGCCTCAGCATCCGTCACTTCTGCCGCCGAGATGATGGCAGGCATGTTCAGGTAGCTCAAAGGAGACGCTGCAGGGCCGATACACACGGCCTCATCGGCCAGCTTGACGTACTTGGCGTCACGGTCGGCCTCGGAGTAGACCATTACGGCCTTGATGCCCATCTCGCGGCAAGCGCGCTGGATGCGCAGCGCAATCTCGCCCCGGTTGGCAACCAAAATTTTCTTAAACATGGAAGTCCTCGTTGTTCACCGCCCCTTGCGGAGCGAATCGTTCAATCCGTCCAGCCTGCGACACAGCACAGACTCAGGCAGATATCACTCAATCACGAACAGCGGTTGTCCGTATTCCACGGCTTGGCCGTTGTCGGCCAGGATGCGGGTCACGGTACCCGACTTGTCAGCCTCGATCTCGTTCAAGATCTTCATGGCTTCGATAATGCAGATGGTGTCGCCTTCCTTGACGCTATCACCCACTTCAACGAAAGCCTTGGCTCCGGGGCTGGCAGCGCGGTAGAAGCTACCGACCATGGGCGACTTCACTTGGTGACCGGTCACTGCAGCCGCAGCGGGGGCAGCCTGCTCTGCAGCAGGCGCAGCAGCAACTGGGGCAGCAGCGGCTTGCACGGGAGCAGCTTGCACGGGGGCAGCAACAAACTGCTGCACCACGTTACCACCGCTCTTGACGATGCGGACTTTGCCCTCTGCCTCGGTGATTTCCAATTCCGAAACGTTCGATTCGGACACCAAGTCGATGAGGGTCTTGAGTTTACGCAGATCCATGGAAGCTCCAACGGCTAAAACTAAATAAGGGCGCGAATTTACCCTAATTTCAGCCTTCTGCGCGCTTTGAGAGATATTTTTCGCTATCGCCAAAGCGGTTTTTTGATCCAAACACCGTCTTTGTGCATGCCAACGCTAGACAAATGATGCCCATTGGGCCAGATCTTGTTCGGAGAGTTCACCGATTTTACGCTGTTGTGGGCGGCCCTGGGCATTGAACATGATCGTGAAGGGCAACCCTCCGTTGATATTGCCCAAGCTACGTGTCAGCGTCACCCCGCCCGCCCCCGCCAGTGCTACTGAAAAATCCAGCGGCTGGCGAGCCAGCCATTTGTTCACCGCAGCCGCCTGGTCCACGGCAATCCCCAGCACCCGGATCGCGTGCGCCCCGCGCGCTGCCTGGGCTTTGGCAAAAGTGTTGATCAGCGGCAGCTCGCGCACACAAGGGGGGCACCACGTGGCCCAGAAGTTCACCAGCAGCGGCTGTCCGCGCAGGGTGGACAGCGCCAACGGCGTGCCATCTGGCTGCTGCAGCTGCAAATCCCAGAAAGCCTGCACCGCCGCGTCGTTGCCGGAGGGACCTTCACTCTGATGCCATGCCACCCAAGCACCGCCCGCCGCAGCCGCCAGCGCTACACCACCCGCCAACCAGCGGCGGCGCTCGGTCGAAAAAGCCGTCTGCTGTGTCATTGGGCCACCTCTGTCTGGAGCAGCTGGCGCAGCGCAGCCGTGTCGCCGCGTTGCGTGCGGCCCTGGGCATCGGCCTTCAAAGCGCCCCGCAAATCGTCATAGTCATAGACCATCAAGTGCACGCCCACAGTCTCGCCCAGCGGGGCGCACAGGCTGCTAATGCTCAGCGCATCCACGGTTTCGCCGTTGAATCCCGTCACTTCGGTCACGTCGTAGCGCACGTTGTGGTTAATGAGCGCAATTTCTGCGGACTTCGAGTCATCACAGAACAGCCCTATATAGATATCCGAGGTGCGCGTGGCCGTACCACGCCACACGGCCCCGGCCAGGTGCGGGCGGAACTCCTCCATCCGCTCCATCCACACCAGTGCCATCTCCCGCAGGGCCCGCAACTCCTGGGGCTGGGTATCAGCGCAGAACAGCGCAATGTACTCACGCACCGCGGCCTCCAGCGTGTCGTTATCCGGCAGCGCCGTGCGCGCCGGCAGACCCAGCTGCTTGATCGCGCGGCGCTTGGCCGCCCCCCACTCCAGCCCCTCCTCCACCACCATGCGGGCGGCGGTATGGGCGATTTCTTGTGTGACAGATGATACGTGCATGCCTTGGGTGTCTGGTAATACGTGCCAGCCGCCATTATGGGAAAAGCACGACAACCCCATGGCACGCCCAGCACTGCCAACCGCGAGCTCTTACAAAAGCTACGAAAACAAGAGCTGAAAGCGCTTTCCAAACTTGAATTACAGATCAATTCCACACCCATAATCAGTGAACACCTGCGCAAACAGCTCCTTTTTCAGGAGTCACACGCCATTTGCAAATGCTTGCGCACCGCCCCACGCCCAGCCCGGGCCTGCGCTTTAGAATGCCCAGCCATGCATATTCATATCTTGGGCATTTGCGGCACCTTCATGGGTGGTGTGGCCGCACTGGCACGCGAAGCGGGCCATACCGTTACCGGCTGCGACGCGGGCGTTTACCCCCCCATGAGCGACCAGCTGCGTGCCTTGGGCATTGAGCTGATTGAAGGGTTTGGCACCGAGCAACTCGCGCTCAAGCCCGACATGTATGTGATCGGCAACGTCGTCAGCCGCAAACACCAGGAAGACGGCAGCGCCAAATTTCCGCTGATGGAAGCCATCCTGGATCAAGGCCTGCCCTACACCAGCGGCCCCCAGTGGCTGAGCGAACACGTGCTGCAAGGCCGCCACGTGCTGGCCGTGGCCGGCACCCATGGCAAGACCACCACAACCTCCATGCTGGCGTGGATTCTGGAATGCGCAGGCCTGACCCCTGGTTTTCTGGTTGGCGGCGTACCACTGGACTTTGGCGTCTCGGCACGCCTGGGTGCGCTGGCCAGCGGCCAGGAACGCCCACTGTTTGTGATTGAGGCTGACGAATACGACACCGCCTTCTTCGACAAGCGCAGCAAATTTGTGCATTACCGCCCTCGCACGGCGGTGCTGAACAACCTGGAGTTCGATCACGCGGACATCTTCCCGGATCTTGCTGCGATTGAGCGCCAATTCCACCATCTGGTGCGTACCGTACCCGCATCCGGTCGCGTAGTGTTCAATGGCCTGGAAGAAGCGCTGGCACGCGTGCTGCACCAGGGTTGCTGGAGCGAGCAGCGCACATTCGGCGCTGCCGTGAGCGATTTCACCGCCGAAGGCACACACCACGCCTTTGATGTCCTGCAGCAGGGCCGTAAAGTGGGACGTGTGGAGTGGGCGCTGAGCGGCGAGCACAACCAGCTCAACGCCCTGGCAGCCATCACGGCGGCCGAGCACGTGGGCGTCAGCCCCGCCGTGGCCGCCGAAGCACTGGGCCGCTTTCAGAACGTCAAACGCCGCATGGAGCTGCGCGGCAGCGTGGCTGGCATCACGGTGTATGACGACTTTGCCCACCACCCCACGGCCATCCGCACCACGCTGGACGGCCTGCGTCAGCGCGTGGGCCAGCAGCAGCGCATCCTGGCGGTGTTTGAACCTCGCAGCAACACCATGAAGCTGGGCACCATGAAGGCCCAGCTGCCGTGGTCGCTCAAGGAAGCGGATCTGGCTTTTTGCCATACCGCCGGCCTGGACTGGAACGCGGCAGAAGCGCTGCAAGCCCTGGGCGATGCCGCTTTCACCGCCGACAATATTGACACTGTGGTTGCACAGGTCATGGCCCATGTACGCCCGGGCGACCAGATCGTGTGCATGAGCAACGGCGGCTTTGGTGGTATCCACGGCAAACTGCTCAGCGCCTTGCAAGCCCAATTTGGCACGGCCTAACAGCCATCGCCCCACAAAAAAACCGACTGCATGCAGTCGGTTTTTTTGTGCTTGCCGCAAGCCCCAATGGCAGCAGCAGCTGGATACGCTTAATAGCTGACCGTCATCGCTGACACATCCACCTTGATGATGGGCCGCCCCAGCACGGCATGCGTGGCACGCGCATAGGCATGAAACCAGGTCTCGTCGCCCATGCGCCGCGCACCGGCTTCGCGCGCTACCACCAGCACCTTGTCCGCCAGCAGCACCTTGCCGCTGGGGCGCAGGGGCTCGCAATCCAGGGTGGTAAACTGCTCATCCAGCCAGCGACGCGCTTCTTCATTGCCCATGGGGGGCAGGCGATCCACATCCGCGCGAAATTGCTGGTCTGCGCTCCATTGCACGATGACTTCACTGATCATGTGGCACCTTTCTGAATAAGCCTGCGCTGCGATAAAAAGTATCGCTACAGCTTAACGAACGCAGGCTCCAAAGTTAAGGGGTGATGTACCGGAATCACCACATAAATTAGTGAAAAAATAAGAGCTAACAGCACAACACCAGAAAGCGATAGGCCGCAAAGTCACCCCAAAGACATTCGCTGCATAAGCTGGGGGATGCCTCGGCGTGCAGCCCCCTTAAACAGCCAGTTCCGCCTGTGTTTGGCCCACCAGATTGCGACGAGTCTGCACGGCAGTGGACAACTGCTCCAGCACGTCCAGCGTGTCATTCCAGCCAATGCAGGCATCGGTGATGCTCTGGCCGTAGTTCAGCCCGCAGACATCGTCTTTACCAGGCGTGAACTTCTGCGCACCGGCGACCAGGTGGCTCTCCAGCATCACCCCGAAAATGCGCTTGGAGCCCGCCGACATCTGCGCGGCAATGTCTGCCACCACATCCTTTTGGCGCTCGTGCTGCTTGAGGCTGTTGGCGTGGCTGCAATCAACCATCAGGCTGGCAGGCAAACCCGATTTACTCAGGTCTGCACACGCAGCTTCCACATTCGCAGCATCGTAGTTCGGTGTTTTACCGCCGCGCAAAATGACGTGGCAGTCCGGATTGCCCGCTGTGTGCACGATGGCCACCTGGCCATTTTTGTGGACAGACAGAAAGTGGTGACCATGGCTGGCCGATTGGATCGCATCCGTGGCAATGCGGATATTGCCGTCCGTGCCGTTTTTGAAGCCAATGGGCGCCGAGATGCCGGAGGCCAGTTCGCGGTGAATCTGGCTCTCGGTGGTGCGTGCACCAATGGCGCCCCAGCTGATCAGATCGCCAATGTATTGGGGCGAGATCACATCCAGGAATTCGCTGGCCGCAGGCACACCCAGGCGGTTGATATCGATCAGCAGCTGGCGCGCAATACGCAGGCCTTCGTCGATGCGATAGCTGCCGTCCAGGTAGGGGTCGTTGATCAGCCCTTTCCAGCCCACCGTGGTGCGGGGCTTTTCGAAGTACACGCGCATCACCACTTCCAGCGTGTCCTTGTACTGCTCGCGCACATCGGCCAGGCGACGGGCGTAGTCCAACGCGGCAGCAGGGTCATGGATAGAACAAGGCCCCACGATCACCAGCAGGCGGTCATCGCCGCGCGCATGCATGATGTTGCGAATGGCTTCACGCGTCTGCGCAACCTGCACTTCCACGGCGGTGCCGTGAATGGGGAAAAAGCGAATGAGGTGTTCTGGTGGTGGCAGCACGGTGGTGTCCTTGATACGTTCGTCGTCGGTGTGTCCTGTCTTGTGGTTGACCGAGCTGCGATACCAAGCTTCGCCATAGGTGTGTGCTGTCATGACTGCCTCTTCGTTGAATGAATCGTGTGGGTATAAAAAAACCGCCGGGCTTTTCAGCTTCGGCGGTTTTGTGGGAGGGTGTTCGTGTGTTCGAGCGTTTGCCTCTCATCCGCCATGGACCGAGAACCAAAAGTAAAAATAGAAAGCGCTACGAACTTGCATAGCGGATGACTTTAGCACCGCAGATAGTGCACTGCAACACAAGCGCTACCACGCATTCAGGAAAATTCCAAAAATACAAACAAAAAAGGCCGATTCAAGAGAATGAATCAGCCTTTTTAATTTTCAATGCATGAATCCTGCAAAACAATTCAAATTAAGCAGTACCACCCACGGTGAGGCCATCGATGCGCATCGTGGGCTGACCCACGCCCACAGGCACGCTCTGGCCTTCCTTGCCACAGGTCCCCACACCGCTGTCCAAGCGCATGTCGTTGCCGATCAGACTGACCTTCTTCATGCACTCAGGGCCATTGCCCACCAAGGTTGCGCCCTTGACGGGGTACTGGATCTTGCCATTTTCAACCCAGTAAGCCTGGCTGGCCGAGAACACGAACTTGCCGCTGGTAATGTCCACCTGGCCGCCACCGAAGTTGGTGGCGTACAGCCCCTTCTTGATGGAGGCAATGATTTCCTGCGGGTCCTTGTCGCCCCCCAACATGTAGGTGTTGGTCATACGAGGCATGGGCAGGCTGGCATAGCTTTCGCGGCGGCCATTGCCTGTGGGCTTAACCCCCATCAGGCGTGCATTCAGCGCATCCTGGATGTAACCCTTCAAGATACCGTCCTCGATCAGCACATTGGCCTGCGTCGGGCAGCCTTCATCATCGACGTTGAGCGAGCCGCGGCGGTCTGCCAGCGTGCCGTCGTCCAGGATGGTGACGCCCTTGGCCGCCACGCGCTCACCAATGCGGCCGCTGAAGGCGCTTGAGCCCTTGCGGTTGAAGTCGCCCTCCAAACCATGGCCCACGGCCTCGTGCAGCAGCACGCCAGGCCAGCCAGGGCCCAACACCACGGTCATCTCGCCCGCTGGGGCTGGGCGCGAATCCAGATTGATCAGTGCCTGCTCCACCGCCTCGTTCACATAGGTGGTGATTTGTTCGTCGCTGAAATACGCCAGGCCAAAGCGGCCACCGCCGCCGGACGAGCCCACCTCGCGGCGGTAGCCTTGCTCCGCAATCACAGTGACCGACAATCGCACCAGTGGACGCACATCGGCCGCCAGCGTGCCATCGGCACGAGCGACCATGACCACGTCGTACTCGCTGGCCAAGCCGGCCATCACTTGCACAATGCGGGGGTCTTTGGCGCGCGCCAGTGTTTCCACCTTGCCCAACAGCGCCACTTTTTCGGTGCTGTTCATGCTGGCAATCGGATCAATGCCAGGGTAGAGGGTGCGCGAAGGCGCAATCGTGGTTTTGGGAATCCTCACCTTGCGCTGCTGCTGGGCGCCAGAGATGGCGCGCACGGTACGGGCAGCGTCGAGCAGCGAGGCTTCGGAAATATCGTCGGAATAGGCGAAAGCGGTCTTTTCCCCGCTGACAGCCCGCACACCCACACCTTGGTCGATGGAGAACGAGCCGGTTTTTACGATGCCTTCTTCCAGACTCCAGCCCTCGGCACGGGTGTATTGGAAGTACAGGTCAGCATCGTCCACCTGGTTGGCGCGGATTTCCGCCAGCGCGCGCGACAGGTGGGATTCATCCAAGCCAAAAGGCTCAAGCAGCAGTTGCCGGGCCGTGGCCAAGCGCTCGATGGTGGGTTCGCGAGAGATCATGGCAAGCATTTTAGGCAGCCTGCCATGTCCCCGCCACCGGATGGCTTGTGCAGCCTTAGGCGGCTGCGGTCGTTTGGTCGTCCAGCACGGCATCGGCCGCGTTTTTCATGACCGAGGCCACACCGTTGTCACGCGCTGCGGTGGTGGTGTACATCTCGCTTTGGCCAATCACCTGGCCATTGGTGGCCTTGAGGGTGAAATAAGGCGAGCCATCCTTGGCAGTCAGCTTGTCAAAACGCGCTTCCACCACGCCGTTCTTGCGTACCGACTCAATGCCATTGAGCGCGCTGGGCTTGGCTTCGTACATTTCACTGGCCAGAATCGTCTGCCCGTTGGCAGCCAGCAGATTGAAAAAGAATTTACCGTTCTTGGATTTCTTCAGCGCGTACTTAGCGGCCATAGGGCACTCCTCGGATGGGTTGTGATGTGGGCACGGCCCGAATTCCCAAGGAATCTCCAGCGACAGCGCCCAGTGCGCATTTGTACGCCAAACGGCCGTGCACCCAAGCATCGGCCGTCGGATCCTGACCAAGTTTTACAAAGTATGTTTGGGCTCCGCCAGCGACAACCGTTGCGAACGCGCCACCGACATCAGCACGCCCAGCGCCAAGCCCAGCGTCACCATGGCCGTGCCGCCATAGCTGACAAAAGGCAGCGGCACACCCACCACGGGCAAGATGCCGCTGACCATGCCCATGTTCACAAAGGCATAGGTAAAGAAAATCATCGCGACAGCGCAGGCCATCAGGCGGCCAAACAGGGTTTGCGACTTGGCCGCAATGGCCAGACCACGCCACACCAACAGCAAGAAACCGACGATCAGCGCCACATTCCCCAACAGGCCGAACTCTTCGGAATAGGCGGCAAAGATGAAGTCGGTGGTGCGCTCAGGAATGAACTCCAGGTGGGTTTGCGTGCCCGCCATGAAACCCTTGCCCCAGACACCGCCCGAGCCGATGGCGATCATGCCCTGAATGATGTGAAAGCCCCGACCCAGCGGGTCCCGCATCGGGTCCAGCAAGGTGCACACGCGCGTGCGCTGGTAGTCGTGCAGGAAGTACCAGCTTTGGCCATCCACGCACAGCCAGGGCTCGTTCCAGATCAGCCAGGTAATGCCAATCACCCCCAGCACCACCGGTGGCACCACCAGCTTCCATGGCAGACCGGCAAAAAAGATCACCGCCAGGCCCGCAGCCATCACCAGCAGCGAGGTGCCCAAGTCCGGCTGCTTCATGATCAGCGCCACCGGCACCATCAGCAGCACAAACGCGATCAGAAAATCCATGGCACGCAGCGCGCTTTCGCGGCGGTGGAACCACCAGGCCAGCATCAGCGGCGCCGCAATCTTCAAAATTTCGGAGGGCTGAATCACCACGCCCACATTCACCCAACGGGTGGCCCCTTTTTTGGTGATACCAAACAGCAGCACCGCCAGCAGCAGCAACACCCCAGCGGTGTACAGCGGCACGGCCACCATCATCAGCCGCTGCGGCGGCACCTGCGCCACCACAAACAAGATGCTGGCTGCCAGCAGCATGTTGCGTCCGTGATCGACAAAACGTGTGCCATGGTCATATCCTGCGGAATACATCGCCAGCAGACCGATGGCAGCGAGCCAGCCTATGACGAGCAGCAAAATAGGATCAAAGCCGCGAAACATCGGCAAGATACGTTGAAGAATATGGGGCTTATCGAATTCGGCGGACATAGCGCGCAATTATCCGCTGAGCGCTCCGCCTACCGCCATCGACCTGTGGCCTGCACCCCAAATTTGTGAGGAACCCCAGCACCATGCCCACCACCCACCTGCTGTATTTGCACGGTTTTCGCTCGTCGCCGCAGTCCGCCAAGGCACGCACCATGGCGCACTATGTGCAAACCCAGCACCCGGGCGTGACGTGGCTGTGCCCGCAACTGCCCCCGTCCCCCAAGGAGGCGATGGCGCAGGTCATGGCCCAGGTGCAGGATTGGCCCAGCGCCCAAATGGCCGTGGTCGGCTCGTCGCTGGGCGGCTACTACGCCACCTGGGTGGCGCAGAAAAAACAGTGCAAAGCAGTGCTGCTCAACCCCGCGGTCTACCCAGACCGCTCGCTGGAGCAGCACATCGGCCAGCAAACCAGCTGGCACAACCCCGAAGAAGCCTTCTTCTTTCAGCGCGCCTACATCCAGGAGCTGCGTGACCTGGCAGTGCACGCGCAGCGCGCACCCGCCGCACAGCTGGGCATTTTTGCCAAGGGTGACGAGGTGCTGGACTGGCGCGAGATGGCTGCACGCTACCCGCAGGCCGAGCAAGTCATCCTCGAAGGCGGTGACCATGCCATCAGCGACTTTGAGACCCATCTGTCACGCATCCTGGACTTTCTGGATCTGGCCTGAATTAAAAACATGAGCAGCCAGAGCTGATCAATCATTTGATTGCATTTGTTTTCTATTTGAAAACGAGGAAATTCCAGCGATAGCTGCTTCCATTTTCATACTCCCCACACCCCATGCACGCACCGGCAGGCAAACACCTGCGGGGGAAATTCGCGGCATGGGACAATCGCCCTCTATGCACGCATTGTTTGAAGATGCCGGTAAGTTTTTGGCCGGCCGTATCCTTTCCGAGGCCGACGCCTCCTCCCAGATCGAACTTGGCACGGGCAAGCGCGTCAAAGTCAAGGCCGCCAACATCCTGCTCAAGTTCGACAAACCCGAGCCGGCCGACCTGATCGCCAAGGCCGAAGCCATTGCCGCCACGGTTGAGTTGGACCTGGCCTGGGAATTCGCGCCCGAAGAAGAGTTTGGCTTTGCCGACATTGCGCGCGACTATTTCTCCGAATCTGCCCCGCTGACCGAGCAGGCCGGCATGCTGTTTGCGCTGTACGCCGCGCCGCACTACTTCCGCCGTGCGGGCAAGGGCCGCTTCAAGAAGGCACCAGCCGAAATCCTGCAGCAAGCACTGGCCGCGATCGAGAAGAAAAAGCAGATTCAGGCACAGATCGAAGCCTGGGCGCAGGAGCTGACAGCCGGCGTCACGCCGACCGCCATCCGTGAGCAGCTCTACAAAATCCTGTTCAAGCCCGACAAGAACGCGCCCGAATACAAGGCCGTGGTCGAGGCCAGCCGCACCGCCCAGAAAGCCCCCCTGGCTTTGCTGCAAGACGCGGGCGCCATTGACTCGGCCTACCAGTTCCACTGGAAGCGTTTCCTGTTCGAGAACTTCCCCAAGGGCACGCGCTTCCCTGACATTACCGCGCCCCTGCCCCCGGAAGACCTGCCGCTGGCGAATGTGCAGGCCTACTCCATCGACGACTCCATGACCACGGAAATCGACGATGCGCTGTCCGTGCAGGGCCTGGGCACCGGCACCGTCACGCTGGGCATCCACATTGCCGCGCCAGGCTTGGCCATCCAGCCCGGCTCTGACCTGGACAAACTGGGGCGCGCGCGCCTGTCCACCGTCTACATGCCCGGCTACAAGATCACCATGCTGCCCGACGAAGTCGTGCAGATCTACACACTGGATGAAGGCCGGGCCAACCCCGCAGTGTCGCTGTATGTGACCTACGACGAGGAAACGCTGGAAGTCAAAGACAAGATCACCAAGCTGGAACGCGTGCCCGTGGTCGTCAACTTCCGCCACGACAAGCTCGACCACATCGTCACCGAGGAATGGCTGGCCGACCCTGCGCTGCAAGTGGCCGACACCCCCGCCAACCTGCTGAAACGCCGCGAAGAGCTGACCTTCCTGCACCGCCTGGCCAAGCACCTGAAAAAAGGCCGCGAAGAAGTGCGTGGCAAGCCCGAGAACTTCTCGCGCCCCGACTACACCTTCCGCCTGGAAGGCAATGATGGCGAAGAGCCCCAAGGCTTTGAGACCGTCAGCATCAGCACGCGCAAGCGCGGTGCACCGCTGGACTTGATCGTGGCCGAAGCCGCGATTGTGGCCAACAGCACCTGGGGCAGCTGGCTGGCCGAGATGGGCGTGCCCGGCATCTACCGCAGCCAGGCCAGCCTGGCTCCCGGCGTGAAGGTGCGCATGTCCACCAAGGCCCTGCCCCACGCCGGCATTGGCGTGAAGGCCTATTCATGGGCCACCTCACCACTGCGCCGCTACACCGACCTGGTCAACCAGTGGCAGATCATTGCCTGCGCGCGCCACGGTGCCACGGCGGCACTGGCTGCGCCGTTCAAGCCCAAGGATGCGGAGCTGTTCGGCATCATCAGCAGCTTTGATGGGGCGTACAGCGCCTACAACGGCTACCAGCAAGGCATGGAGCGCTTCTGGACGCTGAAGCACCTGGAGCAAAACGCCATCACCGAGCTGGACTGCGCCGTCATCAAGGACAACGGCCCCAATGGCGTACTGGTGCGTGCCGATACGCTGCCGCTGGTCATCAGCGTGGCGGGCACGGCCGTGCCGCGCGGCGCCCGCGTGCGTGTGAAACTGGGTGAGATCGACGAAATCACGTTGGATATTCACGGCACCGTGATCGAGAGACTGGACGACCCCCTCGATGCCAGCGATGATGCCCCCGTTGACGATGCTGCAGACGATGAAGAGGATGTGGCAGGGCCCATCGCGATTGCGGTGGACGTCAACGAAGCCGATAGCACCAGCGCTGATAATCCCACCCCGTGAAACTTCCTGCCGCGTTCCGCTCCCTGTCCACCCTCAGCCTCACGCTGGGGGTGTCGATCGCTATTCACGCCGTTGTGCTGACCGTGCGCTTTGTCGCGCCCGAGCAGTTCAACCGCGTCTTCCAGGACACCCCCTTGGAAGTCATTTTGGTGAATGCGCACACCCAGGAGCAACCGGAAAAGGCGCAGGCCATTGCCCAGGCGGCGTTGGCTGGCGGCGGTGATGCGGCCAAGGGCCGCGCCACCAGCCCGCTGCCCTACTCGGCCCTGACGGCCATGGGCGACGACTTTGAAGAACGCCAGAAAAAGCTGGATGCGCTGCAAGAGCAGCAGGCGGTGATGCTGACGCAGCTGCGCAAGCAAATCTCCAGCCTGCCGCAGTTTGATCCGCGCGAACAATCGGCCCAGCAAGACCGCGAGCAGCAAGAGCGCAAGCGCCAGCAGCTCGTCAAACTGCTGGCCGAGATTGAAAAGCGCATCAACGAAGAAAACGCCCGCCCCAAAAAACGCTACATCAGCCCCGCCACGCGCGAGGAGGTGTATGCCGTCTACTACGACGGCCTGCGCCGCAAGGTGGAAGACAAGGGCACCGAAAACTTTCCCGAGCACAACGGCCAAAAGCTCTACGGCGAGTTGGTCATGGTGCTGACCGTGAACCACGACGGCCGCGTGCTGGACACCGAAGTGGTGCAAAGCTCTGGCAAGCGCCAGCTCGACACCCGCGCCCAGGCCATTGCCCGCGCCGCAGGGCCGTTTGGTCACTTTGGCCCCGCCATGCGCGCCAAGGCCGACCAGATTGCCGTGGTTTCACGCTTTAATTTCACCCGGGAGCAGACGCTGGAGACCAACGTCCGCTGACCCGCTGCTGCCACGCGCGCCACCTGTTGCGGCGTGCGGCGGCGACACACCACTCACGCATGCAAGCTCCGATTGATTTGTACTGCGTCATGGGCAACCCCGTGGCGCACAGCCGCTCCCCCTGGATCCACGCCCGCTTTGCGCAGCTGACGCAGCAGGCCCTGGACTACCGCCGCCGCCTGGTGCCGCTGGACGGCTTCGCTGCGGACCTGCAGCAGCTGGCCGCCGAAGGCGGCAAAGGCTGCAACGTCACCGTTCCCTTCAAGCTCGATGCCGTGCAGGCCGCCCACAGCCACAGCCCACGCGTTGCGCTGGCTGCCGCCGCCAACACCCTGGTCATTCGCGAAGACGGCCACATCTACGCCGACAACACCGACGGTCTGGGTCTGGTGGCCGACATCATGCGCAACGCTGGCGTGCGCATTGCCGGGCAAGACATTCTGTTAATCGGTGCGGGCGGTGCCGCCGCAGGCGTGCTGGGCCCGCTGCTGGAACAACAACCACGCAGCATCACCGTGTGCAACCGCACGTTCAGCAAGGCTGAAATCCTGGTGGGCCTGCATGCCTCACTGGCTGAAAAGCAAAAAGTAGAGCTGCAAGCGCAAGAACAGCAAGGCCTACAAGGCAATTTCGACATCATCATCAACGCCACGGCCGCCAGCCTGCACGGCGCCGGCATTCCCGTGCCCGCCAGTGTGCTGCGCCCCGGCAGCCTGGCCTACGACATGATGTACGGCAGCGCTGCCCAGCCGTTTCTGGACTGGGCGCAGCAACACGGCGCCATGGGCCGTGATGGGCTGGGCATGCTGGTGGAGCAGGCGGCCGAATCGTTTGTGCTGTGGCGCGGCGTGCGCCCACCAGCCCAGCAGGTGCTGCAAGAGCTGCGCGCCCTGCTGGCGCAAGAAGCGCAGGACACGCACGCATGAAAACCCTGGGCCGCTGGCTAGTGCTGGTGCTGTGCGCCGCCCTGGCGCTGCAGCTGTTTTTTGTGCTGCGCATTGCACTGGCCGCATGGTGGGACCCTCAGTCCACCAGCTTTCAGCGTTCGGAGATGTGGCGCATCTGGCAACAAAGCGCACAGCAGCGCCCCTGGCAGCAGCAGTGGGTGGCCTACGCCCAGATCTCGCCCCACCTCAAGCGCGCCGTGCTGACGGCCGAAGATGACGGCTTTGTCGAGCACGACGGCGTGCAGTGGGACGCGATTGAGCGCGCCTGGGAGCGCAACCAGCAGGCGCTGGAAAAAGCCCAGACCAAGCCCCAGGCTGCTGCGCCCAAGATTTACGGCGGCTCCACCATCACCCAGCAGCTGGCCAAAAACCTACTGCTGTCCGGCGAGCGCAGCTTTTTGCGCAAAGGCCAGGAACTGGTGCTGGCCCACACGCTGGAGCTGTTTCTGAGCAAGCAACGCATTCTGGAGATCTATCTCAACAACGTTGAATGGGGCCAGGGCATTTTTGGCGCAGAGGCCGCCGCACGCTATTACTTTCGCAAAAGCGCGGCCCAGCTCAGCCCGGCCGAGGCCGCACGCCTGGCCGTGATGCTGCCGCGCCCACGCTACTACGAGCGTAACCCCCAGTCGCGCTACCTACAGTCGCGCACCAACGCCATCGTGCGCCGCATGGGCGCCACAGCGCTGCCGTAAGGTGAGAGGGGCGGCGTATCATGGCCGCACCTACCGGCCCTTTTTATTGACAAGGTAAAAAGGCTTTCTGCGCTTGATAAACCTGCGCTGACAGCTACCAAATTGATTGCATGCGTATTCTTGGCATTGACCCCGGCTTGCAGACCACGGGCTTTGGCGTCATCGAGCGCGATGGCCACAAGCTCCATTACGTGGCCAGCGGCACCATCCGCACCACGCGCACCGAAGGGGTAGCACTGGGCAATCTGCCGGCACGCCTGAAAATTCTCTACGAAGGTATCAGCGAGGTCGTCACCCGCTATGAGCCAGAGATGGCGGCCATCGAAATCGTGTTTGTGAATGTGAACCCTCAGTCCACCCTGCTGCTGGGCCAGGCACGCGGCGCGGCACTGACAGCACTGGTGACCAACGATTTGCCCGTGGCCGAGTACACGGCGCTGCAGATGAAGAAAGCCATCACCGGCCATGGCCGTGCAGCCAAGTCCCAGATCCAGGAAATGGTCAAACGCATGCTGAACCTGCCCGGCTTGCCCGGCACCGATGCCGCCGATGCACTGGGCCTGGCCATCACCCACGCACACGCAGGCGGCATGCTGGATAAGCTGGGACAGGAATCCACGCTGCACCGCAGGCAGCACGCCATGCTCAAAGGTGGGCGTGTGTATTGAGGCACTGGCTGGCTGGCACCGAAAAAAAGCGACCACCATGGGTCGCTTTTTTTTAGGGGTGGCGGCAAGAGGCTGCTTGCTGCACATCCGCCATTCAACGTAAAAATGGTAAGAAGCCCAATACACACAAGTGCTAGCAGCTCCTGTTTTTAATACATGCTGTGAATGATCAGCTGGGAAATCACACCCGATGCAATGGCCACCAGCATGTAGTCACCGCCGTAACGCACCCAGTGGTAGCCGCGTGGCGGCTGGTGCAAGCGGTGACCGCGCCAGTCACGCACCACATAGCGATCGCCACGGTACTGCGGCGGCAGGTAAGAGCCTCTGACCCAGTTGTGCTGTGGGCCAGCCCCGCGGTAGTGCCGCGCCATGGGCGGCGGTGGTGGTCGGTGGCCATGGCGCATCTGCGGCCCATGGCGTGGGCCGTGGTCACGCTGCCAGCCCGGATGCGGTGCATGCGAATGCTGGCGCGCGTGAGGAGGCCCTTCATGGTGGCGACGATCGCCATGCGGCTGTGCCTGGGCCACGGCGCTAGCACCCAGGGTGAGGGCCAGGGCTGCAGCGATGGAAGCGGTGATACGTTGCAGTTGCATGGTGCGTCCTTTCGGTCTGTCAAAGACAGCAGCCCCAACGGCTGCTACGCCCCCATGATGCGAGAAAAAACCCCGATGTAGGCGCCTGCACGCCCTGCTTTACCCAACTTTGCGCCAGCCTTTCAGGGCTTTGCACAGGCTTTACAGATGCAAGCAGCTGCAGGTGCCTCCAGCGCTAAATCAGCATGAACCGCGAGAGCCCCAGGACGGCAAAAAAGGCCAGACCGGCAATCACTGCCCACTTCAAAATCAAAAAGCCCCAGCGCTTGTAGTGCGCACCGCCCGTGCCCAGATAGAACACAAAAGACAGTGCCGAAGCAATCAGCAAAAGAAAAAGCAGCCAGCGAAAAATCAGCATGGCTGCTTTATACCGTGATTCAGGCCACAGGCCTGCGCCGGGCCCTTACCAGGCCAATGCAGTCTGCGTAAAACCGGCAGGTGCTTTGCGCTCGTTGTCGAACGTGACGAATTCCCAGTTGGCATCATCAGCCAGCACGGCACGGATCAGCTGGTTGTTCATGCCATGGCCCGAGCGGAAGGCGCTGTAGGCACCCAGAATGGGGTGACCAATCACGTACAGATCGCCAATGGCATCGAGAATTTTGTGCTTCACAAACTCGTCGTCATAGCGCAGGCCGTCGCTGTTCAGCACTTTGTAGTCATCCATGACGATGGCATTGTCCAGCCCGCCACCCAGCGCCAGACCGTTGGTGCGCAGCATTTCCACATCTTTGGTAAAGCCAAAGGTGCGTGCGCGTGCAATGTCACGCATGTAATTGCCTTCGCCCATGTCGAACTCAAACGACTGCCCTGTGGAATCCACGGCAGGGTGGGAAAAATCAATGTCGAACTTCAGCTTGTAGCCGTGGTAAGGGTCAAAACGCGCCCACTTGAGGTTTTTGCCCTCGCCTTCGCGCACTTCTACAGGCTGCTTGATGCGGATGAACTTCTTGGCCTGGTTCTGCAGCTCAATGCCCGCACTTTGCAGCAGAAACATGAAGGAAGAAGACGAGCCATCGAGGATGGGCACTTCTTCCGCAGTGATGTCAATGTACAAATTGTCGATACCCAGACCGCACAAGGCAGACATCAGGTGCTCAATGGTGTGCACCTTGGCGCTGCCCACACCAATGGTGGAAGCCATGCGGGTGTCCACCACGGCCTTGGCAGTGATGGGAATGTCGACCGGCTCTGGCAAGTCCACGCGACGAAACACAATGCCGGTGTCAGGCTGCGCGGGACGCAGCGTCATCTCGACCCGCTGGCCGCTGTGCAGGCCCATGCCCACGGCACGGGTGATGGTCTTAATGGTACGTTGCTGAAGCATGGTGCGATTTTACCGGGGAGGGCCTTTTTTCTGCCCTTTTAAGGGCATGGAAATATCTATAACGCCCATTGATATTGACCGTTGACCCGCGAAGCCCTTCAGCGCACGGGCATAAAAAAACCGGGCCTATGCAGGCCCGGTTGATTCATCGGATAAGCGTCCGCTTAGTCCGCTTGCTTGCGCAGGAATGCGGGGATCTCCAGGTCATCCATGCCACCCGAAGACAGCGCATCCACACGCGCTGCAGCCTGGGTGCGGTTGGTGCGCCAGACGCTGGGCACGCTCACATCACCGTAACCGCCGCCCATACCACCGGCGGCAGCACCCATGGCAGGGGCTGCACCCGTAGCACCCATGGTCACACCGCCCATGGCAGTGGTGGGTGTACCCGCGTAAGCGTAGTCACCGTCTGTACCGGTGCGCAGACCACCTTGGACCACCGACATGGCTTGGCGACGTGCCACTGGGCGCGACAGACCGGTAGCGACCACGGTCACACGGATGTCGTCACCCAGCGAGTCGTCATAGGCTGCACCGTAGATCACGTGCGCTTCGGGCGAGGCGTAGGCGTTGATGGTGGACATGGCCAGACGCGATTCGGCCAGCTTCAGGCTGCCCTTGGCGGCAGTCACCAGCACCAGAACGCCCTTGGCGCCCGACAGGTCGATGCCTTCCAGCAGCGGGCAAGCCACGGCTTGCTCTGCAGCAATGCGTGCACGGTCTGGGCCCGACGCACGGGCTGTGCCCATCATGGCCTTACCGGGTTCACCCATCACGGTGCGCACGTCTTCAAAGTCGACGTTCACGTGGCCGTATTCGTTGATGATTTCAGCGATACCGCCCACGGCGTTCTTGAGCACGTCGTTGGCCTGTGCGAAAGCTTCTTCCTGGGTGATGTCATCGCCCAGCACTTCCAACAGTTTTTCGTTGAGCACAACGATCAGGGAGTCCACATTGGCTTCCAGCTCGGTCAGGCCGCCATCGGCGTTGGTCATGCGGCGGCCACCTTCCCACTCGAAAGGCTTGGTCACCACACCCACGGTCAGAATGCCCATCTCCTTGGCCACGCGTGCGATCACGGGCGCAGCGCCCGTGCCTGTGCCGCCACCCATGCCCGCCGTGATGAACAACATGTGCGCGCCTTCGATGGCGGCACGGATGTCGTCCACCGCAGCTTCTGCGGCTTCACGGCCCTTGTCAGGCTTGCTACCAGCGCCCAGGCCGCTCAAACCCAACTGAATCGTGCGGTGTGCGTTGCTGCGGATCAGTGCCTGCGCATCGGTGTTAGCGCTGACAAACTCCACGCCTTGCACATTGCAAGCAATCATGTGTTCGACGGCGTTGCTGCCGCCACCGCCGACACCGATCACCTTGATCTGTGTGCCCTGATTGAATGTTTCGGCTTCGATCATTTCGATGGTCATGTTGCTGCTCCTGGAAATTTTTTAAATGAATTCGCTATAGCTGTATGGGGGGCTTCTCTTCGGCGTCGGTATCGAAAATCAGTGGGAGGACCCGTGATGCGCATGCGTCGAGAGCACATAGTTAGAAGTTTCCCACAATGAAGTCTTTAAATCGACCAAAAGCGGTCTTCACTGACCCACTCTTTTGTGCCACCTTGAAACCGCGCAATCTTGCTTGCCGCGCTTCTTCCAGCAAACCCATGACTGTGGCAGAGCGAGGCTGCGCCACCATATCGGCCAATGCACTGGAATATTTGGGCACGCCACGGCGCACAGGCTTGAGGAAAATGTCCTCGCCCAACTCGACCATGCCCGGCATAACGGCACTGCCACCGGTGAGCACGATGCCCGAAGAGAGCACCTCTTCGTAGCCCGACTCACGAATGACTTGTTGCACCAGAGAGAAGATTTCTTCCACGCGTGGCTCAATCACACCAGCCAGCGCTTGCTTGCTGATCATGCGAGGGCCACGGTCACCCAGACCCGGCACTTCCACCTGGCTGTCTGGATCGGCCAGCATCTGCTTGGCATAACCGCTTTCGACCTTGATGTCTTCGGCATCCTTGGTGGGCGTACGCAAAGCCATCGCAATGTCGCTGGTGATCAGATCCCCTGCGATCGGAATGACTGCGGTATGGCGGATTGCACCGCCGGTGAAGATCGCCACATCCGTGGTGCCAGCGCCAATGTCAACCAGCGCCACGCCCAGGTCACGCTCGTCATCGGTCAGCACCGCCTGGCTGGCCGCCAGCGGGTTCAGCAACAGCTGTTCTACTTCCAGGCCGCAGCGGCGCACGCACTTGATGATGTTTTCCGCAGCACTTTGCGCACCAGTGACGATGTGCACCTTGGCTTCCAGGCGGATACCGCTCATACCCACAGGCTCGCGCACGTCCTGGCCATCAATCACGAACTCCTGGGGTTCCACCAGCAGCAGGCGCTGATCCGACGAAATGCTCACCGCCTTGGCAGTTTCAATCACGCGCGCCACATCGGTGGGCGTGACTTCCTTGTCCTTGATGGCCACCATGCCGCTTTGGTTCAAGCCGCGGATGTGGCTGCCAGTGATGCCGGTGTACACGCGCTGGATCTTGCAATCCGCCATCAGCTCGGCTTCTTTCAGCGCTTGCTGAATGCTTTGCACGGTGGCTTCAATATTGACCACCACGCCGCGCTTCAAGCCGTTGCTTGGCGATACGCCCAGACCGGCCAGCTTGAGCTCACCGCTAGGCATGACTTCGGCCACCACGGCCATGACCTTGGCGGTGCCGATATCCAGACCGACGACGACGTCTTTGTACTCTCTTGCCATATCAGTGCCTGCCCTCAGAAGGTCGTGTTTTTTTGCTGTCTTGTAGTTGCTGTGCGGCGTGGCGTTTCGCCAGCTCCAGCGCCTTTTCGCGCGACACGGTGGTCACGCCACGCAGTCGCAAGGCATAGCCATCGGGATAGCGCAAATCGGCGTATTCCAATGCATCCGCTGTACGTTGGTACTGCTGGGTAATTTGTGGCAGGGTGCGCACGAAACGCTGAATGCGTTGCAGCACTTCCTGCTCTTTGCCCCCGCCCAGTTCCACCTGGGCGCCATTGTCCAATTGCACCACCCAGCTGCCACCATCGCGCAGCGTCAAGGCATCAATCGGTGCATTCATGTCTTTGAACGCAGGCTCCAAGGCGTAGTACATGCGCAGGACATCCACCGCCGAGCCATCAGGGCCAGAAAGGCGAGGCAAGCCCTCACGCTCTACCTCGCCAACATTCGCTTCAAATACTTCGCCCATGGTGTTGACCATGGCGGTACCCGTATCCGGCCCCCAGTAGGCTTGGGCTTCGTGCTCATGCAACAGCACGCGCAAACTGTTGGGGTATTCACGGCGTACTTCCGCCTGGCGCACCCAAGGCACTTGTTCGAAGGCCGTGCGGGCATCCTTGAGGTTGACCGTGAAGAAATTCCCGGTCAGGTGCGGCGCCACATTGGCACGCAGGGTCACGGCGTTGTTGTGCACCAGCTCCCCCTCCACCACGATGCGCGCAATCGAAAATGCAGGATGGCGCAATGCCCACCAGCTCACTACCGCCAGCAACAAGACGGCCACACCCGCGAACATGGCCGTAGCGGTCACGTTCATGAGTTTGACGTCAAAAGGGGCTGACATGGAGTAGCTCATCCGTGGGCTCGCTCCTCGTGCGTGGCGCTGTCCAGCGAAGCTGCAGCCAAAATGGTCAGGCACAGCTGTTCATAGCTCATGCCTTGTGCGCGCGCAGCCATGGGCACCAGCGAGTGGCTGGTCATGCCTGGCGAGGTGTTGATCTCCAGCAAGAAAGGCTGGCGATCGCTCTTGCGAATCATCACGTCTGCACGGCCCCACCCACGGCAGCCCAGGGTGCGGAAAGCCTGCTCCACAATGCGCTGAATGCGTGCTTCTTCCTGCGCAGGCAGTCCGCTCGGGCAGTGGTATTGCGTGACGTCCGTGAAGTACTTGTTCTGGTAGTCGTAGTTGCCATCGGGCGCTACGATACGAATCACCGGCAATGCAGCAGCGCCTGTGCCTTCACCCAGCACAGCGCAGGTGGTTTCTTCGCCCGTAATGAATTGCTCACACAGCACTTCGTCGTCGTACTTGGCCGCCAGTGCATAGGCTTCCTCGCACTGGCTGGCATCCGTCACCTTCGTCAAACCCATGCTTGAGCCATCGCGTGCAGGCTTGACAATCATCGGTGCACCCAGTGCAGCGAATGCATCACGGGTCGCTTGTGCATCGGCCACCATGCGCCAATCTGGGGTCGGCAAACCTTCAAAGCGCCAGATGCGCTTGGTCATGACCTTGTCCATGGCCATGCTGGATGCCATCACGCCAGAGCCTGTATAGGGAATGCCGAGCAGCTCCAAGGCGCCTTGCACCGTACCGTCTTCACCAAAGCGGCCATGCAAAGCGATGAAACAGCGGACAAAACCCTGTGTTTTCAAGGCACTGAGATCTTGCTGTGCAGGGTCAAATGCATGTGCATCAACGCCTTGCGCACGCAAAGCGTCCAGCACACCTTGCCCAGACATGAGGGAAACCTCACGTTCGGACGAGCGGCCACCCATGAGCACTGCGACCTTACCCAGGGCGCGCACGTCGATATTTGTCATGTTTTTGCTCATAACGCAGAACCCTTCTGCGCTTGCAGCTCTTTTTTCTCTAGCATTTCAACCAGTTGCGCCGGTACAGCACCAATCGATCCGGCGCCCATACACAGCACCACATCACCCGGCTGAGCATTGTCTGCGATTGCCTGTGCCAAATCGCTGATTTTTTCAATAAAAATCGGCTCTACACGACCTGCCACACGCACAGCACGTGCCAATGCGCGGCCGTCTGCCGCCACCACGGGGGCTTCCCCAGCGGCATAGACTTCATTGAGCAAGACAGAATCCGCCTCGCCCAGCACTTTCACGAAGTCTTCGAAACAGTCGCGCGTACGGGTGTAGCGGTGCGGCTGGAATGCCAGTACCAGTCGACGTCCGGGGAAAGCCCCGCGCGCGGCAGCCAGGGTGGCCGCCATTTCCACGGGGTGATGACCGTAGTCATCAATCACGGTGAAATGCCCACCTTCGGCACAAGGCAGATCGCCATAACGCTGGAAGCGGCGGCCCACGCCCTTGAAACCTTCCAGCGCACGCAGCAAGGCTTCATCGGAAATTTCCAGCTCCATCGCAATCGCCACCGCCGCCAAAGCGTTGAGCACATTGTGCTCGCCCGCCAGGCTCAGGCGCACTTGCAGTTCAGGATAGGCATGGCCATTCTGGCGCAGCACCTTGAAACACATCTGACCGTGCTCGGCACGCACATCGACTGCGCGCACCTGCACATCTTCGGCAAAACCGTAGGTCGTGACCGGACGTGCCAGCATCGGCAGGATGTCCCGTACCGCAGGGCTCTCAACACACACGATGGCACGGCCATAGAAAGGCATGCGGTGCAGAAAATCGACAAAGGCTTGCTTGAGCTTGCCAAAGTCGTGCCCGTAGGTTTCCATGTGGTCCGCATCGATGTTGGTGACCACGGCCATCACGGGCAACAGATTCAGGAACGAGGCATCCGATTCGTCGGCCTCGACCACGATGTAGTCCCCATGGCCCAGCTTGGCATTGGCGCCCGCACTGTTGAGCTTGCCGCCAATCACAAACGTCGGATCCAGCCCCGCTTCGGCCAGCACACTAGTCACCAGGCTGGTGGTCGTGGTCTTGCCGTGTGCCCCAGCAATGGCAATGCCTTGCTTGAAGCGCATCAGCTCGGCCAGCATCAGTGCGCGTGGCACCACGGGAATTTTGCGTGCGCGCGCTTCCAGCACCTCAGGGTTGTCGGCCTGAACGGCGGTGGATGTCACCACCACATCGGCGGCCTGTACATGGGCCGCATCGTGCCCCACAAAAGTCTGAACCCCCAGCGATTGCAGACGCTGGAGCGTGGCACTGGATGCCAGATCAGAGCCGGAGACGGCATAGCCGAGGTTGTGTAAAACCTCAGCGATACCGCTCATTCCCGAGCCACCCAGGCCGACAAAGTGGATGTTTTGAATGGCGTGTTTCATGCGGCGAGCTCCTCGCACGCGGCAACCACCTCACGGGTTGCATCAATCTTCTGCATCGTTTTCGCTTTAAGAGCAACGTTCAAGAGCGTTGAACGCTGCATATTCTGTAGCATTTCTGCCAGTTTTTGTGCATTCAATGCATGTTGTTGCAATAACCATCCACCGCCGGCTTCCACCAGGAAGTTGGCATTCGCGGTCTGGTGGTCATCCACCGCCTGCGGGAACGGCACATAAATGGCCGCGGCACCGACGGCTGCGATCTCGGTCACGGTGCTGGCACCGGCACGGCAGATCACCACATCGGCATCGGCAAAGGCCTGCGCAGTGTCTTCAATGAACGGCGTCAGCTCTGCCTGCACCCCAGCAGCCGCATAGTTCGCACGCAAGGCTTCAATCTGCTTGGCACCGCTTTGGTGAACCACCTGCGGACGTTCGCTCTCAGGCATCAGCGCCAGCGCTTGCGGCACGATGTCGTTCAATGCCTTGGCACCCAAGCTGCCGCCCACAACCAACACTTTCAGTGGGCCCGAGCGGCCTGCAAAGCGTGCCGCAGGATCGGGCTGATTCAGGAATGCCGCACGCAAGGGGTTGCCCACCCACTGCGCCTGCTTCAGCGCACGGGGGAAAGCCGCAAACACCCGGTCTGCCACGCTGGCCAACACCTTGTTGGCAGCCCCCGCGATGGAGTTTTGCTCATGCAAAATCAGCTTCTTGCCAGCCAGCACGCCCATCATTCCACCGGGGAACGTGATGTAGCCGCCAAAACCCACCAGCACATCCGGCTGGACACGGCGCACCACCCCCAGCGCCTGCCAGAACGCTTTGAGCAAACGCCACGGTAGCAGTGCCAGGGTCTTCAAGCCCTTGCCACGCACGCCACCAAACTCAATGGTCTCCAGCGGGAAACCCTGGGGCGGCACCAAACGCGACTCCATGCTGTCCGGAGCCCCCAACCAATGCACGCGCCAACCCTGCTCACGCAATGCTTGGGCCACAGCCAAGCCCGGGAAGATGTGTCCTCCCGTGCCACCAGCCATGATCAAAGCGACTTTTTCTTTCATTACTTTCTCATCCTCGGACTGAGGAGCTTGTTCTCGTAGTCAATACGCAGCACCACTGCGATGGCCACCAAATTCATCAAGATGGCAGAGCCCCCAAAACTCATCAACGGCAGCGTCAGGCCCTTGGTGGGCAGCGCCCCCAGGTTCACCCCCATGTTGATAAAGGCCTGGAAGCCAAACCACAGCGCTACCCCTTGTGCCACCAGACCCGCAAACACACGGTCCAGCGCAATGGCTTCACGCCCAATTTCGGTGATGCGGCGCGTCAGCCACACAAAAGCGATGATCAAAATGAGGATGCCAATGAAGCCAAATTCCTCACCAATCACCGACAGCAAAAAGTCGGTATGCGCCTCAGGCAGCCAGTGCAGTTTTTCCACACTGCGCCCCAAGCCCACGCCAAACATCTCCCCACGGCCGATGGCGATCAGCGCGTGTGAGAGCTGGTAGCCCTTGCCCAAAGCATGGTCCACCGAGAACGGATCCAGGTACGCAAAGATGCGCTCCCGCCGCCATGGCGAGAACGCGATCATCAGCACAAAGGCCCCGACCACCAGCGCCGCCATCAGAAAGAACATGCGGGCATTGACGCCCCCCAGGAACAAGATACCCATGGAGATCACCACGATCACCATGAAGGCCCCCATGTCGGGCTCGGCCAGCAGCAGCACACCGATGAAGAACACGGCAGCAGCCATGGGCAGCACGGCGCGGAAGAAGCGCTCTTTCACATCCATGCGGCGCACCATGTAGTCAGCCGCATAGACCAGCACCGCAAACTTGGCCAGCTCAGACGGCTGGAAGTTCATGATCCCCAGCGGCAACCAGCGCCGCGCACCATTGACCACCAAGCCGACGCCAGGCACCAGCACCATCACCAGCAGGAACAACGCCAGCAGGAACATGGGAATGGCCAGCCGCTCCCAGGTTTTCATCGACACCTGGAACGCCAGCAATGCCGCCACAAAGCCCACCCCCATGGCCATCGCGTGGCGCAGCAGGAAGTGGTAGGGCTCAATCTTGCCAAAGCGCGGGTTGTCGGGCATGGCGATCGAGGCGGAATACACCATCACTAGGCCCCAGGCCATCAGACCGATCACCACCCAGATCAATGCCTGATCCAGCCCCAAAGCCGTAGGCGGCAAGGCCCGCGTGTTGCGGTACTCCGTGCCACCGACGCGCACGGGCAGCACGTCCACCGGTTTGTCCGCGGCACCGCGGAACCAACCTTGCAGGCGATCGCGCACTTGGGTCAGGGTGGTGTTCATCCGGCGTGGCCCTCCAGCAGCTGACCGGCGTCATCAGCCAGTGTTTGCACGGCATCGATAAAGGCCTGGGCACGGTGGGCGTAGTCACGGTACATGTCCATGCTGGCGCAGGCCGGGCTCATCAGCACGGCATCGCCTTCCTTGGCGTGCGCAGTGGCCAGTTGCACGGCTTGCGCCATGTCCGCGGCATCGAGCAGCGGTACACCTTCACCTTGCAGCGCCTGCTTGATCAGCGGTGCATCACGCCCGATCAACACCACGGCACGCACATAGCGCGCCACTGGCGCTGCCAGCGGTGCAAAGTCCTGGCCTTTGCCCAAGCCACCCAGAATCAGCACGATGCGGCGATCTGCCCCCAGCCCCGTCAGCGCGGCGGCGGTGGCACCCACATTGGTGCCCTTGCTGTCGTCAAAGTATTCAATCCCGTTGACCATGCCGATGGGTTCAACCCGGTGCGGCTCACCGCGGTATTCACGCAGTCCATAAAGCATGGGAGCCAAAGCGGCGCCTGCAGCTTGCGCCAGAGCCAGTGCCGCCAGCGCATTGGTGGCGTTGTGGCGGCCACGAATGCGCAAGGCATCGGCGGGCAGCAAGCGCTGAATCACCAGATCGTCTTGCGGATCGCGTGACTTGCGGCCCGCGTTATCCACGTCCATGGCGCGCACCAGCCAGGCCATGCCCGCCACCATTTCAATGCCGAAGTCACCAGGGTTGCGCGGCAGATCTGCACCAAAGGTGAGGTGGGCACGCAGCTGCGGCTTTTGCAGCTTGACCTTCACAGGCGGCGGCAGCATGTCCATGACGATGCGGTCTTCGCGGTTCAGCACCATCAAGGCTGTCTCGCCAAAAATACGCGCCTTGGCCGCTGCATAGGCTTGCAGGCTGCCGTGCCAATCCAGGTGGTCCTGGGTGATGTTCAGCACCACGGCGGCCGTGGGCTCAAAGCCTTGCACGCCATCGAGCTGGAAGCTCGACAGCTCCAGCACCCATGCCTGGGGCAAATCCTGGGCATCAATGCGCGCGCTCAAGGTGTCCAGCAAGGTGGGGCCGATATTGCCCGCCACCCCCACGCGGATACCCGCGTGCTCCAGCAACTTGCCCGTCAACGAAGTGACCGTGGTTTTGCCATTGGTACCTGTGACCGCCAGCACCTTGGGCTGGTAGCCGTGCGCTGTGGCCAAGCCTTGCAGCGCGGAGGCGAACAAATCCAGCTCGCCGCCTACGGGCAGACCGATGGCGCGTGCCGCGTCTGTCACAGGGGCAAGGCTGTCGGGACTCAAACCGGGAGAACGGTAGACCGACGTCAGGTTCTGCCCGTCGATCAGCGCGCGGCTGAATGCACCACCGATAAATTGGGCATCGGGCAGCTCGCTATGCAGCAAATCCAGCTGCGGCGGCGCTTCGCGGGTGTCGGCCACTGTGACCTGCGCGCCTGCGCGCGTGCACCAGCGGGCCATGGACATGCCCGATGCACCCAAACCCAAAATCAGCACACGCTGGCCTTGCAGGTGCTGCGCCTGCTGCAAAGGCCATTGCACGGGCACGGGCGGCAGATCCACCTCGGGCAGCGCTTCCACGGGCTGCGCCGCCGTCACTTCGGCATCCGCCGCATCGGAGATGCTGGGATCAGTGAAAATTTGCGCCACAAAGGCCGCCGCATCTTTGGCCGCGCTCAAGGTCGCCACGTCAGGCATCGGCTCTGCCCACGCAGGTGCAACTTCTTTTTTAGGAGCTTCTTGCGCAGGCTCATCCATCATTTCAGACACATTGAAATCTGAAAGCAAGGATTCATCAGCGCTAGCTGCTCCTAAATCTTCCGACTGCATAGGCACCACCACCGTGCTTGGCACGGGGGCTTCGGTGTCTGGCATGTCGGGTTGAAAGTCTTCGGTGTGCATGGGCTTACCTCAGCTTCAATGTCGACAGGCCAATCAGGCACAGCAGCATGGTGATGATCCAGAAGCGAATCACCACCTGCGTTTCCTTCCAGCCACTCTTTTCAAAGTGGTGGTGCAGCGGCGCCATCTTCAGCAGGCGACGGCCTTCGCCGTAGCGCTTTTTGGTGTACTTGAACCACACGACCTGCAGCATCACCGACACCGCTTCCGCCACAAAAATGCCGCCCATGATGGCCAGCACAATCTCTTGGCGCACGATCACGGCGATGGTGCCCAGCGCAGCGCCCAAGGCCAGTGCGCCCACATCGCCCATGAAGATTTGCGCAGGGTGTGCGTTGAACCACAAGAAGGCCAAGCCAGCGCCGGCCATGGCACCGCAGAAAATCATCAGCTCGCCCGTGCCGGGGATGCTGGGGAAGTGCAGGTACTTGGCGTAATTGGCGTTGCCAGTCACGTAAGCAAAAATGCCCAGTGCCGTACCCACCATGATCACAGGCATGATGGCCAGGCCATCGAGGCCATCGGTCAAATTGACGGCATTGCTTGCACCCACGATGACCAGATAGGTCAGGATCACAAAGCCCAGCACACCCAGCGGATAGTTCACTGCCTTGAAGAAAGGCACCATCAAGCCGGCTTGGGGCGGCAAATCCATGGAAAAGCCCGACTGCACCCAAGTCACAAACAGCTCAAACGCACTGCCGTTGGAGCTCTCGGAAATGCTGAACACCAGCGCCACCGAAGCGACCAGGCCAATCACCGACTGCCAGAAATACTTCTCGCGCGAACGCATGCCTTCCGGGTCTTTGTTGACCACTTTGCGCCAGTCATCCACCCAGCCGATCGCACCAAAACCCAGCGTCACAATCAGCACGATCCAGACAAACCGGTTGCTCAGGTCAAACCACAGCAAGGTAGAGGTGGCGATGGCAAACAAAATCAGCACACCACCCATGGTGGGCGTGCCATTTTTCACCAAGTGCGTCTGCATGGCGTAGCCACGCACAGGTTGCCCCACCTTCAGCGCCGTCAGCATGCGAATCGCCTTGGGGCCGATGTACAGGCCAATGGCCAGCGCCGTCACAGCGGCCATTACGGCGCGGAACGTGATGTACTGCACCACGCGCAAAAAACTCAGGTCGGGCGACAGGCTCTGCAACCATTCAGCCAAGATCAGCAGCATGTTGCGCCCTCCCCGCAGGTGCGCTCCAGCGCCTGCACCACTTGTTCCATCTTCATACTTCTCGAACCTTTGACCAGCACGCTGCTGGTCTGTCCCATACGGGCTTGCACCGCAGCAATCAGCGATGCCATATCTTCAAAATGCGTAGCACCTTCGCCAAATGCAGCAACGGCATGCTGCATTTGTGCACCCAGTGCAAAAAACGTTTCAATGCCTGCTTGGCGGGCGCTGGCACCCACTTCTGCGTGGAAAGCCGGGCCTTGATCACCGACCTCACCCATATCACCCAACACCAGCAGACGCTGCGCTGGCAGCTCGGCCAGCACCGCAATCGCTGCCTGCACCGAGTCTGGATTGGCGTTGTAGGTGTCATCCACCACATCGATGCGGCGCCCGGCACACACCACCGAGGTCGAGCGCGAGCGGCCCTTCACCGGCAAGAACGCGCTCAAACCCAGGCCAATCGTGGCCAAAGGCACGCCCGCAGCCAGGGCACAGGCCGCGGCCGCCAAGGCGTTGCGCACGTTGTGGCGCCCCGCAATGTGCAGCGCGCAGTCCAGCGTACCTTGGGTGGTTTGCACCCGCACCTGCCATGCACTGTCGGCCCAGGTGGCCGATAGCGCCGTCACATCGGCATCTGCACCGCCAAACGTCAGCACCTTGCGCGCACCCGCCAACCCACGCCACAGCGGGGTGAAGGTGTCATCCGCAGGGAAAACCACCGTGCCATCGGCTGGCACATGGGCAAATACGCTGGCGTTTTCTTCGGCGACGGCTTGCACGGTGTGCATGAACTCCTGGTGCTCACGCTGCGCGTTGTTCACCAGAGCCACCGTGGGCTGCACCATGCGGCCCAGCGCCGTGATTTCCCCGGGGTGGTTCATCCCCAGTTCCACCACACCGATGCGATGCGCCGCTGTCATGCGGAACAGCGTGAACGGCACGCCAATCGCATTGTTGAAATTGCCTTGGGTGGCCAATGCAGCCTCGCCCGCATGCGCGTGCAGGATGCTGGCAATCATTTGCGTCACGGTGGTCTTACCATTGCTGCCCGTCACAGCAATCAAGGGCACATCGAACTGGCTGCGCCAGCCTGCGGCCAAAGCTCCCAAAGCCACCGTCGTGTCTGGCACCTCAATACCCGACAGACCCAATGCCTCCAGCCCGCCGTGGGCAATGGCTGCAACGGCCTGGCCTTGCGCTTTCACCTGTGGCAAAAAGTCATGCGCATCCATGCGCTCACCCTGGAGCGCCACAAACAGGTCACCGGCTTGCAGCGTGCGGCTGTCGGTGTGCACGCGCAGCAGGGGCGTTGCGGCGTCGCCCACCAACCGCGCCTGCGGTTGGAAGGCGGCAATCCACGCCAGTGCCTGTTGCAAAGTCATCATCACTTGTTCTGTCCTTCTCGCTGGCACAAAGCCGCATGGGCTTTGTCCATGTCCAAAAATGGGTGCTTCACGCCCATGATTTCCTGGTAATCCTCATGCCCCTTGCCGGCCAGCAGCACCACGTCGCGCTGGTCTGCCTGCACGATGGCCTGGGTAATCGCTTGCGTGCGATCAACCTGTACCTGCACGCTGTCGCTCGGCTGCATGCCCGCCACGATCTGCGCCACGATGGTCTCGGGCACTTCCCCGCGTGGGTTATCGCTGGTGACCCACACCACATCGGCCTGGCGCTGCGCGGCTTGCCCCATCAGAGGGCGCTTGCTCACATCGCGATTGCCACCACAGCCAAACACGGCATGCAACTTGCCGCCGCGCGCTTGGGCAACCGGTTGCAAACCCTGCAGGGCTTGCTCCAAAGCATCGGGTGTGTGTGCGTAATCCACCACCACCAGCGGCTGCTTGGGCTGTGCAATTTGCTGCATGCGGCCCGGTACAGGTTCCAGGTCTGCACAGATCGCCACAGCGTCGGCCAGGCTGATATCCAGCGTACGCAGGGTGGCCAGCACGCCCAGCATATTGCTGACGTTGTATTGGCCGATGAGGCCGGTTTCCATGGTGAAAACCTGCGCACCTTCCTGCACTTCAAAGCTCAGGCCACGCTGGCCATGGCGCACATGGGTGGCTTGCAGACGGGCAGGTGCATGCACTGCGACCGTCCACACATCCAGTGCGGGGCGTTTCTGCAGCTGCTGCGCCAACGCCGCGCCGTGCGCATCATCGATATTGATGACCGCCGCTTTCAGCCCCTGCCACGCAAACAGCTTGGCCTTGGCTTGCCAATAGGCTTGCATGCTGCCGTGGTAGTCCAGATGGTCCTGGGTGAAGTTGGTGAAGATCGCTGTGTGAATGTCTGTGCCATCCAGGCGGTGCTCTTCAATACCGATCGAAGAGGCTTCGATGGCGCAGGCTGCAACGCCTTGCTGCACGTAATCCGCCAGTGCATATTGCAAACACACCGGATCGGGCGTGGTCATTCCGGTGGTCACCACGGCTGGCGGCACGCCAATCCCCAAGGTCCCCACCATGGCACAGCCCTGGCGGGCTCCGTGGCGGTAGCTCGCCAATGCATGCGCCAGCCACCAGGCGGTGGATGTCTTGCCATTGGTACCTGTCACCGCCAGTACTTGCAACTGCTGCGCTGGGTGACCGCACCACTGTGCGGCAATATCCGCCGTGGCCGCCTTCAACCCCAAATAGCTCGCAACAGGCCCTTGCAAATCAAAGGCTTCCACGCCTTTGTGCTCAACCAGGCAGGCCACTGCGCCACGCGCCAGTGCAGAAGCCACATGCATGCGACCATCGGTCACACCACCGGGCCAGGCAATAAAACCATCGCCCGGCTGAACCAAACGGCTGTCCGTGCGCAGTTGGCCGGTGACCCGGGTACGCAGCCAATCCACCGCTTGCTGCAGGTTGCTCAAAAATTCAGGTGCGCGGCTCACAGCGACTCCTCCACAGGGTTGGCGACAATTTGCGGTTGCACCGCCATGTCAGGAGCCACCCCCAAGAGACGCAGACTCTGCTGCACCACTGTGCTGAAGACAGGCGCCGCCACCGTACCCCCGTAGAAGGTACCGTTGCTGGGCTCATCCACCATCACAGCCACAATCACGCGCGGATTTTCAATCGGCGCCATACCGGTAAACCAAGCGCGGTATTTTCCTGCGGCATAGTTTTTGCCGACTTGCTTGCGCGCAGTGCCCGACTTGCCACCGACGGAATAGCCGACTGTCTGCGCGCGCTGACCTGTCCCCCCAGGACCTGTGGCCAAAGCCAGCATCTTGCGCACCTGCTCTGCCGTACGCTCCGAAAACACAGGCACACCAACGGGCGGACGGTCAAGCTTCAACATCGTGGCGGGAATCACCTTGCCGCCATTCGAGAAAACGGTGTACGAGCGCGCCATCTGCAACAAGCTGGCAGACAGGCCGTAGCCATACGACATGGTGGCTTGCTCCACCGGACGCCACGTTTTGTACGGGCGCAACCGGCCACTGGCCGCACCCGGGAATGCAATTTGCGGCTTCTGCCCAAAGCCCACGGCAGAGAAGGTCTCCCACATCTCTTTGGCAGTCAGCTGCTGCGAGATCTTGGTCGTCCCCACATTGGAAGACTTCTGGATCACACCTTCCACCGTCAGCACCCCATAGTTGTGCGTATCGGAAATGGTGGAGCCGGTCACATTGATGCGACCTGGCGTGGTGTCCACAATCGTCGAAGGCCGGAACTTGCCAGACTCCAACGCCACACCCACCGTAATCGGCTTCATGGTGGAGCCAGGCTCAAACACGTCAGTCACCGCGCGGTTGCGCAGCTGCTCGCCCGTCAATCGTTTGCGGTTACCAGGGTTGAAGCTGGGGTAGTTGGCCAATGCCAGCAACTCACCAGACTTGGCATCCATCACCACCACGGTTCCGCCCACCGCCTTGTGGGCAATCACCTGCTCCTTGAGCTTTTGATAGGCGAAGAACTGAATCTTGCTGTCAATCGACAGCTGAATATCGCGACCATCGATCGGCGGGATTTCCTCACCCACGCCTTCCACCACACGGCCCATACGGTCCTTGATCACACGGCGTGAACCGACCTTGCCAGCCAAGTCTTTTTCAAAGGCCAGCTCCATGCCCTCCTGGCCCTTGTCTTCCACATTCGTGAAGCCCACGATGTGGGCCGCCGCTTCACCTTCCGGATACTGGCGCTTGTATTCACGCGACTGGTACACGCCTTTGATGCCCATCGCCTTGATCTGCTGCCCGACTTCCCAGTCCAGCTGACGTTTGACCCAGACAAAGCTCTTGTCTTCGCCCAGTTTTTTCTTCAGCTGATCCAGCGGCATCTCCATCAGCTTGGCCAACTGCGGCAGCTTGGCCAAATCTTCCGGCGTGTTTTTCTCCACATCCTCAGGAATGGCCCAGATGCTCGCAGCCGGCACACTGGAAGCCAGAATCAAGCCATTGCGATCCAAGATGCGACCACGGTTGGCCGTCAGCTCCAGCGTCCGGGCAAAACGCACCTCGCCCTGACGCAGGAAAAAATCGTTGTCGATCACCTGCACCCACGCAGCACGCACCGCCAGTCCGGTGAAGGCCAGCACGATGAAGGCCATCACGAACTTGCTGCGCCATGCCGGCGTCTTGCTGGCCAGCAAAGGGCTGGAGGTGTAATTGAGACCGCGCCTCACTTTGCCCCCCCTACTTGCTGGGCATCGCGCACATAGTGCGTAATGGCCGGCGATGCGCCTTGCAAGCCCTGCGCTACGGCCAGGGCTTCAATGCGTGTGGGCGAGGACTGGGCACGCAGCTCTACCTGCAAACGCTGATACTCGGTCTCCAGGTTGCGCGATTCGTTGGTTGCGCGGTGCAATTCCGTAAACAAACGGCGCGACTCGTACTGCGTCTGCACCAGGTACAGCCCGCTGAGCATGACAGCCACCAATAGCAAAAAGTTCAGGCGCAGCATAGCCCCCTCCTTGCTTGGTGAAGCTGGGTGCTGGCCATCATGCAGGCACCTCAGTACGTTCTGCCACGCGCATGACCGCACTGCGTGAACGGGGGTTGCCGTCCACTTCAGCCTTGCTCGGTTTGATGCGCTCCAGCGCCTTCAAGCGCATAGCCTTGGGCGGCGCAAAAGGTGTGCGGCGGTCGTACACCTCCTTGGAATGCTCGGCGATGAATTGCTTGACGATGCGGTCTTCCAACGAGTGGAAGCTGATCACTGCCAGGCGGCCACCGGGCTTCAAGACGCGCAAACTCGCCTGTAACGCCTCTTCCAGCTCCACCAATTCGGCATTGATAAAAATGCGCAGGGCTTGGAAGGTCCGGGTGGCAGGGTTCTGGCCATCACGGGTTTTCACGATTTTGCCCACCAGATTCGACAAATCGATGGTGGTCTGCACAGCGCCATGGGCCTCACGATGGGCCACGATAGCCTTGGCAATGGGAAAAGCCATACGCTCTTCGCCATAGTCACGAATCACATCTGTGATTTGCTGCACCTCGGCTTCGGCCAACCACTGGGCCACGCTTTGCCCACGTGTGGTGTCCATGCGCATGTCGAGCGGTCCATCAAAGCGGAAACTGAAGCCGCGGTCCGCCTGATCAATCTGCGGGGAACTCACTCCCAGATCCATCAAGATGCCGTCTGCACAAGCATCTGGCAGCGCACTCATATTGCGGAAACCCTCGTGGCGGATAGAAAAACGGGCGTCTTGGATACGCCCGGCTTCTGCAATCGCCAATGGGTCTTTGTCAAAGGCAATCAACCGCCCCTGCGGGCTGAGCTTGGAGAGAATCAATCGCGAATGGCCGCCACGGCCAAAGGTTCCGTCGACATAGGTGCCGTCAGCGGCAGACGCACCATCTCCCAACAAAGCATCCACGGCTTCGTTGAGCAAAACTGTTATGTGTTGGAGGGGCTGGTTCAACGCTCGCCCTTTTCAGAAAGCAAAATCTTGGAATACATCGGGCATGGGCGCCTGCATGGCTTGCGCCTCATGGGCTTCATAAGTGGCTTTGTCCCAGAGCTCGAAGTGATTACCCATACCCAACAGGATCACTTCTCTTTCAAGGCCAACGGCTTGGCGCAGCTCTGGAGAGACCAGTACACGGCCAGTGCCATCCATGTCGACATCCATTGCATTGCCCAGAAAAATGCGCTTCCACCACTGTGCGGACATGGGCAGCTGGCCGATACGCTCTCGGAACAGCAGCCACTCAGGCCGGGGGAACAGCATCAGGCATCCGTGAGGGTGTTTGGTCATGGTGATCTGACCCTGTGCTTGCGAAATCAGGGCGTCACGATGCCGGGTCGGTACTGATAACCGTCCCTTTCCATCGAGATTCAGCGAAGAAGCCCCTTGAAACACGATTGATCACACCCCGTTTGCTTGGGCCTTGCGCGCCCTTTCAGGGGCGTTTCAGGCAACTTTCACCACTTAATTGCACTTTTTTGCACTGTAGCAGCAAATTCATCCAGAGCCACTAGGGCCGCCACAAAGATTTGCAATGAAATCAATAACTTAGAAATCAAAAACAAATGCAAAACATGAAATAATCTTTTAAATTCAATTACTTAGCCGCCTATCGGCAGCACAATATCGTCCTACATCCCATTTACGATCTTTATCAAAAACAAAGCCCCCTTGGCGACAAATCATCGCCAAGGGGGTCTGAGGAGATTGTAACTGTTAAAGAATGTATCTAGACAAGTCTTCGTCCTGGCTCAGCAGCTGCAACCGAGCATCGACATAGGACGCATCAATCATCACGGTCTGGCCTGCCAGCTTGACGGCATCAAAGCTCACCTCATCCAGCAGACGCTCCATCACGGTCGACAGGCGGCGCGCGCCAATGTTCTCGGTGCGTTCATTGACCGTAAACGCGGTATGCGCGAGGCGGGTGATGCCATCCGGAGTAAACACCAACTTCACACCTTCTGTCTCCAGCAGTGCCTGATATTGCTTGGTCAGCGAAGCGTGGGTCTGCGTGAGGATGGCTTCAAAATCTTGCACCGACAGCGAATCCAGCTCCACCCGGATCGGGAAGCGCCCTTGCAGCTCAGGAATCAGATCGCTGGGTTTGGACAGGTGGAACGCACCCGACGCAATGAACAAAATGTGATCGGTCTTGACCATGCCGTACTTGGTCGACACGGTGGTGCCCTCCACCAGCGGCAGCAAATCGCGCTGCACGCCCTGGCGCGACACATCCGAGCCACTGGTTTCCTGGCGGGTGGCTACTTTGTCGATCTCATCGATAAAGACAATCCCGTTTTGCTCCAGATTACTCAGTGCACGGGTCTTGGTTTCTTCCTCGTTAACCAGCTTGGCCGCTTCTTCGTCCACCAGCTGCTTCAGCGCCTCTTTGATTTTGAGCTTGCGCGTCTTGCGGCGCTCCTGCCCCATCTGGCTGAACATGCCACGCAGCTGTTCAGCCATTTCTTCCATGCCCTGCGGCCCCACAATTTCCAGCTGGGGCTTGGCATCGGCCAAATCGATCTCAATTTCTTTGTCGTCCAGCTGCCCTTCACGCAACTTTTTGCGAAAGACCTGGCGGGTGCTGCTATCTTCTGCAGGCGCATCATCGGTACGTGCCTGGGGTAGCAGCACATCCAGAATGCGCTCTTCCGCCGCATCTTCTGCGCGCATGCGCAGTTTCTTCACTTCGGCTTCGCGCGCCTGCTTGACAGCAATTTCGGCCAGATCGCGGATGATGACATCCACATCCTTGCCGACATAGCCGACTTCGGTGAATTTGGTGGCTTCCACCTTGATGAAGGGCGCATCCGCTAGGCGCGCCAGGCGGCGTGCAATTTCGGTCTTGCCCACACCGGTGGGGCCAATCATCAGAATGTTCTTGGGTGTGATCTCTTGGCGCAGACCGTCAGCTACTTGCTGGCGGCGCCAGCGGTTGCGCAGCGCAATGGCCACGGCACGCTTGGCCCCGGATTGACCCACGATGTGGTTATCCAGTTCAGAGACGATTTCCTGAGGGGTCATGGAAGACATAAGCAATACCAGTCAAATCAGGCTCTAGCGCTGATGCATCAAGCGCTAGCAGCTATTTATTTAGGATTGAGCAGGTGCCAGCGGCAGCGTCTCAATGGTGTGGTTCATGTTGGTGTAGATGCACAGCTCACCAGCGATCTCCAGCGACTTTTTCACAATCGCCTCGGCCGACAGATCGGTGTTGTTGAGCAAGGCCTTGGCCGCCGAATGGGCGTAAGCCCCGCCCGAACCAATGGCCACAATGCCTTGCTCGGGCTCCAGCACATCACCATTGCCGGTGATGATGAGCGAGGCGGAGTGGTCGGCCACGGCCAGCATGGCTTCGAGCTTGCGCAGCACACGGTCGGTGCGCCATTCTTTGGTCAGCTCAATGGCGGCACGGGTCAGGTGGCCCTGGTGTTTTTCCAGCTTGGCTTCAAAACGCTCAAACAGCGTGAACGCATCGGCCGTGGCGCCGGCAAAACCGGCGAGCACCTTGCCGTGGTAGAGCTTGCGCACCTTGCGCGCCGTACCTTTGACCACGATGTGGCCCAGAGTGACTTGGCCGTCACCACCGATGGCGACTTGCACGCCCTCCGGAGTTTCGCGACGGATGCTGATGATGGTGGTGCCGTGATACTGTTCCATAGCCACTGCAGGTGGGGCCTGCACCAGTGAATACAAGCACCTATTTTGGTCTTTTTTAGACGGCAATCAGGCTTGGGTGGCCTGCACGCTGGCGTGCTCGTGGATCCCGATCACATGGAAAAACACCGCCACCAACTGGTGCAACTGCGTAAAACGCAGGATATAGCCCTGGTTTTGCATGTCTGCCGCCCAGTTCAGCACACTGCCTGCAGCCACAAAGTCCAGGCGAATCAGGTTGTCACACGCAATCTCCAGCACCTGGCCGCGCTGGGCCTTGGCCGTCAAGGCATCCAGCCACACCTGCGGATCGCCTTCAATCACCCCCGCCAGCCCCTGCTGGGTACCCGGCAGCGCCACGGGCGTGGCCGCGCCCCCGGGCGCAGGCGCGTGCGCGGAATGCATGGACGCCTCCTGCAGGATGGAAACATCCGCTTCACCCTCTTCCTGCACCACACAATGACAGACGGGCTGCACCCAGGAAGGCGGTGAGACTTCGTAGGTCACGCAATAGTCAAGCGCCAACTGCTCATACGCTTCCATGCGGTCCATCAGGCGCAGCACCGCCATGCGCAAAGCCCACCAGTGCGGCGAGTTGCTGCGCTCTTCCACGCGTGTGTGCTGCTCCAACACCTGCAAGAGCTTGCCGGCATCTGACAGCACAAACTGCCCCTGGCTGCTGGCCCAGCCGTCCAGAAGCTGGGTCAACGGCACCAACGCAGCTTCATCGATCAAATTCAGGCGCAGCCAGGACACGCTCCAGGGCTGCGGGGCCTCTTCCTGCGAAAGGCGCAGTGCCGTGACCGAGCCCACCGTCAGCATGGCCGGACACGCCCATTGGAACTGCCGCTTGCGTGGCGCCGTGCGGGCCGCCGCATACAAAGCTGGCAACCCCAGTCGCTGCGGAATGGAGAACCACAGCGGTGCCGAGCGCCCAAAGTGCTCGGCATAGTCAATCGCCAGCGGCTCAAACGCCTCTTCGTCACCCGTCGCACGGCACACATCCAGCACCGCATGCCACAGCACCGCCGCCTTGCCTTCATCGACCGGTGCGGCGCTCAGTGCCTGCACCAGTTGTTCCAGCAAGCGCGCACGTGCGCCATCCATGTCGCCGTGGGCAAACAAGATGGCGGCTTCTTCCAAATCTGGGTGGGGTTTAAAAACGCGTACGGCAGGCACCGACGGCACAGCGGCAGGTACAACACCGCCTGACATACCTGCTTGCAGTCCAGCAGGCGGCACAGCCGCCGCAGTCATGCCAGCTGGCACAGCGGTAGAGACAACCACGCTCTCTTCACCGAGAACGGGCAGATCCTGCATCTGGCGGGTATTGAGTTTGCGGTGCGCAATGGGCTTGTCGCCCTTGGATGCCTGCTGCGCGGGGTTGCGCCACCACTGGCCAGACATCTGTGCCTCGATGGCATCAATTTTTTGCAGGGTTTCGGTGCTGCGCGTTTCCTGGCCCAGCAGGGACGACAGGGCGTCGTCTTTCGGGCTGCTGGCGGCGCTGGCCTGGCCGCCCACTTCGTTGCGCTGGCGCAGCAGGCGCAGCTGAGCAAATTCATGCAGGCGGATGGCCTCATTGCGGCGCTTGCGCTGCATGGACTCCTGCAACACCTCACGTGCACTCAGACTTTCGGGATCTGCGGTCGATGCCCCGTCGGTGCCGGCATTGCCGCGCACCAAGTGCATCACTTTGTTAAAAAAACCGGCCGATTTTCCGCTGTCTGGGTGCATGTGCTGTTTTCAAAGCCGTGCAGGGCGCACGGCACTCCCTCAATCTCCGAACATTTTTTGTTTGAGTTCACGGCGTTGCTGCGCTTCCAGCGACAGCGTCGCGGTAGGACGCGCCAGCAAACGAGGCACGCCAATAGGCTCGCCGGTCTCATCACAGTAACCATAGTCACCTGCGTCGATTCGGGCAATAGATTGCTCGATCTTCTTGAGCAATTTGCGCTCACGGTCGCGTGTACGCAACTCCAGGGCGTGCTCTTCTTCAATGGTGGCGCGATCGGCAGGATCGGGCACCACCACGGTGTCTTCACGCAGGTTTTCTGCGGTTTCACCGGCGTTGTTGTGCATGTCTTGCTTGAGCTTGACCAGCTTGGCGCGGAAATACGCCATCTGGACATCGTTCATGTAATCGTCGTCATGCATGGCCACGATTTCAGCGTCAGTCAGCTCTTCCAGAGGCTTGGTCTTCCAGTTATTGGCGAGCTTGGGGTCGCGTTTGGTCACGAAGGAAGTAGGCGCAGAAGTAGTCGTTGGCATGGTTGTGTTTGAAACGGCCTTGGTGACTGCAGCAGGTGCTGCAGCGGCCTTGGTGGGTTCATGGGTCGCAGTGCGGGACTTGCTGCCCGCAATGGTTTTAGCAGCAGTGGTGCTGGGCTTGGCTGCAGCCTTCTTGGCTGCTGGCTTGGCCTTCTGCTCGGCGGTGGTGGCGGCCACTTTGGATGTGGCTTTTTTCTTGCTCGTCTCGACTGCTGTCACTTCCTGTCTCCTCACAGTACTAGCACGGCCCAGTCGGCTCACCCATCAGGCATTAAGCTACCGGGTTCTCATCAGGGGCGCGATTGTATCGGTCAGATACGGCCACGCCCCTAAAGTTGTACATAACGCACAGACTTATCTGGTTAAACCTGTATCAGCGCAATGCCTGCCCGAGCAGGCACCGCTTTATACCAAGCACTGATCGAGGCCCTGGCGCAGGATGTCCTGTGGTAAATCAATACCAATAAAGACCATCTTGCTCTGGCGCTGCTCATCTGCGGCCCAGTCGGGGCCCAGATCGCTGCCCATCAGTTGGTGCACGCCCTGGAAGATGACTTTACGGTTGGTTCCCTTCATGTTCAGCACGCCTTTGTAACGCAGCATCTTGGGGCCATAAATATTGACAATTGCACCCAGGAAATCTTCCAACTTGGCCGGGTCAAACGCCTTGTCCGCACGGTAGACGAAGCTCTTGACGTCGTCGTCATAGTGGTGGTGGTGCGGGTGGTTGCAGTGCTCGCCATGGGCATGGTCGTGGCCGCAGTCATGGCCGTGCGCGTGATCGTGACCGTGTTCGCACTGACCGTGGTCATGGTCGCAATGGCTGTGGTCATGTCCGTGATCGTCTTCCTTGAGGAAGTCGGGGTCGATGTCCAGCTTGGCGTTCAGGTTGAAGCCGCGCAGGTCAAACACCTCGCTCAGTGGCACTTCCCCAAAGTGCACGGGCTTGATAGGCGCGCGCGGGTTCATGTGCTTGAGGCGGTGGATCAGTGCTTCGGTATCCGCTGCGCTAACCAGGTCGGTCTTGGACAGGAAGATCTGGTCCGCAAAGCCCACCTGGCGGCGTGCTTCCTGGCGATCGTCCAGTTGCTGGTTGGCGTGCTTGGCGTCCACCAGGGTCAGGATGGAGTCGATCAGGTAGGTTTCCGCAATCTCATCGTCCATGAAGAAGGTTTGCGCCACGGGGCCGGGATCGGCCAGGCCGGTGGTTTCGATGACGATGCGGTCAAACTCCACCAGTCCCTTGCGGCGCTTGGCGGCCAGCAGTTGCAGTGCTTCGCGCAGGTCTTCGCGGATGGTGCAGCAGATGCAGCCGTTGCTCATCTGCAGGATTTGTTCCTGGGATTCGGTTCTGAGGATGTCAGTGTCGATGTTTTCTTCACCAAACTCGTTTTCAATCACAGCGATCTTCATGCCGTGCGACTCGCTGAGCACGCGCTTGAGCAGCGTGGTCTTGCCCGAGCCCAAAAAGCCGGTGAGGATGCTGACGGGGATGAGTGCCATGGAAATACAACCTTGTCGCAATGCGCAAACTGCCGCCAGGCAGCCTGCTGATCTGTCAAACAACGGCGCGCTGCAGCAGTTGCCTGCGCGCCAGAGGCCGAAAGTGTAGCCATACCGGCAAGCACATGGCCCCAACAGGGGTGTGCCATTTTTTCATGTTTTTGACCTCAAACGCTTATATATAAAGCGCAACCAGCTATCAATTATTCATGCACCGCCTGCAGTAACACCCGGTTTTCCAGCAAGCTGGCCATAGAGGCCAGGTTCAAGTCCCCCACCAGCACCCCGGCAAAGCGCCCCGCTGGCCCGCTCACCGGCACGGCAATGGTCAGGCAGAAATCTTCCGTGGCGCTGGAGAGGTAGATGGGCGAGACAAAAGGCTGACCGCTGTCACGCACATGCGCAAAGTAGGGCTGGCCGCTGCGGTTGGCCCCTGCCCCACCCGCCCGCATGCGGCCATACATGGCGGGGTTGATCCAGTTGGCATAGCTTTGCACGCCTTCGGCATCCAGCTCGAACAGCACCTCAAAGAAGGGGTAGGCCTTGAACACATGGTCCAGCGAACGCGCATCACGCCCACGCGGGGCTTGAAGCAGGCGCTGCAAAATATCAAGCACGCGCGCCTCCCAGCCGGCCATGGCGGGGTTGGCCGCCTCGGGCTGGATCACGCGTGCGGACAGTGCCTCCACCACGATCACATTGCCCCCTGCGGTTTTGCCCATTTTTTTCAGCTTGGCTGCGCGCGCCGAGGCTTCCACGCAGTCCTGCGGCATGCCGGTGCTGCCGTTGACGCACGAGACCGACATGCTGGCCACGGGGTGGCTTTCGCCGTCCTCGGTCACAAAATAGCCGCGCTGCAGGTCTTCGGTGTCGTACAGGTGGCGCGCCAGCGTGTGGAACTGGGCCATGGCGCGCTGCAGCTGCGGCACCAGCAGCGGGTCTGGCTGGTCAAACAGCACGATGAAGTCATCGCCACCAATGTGGCCCAGCATGCAATCCGTGCTCATGGCAAACACATGGCGAAGGATTTCCGCCAGCGTGCGGATCATGGCGTCGCCGCGCACAAAACCATAGCGGTCGTTGAAGGCCTTGAAATGGTCCAGGTCGATATAGACCAGCTCCAGATGGCCGTGCTTGCGCGCAATGCGCATCTCGATGGCCTGGCGCAAAGTCGGCCCCGTGGGCAGTTGCGACAGCGGATGCAGGCTGGCCCCGTGCTCTTGCCGCGCCAGCAGGTGCGAGACCAGCATCATCGGCTCCAGCGTGCCGATGTAGCAGCCGTGCTCGTCGACCACCGCCCAGGGCGTGGCCTCCACCCGCTCCAGATACAAGCTGCGCGCCAGGGCCGTCAGCCCGATATTGAAGGGCAGCATGCGCTGCAGCGACTGCGCGCCCTGCGCCACCGTGCGGGTGTGGCGCGACAAGGCCTTGCCGCGGTGCAGCACGCCCACCGGGCGCCCCCCGTCGGTCAGCATGCACCACGGCAGCTCAGGCGCTTCGCGGAACGTCTGGTGCACCAGGGTCAGCGGGGTCTGAATGTCAAAAGCGGGCGGCGACTCAATCACATCGGTGATGCAAAAGCGGTCCACCCACGGGGGCAGCAGCTTGCTTTCGGCCGCGGGCACACCCAGCTTGCCCACCAGCAGTGCATGCGCAGGCTTGGCCAGCAAAAAGCCCTGCACCAAATGAATGCCCAGCGAGCGGCAAAACGTCACATCCTCCTGGCGCTCCAGCCCCTCGGCGATCACGGTGGCGCCCAGGCGCTCGGCCATGGAGACCAAGGCTTCCAGCAAGACCGAGCGCACACGGCTGCCGCGCGCCTCGTGCACCAGCTCGCGGTCAACCTTGATGTAGTCCGAGCGCACCATCGCCAGCACCGACAGGCAGTTGAACCCTGCGCCCATATCGTCCAGCGCAATGCGCAGGCCCTGGCTGCGCAGCTCGTCGCAGCGCTGCGCCAGCCCGGCGGGGTCGACTTTCTCGCTCTCCACCACTTCGATCACCACCTCATGGTGGTCAATGCCATAGTCCTGCAGCCACTGCAGAAACTGCTGCGGCCACCCGGGCTGCATCAGCGTGGAGGGCAGCACATTCAGGAACAGCGGCACCCCCGGTGCAAAGTCTTGCACCTTGCGCTGCAGGGCTTTTTGCTGCAACGCCATATCCAGGGCATCGAGCCGCCCGAGGTGACGCGCCAGAGTGAAGGTTTCATAGCCCGTCAGCAGCGCACCCTCGGGCGTGCGCAGGCGGCACAGCGCCTCTTGCGCGTAAATGCGCCCGCCATCCGACAGATCAATGATGGGCTGGAAATGCACCTCCACATAGCGCGCCATGCCGTTTTGCAGCCACGGATAGCGCAGCCGCGTGAGCATGGCCATGAACGGCACGGCCGTATCCAGCAGCAGGGCTGGCGACTGCTGCTGCGCCACCGGCATGACTGCCACCAGGGTGTGCGCCAGCACCTGTGCATCGGCGTCTTGCGCTAGCTGGTGCATCAGCGGCAGCACCGCGTCTTTGCTGGCCAGTTTGAACACCCACACATTACGCCCCATGCGCATGCCGTGCAGCTGAGCCCAGCTGGGCGGAATATGGTGACCTTCGTATTTCAGCAGCAGCTCCATGGCACCTTGTCTCGCTGTTTGACTTGTATAAAAAGGTAACAAGCAATAAGTGCACCATGTTGGCGCTCAAAAAACAGGAGCTGCTTGCGCTAGTGAAGGCTCAGTTTCGCAGTCAAAAACACCTCAACTACTGAACACACAGGCGCTGACAGCTCTGGTTTTTGATTCAATCCGCCGATTTTTTGCGGGCGCGCGGGTGCGCCTGCTCATACGCCTGGGCCAGGTGCTGAAAGTCCAGCCGCGTATAGATTTGCGTGGTGCTGATGTTGGCGTGGCCCAGCAGCTCCTGCACGGCGCGCAAATCGCCGCTGGATTGCAGCACATGGCTGGCAAAAGAGTGGCGCAGCACGTGCGGGTGCACGGCAGCGGGCAAGCCCGCTTGCTGGCCCCGCTGGCGCAGGCGCAGCCAGATCATCTGCGGCGTGATGCGGGCGCCGCGCGCGCCCACGAACAGGGCCGCCTCCGCCCAGTGCGGCGCAAAGCGGCTGCCACGCAGCGCCAGCCAGCGCTGCAACGCGGCTTTGGCCGGTGCGCCCACCGGCACTGCGCGGCGCTTGCCGCCCTTGCCTGTGACGTGCACCATGCCCGCCTGCAGGTCCAGCCAGCCCAGGCCCGCGCCGGCCTGCACGTCCAGGTTGGCCAACTCGCTCACGCGCAAGCCGCTGCTGTAGAGCAGCTCGGTCATGGCCGCGTCGCGCGCTTCTTCCCAGGGGTCGGCATCCGGGTTGGCAAAACTGGCCAGTTGTACGGCCGCATCCACCCCCAGTGCCTTGGGCAAGGGTTTGGCCGTTTTCGGTGCGCGAATGCCCTCGACCGGATTGCGCTCAATCCAGCCCTGCCAAGCGGCCCATTTGAAAAAACCCCGCCAGCACGACAGCCACAGGGCAATACTGCGCCCATGGCGCCCCTGGCCATGCAGCGCCGCCACAAAACGGCGAATGTGTGCGGGTTGCAGCGCCAGCACCTCAGGCCCCGCCTGCGCGGCCATGGCCTGCAGCTGCTGCAGGCCCTCGGTGTAGATGGCTACGGTGCGCGCTGCCAGCCGTCGCTCGCTGGCCACATGCTGCACGTAGGCTTGCAGCTGGGGCGACAGGGCGGCGTGCTCAGGCATATCCGCGCAAGCGGTGATCAGTTGCCCGAGGGCATCACACGCAAACGACCCAGCGCGGCGCTGGCCTGCTCGGCAATGCGCGAGAGGAATTCCGTGCCCATGGTGGCGTCAAAGCGCAGCGGATCGGGCGAGCCCAGCACCAGCAAGCCAAAGGCGGGGCTTTGGCTGTCATTGAGGCCTTCGCGCAGCGTCAGCAGCGCCATGGATTGCACTTCCTGCGGATTGGGCAGCCACGCGGTGGGCTCAAACCCCAGATTGGGGCCGCAAAACGGCATGGTCAGCGATGTGGCAAACGACTTGGCGTCATCCGTCACGCCCATGGTGAACAGCGAGCCCATATAAGGCCCCGCCACATCCCACACGCGAATGCCCACCTGGGGCACATCGAATTCGTTCTGGATGCCTTCGGCAATCGCACGTGGCAGCTGGCGCACATCCTGCACCGCAGCCAGCGCGCAGCTCCAGCGGTGAATCTTGTGGGCAATGGCCGAGTTCTCGCTGCTGTTGCGCACCATTTCCATGATGCGCTGCTCCAGGCCCTTGATCTTGTCGCGCAGCATTTCAGCCTGGCGCTCTTGCAGGCTCACCGCACGCTGGCCATGACCGCTGCTCAGCTGCACATTGGTCAGCATCTCGGCATGGCGTTCAAAAAACTCAGGGTGCTGCAGCAGGTACTCGGCAATGCTGGTGTCATTCATGGCGGATGTTTCGATGCTGTTCATAGTTCTTCAGGAATGTGAATCTGGCCTTCGAACACTGTGGTGGCAGGCCCCGTCATCATGACGGCGTCTTGCGCGCCCCCTGTCCATTCGATGGTCAGCAGACCCCCGCGAGTATGCACGTCGACGCGGTGATCCAGTACCCCCAGAAGGATACCGGCAACCACGGCCGCACAGGCCCCTGTGCCGCACGCCAATGTCTCACCGGCCCCGCGTTCATACACGCGCAGCTTCACCTCAGCGCGCGAGAGCACCTGCATGAAGCCAGCATTCACGCGTTGCGGAAAGCGCACATGGCGCTCAATCTGCGGGCCCACGATAGCGACCGGCGCGGTCTCGACATCGTCCACCAGCTGCACCGCATGCGGGTTGCCCATGGAAACCGCCACCACCTGCACTTGCGCCACCGGTGCGGGCGCTTGCAGTGCCAGCGGCCACACCAGGGCCTCGCCCTGGCGCTGCTCAGTCAGACCTGTGGCATCAAAAGGCACGCACGCGGGTGTCAGCACCGGTGCGCCCATGTTCACGGTGACACGGCCATCGGGCGTGATCTGCGGGGCAATCACGCCAGCCTGGGTGTGCACGCGAATCTCGGTCTTGGGGGTCAGCCCCTTGTCGTACACATAGCGGGCAAAGCACCGCGCGCCATTACCGCACTGCTCCACCTCGCCGCCATCGGCGTTGTGGATCACGTATTCAAAGTCCACGCCTTCAGCGGGCGCCGGGCGCACGGTCAGAATCTGGTCGGCCCCCACGCCAAAGTGGCGATCCGCCAGAAAACGGTAGTGCGCAGGCGTCAGGCCCAAGCGGTCCTGGGTCTCGTCCAGCACGACAAAGTCGTTACCAGCGCCTTGCATTTTGGTGAATCGAATATGCATAACAGTGCAGAAATGGCAAAGGTGAAAGCTTAGACCTTTTCGCGCCAGCCCGAGGCCTGATGCCGCAGGACTTGGCGCGAAAGCTCAGTGCTGCGCAGCAGCAATCAGGATCAGGACTTGTCGGCGCGCAACTTGTCCAGCGCGCGCTCCACGAACGACAAACGGTCCTGGCCCCAGAAACGTTCACCGTTGAGCACAAAGATGGGCGAGCCAAAAATACCTTGCTCCACCGCTTCCTGGGTGTAGGCCTGGTAGGCAGCCTGCACTTCGGCCGATTCTTCCAGCGCGTACAAAGCCGCACCGTCATAACCCGCTTCATTGGCCACTGCAATGCGCACATCGGCATCCGAGGTCTTGCGCTCTTCGGCCCACAGCGCGCGCAGCAGAGCGTGCGACAGGGGCTGGGCATCCAGACCTTGCAGCTGGGCGGCAATCACCATCCAGCCTGGGCGCTTGTTCCAGTTCACGTCGTCTGCCACGCCCTTGGGGTAGTGGGCAGGCTCCAGATTCATGGGCATACCCAGGTAATCGCGCCAGCGTGCCAGCTCCAGTGCGTGGTAGCTACGGCGTGCCTCAGGGCGGGTTTTCAGCGGAATACCACCGGTCTGCGGCACCACCAACTGGAAGTCATAAGGCTTCAAAACCAGCTTCACCTGGTGGCGGCGCACGATGTCTTGCAGCTGAGGCCCCGCAAAATAGGCCCAGGGGGAGGAAAGGCTATAGAAACAGTCAAGTTGGGTCATGAATGGATTATCTTCGCGGCTGTGAGCATCTCAACGTATTCCCCAATTCCCAACCGCGCTCTGGCGCCGGTTCCCCTGCAAACCATCGCCAGCCCGCGCAATCATGCTGCGCTGCAAGCCCTGGCCCAAGAGGCCCAGCGCGACCTGCTGCGACTGAACTATCCGGCCCCCAACTGGGTGGTTGCCCCCAATGCCGACAAGGTGTTGGACGTCCTCGTCGTCGGGGCTGGCATGTGCGGTCAAACCGCCGCTTTTGCCTTGCTGCGCGAGGGTTTGCGCAATCTGCGCGTCATCGATGCAGCGCCGCGCGGCGACGAAGGGCCTTGGGCCACCTTTGCCCGCATGCTGACGCTGCGCAGCCCCAAACAGCTCACCGGCCCCGATCTGGGCGTACCCAGTCTGACCTTTCGCGCCTGGTATGAGGCCCAGCACGGCACGGGCGACATCTCAACTTTCGACGCCGCCACACCCGGTTGGGCAAGCCTGCACAAAATCGGCCGCGTGGACTGGCGCGACTACCTGCTGTGGGTGCGCGACACCGCGGCCATTCCCGTCGAGAACAGCACCCGCCTGGACAGCCTGAGTGACGAGGACGGCGTGGCCGTCGCGCAAATCACCGGCCCCCACGGCACCGAAACCGTGCGCGCCCGCAAAGTGGTGCTGGCGCTGGGGCGCGATGGCAGCGGCGCACCGCGCTGGCCCGACTTCCCCAGCCTGTCCATGCAGGACCCTCTGGCGCGGGGTCGCGTGCTCCACACCATGGACACGATTGATTTCGCATCGTTTAACGGCAAAACCCTCGCTGTGCTTGGGGCAGGCGCTTCTGCTTTTGATAATGCAGCCTGCGCCCTGGAAGCCGGTGCCCACGTGCAGCAATTCGCGCGCCGCGCGGTCATGCCGCAGATCAACAAGAGCAAGGCCGCGTCCTTCCCCGGCTTCTTGCGCGGTTACTCCCAGCTGGACGACCAGCGCAAATGGCGCACCTACACCTACATCTTTGACGAACAGGTGCCCCCACCATGGGAAACCGTGCGCCGCTGCGATGCTTTTGAAACCTTCCAGCTGCGCATGGGCTGCGGTTGGCGCGATGTGCAGCCCCTGGCCGATGGCGTGAACGTGACCCTGGCCGACGGCAGCGTGCAGCGCTTTGACGCCATCATTTTGGGCACCGGCTTTGATGTGGACATGCTCAACCGCCCCGAGCTGGCACGCTACAGCGCCCACATCGACACCTGGGCACGCCACGTCACACCCGAGCAAGCCGCCGCCAACACCGAAGCCGCACGCTTTCCCTATCTGGCAGACAGCTTTGCGCTGCACAGCCACGACGGCGAGCACGCCGCCGCCATGGGCCGCATCCACCTGTTCAACTGGGGCGCCACCATGACGCACGCGGCCCTGGGCAGTGACATTCCGGGCCTGGGCATTGGCTCCACTCGCTTGGCGCATGCCATCGTGGCCGACCTGTTTGTACAAGACGCAGACCTGCACTGGCAGCGCCTGCTGGACCATGCGGAGCCCGAACTGCTGGAAACCCGCTGGTACCAAGCGCCTTCTGAGGAATAACCAATTCCATAGCTACCAGCGCTTGCCCTACAAGGGCTAGCACCTGATTGAGTTCTTCAACCCTCAGGGCATAAAAAAAGACCGGCGTTAACCGGTCTTTGTCTTGGCAAGCTGGGCAAGCCCAGACCTGCGACTTACATGCTGATCTTGCTGATCTTGCTGCCGTTGACGGACACGCCCGCCTCCAGCCCCGTGTTGTTCAGCACATAGCTGCTGACGGGTGCGTTGGCGGTGGTGGTGTCCACGCCGCCATTGGCGCCCGCCTTGCCCACGGCCACGTTGGCGTCAGCACCGACGGACCAGCCATCGCTCTTGAGGAATCGGTCATAGGCATCCTGCGCGCTGAACACATAGATGACCGCCTTGGACTGGCCACCAGCCTGCCAGCCGATGGACGCAGCCGTGGTGCTGTAGTAACCACGGCTGGTGCCGTTGGAGCGCAGCACGCACTTGCCGTGCTCGGCACCAATCACAAAGCTGCCACCAATCACGGCGGGGCAGACCAACACACCCTTGGACTTGGCTACCAGCTCACGCGTGCCTGGCATGGCGTTGTACAGGCGGTTCAATGCCGCGGTGGACTGCGACTCCAGCTCAGCCCGATTGCTGGGCGCAGAGCCCTTGCCTTGCGTGCTGCCAGTGGAAGTACAGCCGACCATGACCAATGCTGCAGCAGCCATACCGGAAGCCAGCGCGACAGAGCGCAGAGAAAAAGACTTTTGCATAGGGTGACCCTCATAAAGAAGTGTTAAGGACACAGCCCAGATCTGCACGATGCAGATGACCGGTCATGTGGCTTAATGCATCCTAGAAGGCTTGCTGGATGCAAGAAACACAGTTGGCGCAGGTCTCGCCCAAGGCCTACAGCAAACGTCAGACGTGCCTTGCCCCGCCATGCGCAAGCCCCCCACAAGCGCGGGACTGCAGCGGCTTTGCCCTGTTTTCCCGAGGATCAAACACCTTTTTTCTGTTTTACCCTGCACTGCTATGAGCTTCTGGAAAAACTTCTACCACCCCCATGCGGCCATGGTGCTGCTGCGCGTGACCCTGGCCATCCTGGTGCTGTTTCACGGTTGGGCCAAGGTGACCAACGGCGTAGGCGGCATTGAAACCATGCTGATTAAAGCGGGTGTACCCGGTTTTTTGGCCTATGCCGTGTTCATTGGTGAAGTGATTGCCCCGCTGTTCCTGCTGGTCGGGCTGTATGTGGTGCCGGCCGCACTGGTGGTGGCCATCAACATGGTAGTGGCGCTGGTGCTGGTGCACAGCGGCCACTTTTTGCAAATCAGCAAATCGGGTGGCTGGGCACTGGAGCTGCAGGCCTTCTTCCTGATTACGGCGCTGGTTGTGGCCATGGGCTACAGCAAAAACAAATAGGGCACTGGCCCGCCGCTTGCGGCACCCCCACAAAAAAAGGCGCGAAATTCGCGCCTTTTTGCATGGTGCAGGGCAGCCTGCGCTCAGAAGCGCTCCCAGGGCATCACGTAGCGCCACTGGCCTTCTTGCAGCTTGGCCATGGAAATACGGCCCATGCGCAGCCGCTTGAGCCCGATGAGCTTCAAGCCCACGCCGCGGCACATCGCGTCCATCTCTTCCGGAAAGATGCCTTTGAGCGCAAAGCGCAGGTGGTTGTCGCTTTGCCAGCTGACCTTGATTTTCGGCAGGCGTTTGCCCGGCACCGATGTGCCGTTGCACAGGCGCTCCAGCCCTTCGACATCCAGACTGCCTTGCACATGGGCAATGCATTCCTGCTCGATGTACAGCGCATCTTCCGTCAGCTTGCGGGCAATACGGCGGTCTTGCGTGAACACGGTCAGGCCGCTGCCCGGCACGGGAATCGGCTCCAAGCACTCCAGGTGCTGGAAATGCTTTTGCAGCATGCGAATGGGCGCCGGCGTATCGCCCTGGTGCCAGTTGTCGGGGGTGAGCAAATCCAGCGCACTGCGCGGGCCACCCGCCTGCACGGAATAGCCCGCAGGCTTGTGCAACAAGAGGGTGACCGGTGGCACATGCTCGGCCTTGGCCCCGTCCGCCACGGTGATCTGCTGGTGGGGCAGGACCCGCGCGCCCGGGTGTTCCTCGGTAACGCCGTCCACCTGGACGGCGCCGTTTTCAATGTACAGCTCAGCCTCGGTGCGCGAGCAGCCCAGTTGCTCCGCTAGGCGCTTGGCCAGGCGGGTGCCTTCGTCGTTGTTCTTGGGGTATTCAGTCGGTGACATGCTGCAAGCCTAAAGCACGAATGCGTTCCACGTGCGCAATCAGGCTTCTTTCAGCCAGTTTCCACAGAGCGGGCGGGGTATCGGCATAGGCCAGCGCCACCCAATCTTGGGCGGTGCCCTGCGGCTTTTGCTGCATGGCGGCCAGCACCTTGGCCTCGCGCGCCAGGCGGTGGGCCTTGAGTTTGGCAATCACGCCACCGGCCTGCCCCAGCACATAACCGTGGGCAGGCAGCAAAAACTCCACCCCCTCGGCCAGGCACAAGACCGCCAGTTTGTCGAGGCTGTCGATGTAGTCGCGCATATTGCCGTCGGGCGTGTCGATGATGGTGGTGCTGCCGTTGAGGATGTGGTCACCGCTGAACAGCAGCGCGTCTTCCTCCAGCAGCAGGCACAGGTGATTGGCGGCGTGACCTGGCGTGTGCACGGCACGCAGCGTGTGCGTGATATTTGCAGTGTTTTTTTCCTCCAACCCTGATGCAGCAAGCGCTACGCGCTCTCCATCTTGCAGCACCACATCGGGCACAAAATGGCTGTTGGCCCGCGCTGTGGGCGCCGAGGGCAGGCCGTAAATCAGCGGCTTGGGCAGCCCGCGCTGCACGCACAATGTCTGCAGCAGGAAGGCACCGGGGGAATGGTCGGCATGCGAATGGGTGCAGACGATGTGGCGCACATCGTTGCCTGCTGCGTCCAGCAGGCGCGCCACATGCGCGGCATCGGCCGGGCCGGGGTCAATCGCGATATAGCCCGTGGCTGCTTCTCCGACCAGATAGCTGTTGGTGCCCGGCCCCGTCATGACGTTGGCGTTGGGCGCCGTCAGGCGCAGCAGGTTTTTGCGCAGCGGCACGGCCCGCTCGCTTTGCCAGGCCAGCTCATGGAAATACTGCCCGTCCGGGCTGACCATGACGGCCTCGCCATAGGCCGCATCGCTTTCGATCAAGGAGCGCTCTTTGCCCTGCTCCATCCCAAAACGTGGGGCATGCGCCCACAGCGGCCCTTGGGCGACAGCCTGCAAGATGGCGGCCACGCTCTCGAATTTCGACAGATAGCTCAGTGTGCGCACCGTAGGCAGCATCATGGGCATCTGCTGCGCACGGTGCTGCGCCAGAGCGGCCTTGGGCTCGACCCAGACCGCTTCAAACTGCTCGCGGTTATCAGGCTCTGGCGTTTGCCCCAGGGGCATGCGCGCGACGAAAAACGGAACGGCAAAGCGTTTGGGCAGATGCGGGGGCGCGGTGAAATGGCCCACCTGCCACAGCGCGGCGGCGTCCAGCTGCAGGCCCGCTTGCTGCAACTGTGGCCACAGCGGTGCGTGCCGGTTCAGCCCATCCACATCAGATTGCTGCGCCGCGCTGCCGTCGCGGCGCACGGCCAGCAGCACGCCCATCTCTTCCAGCGTCTCGCGCAAGGCGGCCACCGTGGCCGCGCATGCATCGGCCGTCATATCCGGGCGAAAGCGCACCACGTCTGCGGGCACTTGTGCATCCTGCGCCTCGATGCCGCCTCCCGGGAAGACATACATGCCGGGCGCAAAGCTGGCCTGGGCCGAGCGCCGGGTGATCAGCACCTCCCAGCCACCTTCGGCGCGATCGCGCAGCAGCAGCAAGGTGGACGCAAGCAGGGGCGTGGCGGGCACGCGCTGGGGGTGGAGCAATTGTTCGGGGCGCAACATGAAAGACATTATTCCGTGCAGCAGGGGCAAGTCTTGTCACCGGTTTAACGCGGCTTCATATCTCTATGTGCATAAGCAAGCATATAGACATACAAAAATCTCATGAAGATGCCTGCACAATGCCGCTCATCAACCCCTCACAGAGACAATTTCGCCATGCCTTCCATTGCCCGACGCGCCCTGTTTCGCACTGCCTCCGCCGCTGCCTTGGCACTGGCTGCCCTGCCCACGGCTTTCGCCGCCGATGCCAAGGCCTGGCCCGCTCAGCCGATCACCATGATCATGACGTTCAACGCAGGTTCGGGTGTGGACGTGGTGGCTCGCCTGATTCAGGAGCCGGTGTCCAAAATACTGGGCCAGCCCGTGATCATTGACTACAAGCCGGGTGCGGCTGGCAACATTGCCAGCGAATACGTCTCGCGCGCCAAACCCGATGGCTACACCATGGTGTTTGGTACCGCCGCAACGCACGGCACCAATGCCGCGCTCTACGCCAAGCTGCCGTTCGATGTGGAGGCCGACTTCACCCCGGTGGCTCCCGTGGTGACTGTCTCCAATGTGCTGACCATCAACCCGGACGTCATTCAGGCCCGCAACCTCAAGGAATTCGTCGAAACCGTCAAAGCCAACCCCGGCAAGTACAACTTCGCCTCCACCGGCAACGGCACCGGCACCCACATGGCGTTCGCCGAGCTGAACTGGCGCCTGGGCCTGGACATGGTGCACGTGCCCTACAAGGGCGGCCCCGACGCCATCACCGGCGTGCTGCGTGGCGAGGCCTGCTGCATCATGAACCAGGTGCAGACCGTGCTGCCCCATGTGAAGGCAGGCAAACTGAAGATGCTGGCCGCCAGCACCGCCGAGCGCATTGCCGCCGTGCCCGATGTACAGCCCGTGGCTGACAGCGGTCTGCCCGGGACCAAGGGTTTTGACAGCGCCATCTGGTTCGGCATCTTCGCGCCCAAGAACACACCCGCCCCCATCGTGGCCAAGTTCAATGCCGCCGTGCAGCAGGCGCTGCAGCAGCCTGAGATTCGCGAGCGCCTGGAGAGCACCGGCAACAGCCTGCGCCTGGAAAGCCCGGAGCAATTCAAAAAGACCGTGCACGACAACCGCAAGAGCCAAGCAGACATCGTGAAGGCTGCCCACATCGTCATCCAGTAAGCGCTGACGCTGGACACAAAAAACCGCCTGCGGCATGCCGAGGCGGTTTTTTTATTGCAGTGTTCAAAGTGTGAAGTTCGCCGATAAGCCGGATTCTGTGCACAGCGGTTGCCCGCTGCGTGACTGCCATTACTCTGGGCTGGGGGTCGCCCCACCAGCTCGATGCTACCTACCCGCACACTCCGGGGGCCCCGTCAACGTGTGCCTACTTGGTATTGCTGCGCGTAGAGATTGCCCGTTTCACCCTGTCCGGTCTACCCTTGCGGGCACTCCTGACAGACTCGTCTCTGTTGCTCTGATCCTCACCTCACGGTGGACAGCCGTTAGCTGCTACGCTGCCCTATGCAGTCCGGACGTTCCTCCAGTGCCTTGTTTCCAAGATCGCACCAGCGGCAGTCTGGCGAACTTCACAGCGGCAATTATCGCCCATGGCGCCCGTGTTTTCAGGTTCGCGCGGAAAGCACCTGAATGTCGTAGACGATCACGCCCATCACCGCCAGCACCCCCAGCAGCATCAGGCCCGGGCCCCATTTGTAGTCACGGCAGGAAAAACCCACCAGCAACACGATGCAGGCAATGGACATGGACACCATGTTGAAGTGCAAGAGCGACATGTAAAACCTTTGAAGAATGGGCGGTGCAAGCAAACGTATCTGCGCAGTATGCAGCGTCCTTTTTCGAAAATTACATGCCTGTGTCAAACACTGTGCTTATCCGTGCGGGGCATATCGATATCGCCAACGGTATGAACAAGTGCGCCAGAATATGTTTTTCCGTTCCGCTTCGATTCCATCAAGGAGACGCTATGAAGTTCGACAACGTCCTGCAGACCATTGGCAACACCCCCGTAATTCGCATGAACCGCTTGTTTGGCACGGCTGCCAACGTGTGGATCAAGTCCGAGCGCGGCAACCCTGGCGGCTCCATCAAGGACCGTATTGCGCTGGCCATGGTGGAAGCGGCGGAAAAGTCGGGCGCACTGAAACCCGGCGGCGTCATCATTGAGCCCACCAGCGGCAACACCGGCGTGGGCCTGGCCCTGGTCGCTGCGGTCAAGGGCTACAAGCTGATTTTGGTGATGCCCGAGAGCATGTCGATTGAGCGCCGCCGCCTGATGCTGGCCTACGGCGCCAGCTTTGATCTGACACCCAAGGAAAAAGGCATGAAGGGCGCGATTGCTCGCGCTGAAGAGCTGGCCGCACAGACACCCGGCGCCTGGATTCCCCAGCAGTTTGAAAACCCCGCCAATGTGGCGGTGCACGAAGCCACCACCGCGCAAGAAATTCTGGCGGACTTCCCCGATGGCCTGGATGTGCTGATCACCGGCGTGGGCACGGGCGGCCACCTGTCGGGCGTGGCCAAGGTGCTCAAGGCCAAGTTCCCGCAGCTGAAGGTGTATGCGGTAGAGCCCGCAGCCTCCCCCGTGATCTCGGGCGGTGCACCGGCACCCCACCCCATTCAGGGCATTGGCGCAGGCTTTATCCCCAAGAACCTGGATGTGGCACTGCTGGATGGTGTGATTCAGGTCGAAGGCGAGCCCGCCCGCGAGTACGCCCGCCGTGCAGCCGCGCAAGAAGGCCTGCTGGTCGGTATTTCTTCCGGCGCTACGCTGGCCGCCATTGCGCAAAAGCTGCCAGAGCTGCCCGCCAACGCCAAGGTACTGGGTTTTGCCTATGACACGGGTGAGCGTTATCTGTCGGTCGAAGGCTTCTTGCCCAACGCCTGAGCCAACGCCTTCCCCACAAAAAAAGCCGCCGGCCCATGCCTGCGGCTTTTTTCATAGCTGCTTGCGCAAGCTTAGCAAGCGCTAGCGGTCATTTTCATGCACAAGTTATGCCGCGTAGCTGAACGTGCTGGTGGCCGCTTTTTCCTGGCCGCTGGCGGCGCTATATGCCGCATTCACGGCTTTGCTCAAGGCCTGGCGTGCCCAGTCCTGGTCCACCGATCGGCTGGCGCTGGCCGTGCTGGAATCCCCACCGCTGAGCTTGGCCTGGGCTTCAGCCGCTTTTTGGGCACCGGCCAAACGCTCTTCCAGCGACACTTCACCATCTTCATTGGTGTCCAACGCGTCATACACCGTCGTCGTGCTGCCGCCGCCTGCGCCACCCACTGGGGCTGCGCCCGATGCGCCTTCCGTCTCCGCTGAAGCTTGCGTGCTGTCAGCGCCACCCGCTGGAGGTGGGCCCGAAGGCGGCATTCCGCCAGCGTTTTTCGGGCGTCCTGCCTCGAATTCCGCTTGGCTCAAGCTGCCATCGGCATCGCTGTCCAGCGCTGCGAACATGGCTTTCGCATCCTCTTCGCTCACCGTTTTTCCGCTCATGTCGGACATCAACGATTGCAGTTCCGTGCTGCTCACACCACCGCTGCCATCGGCATCGAATTTGGAAAACAGATCGTCTGCGGCCTGCGCGCCACGGCTTTGTGCGAACGACATGGTGGACGGCGCTTGCATGGCCTGCGCCATGCTGCTGAGCGCTGCGTCCAGCTCGTCGGTGCTTAAGCTGCCATCGCCATTGGCATCGTTGTTCGCCAACAGGTCTTGCGCGCTGCTGCCGCTGGCTTGACCTGTGCGGCTGGACATCTCGTCCATCATGGACTGCAACTCGTCGGTATTCAAACCGCCGCTGCCGTCCGTATCAAAGCTGTCTTGCAGCTTTTCACTCAATTTCTGGGGCTGGCGCTGCTGCAGGGCAGAAATGCTGCTCCACGTACTGCTGCCCAGGCTGGATATGCTGGTCATAGGGGTTCCTTTCTTTAAGGCCCGCTCTTGCCAAATATCCCATCCAAGACGCACAGCGAGCCGCATGCCATGCTGCGCGGAGGCCGTAAATCCTTGTTGTCAGTTTTGTACAGAAGTTGATACAAAACCCCTGCTTGGCCCGCCAAATAAAGCCACCAGCACGCTGCGTTTTGCGCCATCACGCCCTAAGTAGGTCTTTACACTCGGCCGCACCGCCCAGGCTGTCGAAGGTGGATTCAAGGGAAGAACGCAAGATGTACGGAATTTTGGTGGTGGATGACGATGCAGAGATCACCACCTTGCTCAGCCAGTACCTGGGGCGCTATGGCTTTCGCGTGTTCTGCGCCCACGATGGCGCCAGCATGTATGCGCACCTGCAGGCCCAGCCCATTGATCTGATCGTCATGGACGTGATGCTCCCCGGCACCGACGGTCTGACACTAGCACGCCTGCTGCGGCAAAGCTCGCCCATCCCCATCATCATGCTGACCGCCCGCGCCGACACCGCAGACTGCGTGGTGGGGCTGGAGCTGGGCGCCGATGACTACATGGGAAAACCGTTTGAGCCGCGTGAGCTGGTTGCCCGCATCCACAGCGTGCTGCGCCGCAAATCTGCCGCGCCAGACGATGTGCACGCGGCCGTGGCAGTACGCTTTGATGGCTGGACGTTGCAGCGCCTGGAGCGCCAGCTGCTCGACCCGGATGGCACGGTCATCCCCCTGTCGTATGCCGAATACCGCCTGCTGGACTGCTTGCTGGATGCGCCGCGCCGTGTCTTCACCCGAGAGCAACTGATGGAACACGCGGGAAGCAAAACCCTGGACAACCTGGACCGCAGCGTGGACCTGCTGGTCTCGCGCCTGCGTCACAAGCTGGGGCAGCCCGGCGCCGCCCTGATCAAAACCGTGCGCGGTGCCGGCTATATGTTGAGCGTGCAGCAGGTGCAGTCATGCCCGCTGTGATGCCCATGCGCACCACTGCGCGCCGCTGGCTGCGCTGGCCTGATTCGCTGTTTGCACGACTGGCTGCTCTGCTGGCCCTGGTGGCCATCGCCAGCCATCTGCTGGCGCTGACGCTGATGTTTGAATTCCGCGTTCCGCCCCCAGAGCCGCCACCCCAGCCACGCCCGCCCATGCAGAGTGACCCGGTGCTGCAGCCCATTACCTTGGGCCAGGACAAACATGGCTACACCGTACGCCGCATTGCCCCACAACTGGTGGACGATGGGCAGCACCCGCCACCCCATCCCCAGCCCATGCCGTTGTGGACGTTTCTGATCGACATGGGCGTGCGCCTGCTGGCCCTGCTGGTTGCCGCATGGTTTGCTGCGCGCTGGCTGGCCCGCCCCATCCGCCAGCTGGCCGTGGCCGCGCAGGAGCTGGGGCGTGATTTGCACCGCCCGCCGCTGCCCGAGAGCGGCCCCCTGGAATGCCGCGAGGCCAGCCATGTGTTCAACCAGATGCAAGAGCAGCTGTGCCAGCAATTGCAGGACCGCGACCGCCTGGTGGCCGCCGTCTCGCACGACCTGCGCACCCCGCTGACCCGTTTGCGCCTGCGCGCCGAAATGCTGGACGATGCGCAGGCGGGTGCCGACATCCAGCACGATGTGGCTGAAATGGAAAGCATGATTCGCGACACCCTGGACTACCTGCGCGGTCAGGCCCAGGGGCCGCAGATGGTGCGCATACACCTGCACGCCTTGCTGCAAAGCGTGGTCGATGACCACGCGCTCAGCGGCGCAGTCATTCCCCTGAGCGGCGATGCCTCGCTGATCGAGGCACAGCCCGGCCCACTGCGCCGCTGCATTGACAACCTGGTTGGCAATGCCCTGCGCTATGGCGGCGGGGCAGAGATTCATGTGGCGCACACCGAGACCCACGTCTGCATCACCGTGCGCGACCATGGGCCCGGCCTGCCCGAGTCTGCGCTGCAAGAGGTGATGCAGCCGTTTGTGCGCATGGAGCACTCACGCCACCGCCACCATGGTGGCGTGGGTCTGGGGCTGTCGATTGCCCGCGACATTGCGCGCCGACACCACGGCGAGCTGCTGCTGCGTAACGCAGAAGACGGCGGCTTGTGCGCCGTTTTGCAACTGCCCACCATCAACACAAAAACAGCCCCTAACGCTTGATAGCACTGCGCAAGCAGCTATCAATTCAAAGCAACGCAGTGCGTGCCGATAGCCCGCACTGCGCGCAGGACATGGCACTCGCCTACCATCAGAGCGACAAGGAGAGGCACCATCTTGTTTCGCTTTTTTGAACACCGCATCCCCCCCTACCCGACCGCTGAGCCGCAACTGCCGCCCACGGGCTTTGTCGCCTTTCTGTGGGCCTGCACGCGCGGCATGCGCGGCTGGATCTTGCTGCTTACGCTGGTCAGCGCGGCCATGTCGGTCTACGAAGCCTTTTTGTTTGCGGTGATGAGCCACGTGGTGGACTGGCTGTCCACCACCCCTGCCGCGCAGCTGTGGCAGGTGCAGCGCGGCAGTCTGCTGGGCATTGCCACCATCTTGCTGGGCAGTGTGGCCCTGCTGGCGCTGCAGACCATGGTCAAACACCAGGTACTGGCGATCAATTTCCCCATGCGTATGCGCTGGGTGTTCCACCGGCTGATGCTGGGGCAAAGCATGTCGTTCTACGCCGACGAGTTTGCCGGCCGCATCACCACCAAGATCATGCAGACCGCACTGGCCGTGCGCGAGGTGGTGTTCATCGTGGTCGATGTACTGGTGGGCGTGGGCGTGTTCTTCATCAGTATCTTGCTGCTGGCAGGCAGCTTTGACGCCTTCATGCTGCTGCCTTTCGGGCTGTGGCTGCTGGCCTATGGCGCAGCGTGCTGGTACTTTGTGCCGCGCCTGGGGGCCGTTGGCAAGGCGCAGGCCGATGCACGCTCGCTGATGACGGGCCGTGTCACCGATGCCTACACCAACATTGCCACTGTGAAGCTGTTTGCACACACGCGCCGCGAAGCCGAATACGCACGCAGCGCCATGGATGACTTCAAAGTCACTGGCTATGCGCAAATGCGCCTGGTCAGCCAATTTGAAGTCACCAACCAGATCCTCATCACCGCTTTGCTGCTGAGCAGCTCAGGGCTGTCGCTGTGGCTGTGGAGCACGGGTGCCGTGGGCGCCGGTGTGGTGGCTGCCGTGATTGCCATGGCCCTGCGCGTGTCGGGCTACTCGCACTGGGTGATGTGGCAAATGACCGGGCTGTTTGAGAACGTGGGCACCATCCAAGATGGCATCACCACACTGTCCAAGCCACGCACCATCACCGACGCAGCCAACGCCGCACCACTGCAGGTGCGCCACGGCGCCATTGCTTTTGAGAACCTGTGCTTTGCCTACAAGGATGGCGGCAAGCCCGTGATTGACGGCCTGAACCTGCGCATCCGCCCCGGTGAGCGCATTGGCCTGATCGGCCGCTCGGGCGCAGGTAAATCGACGCTGGTCAATCTGCTGCTGCGCTTTCACGAGGCGCAATCGGGGCGCATCACGATTGATGAGCAGGACATCACCCAGGTCACGCAAGACAGCCTGCGCAGCGCCATCGGCATGGTCACGCAAGACACCTCGCTGCTGCACCGGTCCATGCGCGAGAACATTCTGTATGGCCGCCCCGACGCCAGCGAAGCGCAGATGCATGCCGCCGCGCAGCGCGCCGAAGCCGCCGACTTTATTGACACCCTGACCGATCGCCACGGCCGCAGCGGTTATGACGCCCAGGTGGGCGAGCGCGGGGTGAAACTCTCGGGCGGCCAGCGCCAGCGCGTGGCGATTGCGCGCGTCATGCTCAAGGATGCCCCCATTCTGCTGCTGGACGAAGCCACCAGTGCCCTGGACAGCGAAGTCGAAGCCGCCATCCAGCAAAGCCTGGACGGCTTGATGCATGGCAAAACGGTGATTGCCATCGCCCACCGCCTGTCCACCATCGCGGCCATGGACCGCCTGGTGGTCATGGACAAGGGACGCATCGTCGAAGAAGGCTCGCACCAGCAACTGCTGCAGCTGGGCGGCATTTACGCGCGGCTGTGGGCGCACCAAAGCGGTGGTTTCTTGAGCGAACCCTCGGAAGGTCAGTTGTAAGCCCACCGAACGCTTGATGCAGCGCAAAAATGCATCATTCAATGCAGCCCGGCAAGATAAACGGCAGCGCTTGCCGGCTGCGCCTCCCTAGCATGTGATGCCGTTTGCGTGGGTGCTCCCTGTGCGAACAAGGACTCACACAAGGGAACCCCATGCACGCCACCGTCGAACGCCCGCAGGCTCCGCCAGCCCGCGCTGCCGCGCCGCGCACGCCATCCACCAAAACACCACGCACACCACCCGCACCGCCGGTGTTTGAACCCGCGCTGCGCAAGCTGGCCCCGCCAGCCATGCAGGCCCTGCGCGATGAAGAATTTGTGGTGCCTGACAGCGAGCTGCTGATGTCCACCACAGACCGCACCGGGCGCATCACGCACTGCAATGCGGCATTCATCCATGTCAGCGGCTTCAGCATGCAAGAGCTGATGGGCCAGCCACACAACATCGTGCGCCACCCCGACATGCCTGCCGATGCCTTCAAGGACATGTGGGCCACGATTGGCCATGGCCGCGCCTGGTCGGGCGTGGTCAAGAACCGCCGCAAGGACGGGCGCTACTACTGGGTGCGCGCCTATGTCACTCCGATCATCGAAGATGGCAAGCCCGTGGGCTATATGTCGGTGCGCGTCAAACCGTCGGAGGGCGAAGTCCGCGCAGCCAGCGCGCTGTATGCGTGCTTCCAATCCGGCACCCAAGGATCGATGTACCTGCACGCCGGGCGGGTGCGCAAAAGCGGGCTGCTCAACCACCTGGGCAAGCTGCAGCGCGCCAGCTTCACCCAGCGCCTGCTGGCGTTGCTGGCCCCCATCTGGCTGGTGGCACTGCTGTTTCCGCTGATGGGCTGGCAGGCCAGCTGGCAACTGGGTGTGCAAGCCGCCCTGCTGACGGTGTTGACGGCATTTGCGCTGTACCGCCAGCACATCCGCATCACGCAACCGTTTCGCCTGGTGGCTTTTCTGGCGCGTGACATTGCGGGCTGCAAACTCGACACCCCACTGCCCGACTATCTGGGCCGCCACCCCATGGCGTTTCTGCTGGAACGCCTCAAGCAGGTGCACATCAATTTGCGCGCCGTGGTGGGCGATGCACGGCACGAGATCGAAGGCTTTTCCATGCTGTCGCGCAACCTGACGCAAGGCGCGATCAACCTGGCCCAGCGCACCGACCGTCAGGCGCAGGATTTGCAGGAAACCGCTGCAGCCATGGAGCAACTGTCCGCTACCGTCGCCCATGCACAAAATGCGACTGAAAAGGTCAAGGTCCACAGCGAGCAAAGCGCCCAGCTGGCGGTGCAAGGCGGCAAGGCCATGGAAGATGTGAGTGGGCTGGTGCAAGGCATGCACCAGTCGTCACAGCAGATGGGGCACATTGTCTCGACCATCGAGAGCATTGCGTTTCAGACAAATATTCTTGCGCTCAACGCCGCCGTGGAAGCCGCGCGCGCCGGGGAGCAAGGCCGGGGCTTTGCCGTGGTGGCGGGCGAGGTGCGCAGCCTCGCGCAAAACAGCGCCAAGGCGGCCGGAGAGATCCGCCAGCTGATTGCGGCCTCCAGCAGCCAGATGGACCAAAGCGCGCGCCACATGCAGCATGCGGGCAGCACCATCCATCAGGCGGTGGCATCGGTCGCGCAGGTCAGCACCTTGATCCACAGCGTGGTGACCGCCACGCGCGAGCAGACCATCGGGATCTCGCAGGTCAACGACGCGCTGAACGATCTGGACGCCGTCACGCAAGACAACGCGCGGCTGGCCGAAGAATCGGCCCATTCCGCGCAGGACATGGATACCAACGCCAGCATCCTGCGACGCACGCTGGACGTATTTCGCATGTGAACGCGCTACATGCCCAACCAACAAGCCCCAACAGGGGCTTGTTTTTTGATAACTGCCAGCGCTTGATTTACCGAACATTCACAACAAAACCATCTGAAAACCAAGCATTAACCAGCGCAAGCAGCTCAGTTTTTTGACAAACACCGGCCAGCAGCCCCTGCGCTGCATCAACCCCTGTGCAGACCGCCCACACCTTCACCCAGTGTTTGATGTGATCGCTGGACAGGCGGGTCTGCGGCTTTCTATGGTGGCAGGCATGCACCACTTTCCGCACGCGCCATGAACGCCACCCCCACCTTGCCCGAGTACCTGCATATTTTTGGCGAAGACGGCCCTGTGGCCCTGGAAGTCCACGGCCCCGCCGGCCCGCTCCCCCTGCCGCCCCGACGCATCTGCGCGGAAGACATTGCCTGGCTGGTCAGCCTGGATGGGCAACGGCTGCGCACCGAGATGTGTTTTGACGGCCATGTCATGACCTTGCTGCGCTGCGAGCTGCACCCGGCGCTGCAATGCATACGCCTGCAGGTGCAGTGAGCGCGCCTCACTCCAGACCAATGCCCTGCACGATCTCTTTTTCCTCGGCAAACGCCTGTTTGGCGAACGCCGTGTACGCCTGGTGGTCGCGGTAATCGGTGCGAATGCCGTAGTTGCGCACCACCTGCTGAAAGGCCGGGTCTTCCATGGCCGTTTGAATGGCCTGATCCAGCCGCTTGACCACCTCTAGAGGCATGCCCTTGGGCCCGGCAATACCCAGCGGGGACGGCACCTCAAAGTCATAGCCCGCTTCGCGGAAGGTGGGCACATGGGCAAATGCTTCGGGTCTGCGGTCTGCGGCCGTCGCCAGAGCACGCACCTTGCCGGCTTGCAGCTGCGGCAAGATGCTGTTGGCAAAAATGGCGGATTGGATGTGGCCGCCCGACAAAGCGTTGATGGCGTCTGCATCGCCCTTAAACGGTGCATGGTTGAGCGTGATGCCGGTCTTCTTCTCCAGCAGCGCCATGGCCACGTGGTTGGCGGTGAATTTGCCCGGTGTGCCATAACTCATCTGTCCCGGATGCTGCTTGGCCCACGCCACATAGTCCTGCAGCGTCTGGATGGGTGAGCCCGCAGGCACGGTCAAGATGAAGTCATAGGTCATGAACGTAGCGATATAGCTCAGATCACGCACGGGGTCGTAGTTCACCTTCTGGATGTACGGTTGGCGAAAAATGCCCACCGGTGCCAGCGTCAGCCGATAGCCATCGGGCTTGGTAGCCAAGCATGTCCACCACCCCCATCGCCCCCGCCGCACCGGGCTTGTTTTCCACCACCACGCTCTGGCCCAGCGCCTTGCCCATCCCCAGCCCCAAAGCCCGCGCAATCACATCGGTCACGCCACCCGGGCCATACGGCACGATGAGTGTGATGGGTTTGTTCGGAAAAACTTCGGGCTGCGCATGCACCGCCCCCACTGCCATGCTCGCGGCCATGGCCACTGCAGCCCAAATTCCAGCACGTCGTTGCATCCTTGCCTCCTGGTGTGTGTGGTTGCTCAGCCACTTCAATCTAAAAGGCATGGGCCATCCCGCTGTGCGGGTCTGCCCCTAAAAAAAGCCGCTCTAGGGCAAACCACATCGTGCAGTGCAATACCAGGCCGCACAGCCGCTTGTACGCTGGCTGTGCGCGCGGTGCCCTCTGCGTGACACCTACCGCTCATCGGCTCCGCGTGTCGCATGCCGGACACTGCCGCAGGCGTTGGCGTATACCCGGCGCCCGCTGTCGGCCTGCATTCCGCATGGCCAGTACGTACAGCCCAGCCTCGCTAAGATGCCTGCTTGGTTTTGATTTTGGGCTTTGACAGCGACCGCATGCGCATCCTCCACACCTCTGACTGGCACCTGGGCCAAAGCTTTATGAACCACAGCCGCGAGCGTGAGCACGCCGCGCTGATCGACTGGCTACTGGAACAGGTGCACACCCAGGCCGTGGATGCCGTGCTGATTGCGGGCGATATTTTTGATACCGGCACGCCGCCTAGCTACGCCCGGGCGCTGTACTACCGCCTGATTGCGCAGCTGCACCAGCGCAATGTCGCCTTGCTGCTGCTGGGGGGAAATCACGATTCCGTCAGCGTACTCAGCGAAAGCTTGCCGCTGATGCAGCACCTGAACACCACGGTGGTAGCAGCCACCGGCGATGCAGCGCAGCACGTGGTGACCTTGCCTTTGCGTGGCACAGCGCAGCCTGGCTGCATCGTCTGCGCCTTGCCGTTTATTCGCCCGCGCGATGTGCAAACCAGCGTGGCCGGTCAAAGTGCGCAAGACAAACAGCGCAGCCTGCAAACCGCCATCCAAGACACTTACGCCCAAGTGTTTGCGGCGGTCCAAGCCGTGCAAGCCGAGCACTTGGCGCAACACGGCGTGCAACTGCCCATTGTGGCGACGGGGCACCTCACCACCGTAGGGGCGAGCAGCAACGAGTCCGTGCGCGAGATTTATGTCGGCGCGCTGGAGGCATTCCCAACTGCAGCCTTTCCGCCAGCCGACTACATTGCGCTGGGGCATATTCACAAACCGCAAAAAGTCGGTGGTCTGGAGCACATCCGCTACTGCGGCTCACCCATTGCCTTGGGCTTTGATGAAGCCAAGCAAACCAAAGAAGTGCTGCTGGTAGATCTAGATGCACAAGGCCTGCAAGCCGTCACCCCATTGGCGACGCCTGTCTGCCAAGCGCTGGCATCGGTCACTGGTAATTTGAAAAATCTGCCTGCACTGCTGCAAGCGCTGGTGCCGCAAGGCAGTGCCGAGCACCCGGTGTGGCTGGAAGTGACCGTGCAAGAAGACGATTACCTGCCCGACCTCGCCCCTCGCATCGAGGCCATGGTGCAAGACTTGCCTTTACAAGTGCTGCGCATCAAGCGCCAGCGAGGTACAGCGACGGCGCAATTGTTCACCGACAGTGGCGAATCCTTGGACGCGCTCACGCCCACGGAAGTCTTTGCACGCCGCCTGGCACAAGAAACGATGGACCCCGCGTTGCAAGCTGCTTTGAACAGCCGCTATCAAGACGTGATTTCCAGCCTGCGCGCAGGAGATGCGGCATGAAAATTCTGAGCCTGCGCCTGAAAAACCTCAACGCCCTCAAAGGCGAGTGGACGATCGATTTTCGCCAGCCCCCCTTTGTGGACAACGGCCTATTTGCCATCACCGGCCCGACCGGGGCGGGCAAGTCCACCTTGCTGGATGCCATTTGCCTGGCCCTGTACCACCAGACCCCGCGCCTGAACAGTGTGGGGGGTACCAGCAATGACCTGATGACGCGCCACACCGCCGACTGCATGGCCGAGGTGCTGTTTGAAGTGCAAGGCGCCACCTACCGCGCCTTCTGGAGCCAGCGCCGCGCGCGCGACAAAGTAGACGGCGCGCTGCAATCGCCCAAGGTCGAGTTGGCCGAGATTGACCCCGCCACCGGCGAAGGGCCGGTACTGACCACGCACAGCAACGAAAAAATCAAGCGCGTGGCCACCATCACCGGGCTGGACTTTGGGCGCTTTACCAAATCCATGTTGCTGGCCCAAGGCGGCTTTGCGGCCTTTTTGAATGCCAGCGCCAATGACCGTGCGGAACTGCTGGAAGAGCTGACTGGCACCGAGATTTACGGCCAGATTTCGCAGACCGTGTTCGAGCGCGCTCGCGAGGCACGCGAGGCGCTGAAGTACATCCAAGCACAGGCGGATGGAGTGCAACTGCTGGACGCCCAAGCACGTGCGGACTTAGAAGCCAGCACGCTGCAGCTCAACACCGAACTTGACCGCACGCAAGCCGATTGGCGCACCACCCAAGCGCAACTGCAATGGCTGCGGGACTGTGCAGCCGCCCAACAAAAGGTCGATGCAGCCACCGTAGATGAGCAGCAAGCCTTACAAGCACAAACCCAAGCGGCGGCGGACTTGCAAAGGCTGGAGCAAGATGGCCCTGCGCAGTTGCTGCAACCTGCTTATCAGCATTGGCAAAGCAGCTGGCAAGCCCATCAACGCACGCAAGAAAAATTACAGAAACTAGAGCAGCAAGCGCTTATACAGCAAGCGCTTGAGGCCTATTTGCATCAGCATGCTGCCCAACTGGCAGATAGCGATGCGGCGGCGGCCCAGCAGCAATGGCAGTCTTTGCAAGACAGGTTGGAGACGCACCAACGCTACCAGCACATCCACGCAGCCCATGGCTTATTGGGCGAGCAACTGGGCCGCTGGCGCGCCCTGCTGGAGCAGCGCGCACAGGCACAAGATCAACTGCTTGCAAAGCAGCGCAGCGCCCAGCAAAGCAACACCGATGTCGAGCAACTGCAGCGTGATCAACTGACCCAACAAGCTGGGGTGGATGCAGCAACCACGGCTGAAAAAGCCGCAAGCGATGCATGGCAAGCCGCCTCGGATGCGCAGCAACGGCTGCTGGCGCAGCACGGCAGCGCCACCGTGGCCGACTTGCGCCAAGGCTGGCAATCCGCGCAAGAAGCCGTCACGCATGCCAAACAGTGCCAAGCCGTGGCCCTTACCCGGCGTGAACAAGCGCAGCTGCATAGCCAGCTGGGCGCGGACATCACGGCTGCGGCCGAGGTGCTCTCTGGGCATGACGCCGCCCTAGAGGATTTGCGCCACCGTTTTGCCGCCCAGCGCGAGGTGGTGTTTGATAAACGCAAATTGCTGGAGCAAGAGCACCGCATTCAAAGCCTAGAGACGCACCGCCACGCGCTGCAACCGGGGCAGGCTTGCCCTTTGTGCGGCGCGCAAGAGCACCCAGCCGTGGCGGCCTATCAGGCGCTGGATGTATCCGTGACCGAAACAGCACTGCGCACCGCAGAAGATGCGTTAGAGCAGTTGAAAGCACAAGGTGAAGCCGAAAAAATTGCACGTGCAACGGTGCAGCAGCGTTGGGATGGGTGGCAGGCGCAGCGCCAGCAACTGCAAGCCGACAGGCTGCGCAGTGCCGAGCAATGGCAGGCCCTGCAGCAGCCCGATGCGTCTGGCGATGGTTGGCAGGAGGAAGCGCCGCTGGCTGCGGCGCTGCTGCAGGCTGAAAGCCGTTTTCATGCCTTGGCGCACGCTCTGCGCAGTGCTGAAGACGGTGAACGGGCACTGCACACCGCTACGGCGGCGCACCATGCAGCGAGCTTGGCCTTGGGCGCCGCCAACCACCAGTTGGCCTTGTTAACGGAACGCCTGCTCCAAGCCCAGCAGCACCTGCAGCAAGCGCATGAGGCAGTGCAACAGCAAACCGATGTACTCCAACAACTCCAAACGCAGTTGCAAGCCACGTTGGCAGAGAGCGGTCAGACAGCGCCAGATGCGGCAGCCACCGCCACATGGCTAGGGGCACGCCAGCTGGAGTGGCAGCACTGGCAGGACAACACGCAGCAATTGCAGCAGTTGGTGCCCCAATGCGCATTGCAACAGCACAACGTGAAGCAGGCACAGCAAACGGCTGCCCAGTGGCAAGCGCGCAGCGCTGCCTTTCCGGTGTCGGCGTTGCATGCCGCAGCCATGCCTGCGCCTGACACTGCATCGCTTGCCACCACGCTGGCAGATTGCGCGGCAGCACTCACCGAGCAGTCCCAACAGTTGGCGCAGTTGCAAGGTCAGATCGCGGAGTGCCGCAGCGCTGCCGCTGCAGAGCAGGCAACGAGCGCGCAGGCTCAAGCCTCATGGCAGCAAGCATTGCAAGACAGCCCGTTTGCCGATGTGCAAGCGTTCCAGGATGCCTGCTTGCCGCAGCCCGAACGTGAGCGCCTGCAGCGGCTGCAACGCGCTTTGAGCGAAACCGTACAACGCACTGCAACGTTGTTGGAGCAAGCCCACTTGCAGCAGACGCAATTGCAGCAACAAGCGCTGACGGAGCTGCCCGCGGACATGGTGCAAGCCCGTTGGGATGAACTGGAGCAGCAACGCAGCACATTGACCGAGCAACTGGGTGCAGCCCGTGCACGCCTGCAAGATGATGATGGCCACCGCCAAGGGCAACAGGCCTTGCTGGCGCAGATCGCGCTACAGGCCCAAGACAGCGAGATGTGGCAGCGCCTCGATGGGCTGATTGGTTCTGCCAAGGGCGACAAATTCCGCAAATTTGCGCAAGGCCTGACGCTCGATCACTTGCTGCAACTGGCCAACCAGCACCTGTTGCGCCTACATGGCCGCTACAGCTTGCAGCGCAAACCCACGGGCGAGTTAGAGCTGGACATTGTGGACAGCTGGCAAGGCGATGTGGCACGCGATACGCGCACGCTGTCCGGTGGCGAATCGTTCTTGGTGAGCTTGGCGCTGGCCTTGGCGCTGTCAGATCTGGTGAGCCACAAAACCTCGATCGACTCACTGTTCCTGGACGAAGGCTTTGGCACGCTGGATGGCGATACGCTGGAGACGGCCTTGACCGCCTTGGACTCCCTGAACGCCAGCGGCAAGATGATTGGCATCATCAGCCATGTGGAAGCGCTCAAAGAGCGCATTCCGGTGCAAATTCGCGTGGACAAGGCCGGTGGCGTGGGTCACTCCAAGCTGTTTTATTGAGCGCCTTTAGACTGCCTGCGTGCCAGTGTGCGCTCGTGTTTGAGCCACTGGCGCAGGGTATCTGGGTCATCATCGAAGGCCTGGAGCAGTTGCCGCAGGTAGTCGATGCCGCCTTGCAGTTGTTGCAGACGCTCACGCACCTGCGCCATCAGCTTGCCGGGCTGCAGGCGCGCCGTACTGTCCAAACCAAACTCGTGGGCAAACGATTGGGTACGCGCCTGCGCATCACGTTGCAGATCGTTCCATTGCTCTTGCAGCATGCGGTTGTAGGGAGCCAGGCGCGCATCACTCAGTTGCGCGAGCTTGGCGGGGTCCATTTGCTCGGCCTCCCACTGCAACTCCAGCAACTCCATCAGGCGGCCCGCTTCGTATGCCATATTCACGCGCTGCATCAGCGCGGTTTTGCGTTCGCGCTCTACCGGGTCTTGCTCGCGGTCGGGGTGCAAGCGGCTGGCCAAGCGGCGGTACACCTCACGCAACGACTGGGTGGCCAGCTCTGCGGCCGTCGGGCCTTGGGCCTTTTTGGCTTGTGCGGCCTTGCGCTGCTGGCGCTGGGCTTGGTGCTGTGCGCGGGCGCGTTCGGCCTGCGCAGCAGCGGCTTGTTCTTGGGCTTCCAAAAACTGTGCCACGGCGTCCGCGTCTTCCCAGTCGATGTCCTCGCCGTTGGGGGCGGCCGATGGGGTGGCGGCACTTGCTGGCGGCGCTACGCTGTCCTCGTCCTCCACGTCCACTGCGTCTTCCGGCGTGTAACGGCGCACCAGCTCTTGCATGGCGGCGCGTTGGGCAGGGGTATCACTCAAATCGGCCACTTGCTGCGCAGATTCGAGCAAACAAGTTTCCAGCAACTGGCGCTCCAGCTTGGAGAGCTTGCGAGCGGTTTGCTGGTCCAGGTACTGCGCCAGATCGGCTTGCAAATCCAAATAGCGGGTGCGCAGCGGTGCGCCGTCGCGCGCAAAACGGCTGCGGCACGCTTGCACGGCTTCGTCCCAGGCTTGCAGCCAGGCACGTTGATCGGCAATGCGCTGCACCCAAGTGTTAAATAGCTGCTGCTCCGCGCTCAAAGGCGCTTGGGAAGAGGCTGCGTCAATGCGCAGCAAAGAAGAGGCCACCACGGGCAAGGAAGAAGAGGCAATCACGCCCGCATTGTGCGGCAGGCCGCTTTGGACTTGCTGGCCAAGATGTTGATGGATATGCACAAAATATGCCTCAAAGCCTTATACGTATTACGCAAGTAGCTCACCTTTTTAAATCCGTGCGTAGGACCCTAGCAAGGCTGGCGTGCAAGGCATTGCAGGCCGCTTCACGCTACGATGCACGGCTTCTTCTTGCTTGATCACTACAAGCCATGATTCGCCTCGCAGAACTCAAACTTCCCCTCTCGGCGCTGCAATACGACCCCGAGAACCACACCGAATTCCACCCCGACGCCAAGCTGCGTGCACTGGCAGCAGAGCGCCTGGGGATTTCCGAAAGCGCCATCGCCCAGCTGACGGTGCACAAACGCAGCTTTGATGCGCGCCAAAAGGCTGAGCTGCTGGCCGTCTACATCGTCGACATCACGCTGACCAACGCAAGCCAAGAAGCCACATTGCTGGCCCAGTTTTCCGAGCACTCCCACGTCAACCCCACACCCGATATGTCGTGGACACCCGTGGGCCACGCGCCTGCCGATTTGCAACACCGCCCTGTGGTGGTGGGCTTTGGCCCCTGCGGCATGTTTGCGGCGCTGGTGCTGGCGCAAATGGGCTTCAAGCCCATCGTGCTGGAGCGCGGCAAAACCGTGCGCGAGCGCACCAAAGACACCTGGCGCCTGTGGCGCAAACGCGAGCTGTCGCCCGAATCGAACGTGCAGTTTGGCGAAGGCGGTGCCGGCACGTTCTCGGACGGCAAGCTCTATAGCCAGATCAAAGACCCGCGCCATCTGGGCCGCAAGGTGCTGACCGAGTTTGTCACCTACGGTGCGCCCGAAGAAATTCTGTATGCCGCCCACCCCCACATCGGCACCTTCAAGCTGGTGAAGCTGGTGGAAGGCATCCGTGAAGAGATCGTGCGACTGGGCGGTGAAATCCGCTTTGAAGAGCGCGTGACCGATATCACCATCGAGGGTGAAGGTGAAGCGCGCCACGTGACCGCGCTGCAAGTTTTAAAGCAGGCAACGGGCGACAGCTATACCCTGCAAACCGATCAGGTGGTGATGGCACTGGGCCACAGCGCGCGCGACACCTTCGCCATGTTCTACGAACGCGGCGTGTACATGGAGGCCAAGCCCTTCTCGGTGGGCTTCCGTATCGAACACCCGCAAAGCCTGATCGACAAGGCCCGCTGGGGCAAGCATGCTGGCCACCCACTGCTGGGTGCCGCCGATTACAAACTGGTGCACCACGCCCAAAACGGCCGCGCGGTCTACAGCTTTTGCATGTGCCCCGGTGGCACCGTGGTGGCAGCCACCAGCGAGCCCGAGCGCGTGGTGACCAACGGCATGAGCCAGTACTCGCGCGCCGAGCGCAATGCGAACGCAGGCATGGTCTGCGCCATTGAGCCGTCTGACTACCCCCAAGACGCCAAATCGTTTGCCTGGGCATTTGAGGGCAAGACCTATGGCGTCGAGCACCTGCAACCCGGCGAGTACCACCCCCTGTCCGGCGTGGTGTTCCAGCGCCAGCTGGAATCCAAGGCCTATCTGCTCGGCGGGCGCAACTACAACGCCCCCGGCCAGCTGGTGGGCGACTTTGTGGCCGGCAACGCATCGGCCGACGTGGGCGGCGTCCCCCCCTCGTACAAGCCGGGCATCACCTGGGGCAATCTGCACCACGCCCTGCCCGCGTTCGCTATTGAGGCCATGCGCGAGGCCCTGCCCGCCTTTGGTAAAAAACTGCGCGACTACGACATGCATGACGCGGTGCTCACCGGTGTGGAAACCCGCACCTCATCGCCCGTCAAGATTGCGCGTGGCGCCGACTTCCAAAGCCTGAACACCCGGGGCCTGTACCCCGCCGGTGAAGGTGCCAGCTATGCGGGCGGCATCTTGTCAGCCGGCGTGGACGGTATCAAAGTGGGCGAAGCGCTGGCCTGCGCAGTACTCGGCGTGCCGGTCCCCTCTTCCGGCGTGCGCAACTCGGGCGCTTACTAAATCTCAAAGGTACCGGTGATGCATTACCCCGCTCCTCGCGCTTCCCAAATCACCCTAGCCGTCTTGGCCATGGGCCTGGTCGTGCTGTCTTCCAACATCCTGGTGCAATTTGCCATCAATGACTGGTTGACCTGGGGGGCCATCACCTACCCCTTTGCGTTTTTGGTGACCGAACTGGTCAACCGCACCTTTGGCCCGGCCCAGGCACGGCGCGTGGCCTGGGTGGGCTTTGCCGTGGCGGTCGCGGCTTCGGCCGTGCTGGCACCGGTGCGCATTGCCGCGGCCTCGGGCCTGGCCTTCCTGCTTTCGCAGATGCTGGACATCACCGTATTTGACCGCCTGCGCCAAAGCCGCTGGTGGCGTGCACCGCTGATTGCCACCATGCTGGCCGCCGTGCTGGATACCTGCGTGTTCTGGGGCATTGGCTTTGCGGGCGAAGACCTGCCCTGGGTGACCTGGGCATTGGGCGATCTGGGTGTCAAGCTGGTCATGGCCGTGTGCCTGCTGCTGCCCTTCCGCCTGCTGATTGGCAAACGCGCCACCACCAACGCGCTGCCACACGCCTGACGCCGCGCTGCATTGCTATTCATCACCGTGCGCCTGAACGCCGCTCTCCGCCGCTGATCACCACCCGTACCGCACATCCGGCACGGCCTGGGCACTGACGTTACGCCCTGTTGCCATTCTCCGGCCGGCTCAAGCGGGTAGTGCCCTGTGCGCTCACGCATCATGGCGCACCGTACAGCGACAAGCTCGCAACCAAGTCACAACAGCCATGACTTTTCACCGCATGCTTGCAAGCCATTTGCAAGCCTGTGTGAAAAAAAATCCCCATCATTCCCGCTGCAGTGGCTGGTGCCTGCCCGGCAGGCGCTGTGCCACCCACCCACCATGACCGGAGACTACCGTTGATCGCCTCTTCCAACACGCCTTTGCGTATTGCCGTGCTGGGCTGCGGCCTGATGGGCCTGCCAATGGCACGCCGCCTGCTGGCTGCAGGCCATGAGGTCCATGCCTGGAACCGCACCCGCAGCAAAGCCGAGCCACTGGCCGCGCAAGGCGCCCATGTGCACGACACCCCACGCCAAGCCTGCCTGCAGGCGGACTACGTCATCAGCATGCTGGAAAACGGCAAGGTGGTGGGGGAGGTGCTGTTTGGCATGGGGCAAGACGGTGCGATTCACGGCATGCGCTCCGGCACGCTGGTGGTGGACATGGCCTCCATCCAGCCGCGTGAAGCACGTGACCATGCAGCCCGCCTGTCCGAGCGCGGCCTGCGCCATCTGGATGCCCCTGTCTCAGGCGGCACCGTGGGTGCGGAAGCGGGCACCCTGGCCATCATGGCCGGTGGCAAACCCGAAGATTTTCAGGCGGCCCAGCCGCTGTTTGCCCCGTTGGGCCGTGCCACCCACGTGGGGCCGCACGGTGCAGGCCAGCTGGCCAAGCTGGCCAACCAGATGATTGTGGGCATCAGCATTGGTGCCGTGGCCGAGGCTTTGCTGCTGTGCGCCAAAGGTGGAGCCGACCCCGCCAAGGTGCGCGAAGCGATCACAGGCGGCTTTGCCGACAGCCGCATCCTGCAGCTGCACGGCCAGCGCATGGTGGAGCGCGACTTTGCCGCACGCGGCAAGATGACCGTGCAGCTCAAGGACATGCGCAATGCCCTGGCCACGGCGGCCGAAATTGGCTTTGATGCGCCCATCACCGCCCTGTTTGAGCAACTGTATGCCGACGGCGTGGAGCATGGCCTGGGTGACCTGGACCACAGCGGCCTGTTTGTCGAGCTGGCCAGCCGCAATGCCATGCAATAAGGCCTGCTGCGCCCACTGGAAAAAACACGTACTTTCCCGTAGCCCGGGCAAAATTGGTGCATAATAGCTGCTTCGCTTGATTGCAAGCGATACAAAGTGGGCTCTTAGCTCAGCTGGTAGAGCAGCGGACTCTTAATCCGTTGGTCGAGTGTTCGAATCACTCAGGGCCCACCACTTTTTTGTCGGTTTGTTTTTTGAAAACAAATTGGCACTTCGGTTTGATACCGAAGGGCTCTTAGCTCAGCTGGTAGAGCAGCGGACTCTTAATCCGTTGGTCGAGTGTTCGAATCACTCAGGGCCCACCAAATTTTTCTTCATTGCCTCGGCAGTGAACCCTTCAGGCTGAAGGGCTCTTAGCTCAGCTGGTAGAGCAGCGGACTCTTAATCCGTTGGTCGAGTGTTCGAATCACTCAGGGCCCACCAAACAAAACCCACCTTGGAAACAAGGCGGGTTTTTTGTTGCCTGCGCACTTCCTCACATCAAAAACAAGAGCTGCATGCGCATGCATCTACGCGCTTTCAGGCTAAAAAAGCATTGAAATGCTGCATGGATCAGCGCAACCAGCTATATTTTTTAACCCCAACCTGCACCATTCGAGCAGGCACAAAAAAACCGACCTCAGCCGGTTTTTTTGTTGTGCGCAAGGGCAGCGCAGTGCGCCACCCCGAACACCGCTTAACGGTCGCGCGAGAAGCTCTTGCGGCGCTCGCCGCCAAAGCCACCACGATCACCACCACGGTCATCACGACCACCGAAGGACTTGCCTTCACGGCGCTGGCCGCCACCAAAGCCACCACGGTCGCGGTCACCGCCACCGAAGTTACCTGCAGGACGATCACCACCGAAGTTGCCCGCTGGACGATCGCCACCACCAAAGCGGGGACGGTCACCACCGAAGCTGCCGCGCTGGTCGCGGTCGCCACCAAAGCGGGGACGATCACCACCGAAGCCACCACGGTCGCCGCGATCAGCAAAAGCTGGCTTGCGATCCGCAAAACCACCTTCACGACGCTGGCCACCAAAGCCACCACGGTCTTCAAAACGAGGACGGTCACCACCGAAGCCACCGCGCTGGTCGCGGTCGCCACCAAAGCGGGGACGATCGCCACCGAAGCCACCACGGTCGCCGCCACCAAAGCCGCCTTCGCGACGCTGGCCGCCACCGAAACCACCACGGTCGCCAAAACCTTGCTTGCGGCCAAAGCCTTCGCCATCACGACGGCCACCAAAGCCACCACGGCCAGCACCACCACCGCCACGGCGGCCATCACGCTCACCAGCAGCAGGGAAACGCTGTTGCGGCTCCAGACCAGGAATCACTTCCGCCTTGAACTGCTGGCGTGTGTAGCCTTCGATATCGAACACGCGACGACGGTCACGGAATTCCGCAAACGTCACGGCCACACCTTCGCGACCGGCACGGCCGGTACGACCAATACGGTGGGTGTAGTCTTCGGCCTTCATGGGCAGACCGTAGTTGAACACGTGGGTGATGGTGGGCACGTCAATACCACGCGCAGCCACATCGGTCGCTACCAAGATCTGGATTTGACCGTTGCGCAGCGCCATCAGGCGACGGTTGCGCAAACCTTGGCTCAAAGCACCGTGCAAGGCAGCCGCGGAGAAGCCCGCTTCTTGCAGGTCGGTCGCCAAACCATCACATTCCACTTGCGTAGAAGCAAACACAATGGCTTGATTGATGGACTCATCACGCAGCCAGTGATCGAGCATCTTGCGCTTGTGCTGGGCGTTGTCAGCCCAGAACAGCACTTGCTTGATGTTGGTGTGCTTTTCTTGCGCGGTGGAGATGGTCACCTTCTTCACGTTGGCGCCGTTGTCGTGCATCACACGCATGGCCAGCTGTTGCACGCGGGGTGCAAATGTGGCGCTGAACATCATGGTTTGCTTGCGCTGGGCCGTCATCTGGTTGACTTCAGCCAAGTCATCAGCAAAGCCCAGGTCCAGCATGCGGTCGGCTTCGTCGACCACCAGGAATTGCACCTTGTCCAGCTTGATCTGCAGCGAGCGCTGCAGGTCCAGCAGACGGCCAGGGGTAGCCACCACCAAGTCGGCGTTTTGCAGCTTGGCTATTTGCAGCTGGTAAGGAATACCACCTACCACGTTGGCAACGCGCAGGCCACGGCAGTGCTTGACCAACTCAATGGCGTCATGCGCCACTTGCTGTGCCAATTCACGCGTGGGGCACAGCACCAAGGCGCCAGGCACGGCAGCCTTGAAGTTGCGCGCATTGGTGGGGTCCTTGCGCTTGGCACGCTTGGGGGTAGGTTCGCCACGCGCTGCGGCTTCTGCACACAGACGGTCGAACTCAGCCTTGGCGGCTGCATCGGCTTCAGCGCGCTGCTCGATCAGCGTGTTCAGCACAGGCAGCAAGAAAGCAGCGGTCTTGCCCGAGCCAGTCTGGCTAGACACCATCAGGTCGATATAACCATCCGCGTCTGCGCCCTCACCCATGGCCAAAGGAATGGCTTGGGCTTGCACAGGGGTGGGGTTGGTGTAACCCAGATCGGACACCGCACGCACCAGCTCAGGGGCCAGGCCCAGCTGTTCAAAGGGGTTGGGGCCTTGGGGCTCTTCAACGACCACAGCGTCGGCTGCATCCATATCGGCCAGCATGGTGTCCAAAGTTGCGTCCAAAGCAACGTCTGCAGCGGCCACTTGGCCCTGCTCATTCAAAATTTCGTTCATGTAGTTCTCACGCGGAAAGCGGCACCATACCCAGCGGCAGTGCTGCTTTCATGACGGTTAGGGAAACATCAACCGTCAAACAATGCGTTCCACAGTGGTGGAAACGGTGGGCTGTCGTATTCGGCAGCGCTGGCTACTGTGAAAAGCAGCCCGGCGTGCGGGTGTCGGTGCCCGGTGAGTGATGGGAGATGCGCAAATTGCCTGGCAGTCGCTGTGTCAATCGGACCGCCATCTCAAGGCAAGACGGCGATTATCGCACGCCTGCCATATTTCTTCAAATGCTAGGGGTTTGTTGCAAGCCAGGCACCGTGGGCTCTGCCAAAAAGTGCTTGCGGTAGTGCACCAGCTCGTCGATCGACTCCAGTACATCCGCCAGCGCGGTATGGCGCTGCGCCTTCTTGAAACTGCTCACCACCTCGGGCTTCCAGCGCTTGGCCAGCTCTTTGAAGGTGCTCACATCCACATTGCGGTAGTGCAGATACGCCTCCAGCTTGGGCATGTAGCGTGCCAGAAAGCGGCGGTCTTGCCCAATGCTGTTGCCGCACAGGGGCACTTTGCCCTTGGGGATGTATTTGCTCAAGAAGGCAATCAGGGCGGCTTCGGCTTGCGCCTCATCCACCTCGGAAGCTTTCACTCGGTCAATCAGCCCACTGCGTCCGTGTGTGCCCTTGTTCCAGGCATCCATGCCGCCGAGCAGCGCATCGCTTTGGTGAATAGCGAACACCGGCCCTTCCACCCGCACATCCAGGTTGGCATTGGTGATGACCACGGCAATTTCGATGATGCGATCGTGTTCGGGGTTCAGCCCCGTCATTTCACAATCGAGCCACACCAAATTGAGATCAGACTTGGGCAGCACTGGGGTTTCAGAGGAAGAGGCAAGAGACATCCCTAAATTGTCGCCTACACTCGCCGCCAATGCCGACAACAAATGCTCTTTCCCCCTCGATGGTGCTGACTCTGGCTTTTGCCCTCACTCTGGCGCTGCAATTGCTGGTGCAGCTGTGGCTCAACACGCGCCAGGTGCGCCATGTGGCCCAGCACCGTCACCAGGTACCAGCCGCCTTTGCCGCGCACATTGCACTGCCCGCCCACCAAAAGGCGGCGGACTACACACTGGCCAAAGCACGTTTCGGCCTGGCCCACATGGCTTGGGGTGCGGTGATTTTGCTGGGCTGGACCCTGCTGGGCGGTCTGGATGCACTGCACACCGCGCTGCTGGGCACCATGGCACCCGGCATGACCCAGCAACTGGCTCTGCTGGCAGCCTTCGCGCTGATTTCCGGCCTGCTGGATCTGCCTTTCTCGCTCTACCAGACCTTTGTGCTGGAAGCGCGTTTTGGCTTTAACAAGAACACACCCGCCCTCTGGCTGGGCGACCTGCTCAAATCCACCGTACTGGCCGCCCTTATCGGTCTGCCGATTGCCTGGGTCATCCTGTGGTTCATGGGGGCCGCTGGCAGCCTCTGGTGGCTATGGGCCTGGGCCATCTGGACGGGCTTTCAGCTGCTGCTGATGTGGGTCTTCCCCAGCTTTATCGCTCCGCTGTTCAACAAGTTTGAACCCCTGTCCGACGAAGCCCTCACCAGCCGCGTAACCCGCTTGATGCAGCGCTGCGGCTTTGCCGCCAAGGGGCTGTTTGTCATGGATGGCAGCCGCCGCTCGGCACATGCCAACGCCTATTTCACGGGGTTTGGCGCATCCAAGCGTGTGGTGTTCTATGACACCTTGCTCAAGCAGCTCAATGCCGATGAGGTGGAAGCCGTGCTGGCGCACGAGCTGGGTCACTTCAAGCACCGACACATCACCAAGCGCATGATCGGCATGTGGGTGCTGAGCCTGATCGGCTTCGCCATACTGGGCTGGCTGTCGCAGCAAGTGTGGTTTTACACCGGTCTGGGGGTCACCCCCAGCACGGCCCTCGTCTTTGGCCTGCCCGACTACGACGACGCACTGGCATTGCTGCTGTTCATGCTGGCCATGCCGGTGTTCACCTTCTGGCTGTCACCGCTGATGGCGCATTTCTCACGCCGCGATGAATTTGAGGCCGATGCCTATGCCATGCAGCAAGCCCAGGGCAGCGCCCTGGCCAGTGCCTTGCTAAAGTTGTATGAGGACAATGCCTCCACCCTCACCCCAGACCCCGTGTACGCGCGCTACCACTACTCTCACCCGCCTGCGGTAGAGCGTCTGGCACGCATGCCCCAACCTGCCACCCCTAACCCTGTGAGTGCCGCATGAGCCGCAGACATAGCAAAGCCGCCGTCGCCTCCGCAGCCGCCTCCACCGAAGGGCTGGTCGTCGGCAGCCATGGCCGCCACTGCATCGTTGAAACCGATGACGGCGAACGCCGTATTTGCCACCCGCGCGGCAAGAAAAGCCAGGCCGTGGTCGGCGACCGTGTGCTGTGGCAAGCGCCGCCACCCGGCCAAGGCGAGGAAGGCACGATCGAGAAAGTGCTGGAGCGCAGCAACCTGCTGTACCGCCAGGACGAGATTCGCACCAAAACCTTCGCCGCCAATCTGGACCAGGTGCTGATCGTGATCGCGGCCGAGCCCGTGTTCTCGGAAAGCCAGCTCGCCCGTGCCCTGATTGCGGCGGAAGATGCTGGCATCACCCCCATCATCGCACTCAACAAGTACGACCTGGAAGAGCCCTTTGCCCTGGCCTGGCAGCGCCTGGAAGCCTACCGCGGCATCCTCAACGAGGACGGCAGCGATCACTACCCCATCATTCCGCTGAACCTGACCAGCGATGACCCCGAGCAAAAAGAAGCCCTGGTGGCCCTGCTGCACGGCAAGCGCACCTTTGTGCTGGGCCCTTCGGGCGTCGGCAAGAGCACGCTCATCAACTTGCTGGTGCCTGGTGCCCAGGCGGCAACGAATGAGATCTCGCGCGTGCTCAACACTGGCAAGCACACCACCACCACCACCAGTTGGTACTGGATGGATGCCGAGCGCAGCACGGCCATCATTGACTCACCCGGTTTTCAGGAGTTTGGTCTCTACCACATTGCGGCCACCGACCTGCCGCGCTGCATGCCCGATATCGGCGCGCTGGCCGATCAGTGCAAGTTCTACAACTGCACGCACCTGCACGAGCCCGGCTGCGCAGTGATGGCTGAAGTGGACAACGAAGGCAGCCCCCACTACATCCACCCCAACCGCTACCGCATCTATACCGAGTTGTTTGAAGAGTTGAGCGCAGGCTTCAAGTACTGATCGCGGCCCCGACCGTGCGATAAACCATCAAAAAAGCCTGCGCAATAGCGCAGGCTTTTTTATGCATCAAATTGGCATCTAACCCTTATGCAGCAAGCGTCACCAGCTATCAATTAACCAATCAAGCGCGCCAGACTCAGCAGGGCCAGCAGCAGCATCCACACCACCACGCTGCGCCAGACCAGCCCGACCACAGAGCGCAGGTGACCAATTTCGGCCTCACGCCCTGGCGTCACACCTGGCTCCTGCCAGGTCTCTTCATCGTCATAGATGGGCGCCACATCGATGTTTTCACGCATCTTCAATGCCTCGCCACCCAGCCGCACATTGATGGCACCCGCCGTGGCCGCCAAGATCACGCCATCGTTGTCGTTGGGGAAATGCTTGGTGTGAAAGCGCCAGCCATCGATCGCATCTTCAAAACTGCCCACGACGGCAAAGCCCATGGCCGTCATGCGCGCTGGCAGCCAGTCAATCACCGTCCACGCCTGCTTGGCTGAGCGCTGCAGGCGCTCGCTCACTGGCGCAGCCCCTGCGATGGATTTGCGCGACCAATACCGGGAAAGATATTCCGCCAAACGGTACAGCACAGCGCCAGCTGGCCCCATCCCCAGCGCTGCCAGCAGCGCAAACCAGAACAGCACGCCAAACACATGGCGGTGCGCACTGAGCACCGAATATTCAATGACGTGGCGCACCACTTCGCTGCGCGGCACTTCCGAGGCATCCACCTGGCGCCACTCGGCCAGCGCTTCGCGGGCCGCTTGCTCGTCCCCGTTGTCCAGCGCATCACGGATGCGCGTGAAGTGGTGACTGAACTGCCTGAAGCCCAGCGTGACATACAACACCACCACATTCCACAGCATGGCCACGGGCCAGCCCACCCAGCGCATCAACAGCCAGTAGACCCCCACCACCAGCAACAGCGGCGGAACCATCGCCAAGCCCCAGGCCACCCAGCCATGGTGTTCTCGCCCCGCATCAAAATTGCGGCGCACGGACACAGACCAGGCCCGGATACCCGCATGCACGGGGTTCTCCCGTGACAGCGGCCGGGCTTGTTCCAACAACAGGGCAAGCAAGATGGCAAAGAAACTCATAGGGTGATGATACTGGCAAGCATTCTCAGCGCCACAGCAAACCTGTGCCCCGCGCTTCAAGCCGCCATAAAACGGTAGAAATTGCGCAGCATACCGGCTGTCGCACCCCAGATATAGCGCTCGTGCCCAGCGTCGTCATAGGGCATGGAAAACCATTCGCGCTCCCAGCCCTGCCATTGCAGGCGGTGCCGCTGGTGGTTGGCCGGGTCCAGCAAAAAGCGCAGCGGGACCTCGAACACGTCCGCCACCTCATAGGGGTTGGGTGTCAAACGCACATCGGGTTGTACCAAGGCCACCACCGGCGTCACGATGAACGCTGAGCCCGTTTCATACACCGGCAGGCTGCCCAGCACTTCTACCTGCCGCGCATCGAGCCCCACCTCTTCCTGGGCTTCGCGCAAAGCCGTGGCAATCGCATCCTGGTCTTCGGGGTCCTGCTTGCCACCCGGGAACGCCACCTGGCCAGAGTGCGTGGACAGCTGCTGCGTGCGCTGCGTGAGCAATACCGTCAATTCCTCGCGCACTACCAGGGGCACCAGCACGGCAGCATGGGCTGGCTGGCGGTCTGCAAAGCGCCCTTCCTTGCGCACCTCGGGCTGCCACAACGGTGGCTGGGCAAAGCGTGCTCGCAAAGCCTGCGGCGTTTGCCCCGACAAGGGGATGGCCGGCAAGTGCAGATCTGCCCCCACCACGGGTACTTTGCGCGGATCGAAATCAGGAATACGGGCCGCCAAACCGGACCGCTGGGGTGCTGAACTAGAAGGCAAGAAGCATCTCCGCGGGCATAAAAAAAGCCGCCACAGCGAACTGTAGCGGCTTTTGCCTGAAAAGGCTGACGCGAATTACGCAGCTGCGACAGCAGCCTTGTTAACGCGTTGTGGCAGCTTTTCCTTGATACGTGCCGACTTACCGCTGCGCTCACGCAGGTAGTACAGCTTGGCACGGCGCACGTCACCACGGCGCTTCACTTCCACACCAGCGATGATGGGGGAGTAAGTTTGGAAAGTACGCTCAACGCCTTCACCGGAAGAGATCTTACGCACTGTGAAAGCGCTGTTCAGACCACGGTTACGCTTAGCGATCACCACGCCTTCGAAAGCCTGCACGCGCTTGCGAGCACCTTCAACCACGTTCACGGACACGATCACGGTGTCACCAGGCGCGAAGGAAGGGATGGTCTTGTTCAGGCGAGCAATTTCTTCTTGCTCAAGAGTCTGGATCAGATTCATGATTTATCCAACTCGATCGTGTCCGCGCCAGGATTGGCAAGCCTCGGGATTGAGGCAATGGCTGCATTCATACCGATGCAGCGGCCGGATATAGGATCGAAGAACCGGGGATTATAGCTGGCCCGCGTTTTTTGCCAAAAACCCTTCGTCCTTGGCATTCAGGCAACCATTCTGGCGGGCTTGCTCCACCAACTCCGGGCGGTGCTGACTGGTGATGCGCAAGCGCTGGTCACGGCGCCAGCGCTCAATGTGGGCATGGTGACCCGACAGCAGCGCAGCCGGTACCTCCTGGCCATCCCACACCTCAGGGCGGGTGTAGTGTGGGCAGTCCAGCATGCCATCCAGCGCAGGGTTGAAGCTGTCTTGCTGAAAACTGCCTTCGTCGTTGAGCACCCCAGGCTGCAAGCGCGTTACCGCATCCAGCAGCACCATGGCTGCCAGCTCGCCGCCAGACAACACAAAATCACCCAGACTCAGCTGATGCGTGACGTGCTTGTCGATAAAACGCTGGTCAATACCCTCATAGCGGCCACACAGCAAGATGGCACCCTGACTCTCACCCCACTGCGCCACCACCTCGTGCTTGAGCGTGGTGCCAATGGGAGAAAACAGCAGCACGGGGGGCGGTGTTACTTCACCGGCATCCACGCGCGCCGCGTGAATGGCGTCGATGCAGTGCTGCAGCGGCTCAGCCATCATGACCATGCCTGGGCCACCACCAAAAGGGCGGTCATCGACACGGCGGTAGTTGCCTGTCGCGTAATCACGCGGATTCCACAAATGCACCGCCACCTGCCCCGAGCCATAGGCACGGCGCGTTACCCCGCTCTCCAGGAAGGGGCCAAACATTTCGGGAAACAAGGTGATGATGTCAAAACGCATGGGGCAATTACCGTCCATTCGGCTTAGTAGTCAGGCTGCCAGTCTGCGGTGATGGTTTTACCGGAGATATCGACACTGTCGATATAGGCGTCAACAAAGGGGATCATGCGTTCGCGCTCTTTGCCATCTTCTTCATAGCCCAGCACCAAGGTGGTCTGTGGGCCGGTCGCCAGCAACTCTTTGACCACACCCAGTGCCACCCCTTCGCGGTTGCGCACCTGCAGACCCATCAGATCCACCCAGTAGTACTCACCATCATCGGTTTTGGGAAAGTGCTCGCGTGCTACAAAAATGCGAGCGCCACGCAGCGCTTCCGCAGCATTGCGATCGGGCACTGCCGGGGAGGTGGCGACGATGGTGTCCGAATGCGGGCGCACCTGCTTGACGGGCAGCAGCACCGTACCGACAAAATTCTTGGCCCCTTTTTCAGCAGGCAGCAAAAACCATTGCTTGGCTGTGAACAGGGCTTCAGGGTCTGCGCTGTAGGCAATGACCTTGAACCAGCCCTTCACGCCCCAAGCGTCCGCAATGCGACCTATCTCCACCGCATCTTCAGGCAGCGCTGCGGATTCAAGTTCAGGCATGTGGCTCATGGGAATCGATCAAAGACGAGAAAAAGAAAAAACGGGTTCCGTCAGACTAGCTAACGGAACCCGTTTTCAATGGGGGTGCTAATTAAGCAGCGGCCTTAGCGGCAGCTTGCTTGACCAGGCGTTCGACAGTGTCGGAAGCCTGGGCGCCAACGCCCTTCCAATAAGCCACGCGGTCCAGCGCAACGCGCAGACCTTCTTCAGCGCCACGTGCGTTAGGGTTGTAGAAACCCAGACGCTCGATGCAAGCGCCATCACGACGCACGCGCTTATCAACAGCGATGATGTTGAAGAACGGACGAGCCTTAGAGCCGCCGCGGGAGAGTCGAATAACGACCATGATTTATCCTTCGGGTGGTCGCAGCAAATTTGCTGCAAGAGTTTTTACGACGTTTGAGACACGCGACATGGCCACCCGGCCAGCGACACGCCGAAAACGGTGATTATATAGGTTTCTGATTTCCATGCCCACTATTCGTGCAAGCCAGCCTCTCGATTTACCGGCCATTACGGCCATTTACCGCCACCACGTGCTGCACGGCACTGGCACTTTCGAGAACGAGCCCCCCACTTTGAGCGATATGTCGGCACGCCGCCAAGACGTGCTGGACAAGCATCTTCCCTGGCTGGTGGCCGAAGCGGAAGACGGGAGCATCCTGGGCTATGCCTATGCCAACTGGTTCAAACCCCGCCCAGCCTTTCGTTTTTCTGCTGAGGATTCGATCTATGTCACCGACGCCGCGCGTGGCCAGGGCGTGGGGCGCCTGCTGCTCGATGCCTTGTGCCGCGAGTGCGAAGCCGCTGACGTGCGCAAGCTGATTGCCGTAATTGGCGACAGTGCCAACGCCGGCTCCATTGGCGTGCACCGCGCCGCGGGCTTTGCCCATGCCGGCACGCTGCGCAGCGTGGGCTGGAAGTTTGAGCGCTGGCTGGATGTGGTGATGATGGAGAAGTCCCTAGGTGCGGGCGACAGCAGCTCGCCCGAATAATGGGGACATGAAAAACAAGACTGTTGCAGCATGGCTGGCGTTCGTCGGCGGGCCTTTGGGCCTGCACCGGTTTTATCTGCACGGGCTGGGTGACACCCTGGGCTGGCTGCTACCCATCCCCACGGCGCTGGGACTCTACGGCATTCAGCGCGTGCAAGCGCTGGGGCAGGACGACCAGCTCAGCTGGGTGCTGATTCCACTGCTGGGCTTCACCATGGCGACGTGCGCGCTGGTGGCCATCGTGTACGGCCTTAAAAGCCCGGAACAATGGAATGCCCGCCACAACCCCCAAGCCCCGCGCGATGCGGCCAGCGGCAGCACCCACTGGCTCACCATCGGCGCCATTGCCATGGCTTTGATGGTTGGCGCAGCAGTGCTCATGGCCAGCCTGGCCTACAGTTTTCAGCACTATTTTGAATACCAGATCGAAGAGGCACGCAAGATCTCGCAGTAACGCAGCACTCGCAAAGACATAGCAAATAGCGTACAAATAAAAAGGACTTCAAAGTGTTTTCACTTTGAAGTCCTTGTTTTATCAGCGCAAGGCGCTCCTCAAACCATTACAGACCGGTTTGTGCTTAGTACAGCTGCAGGCTGACCCAGTACGCCACCGCAGCCACAAAGGCGCTGGCAGGAATGGTCAAGATCCAGGCCCAGACGATGTTGCCAGCAACGCCCCAGCGCACAGCGCTCATGCGCTGGGTGGAGCCCACACCCACAATCGCACCGGTGATGGTGTGCGTGGTGGAGACCGGAACGCCCAGGAACGTGGCAAAGAACAGCGTCATGGCGCCGCCGGTTTCAGCACAGAAACCGCCCACAGGCTTGAGCTTGGTGATCTTCTGCCCCATGGTCTTCACAATGCGCCAGCCACCAAACATGGTGCCCATACCAATGGCTGCGTAGCAGCTGATGATGGTCCACAGCGGAGGTGCGGCATCACCCGACGAGGCATACCCCGTGGCAATCAGCAGCAGCCAGATGATACCGATGGTCTTTTGCGCATCGTTGCCACCATGGCCCAGCGAATACGCACCCGCAGACACCAGCTGCAAGCGGCGGAACCACTTATCCACCTTGTTGGGGCGGGAGCGGCGGAACATCCAGGCCACCACCACCATCATCAACGAGCCAAACAAAAAACCCAGCAACGGTGAGATAAAGATAAACGCCACCACCTTGAGAATGCCGCTGGCGACCAGCGAGCCCGTGCCCGCCTTGGCAATCACCGCACCCACAATGCCGCCGATCAGCGCATGCGAGGAGCTGGAGGGAATGCCGTAGTACCAGGTGATCAGGTTCCAGACAATGGCACCAGCCAGGGCGCCGAAGACCACGTGCGTGTCCACAATGCCCGGATTCACAATGCCTTTACCCACCGTGGCTGCCACGCTCAGGTGGAAGACAAAAATGGCGACGAAGTTGAAAAACGCTGCAAACACCACGGCTTGCGTGGGCTTGAGCACGCCGGTCGAGACCACGGTCGCAATCGAGTTCGCTGCATCATGAAAACCATTCATGAAATCGAACACCAGCGCCATTGCCACCAGCAAAATGACCACCCACAGGGCGGCTTGTACGGTTTCCATGTTCAGGATTCCCCGTGCTGGTCGATCAGGAGTTCTCGAGGACGATGCCCTCGATGATGTTGGCCACGTCTTCGCACTTGTCGGTGATGGTTTCCATCAGTTCGTAGACGGCCTTGAGCTTGATCAGCTCACGCACATCGGGCTCTTCACGGAACAGCTTGCTCATGGCCGCGCGCAGCACGCGGTCGGCATCGGATTCCAGACGGTCGATTTCTTCGCAGGTCTTCAGCGCCGCTTCGGCCGTGCTTTGATCGGCGATGTGGTCCAGCAGCTTCACGGCATCGCGCAGACGCTCGCAGCACTTTAGGCTCAGATCCGTCAGGCGATGGATTTCATCGGTCATGGTGCGGATGTCGTACAGCGCCATGGCTTCTGCCGAGTCCTGAATCAGGTCGGCCACATCATCCATGCTGTTGATCAGGCTGTGGATGTGTTCGCGGTCGATGGGCGTGATGAAGGTCTGGTGCAGCGTTTTGCTGACTTCGTGCGTCACGCGATCGGCAGCGCGCTCGGCGTTGTCCACATCGCTGTTGTATTTCTCGCGCAGATGGGGGTCGTTGTAGTTGGCCACCAATTGAGAGAAGGCGCGCGCGGCCTCAACAATGCGATCCGCATGTTGATTGAACATTTCGAAAAAATTGCCTTCGCGCGGCAAGAGCTTGCCAAACAGCATGAACGCTCCTTAAAAGGAAGAGTGCGAATGAAAGGTAAACAGCCCACACGCCATGCGCGTAGGCTGCAGAAAATGGTGCGTGTCAGGCAGCCCGTGCCACATCGATTGAAGCCGATGCCCCAGAAAAGCTGCGTAACAAATTGCCTTGAAGTGCACGGTGCTGCCAGTCAGCATGACCACCGTGCGTGTGCCGGGATTTTCCATGACAACGCCATGAAGATTTAATTAAATTTTTATGACAGTTGCGTGACATCATTTGTAACAAACCCGTGCAACGTGAGTACACGCTGCTTGTCCGTGGTTTGTGCGGCAGTCTTTGCAAAAAACCTGCTTGATCCGCCGCACACCACCCAAGTTGTTGCAGTGCAGCAACAACTGCACCCACATCCCGCCTCAGGGCTTTCGGCGCTGGGGCGATGCGGCATTCAACTGCCGCAAATGGGCCAGCTTTTCCCCAATCTTGATTTCCATCCCTCGGGGCACCGGCTGGTAAACGTGGGGATTGTCCATGCCCTCTGGAAAGTAATCCTCCCCGGCTGCAAAGCCACCTTCTTCATCGTGGGCGTAGCGGTAGCCTTTGCCCCAGTCCAGATCTTTCATCATCTGGGTGGGCGCATTGCGCAGGTGCATGGGAATGGGGCGCGTGCCCTCGGTTTTGACCAGTGCCTTCATCTGGTTATAGGCTTGGTAGCCCGCATTGCTCTTGGGCGCCACCGCCAGATAGAGCACAGCCTGGGCCAGTGCCAGCTCACCCTCGGGGCTACCCAGGCGCTCATAGGTCAGGGCTGCATCGTTGGCGATCTGCATGGCGCGCGGGTCCGCCAGGCCAATGTCTTCCCAGGCCATGCGCACAATGCGCCGCGCCATGTAGCGCGGGTCGGCACCACCGTCCAGCATGCGCACCAGCCAGTACAAAGCGGCGTCAGGGTCTGAGCCGCGCACCGATTTGTGCAGCGCACTGATGGTGTCGTAGAACTGCTCGCCGCCCTTGTCATAGCGGCGCATGCGCTCACCCAGCACCTGCAGCAGCCAGGCATCGGTGATGGTGCCGATCTGCGCCTGCTCGGCGGTGATGGACAGCGTCTCCAGCGTGTTCAGCAGCCGCCGCGCATCGCCATCGGCGTAGGCAATCAGCCGCTCCATCGCTTCATCTTCCATAGCTGGAACCGCTTGCAGCGCCTGCGCTTTAGCCACTATTTTCTTCAAATCGTCCGCCGCCAGGCTCTGCAGCACATAGACCGCCGCCCGCGAGAGCAACGCCGAATTCACTTCGAACGACGGGTTTTCGGTCGTGGCACCGATGAAGGTGAACAAGCCGCTCTCCACATGCGGCAAAAAAGCATCCTGCTGGCTTTTGTTGAAGCGGTGCACCTCGTCCACAAACACGATGGTGCGCTGCGGCATCAGGCCGCTGCGGGCGGCTTCGGCCTTTTCGACCGCCTCACGGATGTCCTTGACCCCGCCCAGCACGGCGCTGATGGCAATGAACTGCGCATCAAACGCATCCGCCATGAGGCGGGCGATCGTGGTTTTACCCACACCAGGCGGCCCCCACAGGATGCAGCTGTGCGGGCGACCCGACTCAAAAGCCAGCCGCAAGGGCATGCCCGCACCCAACACCTGCTGCTGCCCCACCACTTCGCCCAAGGTGCGGGGGCGCAGGCGCTCGGCCAGCGGTTGGTGCAAAGCCGCATCACGCGTTGAGTTGACATTGAACAAATTGACTGCACCTTTCAGGGTTGTTTTGACTTCGCCATATAACAAAACTTTATATGCAGCAAAATAGGTACTTCAGCGGATTCTTGCACTTCTTGCGCGATGGCTACCACCACCGGCTTGGAAGACCGCATCACCTGCCGACAAGCCACAAGCTTAACGGCAGCCATGCACCCTCTGCTTGCCTGCGCTGCGATCCACGCACGGCAACGCCACCTTCATCCTGACCGTGCGCGATACGCGCCTTCAGCGATCACCCACTGCGATCCGCGGATCCCTTTGATTCGCAACACAGCTTCCGTCTGCACTGACCCCGCAGCGGTGAATGAGGCATTTCGGTCTTTCCCATGAAAACACTCAAGACGCGGGACATCGTCGCCCTCGGCTTCATGACTTTTGCACTGTTCCTGGGCGCAGGCAACATCATCTTCCCCCCCAGCGTAGGCTTGGCGGCCGGGGAATTCCAGTGGTCGGCCGCCCTGGGCTTTTTGCTGACCGGCGTGGGCCTGCCCCTGCTGGGCGTGGTGGCCCTGGCGCGCGTGGGCGGTGGTCTGGACACCCTGACCAGCCCCATCGGCAAGCTGGCCGGCACACTGATGGGCCTGTCGATCTACCTGACGATCGGCCCCTTCTTTGCCACCCCACGCACGGCCACGGTGTCGTTTGAAGTGGGCATGGCGCCGTTCACCGGCAACACCCCAGGCGCGCTGCTGGCCTTCACCGTGGGCTACTTTGCACTGGTCATGGTGCTGTCGCTGTTCCCCGGCAAGCTGATGGACAACATCGGCAAGATCATCACCCCCGCGCTGATTGTGGTGCTGGCCATTTTGGGTGGCGCTGCAGCCATCGCCCCGGCTGGCGACATCACCGCCGCCGTGGAGGCCTACAACAGCTTCGGCAAGGCACTGGGACAAGGTTTTGTGCAGGGCTACCAGACCATGGATGCCCTGGCTTCGCTGGTGTTTGGCATTTTGATTGTGACCTCCATCAAGGCCGCTGGCGTGACCGACACCCGCCTGCACACGCGCTACACCATCATGGCCGGCATCATTGCAGCCATTGGTCTGGGCTTGGTCTATGTATCGCTGATCTACCTGGGCGCCATGAGCGGCACCGTCGTGCCCGCTGACGCCAGCGGCGTGCAGATTCTGACCGCCTATGTCGAGCGCACCTTTGGCACGGGCGGCATTGTGCTGCTGGCCGCCGTGATCTTGCTGGCCTGCCTGACCACCGGCGTGGGCCTGGTGAGCGCGTGCTCCACCTACTTCAGCACCTTGCTGGGCGTGTCCTACCGCACCGTGGTGATCGTGCTGTGTGTGTTCAGCGCCGCCGTGGCCAACCAGGGTCTGGCGCAGCTGATTGCCGTAGCCGTGCCCGTGCTGGTGTGCATCTACCCCGTGGCCATCGCGTTGATCGCACTGGGCCTGATGTCCAAGCTGTGGAAGCACCCCCGCCGCGTGTTCATCCCGGTGATGAGCGTGGCGCTGGTGTTCGGCATTGTGGACGCCATCAAGGCCATCGGCTGGAGCGTGCCCGCCCTCTTCAACAACCTGCCCGGCAGTGCCATGGGCCTGAGCTGGCTGCTGCCCGTGGTGGTGGTGCTGGTGATTGCTGGCGTGCTGGATCGCACCCGCCCCGTGCCAGCGCCCCAAGCCTAAGCACGCGGCCCTTGCTGCAAAAAAGCCCCGCTGGCTGCTGCCAACGGGGCTTTTTTTATAGGGATCGCTAGGAAAAACAAAGCTGGTATCGCTTACCCAGCCTTCATTCCCCTATCAAATCCTTTTGAAAGTCAGCATTGACGAGCGCAAGCCGCTCTCAATTTTCAATCTCGCATCGTACAGCGTTACTGCTGCATGATGTCTGCGCCCACCGGCACTTCAAACTTGAAGTGGGCCGCAGGCAGCGATGGCAGCACCTGCAGGTTGTTGAAGCGAATCACGGAGCGCTGGCCAAAGCCATCCAGAATGTCCATGGCGGCCAGGGTTTCACCCTGAAAGCCCACCCGCACGCTCTTGAGCTGGCCGTCCGTCGATTTGGGGGTGGCTTCCACCCACTGCAAACCATCCGCATCCGGCACTGCCTTCAGCGCAAAGTCTTTTTGCAAGCCCGCCAGGTCGTTGGCCGAAGCCAGGATCGCCGCAGGCGTGCTGCCCAGTGCGTCGGCCTGCTTGCGCTGGGTGACCTGGTTCAGATCCACGTCGAACAGCCATACCGTCTTGCCATCGGCCACGATGGTCTGTGCAAATGGTTTGGTGTAGACAAACTTGAACTGGCCAGGGCGCTGAAACTCAAACTGCCCGCTGCTGACCTTGTTGCGCGCAGTCTGGCCTTCCTTGGCCGGGGCCGTCACGGTCTGCGTGAACTGCGCCTGGCCTGCCTTGGCGTTACGCATAAAGTGCTCCAGGCTTTGCAGGCCATCGGCCCAGACAGCCACGGGCAAGAGTGTCAAAACGGCCAGCGCCGCCAACGACTTTTTCATATCCATATCCTTTCGCCTTGCAGCCAAGGCCACAAGGAATTTATTCGGAGCGCGCGGGCACCAGCACTTCGCGCTGGCCGCTGCTGGTGAGCGAACTCACCAGCCCTGCCTGCTCCATCTGCTCAAGCAGATTGGCCGAGCGGTTGTAACCAATGCGCAGCTTGCGCTGCACGTACGAGATGCTGGCCTTGCGGTCCTTCAAAACAATTTCCACGGCCTGGTCGTACATGGGGTCTTTTTCACCGCCTTCACCACCCTCGCCGTCGCCACCACCGTCTTCCGACGTGGCGGACTCCAACACCCCTTCGATGTAATCGGGCTCGCCTTGTTCCTTCAGATAGCTCACCACGCGGTGCACTTCGTCGTCCGAGACAAAGGCGCCGTGCACCCGAATGGGCAGACCGGTGCCGCTGGCCATGTAGAGCATGTCACCCATGCCCAGCAGACTTTCGGCACCCATCTGGTCTAGAACGGTTCGGCTATCAATCTTGGATGACACCTGGAACGCAATACGTGTCGGAATGTTGGCCTTGATCAGGCCGGTAATCACGTCCACGCTGGGGCGCTGGGTGGCCAAAATCAGGTGAATACCGGCTGCTCGCGCCTTTTGCGCCAGGCGGGCAATCAGCTCTTCTATCTTCTTGCCGACCACCATCATCAGGTCGGCCAGCTCATCGATCACGATGACGATGTGCGGCAGGCGATCCAGCGGCTCGGGCGACTCCGGCGTCAGGCTGAACGGGTTACCAATGATTTCGCCCTTTGCCTTGGCTTCACCAATCTTGGTGTTGTAGCCCGCCAAGTTACGCACGCCCAGCTTGGACATCAGCTTGTAGCGGCGCTCCATCTCGGCCACGCACCAGTTCAGGCCATTGGCCGCCATCTTCATATCGGTCACCACGGGGGCCAGCAGGTGTGGAATACCTTCGTAGACCGACATTTCCAGCATCTTGGGGTCAATCATCAGCAGGCGCACATCCTTGGCCTCGGCCTTGTACAGCAGCGACAAAATCATGGCATTGATACCCACCGATTTGCCGGAACCCGTGGTACCGGCCACCAGCACGTGGGGCATTTTGGCCAGGTCAGCCACCACGGGCTTGCCTTCGATGTCTTTGCCCAGACCCATGGTCAGCAGGCTCTTGGCCTCGTGGTAGACCTGCGAGCCCAGCACTTCCGACAGACGGATCGACTGGCGCTTGGTATTGGGCAGCTCCAGCGCCATGTAGTTTTTGCCGGGAATGGTCTCGATCACGCGGATCGACACCAGCGACAGCGAACGCGCCAAATCCTTGGCCAGGTTCACCACCTGCGAGCCCTTGACGCCCGTAGCGGGCTCAATCTCATAGCGCGTGACCACCGGGCCGGGCGTGGCCTGCACCACGCGCACTTCGACACCAAAGTCCTTGAGCTTTTTCTCAATCAGGCGGCTGGTCATCTCCAGCGTCTCGGGGGCCACGGTTTCCTGCTTGGCCGGGGCGGCATCGAGCAAATCCACCTGCGGCAAGCCGCCTTCGTGCATTTGCGAATCCTGGAACAGGGGCTTTTGGCGCTCCTTGAGCACCCGCTCACTCGGTGTGGCCGCCGGCGCAGCCGGGGTGATGATCAGCACCGGCTCATGGTGTGCATCTTCCTGCTCGTGGCGCTCTTCTTCCAGCACCTTGGCACGTTCCTGGGCCGCTTTGCGCCCCTCTGCCAAGTCTTTGACTTTTTCACGTTTTTGCTGGTTCAGTCTTACCAGACCTTCGATGCGCGCTCCCAATTTTTCTGCGGAGTGCCCCCAGGAAAAACGGAAGACCAGTGCCAGCGCCAGCACCATCAGCACGATGCCAATCAGGCCCGAGCCCGTAAAGCCCAGCCAGCGCACGCCTGTCAGGCCCAGCGAATAACCAATCACCCCACCCGCGTGGCCGGGCAGCAGTGCTTCAAAGCGGTACAGGCGCGACCATTCCAGTGCGCAGCTCACGCCCACCAGCAAAAATACGCCACCCCACCATTTCAGGCGTTCGGGCAGCATCACATCCAGCATGCTCTGGCCGCGCATCCAGCGCAGCGCCGAGCGCGCCAGGGTATAGATGGCAATCAGCACCAGCCACCACACCGACATGCCAAAGCCAAAGTAGCAGGCATCGGCCACGATGGCACCCAGACGCCCCATCCAGTTGAGCACCAGCCCACCGTCGTTATTGCCCGACGTCGACCAGGCCGGGTCATTGATGGAATAGCTCAACATCGCCAGCAGCCAGAAGAACAGGCCCAGCGAACCTGCGATCAAGCAAATCTCGTGGCCAAACCGCGCCAGCCCATTTCGGGGCGCAGTTTTGCTGGAATTGGCGTTCAGTGCATTGGAGGAATAAGTCATACGCAGATGGGAGCTTACCTTAGGCGCCGGTCATGTTCATCAATCGCGAAAGTGCGCCAGCCTTGCACCGTGTGCTTCTCACTCAGGTGGGGCCCCTGGGGTGCTGTCCGCTACGTTACACACTCTTGCAAAAGCAGCAAGCATGTTGGTACCCCGGGATTTGGCACAACCCTTAGCCTGAGGCTATGAGCCAGTTTATGGATACGCATCCCAAGGACACCGCCAGCTTTCTACAATGCAGGACTGGCCCCTGCAAGCCTTGATGCCTGCAGCCGGGCTGCGCGAGTGTTCCACAGTGTCGCGCCAGCGGCGCAACATCCTCATAGAAAAGCAACATGTCCACCAACCAACACGCCAAAGTTTTGATTCTGGGTTCCGGCCCTGCCGGCTACACCGCTGCCATTTACGCTGCGCGCGCCAACCTCAACCCCATGTTGGTGACGGGCATGGCCCAAGGTGGCCAGCTGATGACCACCACCGAAGTGGACAACTGGCCCGCCGATGTGAACGGCGTGCAAGGCCCTGAGCTGATGCAGCGCTTCATGGAGCACGCCGAACGCTTCAAGGCCCAAATGGTGTTCGACCACATCCACAGCGTGGACCTGTCCCAGCGCCCCTTCACCCTGACCGGTGACAGCGGCACCTACACCTGCGACAGCCTGATCATCGCCACCGGCGCATCGGCCAAGTACCTGGGCCTGCCCTCCGAAGAAGCCTTCATGGGCCGCGGTGTCTCCGGTTGCGCCACCTGCGACGGGTTCTTCTACCGCGAGCAACCTGTGTGCGTGGTCGGCGGCGGCAACACCGCCGTGGAAGAAGCGCTGTACCTGTCGAACATTGCGTCCAAGGTCACCCTCATCCACCGTCGCGACAAGTTCACGGCCGAGCCCATCCTGGTCGACAAGATGATGGAGAAGGTCAAGGAAGGCAAGATTGAGCTCAAGACCCACTTCACCCTCGACGAAGTGCTGGGCGACCAATCCGGTGTGACCGGCATCCGCATCAAGAGCACCCAAAACGGCACCACCGAAGACATCGCCCTGCAAGGCTGCTTCATCGCCATTGGCCACTCGCCCAACACCGACATCTTCAAGGGCCAGCTGGAGCTGGACGGTGGCTACATCGTCACCCAGGGCGGCCGCAAGGGCTTTGCCACCCAAACCAGCGTCCCCGGCGTGTTCGCCGCCGGTGACGTGCAGGACGACGTGTACCGCCAGGCCATCACCAGCGCCGGCACCGGCTGCATGGCGGCCCTGGACGCACAGCGCTTCCTGGACCAATAAACCACGCGCCGCATCGGGCATTGCAGGCTAAAACCCTGTCATGCCACGCAATTTTTCACAAAGCCCGTATAATCGCGGGCTTTGCTGCATTTAGCGCTGGTTGCTAACAGCTGCAGAGTGCGACAAATTTGGGTTACCGCCACCCTTTTATCTGGCGAGGTGAGGCCTGCTGGCACATCACACACTTCTGTGTGATCTCCGTGCTGGTGGCCGTTTCAAATATCGGAGTGTCCAAATGGCACGCGTATGTGAAGTTACGGGCAAGAAGCCCATGGTGGGCAACAACGTTTCCCACGCCAACAACAAGACCAAGCGTCGTTTCCTGCCTAACCTGCAGTACCGTCGTTTCTGGGTTGAAACAGAAAACCGTTGGGTGCGCCTGCGCGTTTCCAGCGCTGCTCTGCGTTTGATCGACAAGAACGGCATCGACTCCGTGCTCGCAGACATGCGCGCCCGTGGCCAAGCTTAATTTCCACTGAAGGAGAATCAACATGGCTTCCAAAGGCGGACGCGAAAAGATCAAGCTGGCTTCGACTGCTGGCACAGGTCACTTCTACACAACGACCAAGAACAAGAAGACGATGCCTGAAAAGATGTCGATCATGAAGTTCGACCCCAAGGCTCGCAAGCACGTCGAGTACAAGGAAACCAAGCTGAAGTAATTCGGCCTGTTTCCCCTTCAAAAAACCGCCTCCGCGCAAGCGCTGGCGGTTTTTTGTTGGCTGCTTGCAGCAGGCCAGAAAGTGCCTAGCCGCGCACCGCCTGCCCCAACTGCTGACAGGCCATGGCCCCCAGCGTCTGACAAGCCTGCTCCATCACCGCATCCACCGGGTGGGTACAGGCCAGCCGCAGGCAATGTTCATAGCGGCCCGAGTTCGAGAACATGCTGCCCGGCGCAATGCGAATGCCGTGCTCCAGCGCATCACCAAACAGCTGTGCACTGGAGAAGCCCTGCGGCAGCTCCAGCCACAGGCACAGCCCGCCAGCCGGCAAGCTCATGCGCGTACCCAGCGGAAAGTAACGCGCCACCAGCCTTGCCATGCCCTCGCGCTGCGCCTTGAGCTGTTTTTTCATTCGCTCCAGACTGCGCATATGCATGGGAGAGCCCAGCACCTGCGCCACCACCAGTTGCCCCAGCGTCTGCGTGTTGCGGCTTTGCGCAAATTTGAGCATCTGCACCCGCCCATGCCAGCGCCCGGCATTCATCCACCCTTGGCGCAGCCCCGGTGCCAGGCTTTTGTTGAAGGCCTGGCAGTAAATCACATGGCCCGACACGCTGTCCCAGGCCTTCAGCGGCTTAACGGGCTGTGCATTCTCCACAAACAAACCGTAAGAATCATCCTCAATCAATGCAGCCCCGTACTGGACACACAGCGCCACCAAGCGCGCCTTGTGCGCATCGGGCATGCGGGTGCCCAGCGGCATCTGCAGCTCGGGCACCACCACCACGGCTTTGAGACGCGGCTGGGTCTGGAAAGCCAGTTCCAGCGCCTCGATCGATAGACCGGTGCGCGGGCTGCACGGAATCTCCAGCGTCTGCAGCTGCAGCGACTCCACCACCTGCAGCAGACCGTAATAGGTGGGCGACTCCACCGCCACCACATCTCCGGGGGAGGCCACCGCCGCCAGCGCCAGGCTCACGGCCTCCGAATTGCCCGTCGTGGCCAGCACATCGGCAGGCGCTACGCGAATGCCTGCGGCCAGCGCCCGGCGCGCCATGGCCTGCTGAAACTCTGGGTGATTGCCCTGATTGGCCAGCAAAGAGCGCCCCTGCACCAGCAGCGTGGGGTCGTCGCGCAGCAGCTGGTTCACCAGCTGGTTCAGATAGCGGTGGTCAAACAGGCCGGGCGGCGGCGTGCAACCGCCAATGTCGATGTGCACCTGGGCGATCCGCCCCCGCTCCAGCAGCAAAGAGATGTGCTCGCTGATGCCCACAAAGTGCGCTTGCGCGCTGGGCTGCACCGGCTGACTCAGATCGGGCTCACTGGTCAGCGCCACCGTGCTGGCAGCCTCCGGCGTGCACACAAAATAGCCCACACGGGGTTTGGCCTGCAGATGGCCTTCGGCCTCCAGATGCCGCAGCACCTGCAGCGCCGTCGACAGGCTGACCTGGTGGCGCCGCATCAACTCCCGCACCGAAGGCATGCGCTCCCCCGGTGGCAGCGTGCCCAGCGCCATGGCCTGCACGTACTCGTGCGCCAAGCGGCGATACAAAGGCTGCGATGGCATCACAGGGGTCAACATGGGCACTCTCCAGTCGCAAATATCGCCCCCATCATGCCCCACTCATCTGTTCTGCAACAGATACAGATCACTGGCATCACAGCCATAACAAGCCACCCCCTTTTGCACTGCTGCGGTTGCTGCAGTGCAGCGCTGTGCCTGTTGCGCTGCCGCCCAAAACCGGACACTGCCCGGTATGCATTTCACTCCCTGACAGGCACCGCATGTCGCTCTCCCCCCAGCCCCACCCCCTGGCCTGTGGCCAAACACTGACCCTGTTCTTGCCCGCAGGCGCTGAACTGCGCTGCACCAGCGGTCAACTGCTGATCCAGACCTCACCAGTGCTGGGGCTGGAGGCTGCGTCCGGCGGCCTGTGCTTTGCACTGCGCACCGGACACAGCTGGCGCGCCCCGCAGCAGATACAGCTGCAAGCCACCGCCGTGCACGGCCCGGCCTACCTGCTGCACCACGCCGCGCTGCCTGCGGCTACTGAGACGGTTGCCCCTGCACCTTCGCCAGACGGGGCCAGTCGGTGGTTCAGCCGCCTGCAGCGACTGTTGCGGCTGTGGCCACACTGGCGGTGGGCTGCGCAACCGAAGTGACTCCACCCCCTGGCACATCGGCCTACAATGGCTTTTGTCGCCCGGTCTTTGGCTGGGCGACATACGTTCTCAGGGCGGGGTGCAATTCCCCACCGGCGGTAAAGCAGCCTTGGCTGCAAGCCCGCGAGCGCTTGGGCGGCACTGCCGCGCAAGGTCAGCAGATCTGGTGCAACTCCAGAGCCGACGGTCACAGTCCGGATGAAAGAGATACGTGAAGACCTGTTCCCCAGCTGGCCGCAAGGCGCTGGCGTGCGTGCCACAAGGCCTGCGCGCTGCCTTTGCCACGGCTGCGCCTGCCTTCGCGCGCCCTGATTCATTTGTTGCTCGTCTCAGAAAGACACACCCCATGAATCAGACCATGACCCCTTCCGCCAATGCCACAGCCACCCAAGCGGCACTGGCCCAGGCCCGCATTGCCATCATCAGCGCCAACTGGCACAGCGATGTGGTGCACAACGCCCGCAATGCCTGCGCCCAGCAGCTGCAAACCCTGGGTGCTGCGCCCGCCCGCATCCACCAGGTGGAAGTGCCCGGCGCTTTCGAAATCCCGCTGATGGCGCAAAAGCTGGCCCAATCCGGCAAGTTTGACGCCGTGATTGGCTGCGCCGTGATCGTCAACGGCGGCATCTACCACCACGAGTTTGTTTCCACCGCCGTGGTCGATGGCCTCATGCGCGTGCAGCTGGACACCGGCGTGCCCGTGTTCTCCGTGGCGCTGACGCCCTACAACTTCCAGCCTTCGGAAGACCTGCTGGGCTTTTTCCGTGAGCACTTCGTGAAAAAGGGCGAAGAAGCCGCCAATGCCTGCGCGCAAACGCTGGCCGCGCATGCGGCGGTCGACGCCCTGCTGGGCGAATCCGTCACTGCGTAAAAATTTCGGGGGGATAGATGGCGCCAGCGCTTATTCAACAAGCGCTAGCAGCTATCAAAATCAAAAGCCTGTTGCCCATTCACCTGCAACAGGTTTTTCTGTTTTCAGCACAGCGGCTGCTCACCCCCCTGGTTGGCCGTCTCCCAGAGGGCCTTCACGGCTCACCGCTTGAGCCACGTCCTTTGCGCAGGGTAGTGACTACGCGGTAGAGCAGGTAAAGGCAGGCCACGCCGATCACCGCCCAGGGCAGATACTGAGACACCGCCACAAACTTCCACAGCGCCCCCTCCCCCACGTACGCCGGCGTACTGCGCAGCGACAGGTGCAGCAGCAGCGATGCCACGGTTGCACCCGCAAGGGCCACGCCCATCGCTTTCTCCGCCCAGGGTTTGAGCGCGTAATGCAGGGCCACCACGGCAAAGAGCAGGTACAAGCCCAAAGACAGCCAGGCCAGCGCATCAAACGCGACCGAATTCACCGGGGCCATGGCGTATGCCCAGGCTTGGACGGGGGCAAGGATGGAATCCACGGAAGGGAAAGACATGCAAGCAGAGGGTGGTTACGCCAAAAATAGCCAGCACCTAGGAGGGCAGGACGGGGTGGCTATGCCCCGGAAAGGCAGGAGCCGAAGCAGCGCTAGCATCTGATAAAAATCACGCTATAACCCAATAAACACCAGCGCTAGCAGCTATCAAAATCATCCAATCCATCGAGGAATCAATCAAACAAGCCCTTGGGCTTTTTGTCTTTCTTGTTTTCTACAGGATTGGCCAGCATCCAGTTGGCCGGGTAGGCCCGCATGAATTCGCGCGCCTTTTCTTGGCGGGTGGTCAGCCAGGCGTCGTACGTGCCCTCGCCCAAGATGGCCGGCATGCGGCGGTCTGTGCCCTGCGGGCCATAGCGGCGCATCAGCGCATGGCTGTTGGCGTTGATGGTCAGGATGGCGTAGCTCAGCAACTCAGCGCCCGTCTCTGGGTCTTTCCAATGGCTCCACACACCGGCCACACCCATGGGCTGACCGTCCACGCGGGCAATGCGCGTCGGCACCGCCTTGCCTGTGCGTACATCGTCCACATAAAACGCCTGCATGGGGATGATGCAGCGCTGCCCCGCCAGCCACGCATCGCGAAAGGCTTGCGTGGTGCTCACGGTCTCATTCAGCGCCACCAACAGCTTGGTCGAGCGCAGGTTGGCATCTTTGACCGACTTGGCCTGCGGTGGAATAAAGCCCCACTGCGCTGGCACCCATTCACGCTGTACCTGCGGTGCAGCTTTCTTGCTACTCACGGGTGCATCGGTTGCGCCTTCACCTGCAGCCTCAAGCGCTGGTACAGCAAGATCCGCCGCTTCTGCGCTGGGCAGCACCGTGCCACGAATAAATCCCGATATGCGCCGCCCGCGCATCTGGCGTTCGGCAGGCAGTTCGGCAGGGGAAACTTTGAAAAAGTCGTTCCACAACTCCAGTGTGGCGAGGTTTTCGTATTGGGTGGTCATCGTGTGATCGTACGTGGCTGCACAAGAAAAAAGGGAACGGTATAAAAAATCCCCGCCAACCTGCAAGCTGGCGGGGATCAAACCACCCGGCGTACCACTGCAGGCAGCGGCGCCGAAGGGGCCAATTTATTTACGTACCCACACCGCCGCAAAGAAGCCATCGGTCTGGTGCGTATGCGGCCACAGGCGCACATAGCGCGAGCCGGTTTCGCCACCGGCGCACAGGCTGGCGGCGTTGTCCACCTTCAGCTGGGCCAAGGTCTCACCGGCGTCCAGCGGCACAAAGTCAGGGTGGGCCTTCTGGAAGGCTTCGGCCACCAACTCGTTTTCTTCCGGCAACACCGAGCAAGTGGCGTAGACCAAGCGGCCATCCGACTTCACCATGCGCGCGGCGCTGGTCAAGATGGAGATTTGCTTCTCGTTGAGTTCAGCCACGGCCTTTTCGTCCTGGCGCCACTTCAGATCGGGGTTGCGGCGCAAGGTACCCAGGCCCGAGCAAGGCGCATCGACCAATACGCGGTCGATCTTGCCAGCCAGGCGCTTCACGCGCTCATCGCGCTCGTGCGCCAAGGCGGCGGGGTGTACGTTCGACAAACCGCTGCGCGCCAGGCGGGGCTTGAGCGCTTCCAGACGGTGCGCCGACACGTCAAACGCATACAGGCGGCCGGTATTGCGCATTTGTGCGCCAATGGCCAGGGTTTTGCCACCGGCACCGGCGCAAAAGTCCACCACCATTTCGCCGCGCTTGGCGTCCAGCAGCAGGGCCAGCAACTGCGAGCCTTCGTCCTGCACTTCCAGACGGCCTTCCTGGAAGGCGGCCAGCTTGGTCAGCGCAGGCTTGTCTTGCACGCGCAGGCCCCAGGGGGAATACGGGGTGGCAACGGCCTTGATACCCGCCTGGTTCAGTTCTTTTTGCACGGCTTCGCGCTTGGCGCTCAGGGCGTTCACGCGCAAGTCCAGCGGTGCAGGCTCCAGCATGCTGGCGGCCAGGGCTTCAAACTGGTCGCCCACCTGGGCTTGCAGGGCGTCAGCCATCCACTGCGGCAGATTGTGGCGGTGCTGGGCCATCAGCTCTTCAGGCTTCGTGGCGTCGCAGTCATTGAGCCACTTGATTTCCTGGTCGCTCAGCGCGGCCTGCAGAAAGTTGCGTGGCGCGTGGAAACCCAGAATGGCCATGCGGCGCTCTTTGGGGCCACTGCCGCTGCGGGCCAGCGCTTCAAACAGGGTTTTCTTGCGCAGCACGGTGTACGCGGTTTCAGCCAGCGTGGCGCGCTCACGCGGACCAAGGTTGCGGTGGTCGCGGAAATAGCGGGACACCACCGAGTCGGCGGGGTGCTGGAATTGGAGGGTCAGCTTGACGAGTTCGGAGCAAGCGTCCAGAAGGGCTTTGGGGTGCATAGCCGTTATTGTCCCATGTCCTTGTATTTCGCCTAACGCGTGTGGATCGCCGCCCCAGCCCGTTTGCGTACTTCTTCGCTGGACACAGACGATCCCACGCTAACGAGGTAAAACATCCCCGGCAACGCATTCCAGCCGTCCAAATACGAGTTCAGCGATTCCAGTAAATCCACATCGTCACCGCCATGCTGCTGCCACGCGGCCTGCGTCCACTCCACCATCAGCAGATAGGCCCTGCGCTGCGGAAACTCGCGTAAATTTTTGCACAACAGCCATGCCTGCGCCACGCTGGGCGACAAGGCCAGCTCGGCCTGCAACTGGGCCAGCTCGAAAGGACGTAGATCGTGGTGGCTCACATTGCGCAGAAAGTCACCATCCCTTAGCTCTTGCCCGGCACGCTGCTCTGCAACTTCAGCATCATTGCGGCGCTGACGCCACAGTTGCAGGGCTTCGACATCGCGGCTTTCTCCGGCGGGAGGCTGCTCCAAAATATTGATCATCCACTGCGCGCTGCGCCATTGGTAATGCGGATGACTTTCCCATACGCGCTGCAGGTACGGCGCCCGCCGTGCATCGCCAGTGGGCAGCACCTGTGCTGCCCCAAGCAATGACAACGCATGTTGGGGATTCATCTGTAGCGCTCGCAAGTACAAGGGCAGTACCTGTTCCTGAGATTGCGGCAAAAGCAAGCGGCGCAACATGGCTTCTTGCACCAGCTCATTCTCATTGGCCATCGGGCGTGACTCTGACAACGCCACCACATGTTGGCGCCAGCGCTGCAGCCGCGCATGGTGATCCCGCCAACCGTCGGCATGATCAAGACTCCACTGCTTATCAAACTTTTGAATCCAGTCCGCCACATCCTTGCCCAGCAGTCCCAAAGCACCTTGCGTCGACCATGTCGGCAGCTGCGCAGCCTGCTCCAGCTCCTCCAGCCGCTCTCTCAGGCTAGGGTGGGTGTCGGCCACATCGCTCGTGCGGCGCAAAGCCGCTTGCAGCGCCTTTTGCGCAAAATCTTGCTCGACCGGCTGCAGTAGCCGCTGCACCATTGACTGAAATGGCCCCACCGGTTGCGCTTGGTTGAAGGCCGAATGCCAGTGCTGCGACCAGAACTTTTCTTGAAGCCACGCCGCCTTGATCGCAATTTCCACCAAGGCTGCGCCGGCTACGTCATACCCCAGCAACTTGGCCGAGATATGGTCGGCTTCGTATTCATCCTGACGCGCCAGCGCAAAGGTGCGGGCCTGAAAACGTGGGAAATACCAGCGAAAAAAAGCCTGTGTGGCCATGGAGATCGGGTCATCATCTTCATCAAAGCCTTCTTGCATGCGGTGCCACGACTGGCGTGTGCGATACACCCACGCAGCAAAGCGCCCATGGTCAGAACGCAGATGTCCATACTCATGGGCCAAAACGGCCAGCAGCCGCGGTCGATCCAATGCCATCGCCAAAGGTAGCCCTAAGGTGAGGGTGTTTTGCACCCCGCCCAACAAACCCCAGCGCGGGATCTGGGTAATGCTGGCATTGAATTCACCATCGATATAGACCGCATGAATCTGTGGTCCTTTGACTTTTTGACGGATGCGTTCCAAAGCCTCAAACAACGCAGGCGCTTGTTGCTGCGTGATGCGCACAGCCTCTTGCGACTCTGGGATACGCACCCACATTGCGCGCAAGCATGTCCAAATCAGTCCCAGCCCGAGCAGAGCGGTCAAAATTCGCCATCCGCTCACTGTGCCTTGCAACAAACCCGGCACAGTCCATACCAGCAAACCCAGACCCAGCCCCAAGCAAGCGATCACCCACGCATACCCCAGCGCCGCAAACGCCATGATGCTGCGGCGGTAGCGCCGACTATTGGCCGCACTCTCCAGTTCACACATTCGCACCAGATGGACAAAATCAGCGTAGTTCATAGAGTAATCGCAGTGTCGTAGGGTGGGTCAACTTCAAAGAATGGGCCATCCTAACCATGCATCAATCTGTCGAACTACGTTTACCGCAAGAGGTGCCCACAGGGTTGTACCGCCACTACAAAGGCCAAAGCTATGAGGTGTTGGGCACCGTGCGCCACAGCGAAACCTTGGAGCCCCTGACCCTGTACCGCGCGCTGTACGGCGAGCGCGGCCTGTGGGTGCGCCCGGCGGCCATGTTCAATGAGACGGTGGTGATTGACGGTGTAGAACAACCCCGTTTCGCCAAGGTTCCGCAATAACAACCACAGTCAAAACGCCTTGGCCGTGCACTGCGGTGGCACGGAAAGGGGCGACGCCAACCCGCATCCACCGCCCCAAAAATCTGAGCTACAACCCCTTTGATTGACGACCTAATCGCCGTGTTTCTGCCACCTGCGCGACACGGATCACTGGGCGCCATGCAGCCCCCGCCTACTTGCACCAGCCCGGAGTCGCTTCTACACTCACATGTAATCAATTGTTTCAACGAGACACTTTATGGCATTAGTCATCAATACCAACGTTGCAAGTCTGAATGTGCAGCGCAGCCAGTCCGCCGCGCAAGCAAGCCTAAGTACATCGCTGAACCGATTAAGCAGCGGCCTTCGCATTAATTCGGCGAAGGACGATGCTGCAGGCCTGCATATCGCGCAAAAACTCATGGATCAAGTGAGTGGACTCAATCAGACGGCACGCAATGCCAATGACGCCATTTCACTGACCCAGGTTGCAGAAGGCTCCCTGTCCGATGTGGGGGATTTGTTACAGCGCGCACGCGAGTTAAGTTACAGCGCGCACGCGAGTTAACAATGCAACTTGATAACGACGCCAACTCTGCGAAAGACAACGAAGATCTCCAAAACGCAATTACTCAGGTGTCTGAGGAGATTGTGCGTATTTCGAGTACCACTGAATTCAACGGGCAAAAGTTACTAGACGGATCTTTTCAAGGCCTCAATGACCCGTCCAGCCCAGGCACCCAAGTCCCAGCCATCGGCAACATGTCCGAATTGGCCAACTTCAGCTCCGTGCAAGATATTGATCGCGCGTTAGACGTCGTGAACAGCACGCGCTCAGAGCTAGGCGCTGCTCAGAACCGATTTAGCGCAACCATAGCGAACCTGCAAACCAGCAGCGAAAACTTGACCTCCAGCCGATCACGCATCCAGGATGCAGACTTTGCGATAGAGACTTCAAATCTCACACGAGCACAGCTCATGCAACAGGCGGCTAACGCGATGCTTGCACAGTCGAATGTAAGCCCTCAACAGGTTTTATCACTGCTGAGAAATGGATAAAAAGCTCACCCAGCAACCACGCAAAGAGACCTTCGGGTCTCTTTTTTTTGTCGTCTGATTAAGCCTTTTGCAGCAAAGCGGCCACGGCACGCGGATAGATGATGTGCTCTTGCGTGAGCACGCGGGCCGCCAACGTTTCAGCGGTGTCATCCGGCAGCACAGGCACCACGGCCTGCTCCAAGATCGGGCCAACATCCAGCTCTGCCGTCACCCCGTGCACGGTGCAGCCTGCAAACTTGCAACCCGCGTCAATGGCGCGCTGGTGGGTATGCAAACCGGTGAAGGCCGGCAGCAACGAGGGGTGAATATTGACCATGCGGCCTTCAAAGTGCTGCACAAAGCCGGGCGTCAGAATGCGCATAAAGCCCGCCAGCACCACCACCGAGGGGCTGTACTGGTCAATCACCTGGGCCAGCCGGGCATCAAATGCCTCGCGGCTGTCAAACTGCTTGTGATCAAGGACCTCGGTGGCAATGCCGTGTTCCTTGGCAAAAACCAGCCCTTTGGCCTCGGCCTTGTTGCTGACGGCGGCCGCCACGCGTGCGCCATAACGGCGCTCCCAGTCTTGCTGCTGGGCGGTTTTCACAATGGCAGCCATATTGGATCCGCCGCCCGAGATCAAAATCACGATGTTTTTCATTGCGCCGCAATTATCCCTGCCATGACCTTCGACCATCAAAACCTGCCCTTGTCCCCGACTGAAGCACGTGTGCTTGCCACCCTCATGGAAAAAGCGCGCACCGTGCCCGACAGCTATCCTATGACGCTCAACAGCCTGCTCAGCGGCTGCAACCAAAAGACCAGCCGCGAGCCCGTGATGAGCTTGAGCGAGGCCGATATCCTGGCTGCGCTGGACAGCCTGCGTGAACGCCACCTGGTGATCGAAGTCAGCGGCCAGCGTGCCATGCGCTGGGAGCACAACTTCGAGCGGGTGCTGGCTGTGCCCAGCCAGTCCAGCGCGCTGCTGGGCCTGTTGATGCTGCGCGGCCCGCAGACAGCGGCCGAGCTGCGCACCAATGCCGAGCGCTGGCACCGCTTTGCGGACACGGGCTCGGTCGACGCGTTCTTGCAAGAGCTGCAAGATCGCGCTGAAGAAAAAGGCGGCGCCTTGGTACAGCTGCTGCCCAAGCCCCCCGGGGCCCGCGAGGCGCGTTGGGCCCAGTTGCTGTGCGGTGCCCCAGCACTGCCCGCCAGCAGTGGTGCCGACGCCACAGCCCTGCCCCCAGCCGACAACGGCCGCATCGAAGCCCTGGAAGCCCGTGTGGCCGCGCTGGAAGCCCAGGTGCAGCGCCTGTGCGCCGGCCTCAAAGATTCCGCCTAACGGAATTCTCTAGTGCCTTCAGGCACCTAGGCGACAAGTTCTGCGCGTTCCCCCTGTTGCAGCGTTGCAGCGCAACACGCACCCTTGCTGGCATGACGGGCCTTGCGCCCGCCTTGATAACCAGGAGAGACACTGCATGGACTTGGCATATACGCCCGAAGAGATAGCCTTCCGCGAAGAAGTACGCGCTTGGCTCAAAGACAACCTTGACCCCGCACTGGCTGCCAAAGTACGCAACGACCTGCGCCTGAGCCGCGACGACATGCAAGGCTGGGCCAAGACGCTGGGCAAAAAAGGCTGGCTGATCAGCGGCTGGCCCAAGGAGTTTGGTGGCCCCGGCTGGACCGCGGTGCAAAAACACCTGTTTGCCGAAGAATGCGCGCGCGCCTGCGCCCCCGCCGTCGTGCCATTTGGCCCGGTGATGGTGGCCCCGGTCATCATGGCCTACGGCACGCCGGAACAGCAAAAGCGCTTTTTGCCCGGCATTGCCAGTGGTGAAGTCTGGTGGAGCCAGGGCTACAGCGAGCCCGGTTCGGGCTCTGACCTGGCCAGTGTCAAAACCCGTGCCGAGCGCCAGGGTGACCACTACATCGTCAACGGCCAAAAAACCTGGACCACACTGGGCCAGCATGGCGACTGGATGTTCAACCTGGTGCGCACCAGCAACGAAGGCAAGCCGCAGACCGGCATCAGCTTCTTGCTGCTGGACATGAAGAGCCCCGGCGTGACCGTGCGCCCCATCAAGCTGCTGGACGGCGAGTGCGAAGTCAACGAAGTGTTCTTTGACAACGTGAAAGTGCCCGCCGACCAGCTGATTGGCGAAGAAAACAAGGGCTGGACCTACGCCAAGCACCTGCTGGCGCACGAGCGCACCAACATTGCCGACGTGAACCGCTCCAAGCGCGAGCTGGAGCGCCTCAAGCGCATCGCCAAGCAAGAAGGCGTGTGGGAAGACACGCGTTTTCGCGACCAGATCGCCCTGCTGGAAGTGGACATCATTGCGCTGGAAATGCTGGTGCTGCGCGTGCTGTCGGCCGAAAAGAGCGGCAAGAACTCGCTGGACATTGCAGGCCTGTTGAAGATCAAGGGCAGCGAAATCCAGCAGCGTTATACCGAGCTGATGATGCTGGCCGCTGGCCCCTACAGCCTGCCTTTCATCGAAGAAGCCATGGAAGCGGGCTGGCAAGGCGACTTCCCCGGCGGCACCGTGGGCAACGCCCCGCTGGCCGGCGCCTACTTCAACTACCGCAAGACCACCATCTACGGCGGCTCCAACGAAGTGCAACGCAATATCGTGGCGCAGACCTTGCTGGGCTAAGAGGGAGACAAGAACATGGATTTCGATTTTTCTGACGATCAGCAACAACTGCGTGATGCCGCCCGCCGCTGGGTGGACAAGGCCTACACCTTTGAACACCGCCGTGCAGCAGTGGAAGCCGGCGGCTTCAGCCGCGAGACCTGGAACGCCCTGGCCGAGCTGGGCCTGACCGCACTGAACGTGCCCGAAGCCCACGAAGGCATGGGCATGGGCGCGGTGGAAGCCATGGTGGTGATGGAAGAAATGGGCCGCGGCATGGTACTGGAGCCTTTGGCGCAAAGCTTCATCACCGCCAAGGTGCTGAGCCAGTACGCCCCTGACGCCGTGCAGGCCCAGTGGCTGCCCCGCGTGGCCAGCGGCCAAGCGCTGGTGGTGCTGGCCCACCAGGAGCGCCGTGCGCGCTACCACCTGGACAAATGTGAGTCAAAAGCCACGCAAACGCCCAATGGCTATACGCTGACAGCTCACAAAAGCATTGTTCCAATCGGTGACCAAGCCGATGCTTTCCTGGTGCCCGCACTGCTGGACGGCCAGCAGGCACTGTTCCTGGTCGAGCGCAGCGCCCCCGGCGTAACCACCCGTGGCTACATCACCCAGACCGGCAGCCGCGCTGCCGAAGTGGAAACGGCGCAAAGCCCGGCCACCTTGGTCACCACCGAAGGTTTGGCAGCGCTGGAGCTGGCCGTGGACACCGGCAGCGCCGCCGTCTGCGCCGAAGCTGTGGGGGTGATGGACCAGGTGCTCACCATCACCGCCGACTACCTGAACCAGCGCAAGCAGTTTGGCGTGGCAATTGCCAGCTTCCAGGCCCTGCGCCACCGCCTGGCCGACATGAAGATGCAGCTGGAGCTGGCCCGCTCCATGAGCTATTACGCCAGCCTGCAGCTGGACACCCCCGCCGAACAGCGCCGCCGCGCCATCGCCCGCGCCCGTGTGCAGCTGAGCCAGGCCATGCGCTTTGTCGGTCAGCAGGCCGTACAGCTGCACGGCGGCATTGGCGTGACGGATGAATACATCGTCAGCCACCAGTTCAAGAAGCTGGCGCAGCTGGAGATGACGTATGGCGACGGCCTGCACCACCTGGGCGAGCTGTCGGCCCGCATGCTGGAGACCGCCGGCGTGGGCGACGCATAAACCTGCACCCTCCGCGCAGCAATAAAAAAGGCCACCTTCGGGTGGCTTTTTTTATGCAGAGGGCGGGGTGCGGCGCGTTGTTCGCGCTCCCTTGCTGAGCAGCCTTCAGGTCAGGCGGTTGTGCACCGGCTGCATGGCAGCGGGAATCTCGGTGTCGCCCAGCAGATGCAGCAGGTTCATCTCCATGCTGCGGCACATGGCGTCCAGCGGCAGGTCGTTGTTGTCGGTGCCAAACGGCTCTTCCAGCTCATCGCCCAACGCATCCAGACCAAAGAAGGTGTAGGCCACGATGGCCACCACAAACGGGGTCATGAAACCGGTCACATCCACCAGACCAAACGGCAGCAAAAAGCAATACAGGTGCGCCGTACGGTGCAGCAGCAGGGTGTAGGAGAACGGCATGGGCGTGTGGCGCAGGCGCTCGCACGAGGCAGCGGCAAACGTCATGAAGGTCAGCGTCTCATCCATCTTGTTGTAGTTGATGGCATCGATGCGCCCGTCGCGCATGCACTCGCTCAGGTCGTTGGCATTGGCCTGGATGATGGCGTCGCCGCGGTAACCCAATGGCAAGTTACGCACCTGGTCCCAGTCTTTGTCGGTCAACCAGCGCTGTACGGCACGATCGTCCATATGACCACGCAACTGCGCACGCAGCGCATGGGCATGGGCCAGCGTGCGGTGCACCACACGCACGCGCACATCGCCTTCGCGGTTGTGCGGGTCGATCGGCTGGTGCAGGTCAATCAGGCTCAGGCACTGGCGCGCCATGACGCGGGCACGGATGTTCAGATCGCCCCACAGCTTGCGGCCCTCCCAGTAGCGGTCGTAGGCGGTGTTGTTGCGAAAGCCCAGAAAAATGGCCAGCGGCAGGCCAATGAGGGTGAAGGGGATGGTCGTGACCGTGATCTTGATGTCGAACAGGTAACCGTGGGCGAAGGTGACCAACAGCGCCAGCAGAATGTTCAGACAGAGTTTCCAACGGATGCGCTGTAGCACCGACCCCCGCATCATGACAAATAGGGTCAGTCCATTGGGACGCTCGTGAACGATCATGGCAGCATGCGTTGTAGGAAAACCCTAGATTTCACCACGCGGTCAAAGCCTATTTCAGCCATTGCTGAAATATTCAAACTCTGGAACATGGTCTTTGCCCTGGGCCAGGCGTGAAGTCTTGGGCACATGCATGCGCAGGAACTCCATCTGGTCCACCAGAATGCGGCGGTTGCGCAAGATGAAGTCCTCCCAGATGCTGGGCACGTAAGGCGCATACAGCAATGGCATGCGCGCCTGCTCTGGTGTGCGCGGGCCTTTGCGGTGGTTGCAACTCACGCAGGCGGTCACCAGGTTCATCCAGGTGTTCTGCCCCTTCTGGCAGACCGGCAAGATGTGCTCGCGGGTCAGGCAGTTGCTATCAAAAGTTTTACCGCAATAGGCGCAAACATTGCGGTCGCGGGCAAAAAGCTTGCCATTGGTCAGGCCCGGCTTGAGTTCGTGTGGGCTGACACGTGGCACGCCACGCGTGCCAATGATGCTGTGCACCTCAATGCACGACTGCTGGCCCGTCATGGCATTGTGTCCGCCGTGAAAGACGGCCACGGCAGAGCCCATGGTCCAGCGCACATCGTCAGCGGCGTAGTGCAACACCGCTTCTTCGAGCGTGATCCAGGACTGGGGCAAGCCATGGGCGGACAGCTTCAAAACTCTCAAGTTCGGCCTCCTTGCACAACAGCGGGCGCACCATGCAGCCCACAGTCGGGCTTAGCGCGCCGTCTATCTCCAGCACAATATACTTGCTTTCGATGACAAACTGCCACCACGCTGTCACAGGGCAGGTTTTGCAAGCTATAAAAACCAAAGCAATACAGATGAAGATTTTTCGCGGATTCAAGCACCCGGGACTGGCCCCGCACTGCGCTGTGACCATCGGCAACTTTGACGGCGTACACCGTGGGCACCAAGCCATGCTGGCCTTGCTGTCCGCCGAAGCCACGCAGCGCAACATTCCGACCTGCGTGCTGACGTTCGAGCCCCACCCGCGCGACTACTTCGCCGAGAAGTTCAAAAAGCCCGAGCTGGCGCCTGCCCGTGTGGGCACGCTGCGCGACAAGCTCTCGCAGCTGGAGTTCTGTGGCGTCGATCAGGTCATCGTGCTGCCTTTCAACGATGCACTGGCCAGCCAGTCGCCCGAGGCTTTTATCCAGGAAGTGCTGCTCGATGGGCTGGGCGCCAAATATGTCCTGGTCGGCGACGACTTCAAGTTTGGCGCCCAACGCGCAGGTGACTACGCCATGCTGGACGCTGCAGGCCAGCAGCTGGGCTTTGACGTCGCGCGCATGAACAGCTACGAGGTACGGGGCGAACGCGTCTCCAGCACCACCGTGCGGGCCGCCCTGGCCGACGGAGACATGGCCGTGGCCGCACAGATGCTGGGCCACCCCTACACCATCTCAGGCCATGTGGTGCATGGCCGCAAGCTGGGGCGCCAGTTAGCCGAGTCCACGCCCGGAGCGATGGACGGCTTTCGCACCCTGAATTTGCGCTTCAACCACTGGAAACCCGCTGCCAGCGGCATCTTTGCCGTGCTGGTGCATGGCCTGGACGATGCGCCGCTGCGCGGGGTGGCCAACCTGGGCGTTCGCCCTTCGCTGGACCCCAACGATGTGAACGGCGGGCGGGTACTGCTAGAGACCCATTGCCTGGATTGGCCGCGCCACCTGGGTGGCGAAGGTGCCTACGGTAAAATCATCCGCGTGGAACTTTTGCACAAACTGCACGACGAGCTGAAATACGACAGTCTGGCCGCCTTGACCCAAGGCATCGCCAAGGACTGCGATGATGCGCACGCGTTCTTCGCCACGTATACCGAAACCCGTCGCCAAACCACGCGCGACCGAATTTGACGCTCGCCTTCGTCCGCTCGAGCGCTGGCAGCGCCCGGTGCTCCACCCTGCTTTTTACGCCCAGCTGCTTGCAGCTTGGCCTGCCCTCAAGGTTCCCCCATGTCTGAATCCAAATCGAACAAGCCCGAAGCGTCCGCCTACCGCGCCACGCTGAACATGCCCGACACCCCATTCCCGATGCGCGGCGACCTGCCCAAGCGCGAGCCCGCATGGGCCAAGCAATGGGGCGAGCAAGGCGTGTACAAAAAGCTGCGCGTCGCGCGTGCGGGTGCGCCCAAGTTCATCTTGCACGATGGCCCTCCCTACGCCAACGGCCAGATTCACATCGGCCACGCGGTGAACAAGGTGCTCAAGGACATGATCGTCAAGAGCCGCCAGCTGGAAGGCTTTGACGCGCTGTACGCACCGGGCTGGGACTGCCACGGTCTGCCGATCGAGAACGCCATCGAGAAGCTGCACGGCCGCAACCTGCCCCGCGACGAGATGCAAGCCAAGAGCCGCGCCTTTGCCACCGAGCAAATCGCGCAGCAGATGGTGGACTTCAAGCGTCTGGGTGTGTTGGGCGAATGGGACCATCCTTACAAGACCATGAACTACGCCAACGAGGCCGCCGAGCTGCGCGCCTTGAAGAAGGTGATGGAGCGTGGCTTTGTCTACCGTGGCCTCAAGCCCGTGTACTGGTGCTTTGACTGCGCCTCGTCCTTGGCTGAGTTCGAAATCGAATACCAGGACAAGAAGTCGCAGACGCTGGACGTAATGTTCCCCGCCGCTGACCCTGCCAAGCTGGCCACAGCCTTTGGCCTGCCTTCGCTGAACAAAGAAGCGTTTGTGGTGATCTGGACGACCACCGCATGGACGATTCCTGCCAACCAGGCGCTGAACGTCAACCCCGATCTGGAATACAGCCTGGTAGACACCGAGCGTGGCCTGCTGGTGCTGGCCTCGGCACTGGTCGAGAAGTGCCTGGCGCGCTGGAAGATCGAGGGCACCGTGGTGGCCACTGCCAAGGGCGAAAAGCTCGACCATATGCCCTTCAAGCACCCACTGGCCCATGTGGACAAGGGCTTTGACCGCATCTCGCCCGTGTACCTGGCCGAATACGCAACCGCCGAAGACGGCACGGGTATCGTGCACTCGGCGCCTGCCTATGGTGTGGATGACTTCAACTCCTGCATCAGCAATGGCATGGACTACAAGGACATCCTGAACCCCGTGCAAGGCAATGGCGTGTACGCGGCCGACCTGCCCATGTTCGGTGGCCAGCACATCTGGAAGGCTGTGCCCGTCATCTTGGACGCACTGAAGGTTGCCAACCGCCTGATGGACACCACCGGTCTGGAGCACAGCTACCCCCATTGCTGGCGCCACAAGACGCCCGTGATCTACCGCGCGGCGGCCCAGTGGTTCATCCGCATGGACGAAGGCGAAGGCGTGTTCACCGACCCCGCCCAAAAGCCTGCGCAAACGCTGCGCCAAATCGCGCTGGAAGCGATTGACCACACCAGCTTCTACCCCCAAAACGGCCAGGACCGCCTGCGCGCCATGATCGCCGGACGTCCGGACTGGTGCATCTCGCGCCAGCGCTCGTGGGGCGTGCCTATTCCCTTCTTCCTGCATGTGGACACCGGTGCTTTGCACCCCCGCACCATGGAGATCATCGACCAGGCCGCGGCCATGATCGAGACCGGCGGTATCGAGGCTTGGAGCCGCGTGACCACCGAAGAAATCCTGGGCGCTGAAGAAGCCCAGCACTACACCAAGAGCACCGACATCTTGGAGGTGTGGTTCGACTCCGGCTCCACCTTCTGGCACGTGCTGCGCGGCACCCATCCCGAGCACCACCATGACCAAGGCCCCGAGGCCGATCTGTACCTGGAAGGCCACGACCAGCACCGCGGCTGGTTCCACAGCTCGCTGCTGCTGGCATCTGCCATCTTTGGCCGTGCGCCCTATCGCGGCCTGCTGACCCACGGTTTTACCGTGGACGGTCAGGGCAAGAAGATGTCCAAGTCCGTGGGCAACACTGTGGCACCACAAGACGTGTCCAACAAAATGGGCGCGGAAATCATCCGTTTGTGGGTGGCATCGACCGATTACTCGGGCGACCTGGGTATCGACGACAAGATCCTGGCCCGTGTGGTGGACAGCTACCGCCGCATCCGCAACACGCTGCGCTTCTTGCTGGCCAACACCAGCGACTTTGACGTGGCCACCGATGCCGTCGCCTACGACGACATGCTGGAGATCGACCAGTACGCGCTGGCGCGTGCGGCCGAGCTGCAAAAGGAAATTCTGGGCCACTACAAGGTCTATGAATTCCACCCCGTGGTCGCCAAGATTCAGCTGTTCTGCTCGGAAGACCTGGGCGGCTTCTATCTGGATGTACTCAAGGACCGCCTGTACACCAGCGCCCCCAAGAGCTTGGCCCGCCGCTCGGCCCAGACCGCACTGCACCAGATCACCCACGCGCTGCTGCGCTGGATGGCGCCTTTCCTGTCGTTCACGGCGGAAGAAGCGTGGAAGATTTTTGGCCACAGCGAATCCATCTTCTTGGAACAGTTCACCGACCTGCCCGAAGGCAGCGAAGCCCTGTTGGCCAAGTGGAAGCGCCTGTGCGAGATCCGCAACGTGGTCAACAAGGACATCGAAGTGGTGCGCGGCACCGGCGCGGTGGGCTCGTCCCTGCAAGCCGAAGTCACGCTGACCGCTGAGCCTGAAGACCTGGCCCTGCTGCAAAGCCTCAAGGATGACCTGAAATTCGTCTTCATCACCTCCGCCGCCACAGCGGTGGCTGGCGATGCACTGACCACCACCGTCAAGGCCAGCGAGCACGCCAAGTGCGAGCGCTGCTGGCACTACCGCGACGATGTGGGCGTGAACCCTGCCCACCCCACCCTGTGCGGCCGTTGCGACAGCAACCTGCACGGCGCCGGTGAAGTGCGCAACAAGGCTTAAACCGCCCCAGCCTGGGCGCTCTTGAATACACAAAAACAAGAGCGCCTTGCGCTGGAATTTGCTGCACCTCAGACAGTTTTTTCTATGAATTGCAGCAATCACCAGCGCTAGCAGCTATCTTTTTTAGTTTCTACCGACAAAGGCGCGATCCATGAGTTCTCCGGCTTCCCTCCCCAGTGGTGCCACCCGCAAGCCCGCTTATTGGCCATGGCTGGTGTGGGCCCTGGTGTTGATCGTGGTGGATCAGTTCACCAAACAGTGGATTTTGAGCTTCTACGAATACGGTGACTGGACGCCCATTACCGGCTTCTTCAACATCGTGCGCGCGCACAACACGGGCGCTGCGTTCTCGTTCCTGGCCGAGCACGGTGGCTGGCAGCGTTGGCTGTTTGTCGGTATTGGCGCAGTCGCCACGCTGCTGATCGTCTGGCAGCTGCGCAAACACCCACAGCAGAAGTTTTTCTGCTTTGCCATCTCCTGCATCTTGGGCGGCGCCTTGGGCAATGTGATCGACCGCCTGCAGCACGGCTATGTGGTGGACTTTCTCGACTTTCACTGGGCAGGCTCGCACTACCCGGCCTTCAACGTGGCCGACATTGCCATCTGCGTCGGCGCTGCCTGCCTGATCCTCGATGAGGTGCTGCGCGCGCGCCGGGCGAAATCTCCCGCCTGATTGCGCGATCAAGCCACACCCCAGAGCCCGCGTTGTGCGGGCTTTTTTGATCCTGCGGCCCTTTATTTGTAACTCGCTTGTCGACAAGTGTTTCAGTTTATGTCTTCGCTGCCGACAAACGAACAAGCCCGTTATTTATACGTACGACGGGCTGAGTGTGTGCTGACGCAGGGAGGCACGCACTACGGACAACGCAAGAGGTGCCCATGGCTATGGGCATCAATACCAATCTTGCCTCGATCAATGCACAGAGGATGCTGAGCCACTCACAGAGTGGACTGGCCACCTCCATGCAAAGGCTGTCTAGCGGGTTACGCGTGAACTCCGCGAAAGACGATGCTGCAGGGCTTGCCATTGCAGAGCGTATGCACAGCCAGATCAGAGGCATGAACCAAGCAGCAAGAAATGCCAATGACGGCATCTCACTGCTACAGACCGCTGAAGGTGCGAGCAGCAAAATCACGGACATGCTGCAGCGCATGCGTGAATTGGCCGTGCAGTCCATCAATGCCACCAACAGTGCCGCTGACCGCAAAGCACTGCAGGCAGAGGTGACGCAGCTCAAGCTAGAGATTGACCGCGTGGGGCAGACGAGCAAGTTCAACGGTCAGTATGTGTTTGACCCCAGCCGCAAACCTGCTGCGGGTGGTGACCCGGATGCCGAAGCGCTCATGGCCAAACTCAAAGGTGGCTGGCTGGCGCAGGCGGAGGCCGTCATCCAAGAGGCCTATGGCATCACGCCCAGTGTCAGCATCAACATGCCGGTCAATCTCACCTCTGAATCCGATGGCCCTGGCAACACTGCAGCATTCGTCCGATCCGGCACTATCGCAGGACAAGGGCCCGCGGTCAGCGTGGAGCTTTTCATTGACATGGCGGACTACGCAGGCATGGGTGACGATGAGGCCCAGCAAATTCTGACCCATGAAATGGTGCATGCAGTCATGGCACGGGGGGAGAGCTGGTCTCACATCCAAGGCAACAAGTGGCTGGTTGAAGGTGCGGCCGAGTTCATCTACGGTGCCAATAGCCGCGTGGCAGTCCATGGCTGGAATACCATGAACAACCCAAACATCTTTGACACTTGGGGGGGGGCAGCAGTGAAGATTACGCGGCAGGCTATGTCGCCGTACGCTCCTTGCACGAGTCCATCAAAGCGGCGACCAACGGCAGCAAAGACTTCACAGATCTGCTGCAACTGTTGCAAACCACAGAGCAACTCAGCTTGGATGCTGCGATCCAGAACGTCACCGGCAATATGCTGACACTCAGCGATTTCAAGACGGCGCACACCCAGCTGGTGAGCAGCCCAACCCCTCCGACTTGGCTGGATCTGACCAATGCGGACTCCGGCTCAGTGAGTGGCTCCGACGCCAACGGAGGCACCGGGCCATCCAAGACGGCGATTGCGGCAGTCACCCCCAACGCAAGCACGGGTCCAGACATGGCCAAATTCACCGGCATCTGGGAGGATCTGGGCGGAGGTAGCAGCGGAATGGCCAACCAGCTTGGCTTTCAGGTAGGTGCCAATGCCGGAGACTACGTCTATACCAGCGTGGGGGCCATGAACCTCGGCGCCCTGGGGCTAGAAAAGCTCGACATCAGCGCCGCAGCCAGTGCCACCGCGGCACTGGGCTTGCTCGACAAAGCCATTGACTATGTCAGCAGCCAACGCGGTGCCATGGGCGCACTGATGTCACGCTTTGAAAACATCATTGCCACGCTGCAAATCAGCAGTGAAAACGCGTCCGCCAGTCGGGGGCGCATCATGGATACGGACTTTGCCGTGGAAACAGCCCAACTCAGTCGCTCGCAAATTCTGCAGCAAGAGGGTACCGCCATGGTGGCGCAAGCCAACCAGGCCCCCCGCAGTGTGCTGACGCTGCTGCAATAGATAGCCCACCCCCATAAAAAAGCAGGCACAAAGCCTGCTTTTTTTATGGCGTAGCCACGGCTTTTTTATTCAAAATATTCCGCACCGTGCGTTATTGCGCAAAAAATCCGCACATTTCAGCAGCACAGCGTATATTCCTTGGCTCCTTGTCAGAGCACCCATGAAGCATTTACTCAATCTCTTAGCCGCCATTGCCCTGCTTGTCTGGGGCACCCAGCTGGTTCGCACCGGCGTTCTGCGCGTTTTTGGCGCCAACTTGCGCCAATTTATCTCGCATGGCGTCAGCAATCGGCTCAAGGCCGTGCTCTCGGGCATTGGTGTGACGGCGATTGTGCAATCCAGCACCGCGACTGCGCTCATCGTGTCCTCGTTTGTGGGGCAGGGCATGGTCTCGCTGACGGCTGCGCTGGCGGTGATGCTGGGGGCCGATGTGGGCACCAGCGTCATGGCGGTGGTGTTTTCGCTGGACCTTTCGTGGCTGTCGCCGCTGTTCATCTTTGTCGGCGTGGTGATGTTCATCTCGCGCCAAGACACCACGGTGGGCCGCGTAGGCCGCGTCTTTATTGGACTGGGGCTGATGCTGCTGGCGCTGCGTCTGATTACCGAATCCACCACGGTCCTGACCCAAAGCCCCACCATGCTGACCCTGCTGGAAGCCGTGACCAGCGACATCACCATGGAAGTGCTAACGGGCGCCATCATCTCCATCATCTCGTACTCCAGCCTGGCCACCGTGCTGCTGGTGGCCACGCTGGCCGCCTCGGGCGGTATTCCAGTCGATGTGGCGTTGGGGCTGGTGATTGGTGCCAACCTGGGTAGCGGCTTGCTGGCCGTGCTGACCACCTTGAAGGCGAATGTGCAGACACGCCAGGTGCCCCTGGGCAATCTGATGTTCAAGATGGTGGGCGTGGTGCTGATGATTCCGCTGATTGGCCCATGGAACGAACATGTGCGCGCGCTGGCACCCGATGTGGGCACGCTGGTGGTGATGTTCCACCTGGCATTCAACACCGTGGTGGCAGTGGTGTGTATCTTGTTGACCGGCAAGATTGCCATGCTGGTGGAAAAAATTCTGCCCGTGAAAGTGGCATCGCCCTCCTCCAGCCGGCCGCACCACCTGGATGCCTCGGCACTGAGCACACCGTCGCTGGCCATCTCTTGCGCTGCGCGCGAAGCGCTGCACCAGGCCGACGTGGTGGAATCCATGCTGCTGGGCCTGCAACGCGTATGGCAAACCGATGACCAGAAACTCGCGCAGGACCTGCGCCAGCTGGACGATGAGGTCGACGACCTATACTCGGCCATCAAGTACTACATGACCAAGATCTCGCGCGCCGAACTCGATGAGCGCGAAGGCCGCCGCTGGACCGACATCATCAGCTTCACCATCAATATGGAACAGGTCGGTGACTTGGTGGAGCGCGTGCTGCAGGACGTGGAAGACAAGAAGATCAAGAAGGGGCGCCAGTTCTCGCAGGCCGGGCTCGAAGAAATCAACCGCATGCATGGCCACCTAGTGGCCAACCTGCGCTTGGCCATGAGCGTGTTCCTCAACGGCAATGTGCGCGATGCGCAAAAGCTGCTGGAAGAAAAAGCCCGTTTTCGCGATCTGGAGCTGGCCTACTCGGCCACCCACCTGGATCGACTGTCAGACAACACGGTGCAGAGCATTGAAACCAGCTCGCTGCACATTGACCTGATCAGCGACCTCAAGCGCATCAACTCGCTGCTGTGCTCGGTGGCCTATCCGATTCTGGAGTCGGCCGGCGCGCTGGCCCCCAGCCGCTTGCGCGAGCCGCTGGAACACCGTTGAAGCCCCTGCATGCTGTGATGCCACCGCCCACCAAAAAAGCCGCTCAGAGAGCGGCTTTTTGTATGGCTGCGCTGTGTCCTTACAGCTGCAGATAGTCCGCCAGCACGAGGGTGGCTTCCGGGGTGAACTGCCCCTGCTCCAGCCACGCCATCAGCGTGGCCCGGTCAATGCATTGGAACTGCTGCACCTCACCGTCCTGGTTCTTTGGCACCAGGTCTTGCGGCACGGTGGCGCTGAACCAGTCAATGCGCTCACGCATATAAGCCACACCGCCTTTGACTTCGTCGCTGGGGCAGGCAAACGCAACCTGGCCACCATGCTGCAACTGTTCCAGCTGCAGCACATCCAGGCCAGCCTCTTCCAGCGTTTCACGCGCCAACGCTTGCGCCAGGGTATCTGCAGCCGACACCATGCCGCCCATCAGCGTGTCCCACTTGTTGGGGTGGTTGGGTTTCTTTTTGCTGCGCTGCTGCACCCACATGCGCCCATCCGGCGCCAGGCCGATCAGGTGCACAGCATGCGTGCTGACGCCCAGCACGCGCACCGCGCCCCGCTCCACCGTGGCCACGCGCTGCCCCTGCGGGGTGCACACGGCAATCTGTTCATTGCGCCACGGGCCGCTGCGGCCTTTCTCGCGCAGCAGCTGCGCCAGAGCATTGAGGCCAAAACTGGCATCGGGGGCCACAAAACTCCATGCTTCACCCAGGCCCGGGGTCTTTTTGTGCGTAAAAGTGATGCGTTGCCCGCGCAGGAAATCTACGTCCACACTCTCCAAAAAGCCTTGCGCAACCGTCCCGATCACCTGCCCATTCCACAGCAGCGGCATGCGCGGCTGGGCGGGCGAGCGTTGCGCATCATCACGTAGTTTTTCCAACCAATTCATCGTCTCTCCTCCTGGGCCTTACACGGTCAAGATGGTGGATCCCGTGGTTTGCCGTGCCTCGAGTGCTTCGTGCGCAGCGCGCGCATCTTCCAATGCGTAGCGCTGGGCAATATGGATCTTGACCTTACCGCTGGTGACCACTTCGAACAAATCGTCGGCCATAGCCTGTGTGGCTACACGGCTATGGGCATAGACAAAGATGCTGGGCCGTGTCAGGTACAGCCCCTTGGGGGCCAGCGCCGCCAGACTGATGGCCGGCACCGCCCCCGAGGCATTGCCGAACGACACCATCAAGCCAAAACGACGCAGACAGGCCAGCGAGCCTTCCCAGGTGTCCTTGCCCACGCTGTCGTAGACCACTTTCACACCCTGGCCTTCGGTGATTTCCGCCACCCGGGCCGCAAAGTCTTCACTGCGGTAATTGATAGCGTGCGCCGCCCCATTGGCAAGGGCTAGCTGGCATTTTTCGTCACTACCGGCTGTGGCAATCAGCTGCAGCCCCAGCGCCTTGGCCCACTGGCAGGCAATCAGCCCGACCCCACCGGCTGCGGCATGAAACAGCACATGGTCACCCGACTGCAGACCTTCTGCGGGAATGCACTGCTTGAGCAGGTACTGCACCGTCAGCCCCTTGAGCATCATGGCTGCACCGGTTTCAAAGCTGATGCTGTCCGGCAGCTTGCACACATGGGTGGCCGGCATCACCCTGCGCTCGCAGTAGCTGCCCGGCGGGTTGCTGGCGTACGCCACACGGTCACCGATTTGGAGATGGGAGACCCCGTCGCCAACGGCCTCGACCACCCCAGCAGCCTCCATGCCCAGCTGCAGCGGCAGGGGCAAGGCGTACAGGCCAGAGCGCTGGTACACATCAATAAAATTCAGCCCCACCGTGTGGTGGCGCAACAAAACTTCTCCGGCAGCGGGTTGCCCCACGTCTCGCGTCACAACGGTCAAAACTTCTGCGCCACCGTTGCGCGTGATCTGAACGGCTTTGCTGGTGGTCATCCCCATGCTGATCTGTCTCCTTTTAGGCTTCATTGGCTGGCAAGCCTTCCATCCTGCCATGTCTGTGACGCACCACGATGACACAGGCAGGCTACCATTCCGAGGATGAGTTCCCCATTGACATTCCGCACGGTTGCCATGCTGACGCTGGCACCCCTGTTGTGGGCAGGCAATGCCATTGTTGGCCGCCTGGTGCACGACCTGATTTCCCCCTTCACCCTCAACCTGGTGCGCTGGTGCATCGCCTTTGTGCTGCTGCTGCCCTTGGCTGGCCATGTCTTACGCAAAAACAGTGCCATCTGGCAGTCCTGGAAGCAGTACGCCGTGCTAGGTGTGCTCGGTATTGGCAGCTACAACGCGCTGCTGTACCTGGCGCTCAAGACCTCTTCACCGCTGAATGTGACGCTGGTAGGCTCCAGCATGCCGATCTGGATGCTGGTGATTGGGCGCATCTGGTTTGGCACCGCCATCAGTGGCCGCCAGGCGGCAGGGGCGGTGCTGTCGGTACTCGGCGTGGCCGTGGTACTCAGCCGCGGCGATGCCCAGCAGCTGCTGGGCCTGCAGCTGGTGCCCGGTGACTGGTTCATTTTGCTGGCCACCATCGTCTGGTCGCTCTACAGCTGGCTGCTGGCTCGCAGTGCGCAGACCATGCCCAGCCAGGCCGAGGTGCGCAGCAACTGGGCCGCCTTTCTGATGGCGCAGATGGTGTTTGGCATTGCCTGGTCGGCCCTGCTGGCCGGTGGCGAAGCAGTGGCCGGTGACCTGGTGCTGCAACCCAGCTGGACGCTGGCAGCCGCCATGCTGTTCATCGTGGTGGGGCCAGCCATTTTGGCCTACCGCTGCTGGGGGGAAGGCGTGCGTCATGCTGGCCCGGCCACCGCAGGCTTTTTTGCGAACCTGATTCCGCTGTTCACCGCCCTGCTGTCCATCCCCATCCTGGGGCAGATACCGCAGCTCTACCACGCGCTGGCGTTTGCGCTGATTGTGGGCGGCATCGTGGTCTCGTCGCGCCGCTGATCCGCAGCGTTTTCCCCATCAAAAAAGGCAGCCTGGGCTGCCTTTTTTGATGCTGTGACTGCCGCTCAGAACGTGCCGCCGAACAGACCGCCGTCGGGCAGGATGTTCTGGCCCGTCATATAGCCCGCGTGCTGGCTGCACAGGAAGGCGCAGATTGCCCCAAACTCTTCGGCATTGCCAAAGCGTTTGGCCGGAATTTGCGCCTGCTGCGCGCTGCGAATCGCATCCAGCGCCTTGCCACTCTTGGCCGCCGCCGCTTGGTGGGTGGCCGCCAGACGGTCGGTGTCGAACTTGCCTGGCAGCAGGTTGTTGATGCTCACGCCCTGGCCCGCAATGCCCGAACGTGCCAGGCCCGCCACAAAGCCCGTCAGGCCGGTGCGCGCGCCGTTGGACAGACCCAGGATGTCAATCGGCGCCTTCACCGCGCTGGAGGTGATGTTGACGATGCGGCCAAAACCGCGCGCTGCCATACCGTCCACCGTGGCTTTGATCAGCTCAATCGGGGTGAGCATATTGGCGTCCACCGCCTTGATCCAGGCCTCGCGGTCCCAGTCGCGGAAGTCGCCCGTCGGCGGGCCACCGGCATTGGTCACCAGAATGTCGAAATCAGTGCCCGGGCCACCCGCCACGCTGAACACGGCCGCACGTCCTTCGGCACTGGTGATATCGCAGGCCACAGTCAGAACTTGAGCAGCTTTTTGGCCGCTAGCGCTTGCCAGCTCTGCGCTGATAGCTCTCAATTGCGCAGCTGCTTCTTGCAGCGCCACATCGTTGCGGGCGTTGATCACCACGTGCACGCCTTCTTGCACCAGGGCCTTGGCGCAGCCAAAACCCAGGCCTTTGCTGGCACCACACACCAGCGCCCACTTGCCCGAAATACCCAATTCCATACCGTTTGCTCCTTGCTGTTTTACTTGCCCACACCGGGTTTGCGTGCCCAGCGTGTAAATACAAAAATGCCCACCATCACCAGGCTGGTGCCCGCCACCATAAAGGTGTTGATCGGCTCACCGAGCAGCCACACGCCCATCAGAATGGTGGACAGCGGGCCAACCATGCCCGTCTGCGCCGTCATGCCAGCGCCGATGCGCTCGATCGCCATCATCACCATCAACACCGGTGCCACGGTACAGGCCGTTGCGTTGAGCAGGGAGAGCCACAGCACCTGCGGCGCGACCTGCATGGCGGACAGCGGCTGCGTGAGCAGAAACTGCGCAATGCAGAAAAAGCACGCGGCGCTGGAGGCCAGGCCCACCAGCCGCAGCGAGCCCAGGCGCTTGACCATCTCACCGCTGTAGACCATGTAGATGGCGTAGCTGATGGCACTGGCCAGCACCAGCAGGCTGCCCAGCACCACATCGCTGCCCTGCACGCCCACTTCATGGCCAAATACCAGCAGCACGCCGCAATAGCTCAGCAGCATGCCCGCAAACTGCCCCCAGGTGATGCCGCGCCGGTAGACCACCCAGCCAAAGATCACCACCAAGGTGGGGTTGAGGTACAGAATCAATCGCTCCAGCGCCGCCGTGATGTAGGCCAGCCCAGCAAAGTCCAGGTAGCTGGCCAGGTAGTAGCCCGAAAAGCCCAGCCCCAGCACGCCCAGCCAGTCCTTGCGTGTCAGCGCCGCCTGGCCGCGCCCGGCCCACCAGGCCATGCCGATAAACACGGGCAGTGCAAACAGCATGCGGTACATCAGCAGCGTGACGGCATCGACGCCATAGCGGTAGGCCAGCTTGACGATGATGGCTTTGCCGCTGAAAGCCATCGCACCCAGCACGGCTAGCGTCAGGCCAATTGCTCTTCTTTTCTGAGCTTTTTGCGCTTGCAAATCCTGCACTTCAGACACTTTTATCTTTCAAACTCAGTCAACACGAGCACTATGCGCTCCTGTTTTTAAACATCAGTGCTTGTGGCCAAACAACTTGTGGTGCAGGCGGCGCAGTGACCACCACACGCTAAAAGCCACCACCGGAATGGCAATGGCGGCCGTGATCTCCGGCGACAGCGGCCAGCCCAGTTTTTGCGCGCCCTTGGTCAGGTAGCTGATGAGGCCGGTGATGTAGTAGGTGATGGCCGCCACAGACAACCCTTCCACCGTGGACTGCAGCTTCAGCTGCATGCCCTGGCGGTCGTTCATGGAGGCCAGAATCTCTTGGTTGCTTTGCTGCTGCTCGATCTCCACCCGCGTGCGCAGCAAATTGCTCACGCGCGAGACGCGCTGCGACAGCGCATTCTGGCGGTGCACCGCCCACTCGCAGGTGCTGCGCGCGGGCGACAGGCGTCGCTCCATGAATTCCTGCATGGTCAGCAGGCCCGACAGGCGCTCTTCACGCAGATCGTGGATGCGCTTGTCCACCAACTCAAAATACGCCTTGCTGGCCGAAAAGCGCGAATGGGTGGCCGCGTACTCGCTCTCCACCTGCCCGGCCAGGCGTGTCAGGCGGTCCAACAGCTCAGGCTCATCGTCGCGCTGTGCTTCGCGGATGGCTTGCGCCAGCTCGGCCAGCTCTTTCTCTGCGGTTCCCAGCACCACGGCTGCCTTGCGCGCCGCAGGCAAGCCCAGTAGCGCTGCCATGCGGTAGGTTTCAATTTCCAGCACACGCTGCACCAGGCGCCCCAGGCGGCGTGAGCTGATGCTGTCTGATGGTTTGACCAGCATGCGCGAGTAACCGTCGGCATGGATGGCGAAATCTGTGCACACCTCGGTGTGGCCCACGTGCACGGCAGCCCCCGCCAAGGTGTCGTCGTTGAGCATCTGCTGCACCAGGTGCTTGATGCCACGGTGCTCACACTGCGCATCTTTCACGATCCACAGGTGCACGCTGCTCAGGCACAGGCCCGGCAAATCTTTGAGCCACTGCTGCGGCACGGCCTCGATGGCGGTGGCGGGCGCCCGCACATCCAGCGCCGCATCGGCAGGCAGGGGCACCATGAAGGTCCAGCAGACAAACTCCGTATGCAACTCCCAGCGCAGGCGGAACGCGCCAAAGTCCATGCGCAGGTGTGTGCAGTCGGCATCCGGGCCAGTGCGGTGGTGGTCATGCATCAGCGCCGCCAGGTGGGCACGGCTGGCTTCGCGCTGCGCCGCATCGGTCCACATCACCACATGGGTGATGGCAGCCGGTCCGTGTAGGGGCTCTGCGGGGCGGGCATGGACCTCGTTGTGCAACAAGGCGCGTAAAGGGTGCTGGAGAGGTTGAGGCAAGACAGGCATGACAATCCGGGCAACGGCAAACAGTTGCTTATTGTGGGGCTTTCCCTAGGTCTGCGTCAGCACAAACAACGCAGGCCTGCATCGCGGCTACCTCACATGGTTCTGCACATTCGCGTGCCATCAGTTTGACCTGAAGATATGACAAAGCCCCGACCAGCGGGGCTTTGTAGGCTTTGTCTTTTAGAGCACCTTAAAAAGATTCCCATTCGTCATGGGTACTTGCAGCGGGCGCTGGTTTGGGCAAGCTGGGCGATACGGCCTCTTTGTGCTTTTTAACTGCAGTCACTTGACTGGCAGGACGCTGCGCGCTGCTCGGCGTTGTCGAGATAGTGGAATCTGTACGAAAACCCGCTCCACGATGGTTCATAGACGGCGTGCGCATTACAGCACTGGCGGGTCCCACATCAAACACGGACACCGTCTGCAGCAGATGCGCTGCTTGGTCACGCATGGCATTGGCTGCAGCGCTGGACTCTTCGACCAAGGCGGCATTTTGCTGGGTCATCTGATCAAGGCTGTTCACCGCCTGATTGATCTCACTGAAAGATTGCTGTTGCTCGTTCGCAGAAGCAGTGATCTCACCGATCAAGTCTGTCACGCGACGAACGCTGGACACAATCTCCAGCATGCTATCGCCGGCTTGACCAACCTGCACGGAACCAGCGTCGACATTGCTCACGCTGTCAGAAATCAAGGCCTTGATCTCTTTGGCCGCCTCTGCGCTGCGGCCGGCCAAAGAGCGCACCTCACCAGCGACAACCGCAAATCCACGGCCTTGCTCGCCGGCACGTGCTGCTTCCACAGCGGCATTCAAGGCCAAGATATTCGTCTGGAAAGCAATGCCATCAATCACACCGATGATGTCGCCAATCTTGCGGCTGGAGGCATTGATCTGCTCCATGCTTTGCACCACCTGCTGCACGACCACACCGCCGCGCTCTGCTGCCTTCACAGCGGTAGCTGCCAGTTGCTGCGCCTGACGGGAGGTTTCCGCAGCCTGGCTGACGCCCATAGTCATCTGCTCCACACTGGCCGCTGTTTGCTGCAAGCTGGAAGCCGACTGCTCAGTGCGTGCCGACAGATCCTGATTCCCCGACGCAATCTGCCCTGCGGCCGACGAAACAGCATCCACCCCCACACGAACCTCACCCACCACGCTGCGCAGGCGGCCCGCCATTTTTTCTAGCGCGCTCAGCAACTGACCAAACTCATCCTTGCGATCAGTTTGCACCACCACAGTCAGCTTGCCTTCGCCAATAGCTTCCGTCACCTTCACAGCTTCTTGCAAAGGCTTGGAAACAGTCCCCACCAACCAGTAAGCCAGCAAGACGCCCACCACCAGCAGCACGGCACTCACACTCCAGCCAATCAAGATGCTTTGTTCGCGTCGCAGCTGCGCGTCCTGAATCACTACCGCTTGCTGATCCCGCAAATACTTAACCATTCCATCAAAGGATTGGTAGTACGCATCTGCACCACTGGCATACGGTCCAAAGGCAAACGCTGCCCGCGCGTTGTAGTCATCGACATCCAGATTCTTTTCGGATTCCACTCGCAAATCACGCAAGTCCTTGCGGATTCTGAGCAGCTTTTCAAACTCAGCGCGCTCACCATCTGTGGTGAATATTTTTTCAATGTCGGCAAACGCATCCACGGTCACCTTCGCATTGACCGTCAAACGCTTGCGTAGCTCTGCCTGCACCTGTGGCTCATTCGTGGCAAATTGCGCAATGCCGATCTCAGAAGCCGCCAGTGCCGTGCCGCGCAAATGCTGGACCGCTGCAATCTTGCGCTCGATTTGCTGCAGGTCTTGCCGGGACTCTTCCATCACCTTTTCGGTATTGCTGCGCACCCAGAGGTTGGATATCAGCATGATCACCAGCAAGCCCAAGATAGTTGCCCACAATTTGGGCGCCATACGTACGTTATTTAGATTCACCAAAAAACTCTCTCGAAAGACTCAGAGCATGGGCATGCCACAGCCATGCATGAAAAATGCCAAGAGCCTCCGAAATCATGACCAGCCTCTCTGCAGTGCATCGCCACGTGCAAACATGTCTGCGCGCGTCAATCTCTCATCTTGCAACTCGGCCACCTTGCACGCTGTTTACAGCAGCGCCGTCAAATCCGTAGCTTTGCGCCCCAAGCTTTCACACAGGTGCGCCCTCAGCAACGCTGATTATTGCGTATATTTTGTTACAAATGAGGGTATACACCAATTCATCGTGCACATGAATCGTCCCTGCAATGCGTGATTTCTGAAAACTCACAAGCTCTGCATTAAAAAATTGGTATGCACATGCATCAGGATCATCGCGACGAGGAATCTAGTCACTGATGCGTTATCTGGTCTATCGAAAACCCATGAACCCATAAAAAAAGCACCCCGAAGGGTGCTTTTTAGGCAGGGCTTGAAAGCCGCGTCATTCTTCCACAAACGCTTCTTCGCGCTTGTTCTTCACTGCAGGCAAGCACACGATGATCAGCAAGATCACAGCCAGGGCCAGCATCACGGCAGAAATAGGACGTGTCACAAACACGCTCCAGTCACCACGCGACAGCAGCAGTGCACGACGCAGGTTTTCTTCCATCATTGGGCCCAAGATGAAGCCCAGCAGCAGCGGCGCAGGCTCGGTACCCAGCTTGTAGAACAGATAGCCGATGAAACCGAAGATACCCACCAACCACACGTCGAACTCGGAGTTCTTGGTGCCGTACACACCCACCGCACAGAACAGCACGATGGCAGGGAACAGCCAGCGGTAAGGCACGCTCAGCAGCTTGATCCACATGCCAATCATGGGCAGGTTCAAGATGATCAGCATGGCGTTACCAATCCACATCGAAGCGATCAGACCCCAGAACAGTTCTGGGTTGCTGGTCATCACCTGAGGACCAGGCTGGATGTTGTGGATGGTCATTGCACCCACCATCAGCGCCATCACGGCGTTAGGTGGGATACCCAATGTCAGCAGCGGAATGAACGATGTCTGCGAACCCGCGTTGTTAGCGGCTTCAGGCGAAGTCACACCACGGATATTGCCTTGACCGAAAGGAACTTCACCAGCCTTGAGCTTGGTCTTCTTTTCCAGTGTGTAGGCAGCAAACGCCGACAACATCGCACCGCCACCAGGCAAGATACCCAGGGCCGAACCCAGCACCGTACCGCGCACCATGGCAGGGAACATCAGCTTGAAGTCTTCTTTGGAAGGCATCAGGCCAGTCACCTTGGCGGTGAACACTTCGCGCTCGTCGTCAGGCTTGGACAGGTTGGCAATGATTTCACCGTAACCGAACACACCCATGGCGATCACGACGAAGTCGATACCGTCGGTCAATTCAGGAATGTCAAAGCTGTAGCGTGCGACACCGGAGTTCACGTCGGTGCCGATCATGCCGAACAGCAGACCCAGCACGATCATGCCGATCGCCTTGAGCAGCGAACCCGAAGCCAGCACCACTGCACCAATCAGGCCCAAGACCATCAGCGAGAAGTACTCGGCAGGGCCGAACATGAAGGCCACTTCGGTCAGTGGAGGTGCAAAGGCTGCCAGGATAACGGTACCCACGCAACCCGCAAAGAACGAGCCGATACCAGCCGCAGCCAGCGCAGGGCCTGCACGGCCCTTGCGCGCCATCTGGTAGCCGTCAATCATCGTCACCACGGAAGAGGACTCACCGGGCAAGTTCACCAAAATAGCAGTGGTCGAACCACCGTACTGGGCACCGTAGTAAATACCGGCCAGCATGATCAACGCAGCCACGGGGGGCAGCGAGTAAGTGGCAGGCAGCAACATGGCGATGGTCGCCACTGGGCCCAGGCCCGGCAAGATGCCGATCAGCGTACCCAATACGCAGCCGATCAGGCAGTACAGCAGATTCTGGGCGGTAAACGCAACGCCAAAACCCAACGATAAATGTTCAAGCAATTCCACGATCTGTATCTCCTGGCGCGATTAGCCAACGATGAAGGTAGGCCACACGGGGAACTGCAGGTTCAGCGCCCACACGAACACGGCATAGCTGCCAACCGCCAAGACCAAGGAAAGGATCAGTACTTCCTTCCAATTGACGGCGGAGCCAGCAGCACTGGCAATGAACACCAATGCGATGATGGCAACCATCAAGCCTAAGCCGGGGATGCCCAGTGCAGGCACACCCACCAACAAGATGCCGAAGGCAAAGTTGGCGGCCAAAATGAAGAACACTTGCTTCCACGCCCACTTGCCGATGGGATCTCCATCGTCAGGACCACTGACTGTGGCCTTGAACGAGATAGCCAGGCCAATCAAAGCCAAGATCACGCCCAGAATCAGCGGGAAGTAGCCAGGCCCCATACGGGCACCAGTGCCGACGTTGTATTCCATAGCGCCGATGGCAAAAGCGCCACCCACGACCAAATACATCAGTCCAGCAAAAAAGTCTTTTTGACTCTTGATTTTCACGAAACGTCTCCCAAGAGAGGATTTACGACCGATGGAATTCTGTAAGCAAACTTACGTGAAATTGATGTGGATTCCACCTACAAAATCGCCGATATGGCACGCACGTTCGTGTGTTTTTTAGGCGTTTACCCTTGAAAAACGTGGATGTAAGCAGTCACGCTCCCGCATTTATGGCGGAGTGATGCACGGCCCACGCCACCCAGCATTCATGCATGGTCGGCAGGAACATCTACCCGCCGCCGTTCAACGCAAGGGAGGGGTTGCGGCCATGACCTCGGCCAGCGTCGTCAGGCCCTCTGCCACGCGCAAGGCGCCGGACACCCGCAAGGGGCGCATACCATCCTGAATGGCCTGGCGGCGCAGTACTTCCATGGAAGGGCTGTGGTTGATGTGCTGCTGCAGGCTGTCACTGCTGACCAGCAGCTCATACAGCCCCATCCGCCCCTTGAAACCCGTCATGCGGCAGGCCTCGCAGCCCACGGCCTGATAGGGCTGGTAGCTGCCATTGAATTTCCAGGGGCTCATGACTTCCGCCAGCGCTTCAGGCGTGGACTGCGTATCTGGCTGCTTGCACTGCGGGCACAGCACCCGCACCAGGCGTTGCGCCAGCACCCCGAGCAAGGTGGCATTGAGCAGATACGGCGGCACCCCCAGCTCCATCAAGCGGCTGACGGCACTGGGTGCATCGTTGGTGTGCAGCGTGGAAAACACCAGGTGCCCGGTCAGGGCCGCCTGCACAGCCATTTCGGCCGTGGCCGTGTCCCGGATTTCGCCCACCATGATGATGTCCGGGTCCTGGCGCATCAGCGCCCGCAGACCGTCGGTAAAACCAAAATCCAGCTGCGGCTGCACCTGGGTCTGATTGAAGGCCGGTTCAATCATTTCAATCGGGTCTTCGACCGTGCTGACATTGACCTCCTCGGTCGCCACGCGCTTGAGCGTGGAATACAGCGTGGTGGTTTTGCCTGAGCCCGTAGGCCCTGTCACCAAAATGATGCCATGCGGCCGTTTGACCAGCACCTCCCAGCGCTGTGCGTCGTGCACCATGAAGCCCAGCTGATCGAGCTGCTTGATGGTGTTGTCGGGGTCAAAAATACGCATCACCATCTTCTCGCCAAACGCCGTGGGCAAGGTGGACAGGCGCATTTCAATTTCTTCACCACGCGGGTTGCGGGTTTTGATGCGGCCATCGAGCGGGCGGCGCTTTTCCACCACGTCCATGCGCCCCAGCAGCTTGATGCGCGCAATCATGGCGTTGAGCACGCCCATCGGCATGCGGTAGACGCTGTGCAGCACCCCGTCGATGCGAAAGCGGATGACGCCCTGCTCACGCCGCGGCTCCAGGTGGATATCACTGGCACGCTGGTCAAACGCGTACTGCCACAACCAGTCCACCACACGGATCACCCCGGTGTCGTTCGCATCCAGCTGCTTGTGGGTGCGTCCCAGCTCCACCAGTTGCTCAAAACTGGCCGAGGCAGATGCACCCCCGGCTTTCTGGGCCGAACGCACCGAATTGGCCAGGGCAAAAAACTCTCCCGTGTAGCGCTGAATGTCCACCGGATTGGCCATCACCAGCCGCACGGCGCGGCGCGTCTGGCGCTCTACTTCCGCCACCCAGTGCTGCACAAACGGCTCTGACGTGGCCACCACAATCTCGCTGTTGCCCACCTGCACCGGCAGCACCTTGTGGCGCTGTGCATAGGGCGCACTCATGGCCTCGCCAACGCGGCCCACATCCACTTTCAGGGGGTCGATGCGCTGGTAGCCCATGCCTGTGCTGGCCGCCACCCAAGCGGTCAACGCTTCGGCATCCAGCGGCAGGCCATCGCTGGCCCGTGTCACGCCCACACTGGCCAAGCGCACCAGCGGGTGCTGGGTACTTTCTGCCGTGGCGCAGCGGTCATGCACACGCTGCGCCTCCGCGCTGTCGATCACACCGTCTTCACGCAGCCACTGCAGCAGCAAGCGCCAGGTCAAAACATGGCCGCTGTGCGGGCCATCGACCGCGCGTGAGGAATGGGAGGAAACCGTGGGTGTGAGCGAAGAGGTCATGGCAGCAAGCAGATAAAGCCAAGCCTTACTGTACTTGCTCTGCCTTCCCGGGCTTTTGCCCGTCATCAGCGACACGCTTGAAAACCTTCAGCCACTTGGTGGCTGGCAGCTCCCAGCGTGTCTGTACGGCCTCAGCACGCGCCAGCAACTCCTCGCGCGTCAAGGGCATTGCCACGCGCTGTGCCAGCACAATGGTGTTGCCTTCACGGGTGGGCTTGAAGGCCCAGACGTTCTCAGCGCCAAAGGCGGCGCTGATCTTGTCCAGGCTGCGCTGGTAGCTGGAGGCCCGGCCAAACAGGTTCACGGTCATGCAGCCTTCCGGCGTGAGCATGTTGTGGCAGTCACTGTAAAACTCGACGCTATCGAGCACAGGTGCGGCCGCATTGTGGTCGTACAGATCGACCTGCAGTGCATCCACCGCGCCCTGCCAGCGGGCCTTGAGAATTTCCATGGAAGCGTCACCCAGCACCACTTCCAGCTGCTCGTTGTCTGGCGGCAGCTTGAACCAGCTGCGGCAGATATTGACCACCAGCGGATTGATCTCGATGGCCGTGGTGCGCATCTTCAGCTTCTTGTAGTGAAACTTGGTCAGCGCGGCAGCCCCCAGCCCCAGCTGCACGGCCTGCCGTTCGGGCAGGCTTTCGGGCTCCACAAACAGCAGCCACGCCATCATGCGCTGCACGTATTCCAGATCGATATCAAACGGCTTCTTGAGGTTCATGGAGCCCTGCACCCACGGCGTGCCCAGGTGCAGATAGCGGGCCACCCCATCGTCCGACACGCTCACTTGCGGCATGTCTTCTTCCGTGCGATCGGTGGAAATTTTCTTGCGTGCTGCCACGGATCAATCTTTCTGTATCGGTAAAAGGCCTGCGGCCTGCATCACTGTGCGCCACGCACTCAGCTTATCGTCCCAGCGCATGGCGGCGTTGGCCGGGCTGGTGGAAGGCAGCTTGTACACTGTCAACCCCAAACCTTCGAGCTTGCCAGCGTGCTTGTAGCTTTCGCCACCGTTGTGCGCCACAGCCTGCAGCTGCGGGCAACGCCGTTGCAGCGCGGCAAAGTCATTGACCTGCGGGGTGCGAATGGCGCTGTCCAGGCTGCCAAGCCGCTCGCAGCTGTCATACACATCCCACAGCCCCAAATCACGTGCCAGCAGCCAGTCGCAGCGCGCGGCGTAATCCGAGCGATCGGGCTGCGGATGTTGCGGCCACAAGGCCGCCAGAATGGGCCAAAGTTTGTTGTGCGGGTGCGCATAGTACTGCTGCGCCTGCAGTGAGGCCACGCCGGGAAAGCTGCCCAAAATCACCAGGCGCGTGCGTGCATCGGCCACCGGGGGCAGCCCTTGCAAGCGCAACGAAGTTTCTGCATCAACCAGCGTCATGGCTGGGCATTGTGCGGGCAAACGCATGCTGCCTGCCGGAGGTAGAGTTTTCACAAACCATAGCTTTCAGCGCAGTCCACACCTAGGCTAAAGGCATCAAACATGTCAAAACACAGGCCAGGCTGGCAAGCCACGCAAGGCGCTGCGGGCGTTGACCCCAGTGGCCTGCGCCAGCGCATCTAAGCCCATGCCACGCAGCGCCGCCACCTCTTGGGCAATGCGCGGTAACTCTGCAGGGCTGTTACGCCCTTGTGGCTGGCCTGCGGCGCGGTCTTCGGCCGTGGTGTAAATCCAGTGCGGCTGAATGTCGGGGGCATCGGTTTCCATGACGATGCTCTCCAGCGGCAAGGTCGCCGCCAGCGCACGCAACTTCAGTGCGCGGTCATACGTGGCAGCGCCCCCAAAACCAAGCTTGAAACCCAGGTCGATGAACGCCTGCGCCTGCTGCGCGCTGCCATTGAAGGCATGGGCAATACCGCCCACCACGGGCTGGGCGCGCAGAGTTTTGAGCAGCCGGTCGCTGCTTTTGCGCACATGCAAGATCACGGGCAGCCCCAGCTCACGCGCCAGCGCAATCTGCTGCTCATAAAACCAGATCTGCCGCTGCGCATCCAGACCGGGCACAAAAAAATCGAGACCAATTTCACCCACCGCCACCAAGTGCGGGTCATCGCGCACCTCGTGCAGCAGCGTGCGCAGCGCCGCCACGTCGGCCTCCTGCGCCTGCGGCGTGTACAGCGGATGAATGCCCAGTGCGTAGCTGTCGCCATAGGCATGCGCCAGCGCAATCACGGTGCGCCAGTGCGCGCGGTCTACGGCAGGAATCACCAGATGCCCCACCCCTGCCACGCGGGCTGCAGCGCGCACGGCGTCGCGGTCCGAGTCGAACTCGGACGCATCCAGGTGGCAATGGGTATCGATCCAGCTTGTCATAAAAAATAGCAGCTAGCGCTCGTGCAGTCTGGCAATCAACATCGATTCATTGTCAAAACCAGTCAAAGCAAGCGCAGACAGCTCCTTTTTTTATATGGCCAACTGGCCTTTCACCAGCCGCACCACGCGGTCGCATTTGGCGGCCAGGCTTTCGTCGTGCGTCACCATCACAAAGGCGGTGCCGTGGTTGCGGGCCAGCTCCAGCATCAGCGCGAACACGCTGTCGGCGGTGCCGCGGTCCAGATTGCCCGTGGGCTCATCGGCCAGCACGCAGGCGGGCTGCGTGACCAGCGCACGCGCAATCGCCACGCGCTGGCGCTCGCCGCCAGATAGCTCGGCCGGGCGGTGCGCCATGCGCTCCTTCAGGCCCACGGCCTGCAACATCTGCACGGCCTGCGCCATGGCCTGCTCGGCCGTGTCACGGCGAATGCGCAGCGGCATGGCCACGTTTTCCTGCGCGCTGAACTCGGGCAGCAAGTGGTGAAACTGGTAAATAAAACCCAGGTGCTGGTTGCGCAGCACCCCTTGTTTTTTGGGGCTGAGCGCATGCATGGGCTGACCCAGCAGTTCCACGCTGCCCTGCGTGGGCAGATCCAGCCCGCCCAGCAAATGCAGCAGCGTGCTCTTGCCCGAACCCGAGGCACCAACGATCGCTAAGGTTTCGCCCGCATGCACCTGCAGCCCCACATCCTGCAGCACCTGCACGTTCAGGTGCCCATCTTCAAAGCGCTTGGACAGGCCGCGCGCCTCCAGCACAACTTGCTTATTCATAGCGCAATGCCTCCGCAGGGTTCACGCGGCTGGCACGCCAGCTGGGGTAGATGGTGGCCACAAAGGCCAAAACCAGGGAAATGATGGCGATTGGCACAATGTCACTGCTTTGCGGATCGCTGGGCATTTTGCTGATCAGATAGATGTCCTTGGGCAGGAAGCTGGCCCCCAGCGCATGCTCAATCGCAGGCACGATGACGTCGATGTTCAGCGCCACCACCAGCCCCAGCGCCACACCAGCCAAGGTGCCGATCACGCCCACCATGGCGCCTTGCACCATGAACACACCCATGATGGACGAGGGCGAAGCGCCCAGGGTGCGCAAAATCGCAATGTCAGCGCGCTTGTCGGTCACCGTCATCACCAGCATGGAGACCAGGTTGAACGCCGCCACGGCAACGATCAGCGTCAGGATGATGAACATCATGCGTTTTTCCACCTGCACGGCGGCAAACCACGTCTTGTTTTGCTGCGTCCAGTCACGCAGGTACAGAAACTCGGTGATCATGCCCGACAGCTCCTGCACCACGCGCGGCGCTTCGTGCAGGTCTTTGAGCTTCAGGCGAATGCCCGTGGGGCCTTCCAGGCGGAAGATGCGCTGCGCATCCTCGTAGTGCAGCATGACCATGGACGAATCGTACTCGTAATGTCCCGAATCAAACGTGCCCGCCACGTGCATTTGCTTCAGGCGCGGCACCACGCCCGCAGGGGTGACCTGGCCGCTCGGGGCAATCAGGGTGACGGTATCGCCCACGCCCACCCCCATCTGGCGGGCCAGCTCCTGACCCAGCACGATGTTGAAGGTGCCGGGCGTCAGCTGTTTGAGCACCTCGGCGTTCGTGGCCGCCAGATCGGTGACCTCGCCTTCGCGCGCCGGGTCAATGCCGCGCACGATGGCGCCTTTCATGTCTTCGCCACGGGCGATCAAGCCTTGCGCGGCCACAAACGGCGCGGCCCCGATCACCTCGGGGTGCTTCTTGGCCTGCAGCATGGTCGTGTCCACGTCCTGCATGGCCTGGCCATTGGGCGCAAAAATCTCGATGTGCGAGACCACGCTGAGCATGCGGTCGCGCACTTCCTTTTGAAAGCCGTTCATCACACTGATCACGATGATGAGCGCCGCCACCCCCAGCGACATGCACAGCATGGACACCCCGGAGATGAAGGAAATGAAACCATTGCGCCGCGTGGCGCGGCCAGCGCGCGTATAGCGCCAGCCCAGAACAAGTTCGTAGGGAATTTTCATACGTGGGCAGCATTGTGGCATTGGCGCGAAGGCTGTCTTGTCATACTGCGCCGACGACCGCTCTGCGGTTTAGGGACAATACAGGGCTATGCCGTCCCCCACCCTGCCCGTTTTCCCTCTGCCGTTCGCCCTGCCTGGCGGCACGGCCCGCCACCAGCACCTGATCCTGCCCTATGCCGCGCTGCTGGACGACAGCTGCCAGCACCTACTGCAAGATCTGGCCCTGCCCCAACTGGCACAGCTGCTGCCCCTGCTCAGCCCCAGCCATGTGGATGAAGGCACGGTGGACCACCCCATTCCCCCGCACGAACGTGCCGTGGCCCACGCCTGGGGGCTGCATACCCAGACGCCTGCCTGGGCTGCGCTGGCACAGACTGATGCAGCGCCCCAGCCCTGTGCCTGGATGACGCTGTGCCACTGGACCGCCGGTGCCGATCAGGTCCGCATGGACGACCCCGCCACCCTCCCGCTGGAAATGGCCGATGCCCAGGCCCTGCTGGCCGTGCTGCAGCCGTGGTTTGCCGAAGATGGCCTGCAGCTGGAGATGGTGGACGCAGGACGCTGGCGCATCTCGGGCGCCCTGCTGCAGGGGCTGGACACCGCCTCGCTGGACCGCGTGCTGCTGCGCGATGTCACGCCGTGGCTGCCCCAAGCGGCCGCCGCCCGCACCCTGCAACGCCTGCACAGCGAGGTGCAGATGCTGCTGTACAACCACCGCTTCAACGCCCAGCGCAGCGAACGCGGCCTGCCCCCCATCAACGCGTTTTGGCTGCATGGCGCTGGCCAGCTCAGTGCCGAAGCGCTGCAGGCTGCACGCACGCTGCAAAAAGTGGCCCCTTTGCAACTGGTGGACAGCCTGCGCCAAGCCGCACTGCGCCAGGACTGGCCCGCCTGGAAAGCCGCCTGGCTGGCCGCCGATGCCGGCCCGGTCGCCCAGGTGCTAGCCCATGTGCAGCTCGGTGGCACAGCCACCGTCACCTTCTGCGGTGAGCGCCATGTGCGCAGCTTCACCACCCAGCGCCGCACGCTGCGCGAGAAAATCAAGAACTATTTCAGCCCCCAGCGCTTTGCTGGCCTGCACCAAGCGCTATGAAGATTATTGAACGCGAGATTCCCGAAAGTACCGTCCAAGCCCTGGTGCAATCGGGCATCCCCCCTCTGCTGGCACGCCTGTACGTGGCGCGCGGCGTGCAATCCTCGGCCGAGCTGGATACGGGCCTGGGAAAGTTGCTGCCGCCCTCAGGCCTCAAAGGCATTCAGGAAGCCGCATGCGTGCTGGCCGATGCGCTGGCCATGCAAAAGCGCATCTGCATCGTGGCCGATTACGACTGCGATGGCGCCACCGCCTGCGCCGTCGGCGTGCGCGGCCTGCGCATGCTGGGTGCGCAGCACGTCACCTACGAAGTGCCCGACCGCATCACCGATGGCTATGGCCTCTCGGCCCCCATCGCCCGCCGCGTGCACGCGCAAGGCCATGAGCTGCTGCTGACCGTGGACAACGGCATTGGCAGCCTGGCCGGTGTGGCTGAAGCCATGGACCTGGGCCTGACCGTGGTGGTGACCGACCACCACCTGCCCGGCGACACGCTGCCCACGCCCCACGCCATGGTCAACCCCAACCAGCCCGGCTGCACCTTCGAGAGCAAGGCCATGGCGGGCGTGGGTGTCATGTTCTATGTGCTACTGGCCCTGCGTGCCGAACTACGCGCGCGCGGCGTGTTCGATGCTGGCAACCAACCCAAGCTGGACACCCTCTTGCCCCTGGTGGCCCTGGGCACCGTGGCCGACGTGGTCAAGCTCGATGCCAACAACCGCCGCCTGGTGGCACAAGGGCTGCAGCGCATCCGCAAAGGCCATATGCAAGCGGGCATTCGCGGTTTGTATGAAGCCGCCGGGCGTGAATACCGCCTGGCCGCCACCTCCGACTTTGGCTTTGCGCTGGGGCCACGCATCAACGCCGCTGGCCGCCTGGCCGATATGACGATCGGCATCGAATGCCTGCTGACCGACAACGATGCCCTGGCCCTGGAGCTGGCACGCCAGCTCAACAGCATCAACCGCGACCGCCAGGAGATGGAGTCCGGCATGCGCGTGCAGGCCTTTGCGCTGGCCGATGAGCTGTTTGAAGACGGTGTCACGCCACCAGCGGCCATCAGCGTGTTTGATCCGGACTTTCACGAAGGCGTGGTCGGCATCGTCGCCTCGCGCGTCAAAGACCGGCTGCACCGCCCCACTTTTGTGTTTGCCGCCAGCCAAGCCGATGGCAAAGCGCACGAGCTCAAGGGCTCGGGCCGCTCCATCCCCGGTTTTCACCTGCGCGATGCGCTGGATCTGGTGGCCAAACGCCACCCGGGCGTGCTGCTGCGCTTTGGCGGTCACGCCATGGCGGCAGGCTGCACGATTGCGGAAGCGCACTTTCACACCTTTGAGCAAGCCTTTGCGCAGGTCGCGCAGGAGTGGCTGGATGCCAAAACGCTGACCCGTTGCGTGGAAACCGACGGCCCGCTGGACCCCGCGTTCCGCCAGTCGGAAGTCGTGGAGCAGCTGAACCTGGAAGTCTGGGGCCAGGGCTTTGCCTACCCCACGTTCAGCGAAGACGTGGAAATCGTTTCCCAGCGCTTGGTGGGCGAGAAGCACCTGAAGCTGCAGCTGCGCCACCGTGGCGATGTGGTGGACGGCATCTGGTTTGGCCGCACCGAGCCGTTGCCCGAATGGGTGCACATGGCTTTTCGCCTGGACATCAACGAATTCCGGGGCGAGCGCAAAGTGCAGTTTCTGGTGGAAGGCACAGAGGGCTAGGCGCTTTCAAAATCAATAGCTGCTAGCGCTTTCTGCACCTGTGCTAGCAGCTATTTTCACCCTCAATCCCTACAGCACAGCCGCACACCGCACAGCCGCAGCATCGCGGCGCTGCCGGTGGTCCACAGCGACGCCCATCTACATGCCCCAGCGCGACGGCAAGCAGATCGCAACATCCGGGGTTATTCCGCATATTTCCGCCGATGGAAGGTAAGCAAATGTTGCTACACTTTTTTGTTGCAGTGCAACACTCCATCCAAGAATCTTTTCATGCATCTCAATCACTTGCGGGTTGGCACCCGACTTGCACTCTCCTTCGGCCTGGTGCTGCTGATTACCGTCCTCATGGGCGGCATTGGCATCTGGCGTTTGCAGGAGCTGGCCAGCATCACCACCCAGCTGACCACTACCGACAGCGAGCGCCTGAGCGCAGCGCAGCAGTGGCGCTCCGGCATTGAGCTGAACTGGGTCCGCACACGTGCCGCGGTACTCGACTCGGACATCCAGCACCTGCCGCAGTGGCAGGCCGAGATGGATAAAGCCTCGGACAGCGTCAACGCCCAACGCAAAATCGTGGAAACACTGGTCACCACCGACCTGGGCCGCCAGATGCTGGCCGAGATTGACAAAGCCCGCGCCGCCTACCGCGACCCGCGTGCCGAACTGCTCAAGCGCCGCGCCACCGGGGAAGATGTCAGCGATGCACTGGAGCGCCAGCTGACGCCGCTGTCCAACGCCTATTTGCAAGCGCTGGATAGTTTTGTGCAGCGTCAGCAAGCCTTCCACGACGCTGCACGGACGCAAGCCATCAGCAACGCCGACCAAGGTCGCTCCCTGCTGATTGCGGCAGCCATCCTCGCCGTGCTGCTCGGGGTGAGCGCCGCCGTGTTGCTCAGCCGCTCAATCAGCAGCCCCTTGCAGCAGGCCGTGCGCAGCGCCGCACAGATTGCCGAAGGCGATCTCACGCAACCCATTCAGGCCCAAGGCCGTGACGAGCTGGCCGAACTGATGGCCGCTTTGCAGCACATGCAGGGCAATCTCTCGACCATCATCTCCAGCGTGCGTGCGAATGCGGAAAGCGTGGCCAGCGCCAGCACCCAGATTTCGCAAGGCAACACCGACCTGTCCAGCCGCACCGAAGAGCAAGCCAGCGCGCTGGAAGAAACGGCAGCGGCGATGGAGCAGCTCAGCGCCACCGTGCGCCAAAACGCCGACAACGCACACCAGGCCAACCAGCTGGCCTCCAGTGCCAGCACCGTGGCCGCCGAAGGTGGTGCCGTGGTGGCCGAAGTGGTGCACACCATGAAGGACATCAACGAAAGCAGCCACAAGATTGCCAACATCATCAGCGTGATCGACGGCATTGCCTTCCAGACCAACATCTTGGCGCTGAACGCCGCCGTGGAAGCCGCGCGCGCCGGTGAGCAAGGCCGGGGCTTTGCTGTGGTCGCCGGTGAGGTGCGCAGCCTGGCCGGGCGCAGCGCCGAAGCGGCCAAGGAGATCAAAACCCTGATTACCGCCAGCGTGCAGCGTGTGGAGCAAGGCACACAGCTGGTCGACAAAGCAGGTGCCACCATGACCGAAGTGGTGGGTGCCATCCGCCGTGTGAACGGCATCGTGGGCGAAATCAGTGCCGCATCGCAGGAACAAAGCCAGGGCGTTGCCCAGGTGGGCGAGGCCATCACCCAGATGGACCAGACCACCCAACAAAACGCAGCCCTGGTAGAAGAAATGGCGGCAGCGGCCAACAGCCTCAGCCAGCAGGCACAGGCTTTGGTACAGGCTGCAGGCGTGTTTCAGCTGACAGACCGCAGCACAGCCATGCGCACCGCGCCCGCAGCCACGGCAGCCCCTGCGGCTGTGCCAACGCGCCCAGCCCCCAAGGCGGCAACGGCTACCCGTACGGCCGCCGTTGCCAGCGCACCGCGCGCGCCTGCTGCGCGCCAACCCAGCTTGCCACCCCAGGCTCCCGGCACCGCCAAGACCGCAGCGCCTGCGGCCGAAGATGACTGGGAGAGCTTTTAAGTCCGTGCATGCGGATGCTGCACTGGCGCCTTGCGCCTAGGCCCTAGCACGCAAAATTGAGCCTCTATTTGCGCTGAAACCCTTGCCACACAAGCGCTGAACGCTCCTAAAAAAGCCAAGTCCTGCAATGCAGGCCTTGGCTTTTGTCGCAGTGCGCCAGCAGAACCGCTGTGCACCGGGAGTCATCCAGCAGCACGCCGCCACTGGCAAGCGCCTCCCTTCAGTCGCTCAACCGTTGATGGCGATGACTGGGCTTAAAAGCTTTCCCATTCATCGTCAGCAGCAGCCGTCGTGGCCACGGGTTTTGGCGCGACCGCAGCCTTAGGTGCTGCAGCCACAGGGAGGGCAGCCGCCGGCTTGACCGGCGCAGCGGACGTGCGTCCCAGCGATGCCGGTGTTTTCACCACTTTCCCTGGCTTGGCAGGGGCCGCCGCGCGCACGGTAGCGGGCGTGCTCGCTACCACCGCATTGAACCCTGCGCTGCCTACATTGAACACGGCCACCACCTCGGACAGGCGCTGGGCTTGCTCATTCATCGCCATGGCGGCTGCGCTGGACTCCTCAACCAGGGCCGCATTCTGCTGGGTCATCTGATCCAGATTGCTCACGGCCAGATTCACCTGTGCAAAACCATCGTGCTGCTCATTGGCTGCGGCGCTGATCTCACCGATCAAATCCGTGACACGGCGCACGCTGGCCACGATTTCCTGCATGCTCTCGCCCGCCTGGGCCACCTGGCTGGAGCCAATGTCCACGTTCTGCACGCTGTCGGTAATCAGGGTCTTGATTTCCTTGGCCGCTTCGGCGCTGCGCCCGGCCAGGCTGCGCACCTCACCAGCCACCACGGCAAAGCCACGGCCTTGCTCGCCGGCGCGCGCGGCTTCCACGGCGGCGTTCAGCGCCAGAATGTTGGTCTGAAAGGCAATCCCATCGATCACACCGATGATGTCGCTGATCTTGCGGCTGGAGTGGTTGATCTGCTCCATGCTCTGCACCACCTGCTTGACCACTTCGCCGCCCCGCTCGGCCGCCTGCACGGCGGTGCTGGCCAGCTGGTTGGCCTGGCGCGATGTGTCGGCAGACTGGGTGACCGTCGCGGTCAGCTCTTCCAGGCTGGCGGCGGTTTCTTCCAGGTTGGCGGCCGTCTGCTCGGTGCGTGCCGACAGATCGTGGTTGCCCGTCGCAATCTCGCTGGCGGCGGAAGACACCGATTCCACACCGCTGCGCACTTCACCCACCACAGAGCGCAGCTTATGCGTCATTTCGCTGAGGCTGCGCAGCAAGCGCCCCAGCTCATCCTTGCGGTCATCGTGCACATCGACGGTCAAATCACCGGATGCAATGGTGTCGGCCAGGTTCACCGCCCGGTCCAGCGGCTGTGTGATGGAACGCACAATCATGCCCGCCAGCACCACGCCCACCAGCACCACGAGCAAACAGATCCCGCCCACCCACCAGTACGACTGCTGGCGCTGGACGATGGCCTGCTCACGCATATCGCTGCGCATGCGTTCCTGCAGGTTCAGCAACTCCTCCTGCGACTGCACATACACGGCCACTGCAGGGCGCAACTGGTTGACAGCAGTGTCCATGGCCTGCAGCACATCGCCCGAATCGCGCTCCTGGTTGATCTTGGCCACCGCCGCCAGGGCCTGCGCGCGGTTGTGGCCCACCTTGGTCAGCTGCGCCTTTTCCTGCTCGGTTTCGGCCAGCGCCTCCACCTGCTTTTGCAGCTCGCTCACGCCGGCAATGCCTTTGGCACCCAGCTCTTTCATCTCTTGCACCAGCTGGGCTTCCGACGACATGGCGCTGACCACCACGCGTTCGACCGTCAGCTCCGTTAGCGCTCTCCAGCGCATGGTGGTGGCTATGCGCAGATCCACTTGCTGCGTCTTCAGGTTCATCTCACTGGCACGTTGCTCTGCCAGCGTTGTCAAGGCAAATGCCAGCAGCAGCATGGAGGCCATAGACCCCAGCACCACACCCCACAGCTTGTACGCAACAGGCAGGTTATTCAAACGCATGATGGCTCCCTCGAACTTATTGTTCTTGCTGTTTGCAGCAAGCTATTTCCTGACTTTGTCTCACTGATGGGCGGCACAGCCTCCCTGCGCCACCGCCTCTTGCTGCACTGCAACTGAGAGGCTTTTCCATTTTTTCACTGCCGCTCAGCGGCAGCTGCTCTCGCTAACCCTGATGACAATGGCCCGGCGCAACACCGTGCCCCGGTGGATGAAGCACCCTGCGTCTCACAGAAGCCGCGCAAGGTGCTTTCCCTCTCCCGACCAGCGGTGCTCCCAGTATCTAAAAGTGTCAAAAAATGCGAACAACCAACCCGACGCTTCTTGCGGGAACTCAAACCCAGTTAACAATCCGTCGCATCTTTCAGACTTTTCGAGTCCCTGGCTGCGCCCGCGGATTCTGTTTTTTCTATGCCTCATCCTTTTCACGCAGATCTGCATTGCCACTCGACGTTTTCGGATGGCACGCTCACACCCGCAGCCCTGGCACAGCGTGCTCAAAGCCATGGCGTGACACTGTGGGCACTGACCGATCACGATGAAATTGCCGGTCTGCCGGAGGCACAGACCAACGCACAGGCACTGGGCATGGACTTTCTGACCGGGGTGGAGATTTCCGTCAGCTTTGCCAACACCACCGTGCATATCGTGGGGCTGGGCTTTAATCCAGCCAACACGGCGCTGCAGCAAGGCCTGCACACGCTGCGCCACAACCGTGGCCCACGCGCCCAGGAGATGGGCCGCCAGCTGGCGGCAGCTGGCATTCCGAATGCCTACGAGGGTGCGCTGACCTACGTGGGCAATCCCGCCCTGATTTCCCGCACCCACTTCGCGCGTTTTCTGGTGGAAACCGGGGTATGCAAAGACACCTACGAAGTCTTCAAGCACTTTCTGGTTGAAGGCAAACCCGGCTATGTGGCCCAGCGCTGGACTTCGCTGGAAGACGCCGTGCGCTGGATCACCGACGCGCATGGCGTGGCCGTCATTGCCCACCCTGCACGCTACGGGTTCAGCCATACCGAGGAATATGCGTTTTTCAGCAGCTTCCAGTCCTATGGCGGCCAGGCCGTCGAGGCAGTCACCGGCAGCCATGCAGCGCACGAGTTTCCACGCTATGCCGCCTTGGCCAAAGAGCTGGGCCTGGCCATCTCGCGCGGCAGTGATTTCCACAGCCCCAAGGAATCCAAGATGGATCTGGGTGGCTTGCCTGCCGATCCACCAGGAGTCCCCGGCGTCTGGGAGCTGCTGCAAGCACGCATCTGCAAGGCGGCGGCCAGCTAGGCGTAAAGTGGTGCCACGCGCACAATGCATGCAGCCCCAGCAAAGGACGCACCATGGCCCAGTACTTTGAAATTCACCCCGAAAACCCGCAGCCACGTCTGCTCAAGCAGGCCGTCACCATCTTGCAAAAAGGCGGGGTCCTGGCCATTCCGACGGATTCCAGCTACGCCCTGGTTTGCCAGCTCGATGACAAACATGCCGTAGACCGGCTGCGCCGCATTCGCCAAGTCAACGACAAGCACCATCTGACGCTGCTGTGCCGCGACTTGTCAGAGCTGGCCAACTACGCGGTGGTCGACAACAAGCAATACCGGCTCATGAAGCTGGGCACGCCCGGGCCCTTCACCTTCATTCTGGATGCGACCAAGGAAGTGCCACGCCGCGTCAGCCATCCATCGCGCAAGACCATCGGTCTGCGCGTTCCCCAGCGCAAGGGCACCCAAATGCTGCTGGAGCTGCACGGTGCACCCCTGCTTGCCACCACGCTCATCGCGCCGGGCGAAACAACGCCGATGAACGATGCCCAAGCCATTCGCGAACGTTTTGAGCACGAGGTCGATGCCATCGTGGATGCTGGGGCATGCCCGCTGGAGCCCACCACAGTGCTCGACCTGACCCCCATGGCCACCGGAGATGCCCCCCTGGTTCTGCGCCAAGGTGCGGGCACGCTGCAGACACTCGGCCTGTAACCACGCCCCCAGATAAGACAGCCCCAACGATGTTTGCGACAATCACCGGGTGAACGATCTCATTCAAACCGTCCTGATCTATGCCTTGCCCGTGCTGTTTGCCATCACGGTGCATGAAGCTGCCCACGGCTATGCCGCGCGCTATTTCGGGGATCACACTGCCTCCATGCTCGGGCGCATCACGCTCAACCCGATCAAGCACATTGACCCCATCGGCACGATTTTGATGCCGCTGCTGCTGTATTTTTCGACCTCAGGGGCCTTCCTGTTTGGCTATGCCAAGCCCGTTCCGGTCAACTTTGGCAATCTGCGCCACCCCAAGCGCGACATGATCTGGGTGGCCCTGGCAGGCCCGGCCTCCAACTTTTTGCAAGCCATTCTCTGGGCCGTGGTGCTGGTACTGCTGGTCGTCACGGGCACCAACGAGCGCTTTTTCCTGGAAATGGCGCGCGCAGGCGTGCTGGTCAACCTGGTCATGTGGGCCTTCAACCTCTTCCCGCTGCCACCGCTGGACGGTGGCCGCATCGTGGCAGGCTTGCTTCCCACCCGGGCTGCGATCGTTTTCTCGCGCCTTGAGCCGTATGGCTTCTTTATCGTCCTGGCGCTGGTTCTGTTTGGGATCGTCGGCACCATTTGGCTGCAACCGCTTGTAAACATTGGTTACAGCGCTATCGACTTTATCATTCAGCCCCTGCTTGCAGCCTTGCGCTAAACACTTCACCAGCTGTGCTGCAGGCACGGCCACCCTTCTTCCCCATTGGTTTGAGATATGAGCACCACCCGCTTTCTGACTGGCATTACCCCTTCTGGCACCCCACACCTGGGCAACTATGCGGGCTCCATTCGACCGGCCGTAGCCGCCAGCCAGACCGCCAACGTGGAGAGCTTTTACTTTCTGGCGGACTACCACGCACTGATCAAGTGCCAGGACCCCGCGCGCGTGCACCGCTCTACCTTGGAGATTGCAGCCAGCTGGCTGGCTTGCGGCCTGGATCCGGACAAAGTCGTTTTCTACCGCCAGTCGGATGTGCCAGAGATCCCCGAGTTGAACTGGTTTCTGACCTGCGTCACCGGCAAAGGCATTCTCAACCGCGCCCACGCCTACAAGGCATCGCAGGACAAGAACGCTGAAGCTGGCAAGGACCTGGACGATGGCGTGAATGCGGGCCTGTTCATGTACCCCGTGCTGATGGCCGCTGACATCCTGATGTTCAACGCCCACAAGGTGCCCGTGGGGCGCGACCAGATCCAGCACATTGAAATGGCGCGCGATATGGCGTCCAGCTTCAACCACCTGTACGGCGAGCACTTTGTGCTGCCAGAAGCTGCGATTGAAGAAAACGTCGCGACCTTGCCCGGCCTGGATGGCCGCAAGATGAGCAAGAGCTACGACAACACCATCCCGCTGTTTGCCTCGCGCGAGCAGCTCAAGAAGCTGATCGGCGGTATCGTGACCGACTCGCGTGCGCCCGGCGAACCCAAAGACACCGAAGGATCGGCCCTGTTCCAGCTGTACCAGGCCTTTGCCACCGAAGCCGAGACCGCCGCCATGCGCCAGGCCTTTGCCGATGGCATTGGCTGGGGTGATGCCAAGCACATGCTGTTCGAGCGCATCGATGCAGAGATTGCCCCCAAGCGTGCGCTGTATGAAGACTTGATGGCCCACCCTGAGAAAGTGGAAGCAGCCCTGCAAATTGGCGCTGAGCGTGCCCGCGCGCTGAGCCGCCCCTTCATCACCAAGCTGCGTGCTGCCGTGGGCCTGCGCAGCCTGGCCAGCCAGGACAGCGGTGCCAAGAAGGCCAAAGCGGCCAAAGTAGCGCTGCCCAGCTTCAAGCAATACCGTGAATCCGACGGCAAGTTCTATTTCAAGTTCATGGCGGCCGATGGCCAGCTGCTGCTGCAAAGCACCGGGTTTGAGCAACCCAAGCTGGCAGGGCAGCACATTGCGCAGCTGCAGCAGCAAGGCGCCAGCGCCTTGACGGAAATGGCTGCTGTGCTGCAACTGGCGCAAGGCATCTCGCAAGATGCTGTGGCGCAAGCGCTGCACACGTTGCAAGAAGCAGCCAAGGCCTAACTAAGATAGCGACACAGCCAGATAAAGAGAAGGAGCCGTCTGCATGCGCATTGCCGTTCTGGATGACGATCGACTGCAACTCGACATGATGGAGCGTGTCGCCGAAGAGATGGGGCATTCCTGCCGTCTCTATGAGACAGGCCATGCCTGTCTGCAAGACCTGCGCCGCGAAACCTTCGACATGCTCATTGTTGACTGGGAGCTGCCGGACACCAGCGGCCTCGAAGTCATTCGCTGGGCACGAGAGCACCTGGACCCCGGGCTACCCATTTTGTTCATCACCCACCGCAGCGAAGAAAGCGACATCGTCGAAGGCCTGCAGTGCGGTGCCGATGACTTCATGACCAAGCCCCTGCGCGTGGCAGAACTCAAGGCCCGCATACTGGCCCTGCTGCGCCGCGCCTACCCGCAGTGCACCGACGATGTGCAAAGCTTTGGCCCCTACACCTTCACGCGCTCGGCGTTGAGTGTGGCTTTTGGGAACAAGGAATTCACGCTCACCTACCGTGAATTTGCGCTGGCCATGCTGCTGTTTCAAAACACCGGGCGCCTGATGTCGCGTGACCATTTGCGCGAAGCCGTTTGGGGTCAGAACTCCGAAGTGCTCTCGCGCTCGCTGGATACGCACGTCTCCCGCCTGCGTCAGATCCTTCAGTTGCGCCCCGGCAATACGTACTCCATTGCAGCGGTGTACGGTTTGGGTTACCGCCTCGATAGCCACGAGCACTAGCGTTCCTACACCCCAGTCCTATGCGCCACTTTGCTGCCCCCCTTTGCACACCCAGTTCTCTGATCCTGCTGGCCTGCGCGATGACGGTTGCCACCGCCTCGGCGCAGTCCCGTTTCGCCCCCCACACCACCCTGACCCACCAGGTACGTGTGGGCGATACGCTGGAGCATCTGGCGCAGAAATACCTGGGTGACGCCACACTGTGGCCCAGCCTGCAAAGCCACAACCGTGTGGCCAGCCCTTACCGGCTGCGCCCCGGCTCCCTGCTGGAGATTCCGCTGCCCCTGATGCGCAGCGCCTCCGCCTCGGTGGACTACGTGCAGGGCAGCGCCAACCTGCAGCGCAGTGGCACCACCACAACCGTCACGCGTGGCATGCCCTTGCAAGAGGGCGACCGCCTGGAGCTTGATCCCCAGGCGTTTGTCACCGTCAAGCTGGCAGATGGCAGCACGGTGCGCGTGCAGGCCCAGTCGCAGCTACAGCTCCATCAGCTGCGACGGCATGGCCGCGCAGGCAGCTTGCAGTCGGTGCTGGAAGTGCAAAGCGGCGGTGTGGAGGTGCAAGTGCCTGGCAAGCCAGACCCGCAGCGCCGCCTGGAAGTCATCACCCCCGTGGCCGCCACCAGCGTGCGCGGTACCGAATTTGATGTACAGCTGACCCCTGATGGCCGTGCCACCGCTGCCGTGCTGAAAGGCGTGGTGGCCGTTCACGCCCAGGCCGATGCCAATAAGGAAGCCCCTTCCGCCCTGCTACCTGCACGCAACGGCATCGCCGTGTCTGCCGCTGGCCAGGCCGGGCCTGTGACCGCACTGCTGCCCGCAGCCACGACGCAGGAGCTGCCCGCCCTCAATGAAGATGCGCAATGGCTGCATCTGCCCTTGCCCGCCTGGGACAAAGCCCAGGCCTGGCGCGTCAGCATCAGCCAAGACGAACGTGGCCAGCACATTCTGCGCAACGGTGTGTTTACAGGGCCAGCTGCACGCTTTGTCGCCGTGGCCGATGGCCGCTACTTTTTGCATGTGCGCGCCGTCGACAGCCAGGGCATCAGCGGCATGCCTGCCACCGCCCCGCTGCGCGTGAAGGCGCACCCCGTGCCCCCGCTGGCGCAAGCGCCTGCACCTGCGGGCGTGCTGCCGCAGGGCGAAGCACAGCTGCAGTGCACCCCGGTGGATGGCGTCAGCCACTACCGCCACCAGCTGATTGCGCTGCCCAGCGTGGAAGCGCCCGCACCGGCTTCGGCCTTTGCCACGCCGCTGCTGCACAGCGTCAGCCCCGCGTGCAGCCTGGATTTGAATGCTCTGCCTGCCGGCGCCTATGCCTGGCGTGCAGCCAGTGTGCGCACCGTGCGCGGCCAGGAAGACCTCGGACCATTTGCCCCCGCCCACGTGTTTCGCATTGCGCCCAAACCCAAAACGCTGTCGCTGGACGATGTGCAAGTGCAGATGCATGCTGGCCTGTCCACCATCTACTGGGTGGGCGAGCCTGCACAGCGCTTTCGCCTGCAGGCCTTTGCCAGCCCCGATGGCGTAGACACCGCCAAGCCGGTGCTGGACACCATGCTGGAGACCCCGCGCTGGACGGCGGCGGGCCTGCCCGCAGGCACCTGGCATGTCCGCATCCAGGTGCAAGACCCGTCCGGGTTGCTCAGCGCTTTTTCCCCCACGCGCAGCGTGCAAGTGCTGGATCTGGTGAACGACGGCTCTGGCGCCCCCGTCAACTCCGGCTTTGGTCTGGGCCTTGAGCACGACTGAGTTCATGAGAAAAAGTGAGCATGTAGCGCACGATCAAGCTGGTTTTCCAATGTATTTCATTTGGAAAGCAAGGAGCATCGAGCGCAAGCTGCTCACTATTTAGCTGAGGGCACGGCATGAAACGCTCACTGTCCCTCGAATGGCTGCTGATGTCCCTGGGCCTGCTGGTCCTCGTGCTCTGGCTCTCTGGGCCACAGCAGTTGTCGCGCGCCAACCTGTGGTTGCAAGACCTGTCGCTGCGCCTGCAGCAACACGAAGCCTCGCCCGATGTCATTTTGGTCGTGGCCGATGAGCGCAGCCTGGGCCGCATTGGCCGCTGGCCATGGCGCCGCGCTTTGCATGCCCACGTGATCCAGCAGATCAGCGCCGGCCAGCCCCAGTCGATTGGCGTAGACTTTTTGCTGTCCGAGCCCGACCTGGACTACCCCGAAGACGATCTGGTGCTGGCCGAAAGCATCGCGCTCAGCGGGCGCGTGGTGCTGCCTGTGGTGCGTGGTTTTGGTGATCAAACCGCCAGCCTGCCGCTGCCCATGTTCACGCAAGCGGCTGCACGCCTGGGGCATGTACAGCTGCCACTCGATGAAGATGGCAATGTGCGCAGCTTTTTTGCACACGAAGGGGTCGGCCCCCATCCCTGGCTGCACATGGGCTTGTCCATGCTCTGCGTCAGCCAGCCCACACGCGTGGGCTGCGCCAGCTCCAGCGACAAGACGGCGCCACCGCACGGTCCCTGGCAGCGCCAGGACGGCATGCACATGGCCTTTGCGCAAGGAACGCCGCCGTTCACCATGTACTCCTACATTGATGTGCTGCGCGGCCATATTCCCGCCAGCGCCTTTCGCAACAAGCACGTCATCATCGGCACCGCCGCCACCGGCTTGGGTAGCATGCTGAGCACGCCCAACGGCGCCACCGCAGGCGCCAGCTACAGCGTGGAATTGCTGGGCCACATCCTCAGCGGTGCGCTGCAAGGCGCGCATGTGGCCAGCGCCAGCCCCTGGGCCAACCATGTGTTCAATGCCATCCCCGTCATATTGGGGCTGGCTGCACTGGCGGTGCTGGGCCCTTCTGCCGCCTTGCTCACCTGCGTGTTGCTGGCGGTGTTGACGGTGTGCATGCAGATTGCAGCGGCCGCTCTGTGGCACACCACCTTCAGCCCTGCTTCAGCCGTGGTGGTGTTGATGCTGGCCTACCCGCTGTGGAGCTGGCGCCGCCTCAATGCCGCCGCACGCTTTCTGAACCAGGAAATGCAGGGGCTGCGCATTCAGGGTCTGCATCCCGACAGCCCTGCCCCACGCGCCAGTGGTGACTTTTTGCAGCACCGCATTGCCGCCGTGGAGCAAGCCTCACAGCAGTTGCGCCAACTGCACCAGTTTGTGACCGAAACCTTGCTGCAGCTGCCCTCGCCCACCCTGGCCTGCAACCGCCAGGGCCAGGTCTTGCTGGCCAATAGCGCCGCCCACCGCTACGCCCAAAGCCTGGGGCGCACGCTGCAGGAAAACCAGCCCGTGGCACAGTTGCTGGAAGGGGCGATGGAGCGCGGCAGCCTGCACCCGCTGTGGGATCCGCAGAACCCACCACCGCTGAACCAGGCCGTGCAGCGCGAAGGCATTGATCTGCACAAAAACAGCCTGCTGATGCTGAGCCAGCCCTTTACCGTGGCCGGGCAAACCGGCTGGCTGGTGAGCTTGGTGGACATCAGCGACCTGCGCCAGGCCATGGCCCAGCGCGACCAGGCCATGCACTTTATTTCGCACGACATCCGAGCCCCCATCGGCGCCATCCTCACCGTGATCGAAATGGAGCAGCACTTTGCCCCAGAAAGCGAGTGCAGCAGCGCCCACACCATCTCCCCCATCCTGCTGGAGCGCATTCAGCGCTATGCCCGCAATGGGCTGGCACTGGCCGATGACTTCGTTCACCTGGCCCGGGCGCAGAACACCGTGGCCCAGCACCTGCCTGTCGAGCTGGGCAGCATCATTGACCAAGCCCTGGATGACACTTGGGCCGCGGCCAACGAGCGGTTTGTGGCCTTGGAATGGATGCCCCAGGAACAAGAAGCCTGGGTGCTGGGAGATGCCAGCATGCTGCGCCGTGCCTGCGTCAACCTGATCAGCAACGCCATCAAGTACGGCCCGGTGGAGGGTACGGTCTACTGCAGCCTGACCCTGGAAGGGCAGCACTGGTGCATCAGTGTGCGTGATGAAGGCGAAGGCATCAGCCCGCAGGAGCAGGAGCGCCTGTTTGCACCCTTTGCCCGCCAGGAGCAGCACGAGGCCAGCAACATTCAGGGCACCGGCCTAGGCTTGGCCTATGTCCATGCCACGGCGCTGCAGCACGGAGGCCGCATTGTGGTGCACAGCGCAGTGGGGCAAGGCGCCTGTTTCACGCTGCGCCTTCCGCAGGCAGCGCCACCGGCATAACCAAGGACATGGGCCTTGGCGCGCGAAGGGCCGCCCCCTGCGCTGGTAAACAGTAAGCCCCAAACGAAAAAGCCTCAGAACTTTTCAGTTCTGAGGCTTGTCGTTTGGTGCGGCTGGCAGGAATCGAACCCACGACCCCTTGGTTCGTAGCCAAGTACTCTATCCAGCTGAGCTACAGCCGCTAAGCCACAATTATATGCACATTTTTGGGGCCACTTTTCCCAAACACCGTAAATACCCGCAATTCTTTCGCACCTCTGCGCAAACAACTGTATCTACATACAGTTTTTGACAACCAAAACAGCCAGTCAGCCTTAGAATTCAAGCGTTGCATGCTATCAGCCCGCTAGCAGACAGCGGCTGACCTGCATGTTCCATGGCTACGCGTAAGAAGAAATCTCTCCCTCCTGTGACTTGGCTGCGCCAATTGCGCCAGCGCCTGACCAGCCGTATGGCCTGTTTTGTCTGGGGCGCCATCTTTGGCAATGCCATCCTCAGCCAGCCCATTCAGCCGCTGAACCTGTTGCTGGAGCCGCCGGAGCACATGCTCAGCGCCACATCGCAGCAGTGGCTGCAAGCACTGCGCGAGCGCGTGCGCCAGATCCGCGATGCATTCACGGGGACTGCGACCGAAGTCATTCGCGAGCAAACCGCCGCCCTGCCGCGCGTGCCTGCACCCGCTAGTTTCCCTGACACCCCGGCTGCCTCAGGGGCATTTGCCGCCTGTGCCGACCAGTTTCCGGCCCAGCGCCCGCTGCAAGTGGCTGTGATCAGCACGCAATGGGCTCCGCTGGCCCTGTGCTCGGATGCCTTTGCCGTGCTCTATTCCGGGCTGACTAAGACCCCCATGGTGGTGGTGGAAAAACTCAGTCGCCAGCGTCTGCAAAATGCCGCCGGGCTTGAGCGCACCGACCAGTTCTACGCCGACACCCGCATCCCCGAAGCCCAGCGCGCAGCCTTGGCCGATTACCAGGGCAGTGGTTTTGACCGGGGCCACCTGGCCGCCGCCGCCAACCAGCCCACGGCGCACGCCATGGCCCAGTCTTTTGCGCTGAGCAACATGGTGCCGCAAAACCCCACGCACAACCGCAAGCTGTGGTCCAAGCTGGAGGCCGATACCCGCAAGTACGTACTGCGGGCCAGCGGCAATGTGTATGTGTTCTCCGGCACCTTGCACGAGGGGCAAACACAGACCCTTGGGCGCAATGCGGTCTGGATACCCAGCCACCTGTTCAAACTGGTCTACGACGAAGCCGGCCAGCGTGCCTGGGCCTATGTGCTGGCCAACCGTGCCGATGCCGCCATCACCCGCCCCATGGACTACCAGAGCTTTGTGCAGCGCACGCAGTGGCCGCTGCTCAGCGGGCTGCCCGTGACCGGCAGCCTGCGCTAGGCATGAAAAAAGCGCCTCAGGGTGAGGCGCTTTGGGTTTGACGACAAGCCACTGCTTGGCTTATTCCTCGGCATGCAGCTGCAACTCTTCAGCTGCACGGATGCGCACATGCATCCAAAAGCCCCGGGGCTCGCCCTGCTTGACCAAGCGCGTCTCCAGCTTCATGCGATTGAGTGGCGGCGTGGGAATTTCATACAGCGAAGGGGTGCGCAAAATCGCCTCTTGCGCAGGCATCTTCCAGTACTGGTCGTAGCCTGCGTGGTAGGCCACTTCTTCGCACAGGCCTGCACGGTGCAGGTCGGCCATCATCGTGGGGTTCAGCTCTTCTCCCTCCGCCACACCCAACTCCGGCACCAGCAGCAAGCGCTGGGTGGTGGGTTGCACGTGCAGCCAGATCAGGGTCGGGCCGTCCACCAGGCCTTTTTCCACCACGGCGGCAGACTCGGGCTCCACGCCTTCGCGCCCCATGAAACGGGAACGCTTGGTTTCGCCTTCGGTTTCCGCGTTGGTTTTTTTGGCAGGCACAGGGGCTGCGGCCTCTTCGCTGCCTGTGAATGTCGAAATCAAGCGATCAAAAATGCTCACTGCTGTTGTTCTTTCAGATCTGCCTGCGACATGCAGGCACTCACCACTCCATTGGGTGCTTATTGTGGCAAAAAGCCAAGGGCCGTGTGGCGGGGATCACCGTGATAACCCTGAGATTGCGTCCATTCTTTTAACGATTGGACACTATTCCCCGCAATATGCCTTATTCCGCTGATATTGATCAATAGCAGGTGTATTTAGCCTTCCAACGCCAGCACCACCGCAGACTCGGGCATGTGCACGCCCACCTCGGCACCGAGCCGCAGACCGCTTTCGGCGCTGGCAAACCCCACCCATTGCACGCCGTCGGCCATCTGCACGGCCACTTCATCGCCAATGGCACCCGAGGTCACGCGGCGGACTTTGCCATTCCAGGTGTTGGCAGCGGGCAGCGCGGCACTGCGGGCAGCATCGACGGTGACCGCTGTGGCCTTGCACATGGCCAGCACCGGCATTCCCGGCTGCAACCCCAGCAACTGCGCACTTTCTGCCGTGATGCGCGCGGCCAGTTGCAAGCTGCCGTGCACGCTGTGCACATGCACGCGCGCCAGAGGGCCTGCCAGATCCACCTGCTGCACCACGCACGGCCACTGGTTGCGCATGCTGGTCTGAATACCCAGCCGCTGCACGGCCACAGGCGACTGCAACTGCTGCAGCACCACGCCACGCGCCTGGGCCATGGCCTGCGCGGCCCGCAACAGCTCCTGTCCGGCACTGGTCAGTTTGGCGCCACCGCCACCCGCGCCCCCCACGGATTTCTCGACCACCGGCACACCGGCCAGATTGCCCAAGGTGTCAATCGCCTGCCAGGCGGCCTTGTAGCTCACACCCACGGCGCGGGCAGCTTGCGAGATCGAACCACACTCCCCCAGCGCGCGCAGCACTTGTAGCCGACGGTCCGACAACGGATGGCCCAACGCCTGCATCAGCGTGGGTGGGACTGGGGCGGTGGGGTCTGCCGCAGGAGTGTCGGGGTCGGAAGAATGCTTGGCCATGCCTGCATCATGCCGCCAAGCCCAGCAGGGTTGCCACGCTCAGGGCTATACTTTCGCTATTCACAAAAGGAATAGCGCTTATGTTCACCCCTCCTGTTCTGCGTGCCAGCCTGCTAGCAACTGCTCTGTTGGCGGGCGCTGCCCACGCCGAAACCATCTCGGTGGCCGTGGCCTCCAACTTCACCGCCCCCATGCAAAAGATTGCGGCGGAATTTGCCAAAGACACCGGCCACAAAGCCGAGCTGTCGTTTGGTGCCACCGGCAAGTTCTACGCCCAGATCAACAACGGCGCCCCGTTTGGCGTGTTGCTGGCGGCGGACGACACCACCCCCGAGAAGATCGCTAAAGAAGGCAAGGGCGACGCAGCCTCGCGCTTTACCTATGCGATTGGCAAACTGGTGCTGTGGAGCAAGGATGCGAGCTATGTCGATGACAAGGGTGAAGTGCTGAAGAAGAATGACTTCCAGCACATCGCTATTGCCAATCCCAAGCTGGCGCCTTACGGCCTGGCTGCAGAGCAAACGCTGACCAAGATGGGCTTGCTGGAGACCATCAAGCCCAAGTTTGTTCAGGGCGAGAACATCGGCCAGACCTACCAGTTCGCCGCCACCGGCAATGCGCAGCTGGGCTTTGTGGCGCTGTCGCAAGTCATGGAAGATGGCAAGATCAAGTCCGGCTCGGCGTGGATTGTCCCCGCCGAGATGCATGAACCCATTCGCCAAGACGCGATTGTGTTGAACAATGCCAAGGACAACGAAGCCGCCAAGGCGTTGATGACCTACCTGAAGGGCGACAAAGCCCGTGCCATCATCAGCTCTTACGGCTACGGTTTCTAAAGCACCCAGCGCTTAATCCACAAGCACTTCAGCATGATTTCGTGCTGAAGTGCTTGTTTTGTCTGCGTAAGCAGCTCACTTATTCTTTCAAATACCTTGGGCATTCTGTCTACCGAAGATTGGGCCGCCATCACACTGACGCTGGAGCTGGCTGCCGTCACCACCTTCTTGCTGCTCGCGCTGTGCACACCGCTGGCATGGTGGCTGGCGCACACCACCTCCCGCGCCAAAGGGCCCATCAGCGCTGTGGTGTCGCTGCCGTTGGTGCTGCCGCCTTCGGTCATCGGTTTTTATTTATTGCTCACCATGGGGCCCAACGGACCTGTCGGCCAGTTCACTGAATGGCTGGGTTTGGGCCGTTTGCCTTTCACCTTCCCCGGCTTGGTCGTCGGCTCGTTGATTTACTCGCTGCCGTTTGCCGTACAGCCGCTGCAACGCGCCTTTGAAAGCTTGGGCCGTCGCCCACTGGAAGTGGCCGCCTCGCTGGGCGCAGGGCCGCTCGACCGTTTCTTTACCGTGGTGCTGCCCATGGCACGCCCGGGATTTATCACCGCGGCGGTACTCAGCTTTGCCCACACCGTGGGGGAGTTTGGCGTGGTGCTGATGATTGGCGGCAACATCCCCGGCGTTACCCGCGTGGTGTCTGTACAAATTTACGACCACGTTGAAGCCATGGAGTACGCCAACGCCCACATTCTGGCCGGCGGTATGGTGGTGTTTAGCTTTATCGTGCTGATGCTGCTGCACTGGCTACAACCGAAGGAGCCCCGCGCATGATCGAAGCGAAGCTCCATGTGCAGCGCGATAGTTTTGCCCTGGACATAGATGTGCGCCTGCCCGGCCACGGCATCACCGCCTTGTTTGGCCCCTCTGGCTGCGGAAAAACCACCTGCTTGCGCGCCATGGCAGGGCTGGAGCGCGCCAAAGGCCGCGTCGTGGTGAATGGGCAAATCTGGCAAGACGATGGACTGCGCCAATGGCTGCCTACACACCAACGTGCTTTGGGTTATGTGTTCCAGGAAGCCAGCCTGTTCCCGCACCTGAGCGCCCGCGCCAATCTGGAATATGGCCTCAAGCGCACCCCACCCGCGCGCCGCAAAGTGCAATTGGAGCAAGCGGTGGAACTGCTGGGCATTGGCCATCTGCTGGAACGCAGCCCTTCCACACTGTCTGGCGGTGAACGCCAACGCATTGCGATTGCGCGCGCTTTAGCCACCAGCCCCCAGCTGCTGCTGATGGATGAGCCCCTGTCTGCACTCGACGCCCAGCGCAAAGCCGAGGTACTGCCGTATCTGGAGCGCCTGCAGCGCAATCTGGATATTCCCGTGCTCTACGTGAGCCACTCGCAAGACGAGGTGGCGCGTTTGGCCCACCATGTTGTGCTGCTGGAGGCCGGCCGCGTGGTCAGTCAGGGTGATACCGCCACCCTCCTCACCCAGCGCGATCACCCCATGGGCCCCGCAGCCGATGCCGCCAGCTTGGTGCAAGGCCACATCAGTCATTACGACGCGCAAGACCACCTCAGCACAGTCAACTTTGACCGGGGTGAACTGTTTATCAGCGGCGCCTCTGAACGTGCCCATGGTGAATCTGTACGTTTGCGCGTGCTGGCACGCGATGTGAGCATTGCGCTGCAAACGCCCAACGGCAGCAGCATTTTGAACCGCGTGGCAGCCACGATCACTGCGCTGCGCGAAGACAGCCCAGGCCATGTCATGCTGACGCTGCAAGCCGGTGGCACCACCTTGCTGGCACGTGTCTCGGCACGGTCGGTGCGTGAGCTGGGCTTGCAGCAAGGCCAGCCCGTAATTGCGCAAATCAAAAGCGTGGCCCTGCTCGATTAAACGCATCGCCCTATCATGGGAAGTTATGACCGAAGCCAGCGCTTGCCCCATTGAACCCTCCAGCGTTCCCGCCCTGACCCCGCGCGATGTGCGCTTTCACCACGCCGAGCGCGGCGTGACAGCGGAACAGCGCGTGCTGGCCAGTGAAGTGCCGATTGCGCTGGTGTTCAACGGCATCTCGCATGCTGTGATGATGGGCACACCGCTGGATCTGGAAGACTTTGCCATCGGCTTTGCGCTGAGCGAAGGCATCATCGACAGCGCCGCTGACTGCTATGGCGTGGAGGTGCGCCCCGTGGCCGCTGCCGCTGCAGGCCTGCCGGCTGGCATGGATGGCATGGAAGTGCAGCTGGAAATTTCATCGCGCTGCTTTGTGCGCCTGAAAGACCACCGCCGTTCCATGAGCGGACGCACCGGCTGCGGTGTGTGTGGCATGGAGAGCTTTGCGGCGCTGGATTTATCGTTCGATGCACTGCCCGCACGCGACTGGGTCGCTCAGATCGATTTACCGACCGTACTCCAGGCCATCGACAATCTGCCTCCTAAACAAATCCTGAACGCTGAAGCCGGGGCCATCCACGCAGCAGGTTGGGCCACACTGGATGGTCAGGTGCACGATGTGATTGAAGACGTTGGGCGCCACAACGCGCTCGACAAGCTGCTGGGCCGCCTGGCACGCACTGGGCAGCTGGGTCAGCCCGGCTTTGTCGTACTCTCCAGCCGTGGCAGCCATGAGCTGGTGCGCAAATGCGCCAAGCTGGGCATTGGCGCACTCGCCACCATCTCCGCCCCAACCGCCATGGGCGTGCATATGGCCGAGCTGACAGGCTTGCGCTTTTGGGGTCTGTGCCGCCCACCCAAAGCCACGTTGTATGCAGCTGGCGCCGGCCTGTCGCTGGACTGAGGCGGCTCCAGAACCTGAGCCGCATGCTGCGCCAGCCACTCTTACGTAGAATGCTGCGGTCTGTCAGCCCCTGGATGAACACCATGAATCGCTGCTTGCTTTCTACTTTGATGGCCGCCCCTCTGCTGGCCACTGCTTTGACCTGCACCGCCCAGGCCACCCTGCCTGCGGTGGAAACCGCGAACACCGCCACCAAGGTGGGGCACCGCACCTTCCCGGCTTCGGTACAGCTGGGCGTGCTGCGCATCGACCAGATTCCCCACGCGTACATCGGTGGCACCGCCATCCGTACCGCGCCAGGCTTTCGCCTGTTCAGCGCCGACAACAAGCTGATCTTTGCCCATACCGTGCAAAGCCAGGAACTGAAGGTGGCCTACCTCAAGGAAGCCAGCACCCAGTGGCTGCTGACCGCCTGGATTCTGACGCCCGAAGAGCTGGCCAGCTTCATGGCCAAACGCTAGCGCATTGCGCACTGCTTCTGCGCTGCAGAACGCTCCTGTTTTTACCCCCTCAACGCCCGCCCAGCTTACGCTGGCGGCCGTTTTTACTTGAACGCGCAGCCCGCTACGGCCGCTGCGCTGCGACCACGATGAGCAAAAAAGTATTTATCAAAACCTTCGGCTGCCAAATGAACGAGTACGACTCGGACAAGATGGCCGATGTTCTGGGCGCAGCCCAAGGTTACGAGCCCACCCAGAACATGGACGAGGCCGACCTGATCCTGTTCAACACCTGCTCGGTGCGCGAAAAAGCGCAAGAGAAAGTGTTCTCTGACCTGGGTCGCGTGAAGCACCTCAAGGAAAAAGGCGTGCTGATTGGCGTGGGTGGCTGTGTGGCCAGCCAGGAAGGTGACGAGATCATCAAACGCGCACCGTTCGTCGACGTGGTTTTTGGCCCCCAAACCCTGCACCGCCTGCCCGAGTTGCTGAACGCCCGTGCCGCCAAGGCCAAACCACAGGTGGATATCTCGTTCCCTGAAATTGAGAAGTTTGACCACCTGCCACCCGCCCGTGTGGAAGGCGCATCGGCCTTTGTGTCCATCATGGAAGGCTGCTCCAAATACTGCAGCTACTGCGTGGTGCCCTACACCCGCGGCGAAGAAGTCAGCCGCCCATTTGAAGACGTGCTGGTCGAAGTGGCAGGCTTGGCTGACCAAGGCGTCAAGGAAGTAACGCTGCTGGGTCAGAACGTGAATGCCTACCAAGGCAAGATGGGGGACACCGCCGAGATTTGTGACTTTGCGCTGCTGCTGGAATACGTGTCGGAGATTCCTGGCATCGAACGCATCCGTTACACCACCAGCCACCCCAATGAGTTCACATCACGCCTAATCGAGGCCTATGCCAAGCTGCCCAAGCTGGTCAGCCACCTGCACCTGCCCGTGCAACACGGCAGCGACAAGATTCTGATGGCCATGAAGCGCGGCTATACGGCCATGGAATACAAGAGCACGATCCGCAAGCTGCGCGCCATCCGCCCGGATCTGGCCATGAGCTCGGACTTCATCGTCGGCTTCCCCGGAGAGACCGAGGAAGACTTCCAGAAGATGATGAAGCTGATTCACGATGTGCGCTTTGACAACTCCTTCAGCTTCATCTTCAGCCCCCGCCCCGGCACCCCTGCGGCCAACCTGCACGACGACACACCGCACGATGTGAAGTTGCGCCGCCTGCAAGAGCTGCAAGCAGTGATCAACCAGAACATCAAGGACATCAGCAACGAGCGCGTGGGCACCGTGCAAAAACTGCTGGTCGAAGGCTTCAGCAAGCGCGCCAACGGTGAGCTGATGGGCCGCACCGAGTGCAACCGCGTGGTGAACTTCCCCGGCAACGAGCGTCTGATTGGCCAACTGGTTGACGTGCAGATCACCGAAGCCATGACCTACACATTGCGCGGCGAAGTAGCGATCAAAAGCTAAGTATCGCCAACGTTGGTGAAGCAAAGCCTGCTACCTCCAAAGTAGCAGGCTTTTTTTTACCCAACTGCTGGGTAGATGCGAAGCGTGAACGCAATTAACGCGACCGACTCACCTCGCAGCAACACCTTCCACCGGGCTGCGCGCCCTGCAGTTTTCCGAAAAAAATGTGCCAAACCCCTTACCAAAAACAAAGGGGACGAGATGCCAGCCATCGCGTACCGGAACATCAAAATCACTGAAATTGGTGATTGTTAAACATTTGCTCCTTACCTAAGCTCATACGACTGTTGCTCTTTGTAAGGAAAACCGATGTCAGCGTTCTTATCCAAGCTGGACCCTCAGCTGCGAAGCGAATACGTCATGTATTTCGAGGGTGAACGCAACCAAGTTTTCCAAGATTGCGTCAAAGAACACAGCGTGAAGCTCAACCGCTTCATTGCCAAATACATTGGCCCGCACGAGGATGCCAATGAGTTGACCCAACAAGCCTTTGTCTATGCGTACGAGGCCTACCCCTCATTTCGCGGTCAATCGGCTTTTTCCACCTGGTTGTATGGCATTGCCATGAACTTGGTGCGCAACTACCTTTCTCGCACCCCACATCGACGCTATGAGTTTCTTAGCGAAGAAGCACTGACCGACATTGCCCAGGAAAGCCCGAATCCGCTGGAGAACGCGGAATTCACACAAAAAATTCATCAGTTGGAAGAAGCCATGGCTGAGCTGCCAGAGCATATGCGCGAAGTCCTGATGCTCGTGACCCTCGACGAGCTCAGCTACGAAGAGGCGGCTGCTTATTTAAATGTTCCCGTCGGCACCGTGCGCAGCCGCCTGTCACGCGCAAGAACCATGCTGCGGGAAAAAATTGAGTTTGCGACGGGTGCGCAAGCGATGGAGGCCTAGCCCCACGCCGCGTTGCCATCTAAGCCTGTGCAGACATCTTTTTGATAGTGACCACATTCAAGCCATTCACACGCTGGTACGCAAATTCGCTCGCCAATTGGTGAATGAAATGAACCCCCAAGCCACCAATAGGGCGTTCCTCAAGCAAGGCTGTCACATCGACAGGCGATCGTTGGGTGGGATCAAAAGCGGGGCCTTGGTCACAAATCCTTGCCTGCAAGCCCATGGGCTCAAGCACTTCAACAGCCACTTCGACCCAGCCTCCACGACCTTCATAGGCATGCATAGCAACATTGGTCAAAAGCTCGTCCAGCATAAGAACGAACTGCATCGTCAATTGAGGAGCTACACCACGCTGCAAGCACCACTCCTCAAGGCCCTCAAAGAACCCAGGTAGCGCATCCACATGCCCATTCAAAATCTCTGTGATTTTCTTTGAATTCATATCAAAAGCATTCTTCTTTTATTAAATTAACACAAAAAATATCATTTTCTAAAATGTTTAAAAGAAAAAATAAGTCGACGGAAAATGAATGCTTGAAAGCTGGCCTAGAACGCGGGGGACTGTGGCTTGCAATGGTTTTAGCCGGTGTGATCTTGATGGTGGCATTGATGTCACAACAGCAGAAGGCGCAACAACTTGCCATTCAGCAGCAAGCGTTGATCTTGGGCTTACAGACCCTTCAAGAAGCCATTGCAACCGACACATCCATGGGCGTGGAGTTAGAGGACAACCCACGCATTGAACACATGCTGGGGCGATCGCTCCAAACCGACCCCAGCCTCCAAAGTGCCAACGTGGCAGATCAGCAAGGCGTCGTGATGTACAGCACGAATCGCGCCGAATTGCGCCGCCAATTACCCGCGCAGCTTCTTACCCGCATTCAAGAGCAATCAAGCGCTGCAAGCTGGCAATTTCAATGGGGCGACTGGTGGCTCATTGGCGCCCCTGTCACCAATGCACATGCTGAACAAATAGGTCATATCTTTTTCAGCAAACCCGCTTTTTTGCAACAGGAAACGACTACGCAAAGCTCGTTGTTCAGCACGGAACTCACCCATTCGCTGCTGCTCTCTTTGGGCCTGTGTGCAACGCTTGGACTTGGGATCGTAATTTTTTTAGGTATCCAAGCCAGAAAAGAGAAACAGAAGTACGCCCCCGCCATGCAAGCGACCCAGCAAGCAACCGCCAAGGCACTGCGTCAAATTCATCAAGGTTTTGATGACTTAGACAGCCTGGAGCGAAAAGAATGAGCACCACCCACTCGCGCAGATCCGCACCGCTTTTCTTGGCGCTCAGCAGCTTGGTGATGCTGTGCTTGGTTGCCACCATCCTGCACCAGCAACAATTGCAGACACTGCAGAAGATGTATCAAGATGCCGCACTGGTTCGCGGGCAAACCATTGCCAACGACACTGCGCAGAAAATCGGACATGCAATTTCCTTAGGCATTCCGCTGTCAAAATTGATCGGCGTAGATGCCATGCTAGACGCCCTTCAGCAGCAGCACGCCGACCTTGTCGCCATTGACATTCAAGACCCGCTGTCTTTGCCAATCTGGAGTTCTCGCTCGGCGCCATCCGAGGATGCGTCGGTACAAGCGGCGGCCGTTGTTCAAGCCCATCACAATCGCGAAACAGCCGCCGTTGTCAATGTCTACATCCACCCCCAGCAGGCGGGAGAACTACTCGCACACAACTTATGGATCTGGGTCAGCCTATTGGCATTGCTTACCGCACTCAGCTACTGGGCTGCCAAGCTCAGTTATTCATTGCGTCCTTGGTTGCGCGAAGATGTCATCGCCAACATATCTCGCAATATTCACAGCGGCATCTTTCAAAACTCGTGGCTTGTTCCGCATTCAGCAGCGCATGACACTCGCCCGGAGCAGCTCTCTGCAGATGTTCGCTCGGTGCATGAAGCCAAAGACCGATTACAGCGCCTGGTGCACTCACTCCGACAAACGGAGCCATCCGCCCACCATCGTCAACAGCTGGACTCCATCCTAGGTCAAGCTACCAAAGGACTGACGCTCAGCACAGGACTTGAGCGCCAACGCATCTATGCAATTGAACAGCAGTGCTTTTGGCTAAGCCTGATACTGGCGCTATCAAGTACCAGTCCTTGGATATGGCAAACGATGCTTGCTGATCGTGCTGACAGCCTATCCATCCAAGCATCAAGCGCCTATTTTGTCTCACTGCTCCTGGCATATAAGTTAGGCCAGCACATCAAGCTGCCTGTCATGCAAGTCTTGACCACAGGATTCTTGGCTTTACTGTTTGCACCATTTTTACTTGCGCAAAGCAATGCTGGGGTCGTTATACAAGCCACCATTTCAGGCGTGGTCGCAGGGCTCAGCTATCAGTCATTTCAGTCCGTGCTCCATGCAGCACGGCGCAAGTTCATCTTCGCGCAACCAAGACTGTCACGCCCCGTTGAACGCGCATATCTGTACGCACTGGCGAGCTTAGGCCCCATATTGGCAATGCTGACCGTGCACTCGTTCAGCGATGACATTGCGCGGATCGCTCTGCTACTACCAGCAGCTTGTGGCTTGATGGCATGTTTACTTTGGAACAGCCACGCCAGCCCATGGCGGACACGTATACGCCCGACAAAATACCGACGTCCAAAAAGCACCTACTGGGCAGTGAGTTTTTTTTATATAGCGATCGGCCTGGGCATCGCCGCCCTCACCACCAACGTCAACCACAACGCTGCAGACCATGCATGCTGGCTTATCGCAGGCTGGTGTTCTGGATACTTTTTACGCTCCAGCACACATAAGGTCTTACGTTTAGGTCTCGCAGTGCTACAGCTAACCGCAGGATCCCTGGCATTTATCTGGCCGAGTGAAGTCACCATCATGCTGGTGGTTTACATGCTTGCATTTGGCGCTGGTGGTGCACATGCCCAACTTCGTGCGAGCCGCACGCCTGTAGCAATTGGCGCAGGCCTTTGCACGGGCTTAATCATGAGCTACTTCTTTGCACCTTCCATTGTTTTATCGCTGAGCGCCATTGTGCTGGGCGCCTCCTGGATTCTTTCCTTGAAGCCCTCTCGTCAAGGAACTTCCCATGCAAATTAAACAACGCTCGTATGCCAGTCTTGTTCTGGCGATTGCGTCTATTTGCGCCGCCTGCATGATCTGGCTCTGGCATCAAGATGGACAGCTTCAAGCTGCTGCCCGCCAATCTTGGCAAGTGCAATTGGCATCCATCTGGGAGCAACAAGCTCAGCGGGAAATGCAAGCGCTGAAGCAAGGATTTTCTACTGAGACACTCAAAAATATCGCCTCCAGCGCCCATGAGGAGACCCAGCATATCTCCTTGAAACTTCCAGGCTCACACTCGCAGCTCCTGGCATCTGAGCTCGTCGATGACAAATTGCCGATTCCCGCCAATGTGCTGCAGGAATGGCTGCTGCAACCAAACGCCATGCCCGGTTTTTTTGCAACAGATGCGCAAAGTTTTCACTGGATCATGCTTTTCAAGCAGTCTGATCAGATGCACCTTGTCATGCGTTCCGCATCGGCAACGCTAAAAAAATTGCACGAAAAAATAGGTGGTGATTTTTCACTCAAAAGCCCATGGGAGCTGACCGAATCATGCGCTGATGCCATGACAGGCAATACCCAGCGTGCTTGCACAAGCTCAAGAGATTCGATTGAACTGCCACTGTTTGACATCAACCATCACCTGGTTGCGCATTTGGTTTGGCGCCCTCTTGGTTGGGAGACTTATCTGCAATCTATCCAGCAGCAATCGCTACGTAATATTTGGATGATTGGGCTCGCAGGATGTGCTTTGCTCTTGGTCATATTGATAGTGCTTGCCGTTCAGCTGCAGCCTATTGATAGAGGTATTTCGGCCTTGAATCGTCTAATTCAAGGCGACGTTCATTCACACATCGATGAAACCCATCTGGACGGTGATGGGGATGATGAGCAAGCGCAGTTATTCCATGCCCTGCACACCATCCGCAATGAACTGATTCAGCTGGAGACTTTGCGACAGGAAAAACAGCGCCTGAGAGTTCAGCATGAACGCTTGATCCGCACAGAGCTGAGAAAACTAGCGGACAGCCTGGACAGCACTTCCCGTGATGAGATCTTGCAGAGCCTGGCTCACAAAAACCCTGCGCCCTCCCATGAAACCCAGCACCAAGAAAACACCTTGGCAAAACTGGCTGGCGTATTGGGCCGCATGTCCGGACTTGTTAGCACTCAGCAAAATCGACTGCTCAAATTACTTAAAGAGCTTCAGGCATCCATGCAAACGCAAGCGGTGCTCGCCAGCTTGCAGCAAGAACTGGAAATTGCACGACAAATGCAGCTTTCCATTCTGCCGCGCCATACACCCGAAGCACATCAGGTGTACATCGATGCCCTGATGCTGCCCGCCAAAGAGGTTGGCGGTGACTTCTATGACTATTTCATGATCGATGAAGACCAATTGGCTGTGGTCGTCGCAGACGTGTCTGGCAAAGGTGTACCAGCCGCGTTCTTTATGGCCATTTCTCGCACATTGCTCAAAAGCAATGCAATGCATCTAGAGAGCGCAAGCCAAACCATCAGTCAGCTCAATAACCAGCTGTGCGCTGAGAACGATCAGATGATGTTTGTGACGGTGTTCTATGCAGTGCTGCAGCTCAGCACTGGCAAGCTACGCTATGTGAATGCAGGCCACAATCCACCACTTTTGAAGCAACAAAACGGCACAGCCTACCTGATGGCAGAAAAGAATATGGCACTGGCTGTCTTGGAGGAGCAAACGTTTTCGTCTGGTGAACTCACACTGATGCCAGGCGATAGCATTATTTTGTATACCGATGGTGTAACCGAGGCAACGGATACATCCAACGCCTTGTTTGGCGAGGCACGATTACTGGATGCGGTGACACAGCATGCCCCCTCATCACCTGAGCTGCCCAGCTACCTTCTCTCGCACATCCGAGATTTCGAAAAGGGCGCCGCACAGGCTGATGACATCACGATTGTCTCATTGCAATATCTGGGAGAGAAATCGCGTGGAGAGGGACTCAAGACATAGCCACCCGCACAAATCGCAATCCAGAGCCTTCCCGCAATTGCACCTCCTCCAGACCGACATAGCCATTTTGCGTTAACCGCACCATGCAACCAAAGTCGTCTGCAGGAACCAAGATTTGATCCGTATGCGAGGTCGACACTTGCCAGGGAGATTCCAAATTCAGCGCGACGATGTGCCGCTGAAGACCATCCATCCACCCTGTCCAGATCACCGCCATCCCCTGGCGCAACAAATTGCGCTGACTTGCACGATTGCGCAAAGAAACCATGGCTAGACACAAAGGCTTCCCCCACGCCAAAGCCAAGGCCATCCTTGTCCGTAAGAGCAGCACTTGCAAATGATCACCCCGCCAAGAGGGATGGACCATACAACTGGCCAAATGCGCAGCGCGACACCAATGCATTGGTTGCAATTGCCCCACCCTTGCCAAATTGTCTTTATCGGTCAACTTTGGAACTCTGAGCATGGCATATGCCACCAAGGTTTCGCCCGCAAATGCACCAATGCAATGCCCATGTGGCTGGCTATGCTGCGAATAAAAGCACGCTTCATCCAGTTCACGTACGTAATGGTCAGGATCCGAGAGATTGCCGATAACCAGATCACGCAACGCTTTCCAGGCAGCGAAATCATGAGAACCCAAGCTCCGAAAACTCAAATTGGACTTACCACCAAATAACTGGGGATGCACCAAATCCGGCCGTTGTGCAAAAAGGGATGCGTTCATCGATTCTTTTCCATTTCTCCGGCGATAACGCGCGGTGTTTTCCAGATCCACACTCACACCACCAAGTACAAGCATGAACATCCATGGATCTCGCATATGGCGACATGCATTCCCACTGGCTTCCGTTGCAACGATGCTGTTGTTCGGGATTTCTTTGCTGTTAATTACCTGGCGGGTAGAGCAAATGCTGTCCGATTTAGCTCTTCAGCAAAGTCTGCGTACAGCGACAAACATCCACCACTCTGCAGAGCAAGGCATTCGCCTTGGCATCGCCCTTGAAGATCAGATGCCACTGGAGCAACAACTCCACGGACTTTTCAAGAGCGAAAAAGCAATCACTGGCATACAAGTTTTAGCTGCACACCATCAGCCCTTAGTGGAAATCGGCTCTACACAGGTTCCATCGCAGCTTTTAAAAACTGAAAAAACGGCAAGCTATCCCAGCGATATTTCTGTACTTCGAGAAGGAACCAAGGCCTGGATTTACCAGCCCATTGAAGACGCTGCTGGCCTGCAATCCGGCTCGTTAATGATGGCTTTTGACTACAGCTACGCCCAGCAACAAGCACGCGTATTGGGACTGAAAGTTCTCACCAAAACCTGGCCATTCATTCTGGCCTGCATTGTTTTTTTGGCATGGACTCTCCGTGAACATCTCAGCCCTGCGGAAATGCGCCATCTTCGGAAATGGAGATATCTGGTAACGGCATGCTGCTTGATATGCTTTTCCATAACACCCATCACCGTTTTATGGAACGCCAGAGAAGAGGCCAAACCTCTGGTGTTCGAGCAAATAAAAAGCAATGCAGAGAGCCTAGGAAGCAGACTCGCCAATGAGCTTTCACGCGCGCTAGATGCAGGCATCCCCTACCTGCAACTCATGGGCGTTCAACCCTGGCTTGAACAGGCCCAACTCAAGGCCCCAGAAATTTCATCGATCCAAGTGGGGCATCCTGGCTACCAACCCGCCCCCCAAGAAGTCGTCACAAACAGCGCTCACTCCGGCTATTTCGTTGCACTCAACTATCCCGATGACTTTGTAGATCAGCAGCTTTCAAGCATCCTGGTGGACCTCGTTTTGGCCGTGGTTATTTCGACTTTTTTGGTTTACGAAATTTCACGTGGAAGATGGAAAAAACTATGGGAAATCAAGACATCCAATGGCGATTGGAGTTCCCGTGCTGCCGATGCCAGAGAAAAGAGCCGTAATCTTTCAAGAATTCGTTTCTTTATTTTTCTAGTGGCTCTCTCGGAAGAGTTACTACGCCCATTTCTCACTGTTTTTGCATCGCAGCTCGATAGTCAACTGAACAGCAGCCTCAGCGCGGGACTGCCTGTCGCGGCCTTCATGCTGACCTTGGCCATAGCGCAGCCAGTGGGACCCGCGCTGGCAGGTCGATTCGATTTACGCAAATTAATGATCGCTGCAGCATTGATCAGCACATGCATGCTGGCTCTGAGCGCCACTTCAGAATCGATTGCAGCATTGATTGCTTGGCGGGCTGGAGCAGGAATGGCCTACGGGCTCGCTCTTATTCTTGCTCAAACAGCGATTGTTCGAACCACCTCTCGCGAACAACGCGCACAAGGCATGACCAGTGTGTCAGCAGCTATTGTGGCGGCGGGCATCGTAGGGCCGCCTTTCGGAGGAATGATCGCAGCCCAAGCAGGGCCGCAGATAGCCTTCCTGGGATGTGCCGCCTGCATGTGCGCGGCGATCGCTGCGATCTGGAAAGTCCGCAGCCTTCCTGGCGATCCAACAACTGCGACCAAAAAACAAAGCTATTTATGGCAGGCCTACCGCGATATATGGCAAGAGCCTCGTGCGATGAGCATAATTCTCGGTGCCGCTTTGCCTGCTCGTCTGGCTGCAGTTGGGATTCTGTCTATTCTGATCCCCCTTTATGCCAGTCACCTCCATACAGCGAGCGCTGTCACCGGCCGAATTTTGCTGCTGTACTTTCTTGTTTTTGCGCTTTCTGTTGGAGCTTGCGCGAAATGGTCCGATCAGACCGGGAATCGACAGTCCATCATCGTGGCAGGAGGTTTCACATGCGCTTTGGCATGCATCAGTGTGATTTTTATGGAAGGCGTATGGGGACTGGCACTATGCAGTGCACTGCTCGGTTTAGGCCAAGCCATGCAGTCATCCGCCCAGGTTGCGCTCATCACAGAAGCCTTTGAAGACAATCCTCTGAGGGTAGCCACACCGGAGCAAGCATTGGCAGCATTTCGCCTGCTTGAGCGCGCTGGCAGCGTTGCTGCCCCATTTTTGATTGCAGGAGCCATCACTGCGTGGGGCTATGCAGGTGCCATTACCAGTCTGAGCATCTTTTTGCTCATTGCCACATTCAGCATGTATGTGCGTTTAAAGCGCCAGCATGCATCCACCATCAAAGCAGGTTTCGCGCCATGAAAACAAGCACATCTCACTTACGCCGCAAACTGACCAAAGCATTGTTGGCAGGCACTGTATTGCCCACAATAACGTACGCTTCCAAAAAAGTATTCACCATCACCATGGTGATGCCGCACGACGACCAAGCGACAGAGTCTGGCTATAAAAGCTATTTAGCGCGTACAGACCTTAGTTTGCGCTATGCCTACGTTCGAAATGAGACCGGGCTCTCTGCAGAGCGTTTGCGCGAACAAGTACTCGCCACACAGCCAGATTTAATTTATGCGTGGGGTACTCCCACCACCCTCGCGCTGGCAGGGCGTCATGATGCCCCTCACACCAAAAACAACCTGGACCACATTCCCATTGTGTTCACAGAAGTGACGGACCCAGTTGCTTCAGGCCTCTTACCTTCTTTGGAAAACGGTTTCCGAAATTTGACCGGGGTCAGCCATGTAGCCCCCTTGCCGGTTCAGATCAATGCCATGCTGTCCTACCGGCCTTTCAAACGCATTGGTTATCTACACAATCCATCTGAGCCCAATTCAGCCATTATTTTGAAACGCCTACAAAGCATCGCACCCAGCCATGGGTTTGATGTCATCGAGGCTAGCTTGCCCGAAAAAAATGGAGGCCCTAGCCCTGCAGACATTGCTCCCAAAGTAGCCGAATTAGTCGTTCAAAAAATAGATTTGCTTTACGTGGGGCCCATCACGTTTCTGGCATTCACGCACCGCGATGCGGTCACACAGGCTGCCATGCACCACAAACTTCCCACCTTTTGCACCACAGAAAGCATTGTCCGGAAGTCTGGGTGTCTGTTTGGACTCTTCTCCAACGATCTGAACGTTGGTCGTTTTGCTGCGTCCATGACCAAGCAAATCCTCAGTGGAGAAAAAACTGCGCGGGACATTCCAGCATCCACATTGCAACGTTTTTCACTACTCGTAAACATGCAAACAGCACAAACTCTAGAGCTGTACCCGCCCATGCTGCTACTCAACGTGGCCGAAGTCATCAACGCACCCAAACAAGCAGCTTTGCCGTAAAAAAGTGCCTTTGATACGACCTAGTTACACAGCAACTACCTGATGCACTACGCATGCGCTAGGTT